>DBTV01000036.1:0-3394 GCA_002307235.1 Acidobacteriaceae bacterium UBA1307
TGCACCATCTTCACGTAGTGGCCCGCGCCGTCCTCGCCCACCCAGTCGCAGCAGGGCGTGCCGTCTTCAACCTTGGCCGCAATCGCCTGGAAGATCGGCTTCACATGCTCCCACGCCGCCTTGTTGCCGCCCGGCATAATCGAAGGCCCGCGCCGCGCGCCCTCTTCGCCGCCCGATACGCCGCTGCCCACAAACAGAATGCCCTTTTCCGCCAGCGCCTTGGTCCGGCGGTTGGAGTCGGTAAACAGCGAGTTGCCGCCATCAATGATGATGTCGCCCTTATCCAGGTGCGGCAGAATCTGCTCGATCATCGCATCGACCGTATCGCCCGCCTTGACCATCAGCATGATGCGGCGCGGGCTCTTCAGCACGCTCGCCAGTTCGGCAATCGAGTGCGTGCCGACCACCTCGGTTCCCTTGGCCTCGTTGGCCAGAAAATCGTCCACCTTCGAGGTGGTGCGGTTGTACACGGCCACCTTGAAGCCGTGGTCGTTCATATTGAGGACAAGATTCTGCCCCATCACTGCCAGCCCGATCAGGCCGATGTCACACGATGCCTCTGCCATTGCGCCTCCAAATGCTTTCCCGAGCGGATTTTACCACCGGCCGGGTCCAATTCTGCTGCGAGCGTCCACGAAAGTGTAGTCCAGAGCTTCGAGCTCTGCAAAGCGGGAATCACGCACTATGGTTGGGATGAGCCAGCACCCCGATTCGATGCGCGCCGCGCTCAATTTCCTCGACGAAACTTCTGCCGCTCCCGCGTCCGCGGCGTCACCGTCGTCAGCCTTCCCGAGGCCGCGTACGGCCGCCGCTCCACCGGCGAGCTCAGCACCAGGCTCGTCGTCGGCGTCCCATAGGGCAGCAGAGCCTCGATCAGCGCCTCCAGGTGCGCCATGTCCAGCGTCGTCACCTTCAGCAGCAGGTCGTCGCCCCCGGTCAGGTGGTGGCACTCCCGCACCTCCTCGATCGACTCGGCGTAGGCGATCAGCCGGTGATAGTTCGCCCCCGCGCAGCTCATGCGGATAAAGGCCATCACCTCCAGCCCCAGCGCCGCCCGGTCTACCCGCGCCGCGTAGCCCAGCAGGATGCCCTCCTCCTCCATCTGCTTCAGCCGCTCGGCGACCGCCGTCGGTGACAACCCGACCCGTCGGCTCAGTTCCGCCACGCTCAGCCGCGCATTGGCCTGCAACTCGTCAACGAGCTTTCGGCCATAAGAATCGAGAAGAACCGTGGTTTCCATTCCGTTCCTCGCTGATAAAAGTTTATTCTACGGCAAAAAGACCATTATGAAGTTGTTTATGGGTGTACGCTTTTCCGCCCAACTCCTAGCATTGGAGCTATGGATACTGTCGTTCTTGCGGGCCAGCCCCTGTCGCTGGCCGAGATTGAAGGGGTAGCGGCCAAGGGTTGGCCGGTACGTGTGGATGCCGAGGCCCTGCGCCGCGCCGCCGAAAGCCGCGCCTGGATTGAGCAGATTCTGGCCACCGGCCAGACCGTCTACGGCGTCAACACCGGCTTCGGCCGCCTCGCCGACGTCCGCGTGCCCGACGAAAGCATCGAGCAGTTGCAGCTCAACCTCGTCCGCAGCCATTCGGGCGGCGTCGGCAACCCGCTCAGCATCGCCGAGGCCCGTGGCATGGTTCTGCTGCGCGCCAACGTGCTCGCCAAGGGCTCCAGCGGCTGCCGTCCCCTGGTTCTCGAACTACTTGCCGCCATGCTCAACGCGGGCGTCACCCCGGTCATCCCGGAAAAAGGTTCGGTCGGCGCCAGCGGCGATCTGGCTCCCCTCGCTCACCTTGCGCTGGTCGCCATCGGCGAGGGCGAGGCCTTCTATGAGGGGGAACGCATTCCCGGCGGCGAGGCTCTGCGCCGCGCCGGTCTCACGCCCGTCGTCCTTCAGGCCAAAGAGGGCCTCGCGCTGCTCAACGGCACCCAGGCCATGACCTCCGTCGGAGCCCTTGCCGCCCTGCGCGGCTGGCGTCTGGTCCGGCTCGCCGATCTGGCCGGAGCTATGTCGCTCGAGGCGCTCATGGGCACCCCCACCGCCTTCGATGCCCGCATCCACGCCGCCCGCCCGCACCCCGGCCAGGTTGCCACCGCCGCCCATCTCCGCGCCCTCATACAGGACTCCGAGATTCGCACCTCGCATCGCGACGAAGATACCCGTGTGCAGGATGCCTACTGCCTCCGCTGCATGCCGCAGGTCCACGGCGCCGTCCGTGGCGCGCTCGATCACATCCTTGGCGTGCTTCAGGTCGAATCCGGCTCGGCCACCGATAACCCGCTCGTCTTTCCCGAGCCGGGTCTCACGACGCTCGATCACGGCGTGCTCTCGGGGGGCAACTTCCACGGAGCACCTCTGTCTTATGTTCTTGATTACGCTGCGATTGTTCTCACCGATCTGGCCGGCATCACCGAGCGCCGCATTGACCGCCTGCTGAACCCGGACATCAACGAGGGGCTGCCCGCCTTCCTCTCGCCCGAGGCCGGCCTCTCGTCAGGCTTCATGATCGCCCAGATCGCCTCGGCGGCCCTCGTCAACGATTGCCAGGTCTTGGCGCACCCCTCCTCGGTCGGCACCATCCCCACCAGCGGCGGCAAAGAGGACCACGTCTCCATGGGCATGACCGGCGCGCTCAAGCTCCGCACCATCGTCGATAACCTCGAGCGCATCGTCGGCATCGAGCTGATGTGTGCCGCCCAGGGCATCGAGTTCCGCGCCCCGCTCAAGCCCGCCCGCGCCATCGGCGAGGCCTGTGCCGTTGTCCGCCAGATCGTTCCCAAACTCGAGGGCGACCGCGTCCTGGCCGGCGACATCGCCGCCATGGCCTCGGCCATCCGCGAAGGCCGCTTCGACGCCTGGTGCGGCGAGTAACCCCAAGGAGCAGTAACCCCTACGGAAAGGCCCCGTTCTCCCGAACGAACGGGGCCCCAGGCGCTTTCTTCTGGGGGCGGTGAGTCGCATTGTGTCAGGGCCCGACTTCAGTCGGGCCGCAAAACCCTTCCCCTGGAAGGCGGGGCTTCAGCCCCTGCGCTTTGCCCCTCACACCCCCAGCGATCCCTGAACGAACGGGGCCTAACAATAAAGCCCTGTCATCCCGAGCGAACGGGGCCCCAGGCGCTTTCTTCTGGGGGCGGTGAGTCGCATTGTGTCAGGGCCCGACTTCAGTCGGGCCGCAAAACCCTTCCCCTGGAATGCGGGGCTTCAGCCCCTGCGCTTTGCCCCTCCCCCTAGCTATCCCCTGAGCGAACGGCCTCTAACAACAAAGCCCTGTCATCCCGAACGAACGGGGTCCCAGGCGCTTTCTTCTGGGGGCGGTGAGTCGCATTGTGTCAGGGCCCGACTTCAGTCGGGCCGCAAAACTCTTCCCCCTGGAAGGCGGGGCTTCAGCCC
>DBTV01000036.1:3665-108473 GCA_002307235.1 Acidobacteriaceae bacterium UBA1307
CTTCAGCCCCTGCGCTTTGCCCCTCCCCCCTAGCTATCCCCCGAACGAATGGGGCCTAACAACAAAGGCCCTGTCATCCCGAGCGAACGGGGCCCCAGGCGTTTTCTTCAGCCTGGGGGTGGTGAGCCGAGGGATCTGCGGTTGCCCTTTCACAACCCCGTCCAGATCAGTGTTGGCTCCATTCGCTCTCCCCCGTCGATGCCGATCCAGTCCAAAGAACCATTTATTTGCGTAGACGAAATAAGGAACCGATAAAGAGCGTTTCAGTCCAAAACAATCTATGCATACAATACGTAATGGTATACAAAAAAATATTTAAACCATTCCTTTGCGCTTTTTCCCTGCTGCTCTTGCTGCTAGGACAAAGTGTCTGGGGGCAGGCTGTTAGTGGAGACCTGCTCGGAACCTGTTACGATTCCTCGAAGGCCGCGATCCCCGGTGCACAGGTAGAAGCCGTTGCCGTTGCCACCAATATCCACCACACCGAATACACCAACAGCCAGGGGCAATACCATTTCGTCAACCTGCCCGTTGGACAATATAGAGTCATCGTCCATGAGAATGGCTTCACGCCGTCAGAAAAAACCGGCGTCGACGTCGTTCTCAATCGCCCCGTTACCCTGGACTTCACCCTCAACCTGGGTTCGTCGTCAACCACGGTCGAGGTGACCGGGGCGGCCATCTCGCTCGACACCTCCACGGCACAGATTCAGACCAGTTTCAGCCCCAGGATGATCACCGATCTGCCGCTGGCTTCGACGGGGTCGGGCGTGCTCAACATGTCGCTGATGAACGCCGGTGTGCAGATGACCGGTGGCCTCGGACTTGGTGGCGGACCCTCCGTCAGCGGCGAACGGCCCTATAACAACAACTTCACCATTGAGGGCGTCGATAACAACAACAAGTCGGTGCACGCGCCGCTGATCTCGGTGCCGACCGATGCCATTGCCGACTTCACGGTGCTGCAGAACCAGTTTTCGCCCGAGTTCGGCCACTCCTCCGGAGGCCAGTTCAATCAGGTGATTTTGAACGGCACCAACGAGTTTCACGGGCGCGGCTATGAGTACATGCAGAACCGCAATCTGAATGGGCTCGACTACTCCTACAAGCGTTCAGGAACCACCACCAATCCCCGCTACGACAACAATCGTTTTGGCGGTCAGGTGGGTGGGCCGATTCTGCGCAATCGTCTCTTCTTCTTTCAGAATCTCGAGTACAACCCCATCGGCAAGGCGGGGGGTGCCACTACGGTCTTTGCGCCAACCGCAGCCGGTTACACCCTTTTGAACTCGATCACCGGTCTGTCGAGCACCAACCTGGCGGTGTTGCAAAAATATCTCAGCCCGGCTTCCACGGCCTCGGATACGATCACCGTCAAGGACGCTTCAGGGACGGCCTATGCGGTGCCCATTGGCAACCTGCCGATCATTGCTCCCAGCTTCACCAATAACATGACCTCGGTGACCGCCATCGATTACACGCTCTCACAGCACGACAGCGTGCGCGGCCGCTACATCTACTACAAGCAGGACACTCCCGACACTGCACCCAACCTGCCCGTGTTCTATGGCACCAGTCCCACGCGCAGCCACCTGATCGCGCTCAACGAGTACCACTCCTTTTCTCCCTCGCTGACCAACGAGGTGCGCATAGGCTTCAATCGCTATTACAACGACACACCCTCGCCGGATTTCACCTTCACGGGGCTGGACACCTTCCCCTCGTTCAACTTCACCGACCTGCAACTGCAGTTCGGCCCTGACGTGAACGCGCCGCAATACACCATTCAGAACACCTATCAACTCGTCGATAACGTGGTCTGGCGCAAGGGCCGGCACGATCTGCGCGTTGGCATCGAGGGCCGCAAGGTGATCTCGCCGCAGTCCTTCGTGCAGCGTTCGCACGGAGAATACGACTACACCTATCTCAACGACTACCTGCACGATCTCAGCCCGGATGTCCTCGGCGAGCGCAGCGTCGGCGTGCCGGTCTACTACGGCGATCAGAGCTCAATCTACTGGTATGCCAACGATGTCATCCGCTTTTCGCGTACCCTCACCCTGAATGTCGGCCTGCGTTATGAGTTCACCTCCATTCCCTACTCGGAGAAGTTGCAGAAGCTCAACGCCATTGCCGACGTTCCGGGCCTGATCACCTTTGAGGCTCCGACCGCGCCCAAGCGCAACTTTGCTCCGCGACTGGGCTTTGCCTGGCAGCCGACGGGCAAGGATGACACCGTCGTGCGCGGCGGCTTCGGCATGGCCTATGACGTGCTTTACGACAACATCGGCATCACCACGCTGCCGCCCGAGTTGAACGTCACCGAGGATGTGCCCAGCCTCGTCAACCAGACCTCGAACTTCATTGCGAGCGGTGCCCTGGCCGGTGGTTCGGGCAAGGTGACCACCTATGCCACGGCGGCCGAAGCGCGTGCTGCCACCTCTGCCGCCATCGCCAACCATCAGCTTTATCCCTACAGTGTGAACTGGAATCTGAGCATCTCACACTCTTTTGCCAACAACTTCTTTGTCGAGGCTCGTTATGTCGGCAGTCGCGGAGCGCACCTGAACGTGCAGGCGCAGATTGACCGTCGTCCCGTCGTCAGCGACTCTCAGTATCTGCCGACCTATACCGAAAAGCCCACGCAGGCCGTTCTCGATGCTCTTTCAACCACTCTGGCTGGGCTCAAGGCGCAGTCCACCTTCGATCCCCTCTACTCCGCTGCCGGTTTTGAGAGCACCATCACTAAGTACGTTCCCTGGGGTGCCTCCAACTATCAGGGCCTGCAGACGCAGCTCAACAAGCGCTTCTCGCAGGGACTTTCCTTCCAGGCCTCCTACACCTTCAGCAAGAACATCGACAACAACACGGCCGATTTCTACGCCAGCGATGTGGACCCGCGTCGCGCTGAAGATGTCCACAACATTGGCAAAAGCCGTGCCTTGTCCACGCTCGACCGTCGCCATCGCCTCACCTTTGGTGGCTTTTACGAACTGCCCTTCTACAAGCACTCCAGCAGTTGGCTGGCGCGCAACCTGCTGGGCAACTACACCATCTCACCCTTCTATCAGGTCGAGTCGCCCGAACACGTCACCGCGCAAAGCAAGGTGGACTCGAATCTGAACAACGACTCGGCCGGGGATCGCACCATCTACAACCCCAACGGCAAGGCTGGAACCGGATCAGGCGTTACGGCGCTGACCAACAGCAACGGAGCCACGGTCGCCTATCTGGCAACCAACCCGAACGCTCAGTACATTCAGGCCCAGATCGGCGCTCGCTCCACCGCTGGCCGCAATACGATTGCCTTGCCTCGGCTGGACAATCTGGACCTGACCGTCACCAAGGGGATCAATTTCTCTTCGGCGCGGCGGTTTGAACTCTCGGTGCAGGCCTTCAACGTCCTCAACCATAAGCAGTTCATCGCCGGTGCGCTGCATGACGTGGCGGCCTCGGGCGGATGGGCCGGCAGCGTGCTCAACCCCTCATCGTCCACCTTCCAGCAGTGGAACACGGTCTTCTCCAGCAACCCGCGCAATTTGCAGCTTGTGGCAAAGTTCATCTTCTAAAGCTTTTCCCAGTTGCTGTAGAGCGAAAGCAGGATGCTGAGGGGTCTTTTTCCTCAAGAAAAAGACCCCTTGCACGCAATTGAACTCGGCACGTGTGTAGGAAAAAGGCTCTAGCACCTGAGAAATGGGCAAGCGGCCAGCCCGGCAGGTACCGCAGACCGCGCCGTTTAGAACAGAAAAACGCCGCTTTTTGACACGAATTCGCACCGAAAAACGCGTTTTTGGGCCCTTTTTAGCACCATTCCTGGTGCATTTGGCCCTTCCGGGGGCCTGTTGTAAGCTCTTTTTTATGCCGAATCCTGTTTTTGACGAGATCGTCGCCGCCCTTGAGTCCTTTGCGCAAACCGCTGAAAATGCAGAGGATTTGCAAAAGTTTGCGGTCGAAACCATCGCCGCCCGCCTGCCCCACTACAACTGGGTGGGTTTTTACATGCTCGACCCAACGGACGACAACATGCTGATTCTAGGGCCTTTCGTCGGTGCTCCCACGCTCCATACCCGTATTCCGGTCACCGAAGGCATCTGCGGCGCCGCCGTCGCCCAGGGCCAAACCATTGTTGTGGATGATGTTAGGTCTGACCTGCGCTATCTGGCCTGCTCCATCGAAACCCAGTCGGAGATCGTCGCTCCTGTCCGCGTCCACGGCCAAGTTGTTGGTGAAATTGACATTGACAGCCACCAGCGCGCCACCTTCACCCCCGAGGACCGCGCCTTCGTCGAGCGTTGTGCCCACATTCTCGGAACCTACCTCGAACAGCCTGCCAAGTAGTAGAAAACAGGATCGTTGTGGCATAAAAGGCCCCTCGTTGGGGCCTCGCGCTTTCCGTGCATTTTTTGCCTTTTTCGGCTTAAAAACTGCTCGAAAACCCTCTGTTTCCTGTACAGTGGAACCACGTTTATCTATCTTGCGTAGAGCACACTAGAGGTACAGAACCATGATGCCGAACCGATGGGAATCCGCAGCCGCTCTGGGGGCGTTGCTGTTGGCGACGGGCCTTGCCGGATGCCGCATGCACGTGGACAAAAATGAAGAAGGTAAAGAGAAGAAAGTACAGATAGATACGCCCTTTGGCGGAGTTCACGTGAACACCGATCAGACCACGGCGGCTGACCTCGGGCTGCCCACCTATCCAGGCGCGATTGCCGTCAAGGACAACGACAACAGCTCCGCCGACGTGCATCTGGGCTTTGGTCCGTGGCAGTTGCGCGTGCGCGTGGCCAAGTATGAGTCGCCGGATGCGAAGCAGAAGGTTTCCGACTTTTACAAGCAGGCGCTTGGCCGTTACGGCGAGGTGTTGACCTGCCAGAACGAGAAGCCCATTGGCCAGCCAACGATGACCTCGCAGGGGTTGAGCTGCGCCAGCGACGGCAAGAGCGGCCACATTAACATCAACGATAAGAACGGCAAGAGCAGTCTCGACTTCGGCAAGGGCATTCAACTGAAGGCCGGGTCGAAGCGCCATCAGCACGTAGTCGGTTTTGAAGATCCGCAGAACGGCCGCACGCGCTTTACGCTGATCGCGCTCGATCTGCCCTCGGACAACTCGGACAAAAAGGATTAGACACTGTCCGGTGTGTGCAACGCTGGATGGATTTTCTTTTGCCGCAATCAGTTGCGCTGGAGTGCCGAGAAGTTTTCCACGGATTTTTCTTAAAGTGGGCTGAGGAATTGCGCTGGGGCGGGGGCGAAGTGCCCACGAAAGGGCGGGTTTCTGTTACACTTAGTTCAGTGAGTGATTGAGGACCTACGCGCCAGGCCGCGCCTCGAAAATCGCTTACATCCCACGATGTCGGGGAGTGGCTCAGCCTGGTAGAGCACCTGGTTCGGGACCAGGGGGTCGGAGGTTCGAATCCTCTCTCCCCGACCATTCTTATCTCACAGATTGTGAATGATGAAGCCGCGCAAGCGGCTTTTTTCATTGGGCGCGTCCTTTTCGCAAAGACCGTCCAGGCATCGGCATTTGCTGGTCTGCCGCGGTGGAGAGTGCCGTGGCCGTCACGCTCTGTTTCTTCCAGAAAAAGCAATGATGAAAATTAAGTGACCCTTTCGAAGAGATGAGAGGGGGGAGCGGCATTGCCGCGGGTGGATGCCTGCTGGTGGGCGAAAAGCGCGGCGCCGGAAACGGCATGCCCACAACGGTCCCGGATCTTGGATGCGAAGAGGGCCTTGCAGGGATGATCTGCCTTGAATTTACAGCGTGTTGCTGGCGATAGCCGAAAAGCGCCTCGAGGTTCAGTGAGCAGAGAAAAAGCGTGGTTGAACACGCCGTTCAAGGAGATTCCGCAGGTCGGTACAAAGGAAAAGGTTTCGCGTTCCAGGACACGGGCCGGGAGCGATTTGGGGCGATGAAAGGAGCAAGAAAGACAACTGATTATCCTGGAAAACAGTCATTTTTCCAGAAAGAGCGACAATTTTCAGAAAAGGCAATTGACACTCAAATTTTCGTGTGGATACCATTCATTCGTTTCTGCCAGTAAGACAAGAAGTCGAACGAATGAAACGGAGTGAACCATGAAACGTTTTCTGCCAGTGTTCTTTGCCCTCTTTCTCCTGGTTGGCGTTGCCGCCGCACAGGATGATCGCGGCCGCATCTCTGGCTTGGTCAGTGATCCGACGGGCGCAGTGGTGTCACATGCCGAAGTGTCCCTGCTGAACGAGGCCACGGGCGTTGAGACCAAGACGGTGAGCAACGGCGAGGGTTCCTATACCTTCGATCTGTTGATCTCAGGTTTGTATACGGTTGAAGTCAACGTGCCGGGCTTCAAGAAGTTCAGCCTACATCATGTTCGCATTGAGAGTGGTGGCCGTGTGGGCGTTCCGGTCAAGCTCACCGTGGGCAGAATCGACGACGTGATTACAGTGTCGGCGACCAACGCGACGCAGTTGAAGACCGAAGACGCGGTGATTGGTTTCACGATGGAGACGCGTTCGGTTGAAGAGCTGCCGGCGATCAACATTGCCGATATGCAGTGGATGACGCCGGGTGTGGCGAGCACGACGCTGACCAATGGTACGGGGCCGGAGAGCGTTTCAGTGAACGGCATGCAGAGCGGCCGCACGGAGTTTACGCTGGACGGCGCGCCGAACAGCCGCAATGCCGGCTCGGTGACGATGGCCTTTGCGCCGGCGGAGAAGATGGTCGATGAGTTCCATGTGACGACCTCGCCCTACGATGCTTCGCAGGCGCACACCGGTGGCGCTTCGATGGACGTGAGTTTGAAGTCGGGCACCAAGGATTTTCACGGTAGTTTCTATGGCAAGTACGAGAATCCGAATGTGAATGCGCCGCAGTTTTCGCAGTCGGCGGTGGCGACGCCTCCGGCTGATCGCTTCGATAGTGAGAATGCGAATCTGGGCGGACCGATTTTCAAGCGCAAGCTGTTCTTCTTTGCCGGCTATCAGCGCACGCACAAGGTGACGGCGGCGAGCAGTTCGACGATGACCATTCCGACGCAGGCCGAGGTCAAGGGCGATTTTTCCGCTCTGCTGGCGGTTGCGCCGACGGCGGTCACCACCTCGTATACCTGCGCCAGCACGGGCAAAAAGCTGACAACCTCGGCGTATAACACCTATCAGATTTATAACCCGTACACGACCACGGCGGATCCGAAGTGCCCGGGCGCGTATGTGCGCACGCCGGTGTCGGGCAACATCATCACCAACGCGATGACGATTGATCCGGTGGCGGCGAAGATTCTGTCGTACTATCCGACGACGCCGACCGGTTCGGCGACGATGACGACATCGGGAGCCAACAACTACGTTTCGACGGCGGCCAACCTGACGGATACATGGCAGGAGGTCAATCGTCTCGACTACACCATCAACAACAGTCAGAAGCTGTTTGGCCACTATGTGATCGGCACCAGCACGCAGCCGGGCAAGAACCGCTATTTTCCGGGTGCCAGTGGCAAGACGACGGTGCTCAAGAACAAGGCCGCCGTGCTCGATTACATCAATACGCTCGATGCCAACACGCTGTTGAACGTGCGCTATTCGCTGACGCGGTTTACCTCGACGACGACGATCGACGCGAGGACGACGGCGACCGATCTGGGTATCAACTCCAATGCGACGGCGGGGATTCCCGAGAAGTTTTTGGGCTTTCCGTATGTAGCCTTCTCGGATGGATTCGCAACGCTGGGCAGTGCCGATCCTGGTTATGAGGGCGACACGATTCACGATGCGCAGGTCAATTTGAATCGCAGCATTGGACGGCATCAGGTTAAGATTGGCATCGAGTGGCGGCGTTACCAGGCCAATCAGGCCGATTACACCAACGCCAAGCTGTATGTGAGTTCGAAGAACACCTATTCGAAGTACGGCAGCATGGTGAGCAGCACCTCGCTGGGGCAGGCCATGGCCGAGATGGAGATGGGGCTGGCGGAAGGCACCAAAGAGGCGCTTCCTGCGGCGACCGCCAACAACACCAATTACTGGACCGGCTATGTGCAGGACGACTGGAAGGCGACGCCGCAACTGTCCCTGAACATTGGCGTGCGCTACGAATATTTCGGCGCCATCCAGGAGCGGAACGGCAAGAGCATCACCTATCTTGATTCGTCGGTGAAGAGCCCGATCTCCGATTACGTTGTGGCGCGGTATGCCGCGACGGTGGCTACGACGGAGGCCGTGGTTCTGCCCGCCAGCAGCTTCACTCAGATCAATGGAGGCTTGCGGTTTGCGACGCCGGGCCAGGGTGTTTGGACGCCGCAGAAGTACAATTTCTCGCCGCGCTTTGGCTTCTCGTACAATCCGATTCCCAAGCTGGTTTCCCGTGGCGGCTTCGGCATCTTCTATCAGCACATCGGCGAACTGCAGCAGTATGCGCAGCCCGATGGCTTCTCGCAGACGACCTCGACCACGGCATCGAACGACAGCGGCGTTACCTATGTGGGCACGCTGGCCAATCCGTTTCCGAATGGATTGACGCAGCCGTCGGGCAACACGAATGGCCTCTATCAGGACATCGGCACCTCGATCTCGCAGTGGTTCGTCAGGAATCCGAAGAGCCCGATGAGCATTCACTATTCGTTGGGCGTGCAGTATGCTCTGCCGGGTGACTTCATGGTGGAAGCCAACTATGTGGGCAACCTGGGTCGCCACTCGCGCATTACCCGCGACTGGAATGCGGTGCCGTTGAAGTATCTGAGCACGGACACATCGCGCACCTCGGCGATGACCACGCTCAACAGTTTGCTGACCTATGGCTACACCAATCCGTTTTATGGTGTTACCGTTCCTGTTTCGCAGTCGATGCTGACGAGCACAACGGCGTCGTTGTCGCAGTTGCTCAAGCCCTATCCGCAGTATTCTGGCGTTTCCGGTTCGGACATGGCGGGCATCAGCTCCTACAACGCGTTGCAGGTCTCGCTGCAGAAGCGGTTCTCGCACGGATATAACCTGACGGCGAACTACACATGGTCGCGCACGCTCGACGCGTTGACCTTTTTGAATGCGGCCGATGCCAAGCCCTGGTACGGCACCTCGAACTCTGACTATCCGCAGATTCTTGCCTTGTCGGGAATCTATGAGTTGCCCTTCGGCACGGGCAAGCCGTTTCTGAGCAATGCTCCGAACTGGCTCAAGCAGTTGGTTGGCTTCCAGGTGGAAGGAACCTATCGCATTCAGAGCGGCCAGCCGCTGAGCTTCAGCACGGATGGCTTCCTGGTGTCGGGAAAGACCTATGCCGACATCAAGGGACCGTCGAAGCACAGTGTCAAGCAGTGGTTCAATACGGATGCGTTCCAGAGCATTTTGACAGATGCGAACTATGCCAACGACGAGGCGCCGGTTTCGCATGTGCGCACCCTGCCGCTGCGCTTCAACAACGTTCGCCAGGACTACCAGAATCTGTTCAATGCCGGTGCGATGAAGAAGTTCTACTTCAACGCGGCGGGCCGTCGTGTGGACGCGAAGTTCCGCGCGGAAGCCTTCAATGCGCTGAACCATCAGGTCTTCACGAATCCGACGACCAGTCCGGCCAGCACGAGCTTTGGTTCGATCTCTGGCCCCGGCAACAGTTCGCGCTATCTGCAGTTTGGCATCACGATGGACTTTTAACTCCCTTCGGGGGCTGCCGCCGCTTGCGACGGAGGCCTCCGAGGGCCTGTATGCACGCGCGGAAGGTGCTTCGGCATCTTCCGCTTTTTTTATGCGTGGTTGCCCCATACCGGAAGGATGGCAGCGCTTCCGTTATGCTGGAAGCAGACTCCAATGCAGGTGTGTGTGATGATGCGTGTGTGCGGCAAGATTGTCTTGGGCCTCTTGTTTTGTGGAATGGGTGCGGCGCAGCAGCCGTGGCAGCAGTTGAATAATCCTTCGCGCGCGGAGGTGGCTTCCACATGGAAGACGCCGCCGGCCGAGTACGGTCCTGAGCCTTATTACGGATTGAATGGCGCGATCACGCTAGACGTGGTGCGGCGCGATCTGGACACGATGAAGGCGCTCGGCTATCGGGCCGTGGTGATGCAGTACGGCTTCGGTTCTGACCGCGCCTATCTGTCGCCGGAGTACATGGCTTTTTTCCGCGAGGTGGTGCACGAGGTCAGCCAGCGCGAGATGCGCTTGTGGATCGTGGATGACGCCGGGTATCCGAGCGGCTTTGCGGGCGGAAAGTTTTCTGCCGAGCATCCTGAACTGCGCATGCAGGCGCTGGTGGCCACGCAGAAAAAACAGATCGCGGCGGGTGAGAGCTTTGACGCGGCGCTCTCCGCGAATACCGTTGCGGTGACGGCCGTTGGTGCCGATGGCGCGCTGGTGCAGATTCCTGTTGTGCAGGGCCACGCGCACTGGACGGCGCCGGCCGGTGCGTGGACCGTGGTCGTCGTCGAACATGGCTTCCGCACTTCGGCGACGCGCTCCGATACGAATCCGAAGCGCACCAAGGACGGGACGCAATCACTCGAAGACTATCTTGATCCGGCGGCGACGGCGCAGTATTTGGCCTTTACGCATGAGGCGTACCGCAAGGTCGTGGGCGATGAGTTCGGCAAGACGATTTTAGGCTTTCGCGGTGACGAGCCGGATTACTCGATCGCCGGGCTGCCGTGGACGCCGAAGTTTTTCGAGGCCTTTCGCGCGAAGAAGGGCTACGAGGTTCGCCCGTATCTGGCAGCCCTGGTGCAGGCCAAAGATGCTCCGCTCACCGAGGAGCAGCGGCGGGTGCGCGCCGACTATTACGACGTCTTTGCCGATCTGTTTCGCGATGGCTTCTTCAAACCGCAGGCAGACTGGTGCGCCGCCCACGGGCTCGAGTATCAGATGCATCTGAATCACGAAGAACAGCAGATTGAACTGGCGCGCAGCGAGGGCGACTTTTTTCGCGCGATGCGCTTCGTGCAGGTGCCGGGGATTGACGCCATCTGGCATCAGATCTGGACCGACACGGTGAGCGATTTTCCGCGACTGGCCAGCTCGGCGGCGCATGTGTACGGCCATCCTCACGCGTTTACCGAGAGCTTTGCCGCCTATCGTCCGCTGCCCGATGCCGCGATGGCGCGCTACATTTTGAACGAGCAGTTTGTGCGCGGCATCAATCTGATGGAGACGATGTATTTCCCCGCGAGCACTGACGGCAAAGGCGGGCCGATGGCCTTTATGCGCGAGCCATCGTATCCGGATCTGATGCACTACAGCGCGCGGATGAGTTATCTGATGAGTCAGGGAAGGCCCGCGGCCGATGTGGCGCTGCTGCTGTCGCGCGAGGATCTTTGGCGGGGCGAGGTGAAGACCGATGCGACCTTTGTTTCCACCGAGCGGCTGCTCTCCGAGCATCAGGTCGACTTTGACGTGATTGATGAAGATGCGATTGCGCGCCTGTTGCCGCTGGAACAGGGCCGTTTTGTTTCGCTGAGCGGCAATCGCTATCGCGCGGTGATCGTGCCGCATGCGCATCTGTTGCCCCAGGCGGTGGTGGACCGGTTGCATGCCTTTGCGGCGTCGGGGGGCACGGTGCTTTTTCTTGGGAGTGTGCCCGCGCTGATTGCCGAGAAGACAAACCTCGACGCGCGCGCAACCAGGCCCGGGGAGTTTGCCTGGGCGACGACGGTGGCCGTCGATTTGCCCGTGACGCCCACGCCGCCAGCCTATCCGCCAACGACGGCGCCGGCACCGATGCCTGTTGCGCCGGGTGTGTGGCAGCAGATTGCGCAGGCGTTGCCGCCGAACGCGCTCACGCTCGCTGCTCCGAAGGATGGCCTGCGCATGATGCATCGCAGGTGGAAGGATGCGACGGTGTATCTGCTCTTCAACGAAGCGGCGACGGCGTTTTCTGGCGCGGTGAGGCTGGCAGCCGGGCCCGGTGCGCGGGTGGAACTGTGGGATGTGCAGGCGGGCGCGATTGCGCCGGTGGCCGCGCGGGCCGCGCAGAAGGGCTTCGAGCTTGATCTCAACATGGAGCCGTATGCGACGCGCGTGCTGGTTGTGCGTTCGAGGGCTTCGATAGAGTAGGGGAAGTTTGTTCTGCCCTTTGTTTCAAAACAGCACTTTGTCAGCCGCAAAGAAACAACGCCCGCGCATTGTGCGCGGGCGTTGTTCTTTTGCGGCTTTGTGTGGGGATTATTGCTGCTGCGCGACGATGTACTGCTCGAGCTTGCCGTCGGGATAGGTGTAGGTGCTCAGGTGCAGCGTGCGGTCGGGATACTGAATGCGGAAGCCGTGGAAGGTCATGCCGCCGCGCAGTTCCTTGCTGGTTTGGGTGAGGCTGAGTGGCTCTCCCAAAGGGCCGAGCGAGGTGCGGAAGTCCTCGAGGGCCTGCGGGGAAAAGTAGTCGCTGAGGTTTGGCGCAAGCAGGCTGCGGTCGATCTTGCCCTGTTGCAGATCGTGATAGATGGCGAGGGCCTGCTTTTCTTCAGGGTTCTGCGGCAGGGCGGCGACGAGCGGCGCGACCATGTGGGCGATCTGCGCGGCGGCGGAGCTGGCGTCCTGATTGGTCAACACCACCACGGCCGCGCCGTCGTCGATGAGAACGACATTATCGGAGACGAAGCCGGAGACCTCGCCGGAGTGCTCGATGACCCGGTGGCCGTTGAGCGTGTCGACCTCGACGCCGAGGCCGTAGTGCGAGCCCTTGCCGTCGGCCAGCTTCACCTCTTCAAACAATTTTTTATAACTTTTGGAAGAGAGCAGTGACTGGGCCAGGAGGCTCTCGTCCCACAGCGCCAGATCGTGCGGCGTCATGGCCAGTTCACCGGCGGCCTCCATCCATCCCGCGCCCTCGATGGGGGCAGGGCGCGAGGGACCGATGCCGTAGCGCACATAGGCCGCTGCGTCTGCGGGGCCGAGCTTCTGCTGGTCCGAGTTCCAGGCGCTGGTCATGCCGAGCGGCTTGAAGACGCGCGTGGTGAGCAGGTCCGTCACCGATTGGCCGGAGACCTTGCGGATGATGGCGCCGGCCAGCACGAAGTTGGTGTTCGAGTACTGCCACTGGGTGCCGGGGGCGAAGTCGAGCGGCTTTTTGGCCCAGCGGTCGAGGATGGTCTCGGTCGAGGTGGGCTTGAACATGGGCGTCATCGCGTAGTCTTCGGGCCAGTAGTCCTGGTAACCGGCGGTGTGCGAGAGGATCTGGCGAATGGTGACCTTGTCGCCGTCGGTGAGGCCGGGAATGTATTTGCCGACCGGGTCGTCGATGGAGAGCTTGCCCTCTTCTTCGAGCATGAGGATGGTGGCGGCGGTGAACTGCTTGGAGATCGAGCCGATCGAGTAGCGCATCGCGGTCGTGGCCGGGGTCTTCGGTTCGAGACGCGCGGTGCCGTAGGCGTGCGTGTAGACGAGCTTGCCGTGTTGCACGACGGCGAGCGAGGCCGAGGGAACGCCGGTGCGTGCCAGCACCTGAGTGGCGATGCGGTCCACCTGAGCGCGCAGTGCCGGTGCGATGCGGTCCACGTTCTGGTCGGCGAGCGGCGCTGGCATGAGCGACTGGGCCTGGAGGCCGGCCGTCGCAAGACAGAGCGCGGCCAGGGAATAACAGAATTTATACATGCGATCTCCTGTGATCTTTATTGTGGGCGGTGGCTGTGCGAGTTCGCAAGCCTCCGGTTTTTGCGTATGCGATAGCCTAGAGGAGGAGGTCGTTCGTTGGATAAGCTTGCGGTTGGCTACAGAAAGTTTCGCGCGGAGATTTTTCCGCGTCGCCAAAAGGAGTTCCACCTGTTGGCCGAAGGGCAGCAGCCGGAGTGGCTGTTCATCTCCTGCTCGGATTCGCGCGTGGTGCCCGATCTGGTGCTGGGCACCGATCCTGGGGACCTGTTTATTACGCGCAATGCGGGCAATATGATTCCGATGACGGGCAACGATGTGGACGGTTGTACGGCGACGATCGAGTACGCGATTGAGGTGCTGCAGGTGCGGCATGCGATTTTGTGCGGGCACTCGGACTGCGGCGCGATCAAGGCGATCTACGACCACAAATTCGCACCCGACAGCGACCGGATGCCGCATGTGCATAGCTGGCTTTCGCATGTGGAACAGGCCTTTGAGCATCAGCAGCCGCTGGACCCGGCCGATGGGGATGCGGCGGGGCTGGCCTCGCTGATTCGGGGCAATGTGGTGGCGCAGCTGGGGAACCTGAAGGCGCAGCCCTCGGTGGCGCGGGCGCTGGCCGAGGGGCGTTTGACGGTGCGCGGCTGGTACTACGATATTTTGACCGGCCGGATGGAAGAGTATGACGAGGAACTGGGACGCTTTCGGCCCTGGCAGCAGGACGAAATTTCCAGGAAATAGAGCATTTTCGGAATACACGTAGACTTTTTCAGTGGCGTGCAAGGTGGCTTTTTCTTGAGAAAAAAGCCACTTGGTCTTTTGCTTTCGGTCTACAGCAATTCCGAAAATGCTATAGAGCCATCATTCTCAAACCAGTTCGTAAACTGGTTTGTTTTTCTGCCGATAGAGAAGATATGGCTACGGTAGGAATTTTCGAAGCGAAGACCCGACTTTCGGAGATTGTGCGGCTGGTGGAAGAGGGAGAAATCTTCACGATCACGCTGCGCGGAAAGCCGGTGGTGGATCTGGTGCCCACCCAGCGTGTGGACCGGCGCCGCGTGGGTGAGGCGGTACGGCGGCTTCTGGCCCTGCCCAAGATCGAGGGCGTCAGCGATGCGGCGCTGCGTGGCTGTAGGGAAAAGGGGGGGCTATGACCCTGGTTCTTGATGCCGCGGTGGTTCTGGCCTGGCGCTTCAAGAGAGCTGACCCTGAGGAAGCTCTTCTGGCGGAAAAGGTTCTGAGCGAACTTTTGACCGGCGATGCACTGGTTCCGGTCTTCTGGTATGCGGAGGTCGCGAACGGCGCGTTGACCGGCGAGCGGCTGGGCGTGGTGCAGGCCGCCGATACGGCCTACTATTTGAACGAGTTGGCCCACGCGCTGATCTTCATGGACGAGGAGATGCCGCTGGTGCATCAGGCCGATGTGCTCTCTTTGGCCCGCTGCCACGGGCTGAGCGTTCACGAGGCCACCTATCTGGAGTTGGCGATGCGCAGCTCGGCTGTGCTGGCCGCCTTCGGTGGCAAACTGGCCACCGCCGCCCGCGCCTGCGGGGTTCGCGTCTTCGGCGATGCGGAGCCGGAAAAAACGCCGGAAGTGGCGGCGTAATTCGTTTTTAGTGAAAGAGTTCATGCGCGTTGATCGGCGGCAGCCCCTGCTTTTTCGGCTTGCGGAAGAGCCAGACGCAGGCCGCGCACAAAAATGACAGCAGCGCCGTCCACCGAAAGACATCGATGTAGGCAAACATCGTCGCCTGCTGCACGAGCTGGCCGTAAAGCTGGCCGAGGGCGCCGGGCTGGCTTGCCTGTGGCCCGATGTGGTGGCCCAGATAGCTGGCCATCCTCTGCGTCTTCTGCTGGAGCATCGGGTTCGACGGGTCCAGGTGCGCGCCGATGTCGTTCTGGTGCAACGCCGCGCGGCGGATGATGGCCGTCGTCGCCATGGAAATGCCGATCGAGCCGCCGATGTTGCGCAGCATGTTCGACAGCCCCGTTGCGTTGCCGATCGCCTGATTGGGAATGGTGGACATCATCAGTGTGGCCATGGGCACAAAGACAAAACTCAGCGCGAAGCCGGTCACGGTGATGGCGATTAGCAGCGTGGTGGGGCCAATCGAGAGGTTGATCGAGCCAAAGACGAGCGCGCAGAGGCCGAAGCCGACAAAGCCCAGGCTCATCAATTTGCGCTGGTCGACGCGGGTGGCCAGAATGCCGATGACTGGCGAGCCGATGAGTGAGCCGATGCCGCGCGGGCCGACGACCATGCCGGCGGTGAAGGCCGTATAGCCAAGAATCTCCTGATAATAAAGCGGCAGAATCGAGATGGTGATGTAGAGGCACATGCCCAGCATGAAGATCAGCAGGCAGCCGGTACGGAAATTGCGATCCTTGAGCACGCGCAGGTCGACGAGGCTGCCCGGCTTCTTCCAGCAGCGCCAGAGCCAGAGCGCCAGGGTGGTGAGCAGGGCCGCCGTGGCCCAGCGAATCCAGAGCGCGCCGAACCAGTCATCCTCCTGCCCCTTGTCGAGCACGACCTGCAGGCAGCCGCTCCAGACAATCAGCAGGCCGAAGCCGATGTTGTCGAAGGGTGAAACCTTGGCGTTTTTGATGTAGGGCGGGTCGTGGACAAAGCGGCTGACGAGAATCACCGCCAGGATGCCGACCGGAATGTTGATGTAAAAGGCGTAGCGCCAACTGAAGGTGTCGGTGAGCCAGCCGCCCAGCGTGGGGCCGAGCACGGGCGCGAGCACGATGCCCAACCCATAGGCCGCCATCGACATGGAGCGTTTTTCGAGGGGGAAGCTCTCAAGCAAAATCGATTGCGAGAGTGGCTGCAGCGCACCACCGCCGGCTCCCTGCATGACGCGGGCGAGCAGGAGCACGCCGAGCGAGGGCGCGGCGCCGCAGAAAAAGCTGGCGATAGTGAAGATGATGATGCAACTGAGCAGAAAGCGTTTGCGGCCAAAGCGCAGAGCGAACCAATTGGATGCGGGCAAAATGACTGCATTGGCAACAAGATAGCTGGTCAGCACCCAGGTGGCTTCGGAGTTCGAGGCCGAGACCGATCCGGCAATGTAGGGCAGGGCCACCGAGGCGATGGCCGTGTCGAGCACCTCCATGAAGGTCGGCAGCATGACCGATACCGTCACCAGCCAGGGGTTGACCCCTTGGGTGAGTGGATAGCGGGCTCGCGCGGCGGCAGTAGGCATGAGTTAGGAGCGGCTACAAGAGTAACCGATGAGCGGTTCGATGCGCCAATGGGGGATGTTCTTGCCTATTAGGACGGGAAGAGATGGACTGAGGTTCGCGAAATATCGAAGAATCAATTTGGTGCGGGGCAGGGTGGAATGAGTTTATGAAATTGTGATCAGATAAACTTGACAATAACTCACTCATGGAGCATCGTAGAAATGTTAGATTTTTCTTCTGAGGCGGAAACGGTTATGGCAAAGATTATCGGTATTGATCTGGGCACGACGAACTCGTGCGTGGCGGTTCTCGAGGGCGGTGAGCCCAAGGTGATTCCCAACGAGGAAGGTGCGCGGACGACGCCGTCGATCGTGGGCTTTTCAAAGTCGGGCGAACGTCTGGTGGGCCAGGTGGCCAAGCGTCAGGCGATCACCAACCCGGAGAACACGATCTTCTCGATCAAGCGCTTCATGGGCCGTCGGTACAACGAAGTCGACGACGAGATGAAGATGGTCCCCTACAAGGTGGCGCAGCAGGGCGATCACGTGGCCGTGGTGGCGCAGGGCAAGGAATATACCCCGCCCGAGGTCTCGGCGATGATCCTGCAGAAGCTGAAGAAGTCGGCCGAAGCCTATTTGGGCGAGACCGTCTCCGAGGCGGTCATCACCGTTCCCGCGTACTTTAACGACGCGCAGCGTCAGGCGACCAAGGATGCCGGCAAGATTGCCGGTCTTGATGTCAAGCGCATCGTCAACGAGCCGACGGCGGCAGCACTGGCCTACGGCCTCGACAAGAAGAAGGACGAGACCATTGTGGTCTATGACTTCGGCGGCGGCACCTTTGACGTGTCGGTGCTTGAGGTTGGCGAGGGTGTGATTGAGGTCAAGTCGACCAATGGCGACACGCACCTGGGCGGCGACAACCTTGACCAGCGCATTGTCGATTGGCTGATTACCGAATTCAAGGCCGAGGAAGGTCTTGATCTGGCCTCGAAGGGCAACGAAATGGCCCTGCAGCGTCTGAAGGACGCGGCGGAAAAGGCCAAGATCGAGCTGTCGACGACGCTCGAGACCGAGATCAATCTGCCGTTCATTACTGCGGACGCGACCGGGCCGAAGCACCTGGTGCGCAAGCTGAGCCGCGCCAAGCTGGAGCAGTTGGTCGATGACCTGCTGCAGCGCTCGCTCGAGCCCTGCAAGAAGGCTCTGGCCGATGCCGGTGTGACGACCAAGGAGATCGACGAGGTGGTTCTGGTCGGTGGCCAGACCCGCATGCCGAAGATGCAGGAAATCGTCAAGGAGATGTTCGGCAAGGAGCCGCATCGCGGCGTGAACCCGGACGAAGTGGTGGCGATTGGCGCGGCCGTGCAGGCTGGTGTTCTGGCCGGTGAGGTCAAGGATCTGCTGCTGCTCGACGTGACGCCGTTGACCCTGTCGATTGAGACGCTGGGTGGCGTGGCGACGCCGATGATTCCGCGCAACACGACGATTCCGACCAAGAAGAGCGAGACCTTTTCGACGGCGGCCGACAACCAGACCGAGGTTGAGGTCCATGTGCTGCAGGGCGAACGGCCCATGGCGGCGCAGAACCGCACGCTCGGCAAGTTCAAGCTGGGCGGCATTATGCCCGCGCCGCGCGGCGTGCCACAGATCGAGGTCACCTTTGACATCGACGCCAACGGCATTCTGAACGTGCTGGCCAAGGACAACGCCACCGGCAAGGATACCCGGATCACCATCACCTCGAGCTCGGGTCTGAGCAAGGACGAGATCGAGAAGATGGCCAAGGAAGCCGAGTCGCACGCCAACGAGGACAAGGAAAAGCGGGACGAGATCGAGTCGCGCAACCAGCTCGACGGCCTGGTCTACAACATCGACAAGATGCTGAAGGACGCTGGCGAAAAGGTGCAGGCGGCCGACAAGACCGAGGTTGAGGCGGCGCTGGCCGAGGCCAAGAAGACCCTCGAAGGCACGCCGAGCTCAACCGAGCTCAAGGCTGCTTATGAGAAGCTGACGGCTGCCAGCCACAAGCTCGCCGAGGTGCTCTACAAGGCGAATGCGGCGGCGGGTGCTGCTCCGGGCGCGACGGCGGAACAGGCGGCACCACATGCCGAGCCTGCCGGCGAAGCCAAGAAGGAAGGCGAAGTGATCGACGCCGAGTACGTGGACGTCGACGACAAGAAGTAGCACCTGCGGTGCGGTCACGCGCCCTTCGGGCGCAGGAGCTTGGGGGGGTGGGCAGCTTGGCTGCTCACCCCGCCTTTGCATCGCTGTTCGGCATGCGCATTGCGCGAGATTGCCGTTGAACGTTTTCCGTGTTACGTTCAACGTTAAGCATGATCCAGTCGTTTGCGGACGAAGAAACGGAAGCGGTTTTCCTTACCGGGAAGAGCCGACGCTGGGCGCGGATGGCCCGGGTTGCGGCGCGGCGGCTGCAGGCTCTGGACTATGCCAGCGCGGTTGAGGATCTACGGGAGCCGCCGGGGAACCGGCTGGAGAAATTGAAAGGCGACCGAAAGGGGTTCTGGAGCATCCGAATCAATGAGCCGTATCGGATCTGTTTTCGTTGGGACGGCCAGGATGCCAGATTCTTGACTATCACTAAGATTGCGAGGATGGGTTCGATGAGTATTCCGCGTAAACCGGAGCAGCGAGGGGCCCCAGTTCATCCCGGCGAGTTTTTGCGTGAGGATTTTCTTGTCCCATTGGGACTTTCGGCCAATGCTTTGGCCCTTGCCTTGCGTGTTCCTGTGACGAGGGTCTCGGAGATTGTGCGGGAGCGTCGCGGCATTACCGCCGATACGGCCCTGCGGCTGGCACGTTACTTCGGTACGACGCCGGACTTCTGGATGAAGATGCAGATGTCGTATGATTTGGCGCTGGCCGATCGCGAATCGAAAACGCGGATTGAGCGAGAGATATTCCCGGCTCCACGGACGGAGACGGGCGCACTGAAGATTCGGCAGATTGCCTGATCGCGGTGGAAACAGTTGTGATTGGAATGGAAAAGTAGCAACGGGAAGGTCGAACCCAGAGAAGATATGCCCACGACGAACAAGGATTATTACGCGACGCTTGGCGTGAAGCGTACGGCCACGGCCGATGAGATTCGCAAGGCCTTTCGCAAGCAGGCGCGGCGCTATCATCCGGACGTGAACCCGGGCGACAAGCGTGCCGAGGAGAAGTTCAAGGAAATCTCCGAGGCCAACGATGTGCTCAGCGATGAGAAGAAGCGCAAGGTCTACGACCAGCTCGGGTTCTATTCCGATCAGGTGGACCCGGCGCAGGCCGAGGCGTATGCGCGCCAGCAACAGGCCGGTGCACGGCCGACGGTCGACTTTGACGGGTTCGACTTTTCCGGCTTCAATGGCGCGGGCGGTCACCCGCAACCGGGCGGAGGAAGTTCCTCGACCTGGGGCAGCTTCAAGGACATTTTCTCGGGCATCTTCAACGGCGCGCACGAGCCGGAACAGGGCGCCGGGCCGCAGCCGGGCACCGATCTCGAATATCAGGTGACGGTCGACTTCTGGACGGCGATTCGCGGCGGACAGGCACGCATTCAGGTCAATCGCCAGGATAGCTGCCCGACCTGCCACGGCCGCACCTCGACGGGGGGCGCGATGCGCTGTCCGGAGTGCGATGGTTCGGGCCAGGTGACGCAGATGGGCGGGCGGATGAAGTTCACCATACCCTGCCCGCAGTGCAATGGCACCGGCAAGACCTCGAACCGTTGCATGACCTGCCACGGCGAGGGCACGGTGCATGCGACCGAGACGGTCGAGTTTCGCATCAAGGCGGGCACGCGCGACGGCCAGCGCATCCGGCTGCAGGGCAAGGGCAATGCCGGCGTCAATGGCGCTGCCAATGGCGACCTGTATCTGATTGTGCGCACCGGCTCGCACCCGGTCTTTACGCGCGAGGGCGATGATGTGCATTTGACGGTGCCGGTGACGGTGCCCGAGGCCTCGCTCGGCGCCAAGGTGGACGTGCCGACCATCGATGGCCGTGCGCAACTTAAAATTCCTCCTGGCACGCAGAATGGCCAGAAGCTGCGCATGCGCGAGCGTGGTGTCGAGAGCGCGACCCGCTCCGACCAGCGTGGCGACCAGATCGTAACCATCGAGGTCGTGGTTCCGCACCTGCAGGATGAACGCTCCCGCGAGATCATGCGCGAGCTGGCCAAGTTGAACAATCAGGATCCGCGCGTGCGGCTGTTCGACAAGGTGTAGGACGGTTCTAGGGACTAGGGACTAGGGAACAAGAGCTAAGAGCTAGAGGCTAACGGCTACGGGCTAACGGCTTGCAGCCAGGTCAGGGACTCGGGTAAGGGACGATGGCGGCAAAGAAAAAAGCGAAGGGCGTATACATGATCTCGGCGGTGGCCGAGATGTATGAGATTCATCCGCAGACGCTTCGGCTCTATGAGCGGGAGGGGCTGCTGAAGCCCTCGCGCACCGAGGGCAACACGCGCTACTACACCGACGAGGATCTGGAGCGGCTGGAATTCATTCTGAATCTGGCGCGCGATCTCGGGGTCAACATTGCCGGCATTGCCATCATCCTGCAGATGCGGGAGCGGATGGAGGAGATGAATCGCCAGATGCAGAGCTTCGTCGAATATGTGCGCACGGAGATGCTCTCGCGCTTCCAGGCCGCGGTGCCCAGTTCCGGGGCCATCGTGCCGCTCAAGCGCGCCGCCATTGTGCCGCGCGTCGTCGAGCACAAGGCCGTTGCGCGCAAGAAGAATGGGTAAAGCAGCCGTTAGCTATGAGCTTTTAGCTTCTAGCTTTTTGTGCTTGCGGCGTGGGCGGAGTCCCTTCGTACCGCGCCCACCGATTTTTCAAGAAAGGCATCATTGGTCGCGCCCGCCCGGTGCGCGTATTCTAGACCCTGCATGTTCTACGTATTTCTAGGATTGGCCGTCTTCGGCCTGATCACTTCGACGGTCTTTGCCGGTATGACCCTATGGGCCGTGCCGGAGTTTTTGCGCGAGCGCCGCTCGGCGCGTGCGGCCGTTGCCGCGCGGGCTGGTTTTACGCCGCCGCTTTCACTGCTCAAACCACTGCACGGCATGGAGCCCGGCCTCGAGGGTTGGCTCGATAGCTTCTATCACCAGGATTATCCGGCGTACGAGATTCTCTTCTGCGCGCGTACCGAGGCCGATGAGGGCTTCCAGTTGGCGCGCACGGTGGCGGCGCGGTACCCCGAGATTCCAACCAAATTTCTGCTGACCGGCGAGGATGTTTACATCAACGCCAAGGTCAGTTCGCTGGAGCAGATGGAGACGGCTGCCTCGCACGAGATTCTGGTTGTCAGCGACAGCGATGTGCGCGTGGAGCCGGATTATCTGCGCGCGGTGGCCCTGCCCTTTGCCGATGAAAAGGTCGGCGCCATGTGCTGCCTGTATCGCGGCGTTGCAGCCGAGGGTGGCCTGTGGGCGCGGCTTGAGGCCGTCGGCATGAGCGTGGAGATGAGCGCGGGTGTGCTGGTGGCGCGGAGGATGGAGGGCATGCAGTTTGTGCTCGGGCCGACCATGGCCTTTCGCCGCGCAACCATTCGCAAAATGGGCGGCTTCAAGGTGACGGCCGACTATTGTGCGGACGATTTTGTTCTCGGCAATGAGACCTACAAGCTCGGCGAGCGCGTCGCACTGAGCCATTACGCCATCGATCACATGGTCATCAATGCGAGCTTTATTGCTTCCATGAAGCATCAGGTGCGGTGGATGAAGTCGACGCGTTTTTCGCGACCGAAGGGCCACTTCGGCACGGCGCTTACCTTCAGCCTGCCCTTTGGTTTGCTGGGACTGTTCGTATTGCTGGCGATGGGCCACGCGGGGCTGGGCGCGGCGTTGCTGGGCTGGGCGGTGGTGACGCGCTGGGCGTTGGCATGGGCGGTGGGCCGCGCGGTGGTGGGCGACCGGAGCTGGTTCGGCCTGCTCGTGCTTTATCCCGTGCGGGACCTGATGGGTTTTTGTTTTTGGGCGGCGAGTTATTACGGCCGCACGATTCTCTGGCGCGGTCGCGACTTCGATCTGTTGCCCGGCGGCAAGATGAGGGCATCGAAGTAGATGGCAGCGAAGAACAAAACACGATTGGATCTGTTGGTGGTGGAGCGCGGTCTGGCACCGAGCCGGGCTCGTGCGCAGGCCTACATTCTGGCCGGCCGCATGATGGTGAACGAGCAAAAGATCGACAAGCCGGGTGCAGCGGTCGAGAGCGAATCGGAGCTGCGCCTGCTGGGCGAGGAACTGCGCTACGTCAGCCGTGGCGGGCTCAAGCTCGAAGGCGCGCTGAAGAGCTGGGGCATTGATCCGACGGGGCGCTGGTGCCTCGACATTGGCACCTCGACCGGCGGCTTTACCGACTGCCTGTTGCAGCACGGTGCGGTGCGCGTGACCGACGTCGATACCGGCTTTGGGCAGATCGCAATGAAATTGCGCAATGACGCGCGTGTTGACCTGCGCGAGCGCACCAATGCGCGGTTGCTTGCTCCGGGTGCGTTGATGGAAAAGGACGCGGGCCCGTCGCTGCTGGTGATGGACGTTTCATTTATTTCGGCCACGCTGGTGTTGCCGCCGGTGGTCGCTGCCGCGCCCTCGCTCGAAGAGGCCGTGGTGCTGGTGAAGCCGCAGTTCGAGGCTGGTCGCGAGTATGTTGGTCACGGCGGCATCGTGCGCGATCCTGATGCGCACAAGCTGGCCGTCGACAAGGTGGCTGCGTGCGTGCGCGAGTTCGGCTGGAAGGTTGCCGCCGTCATCGATTCGCCGATTACCGGTGCCGAGGGCAATCGCGAGTTTCTGCTCTGGGCGCGGAAAAACATTCTTTAGAGCATTTTCCCAATATACGTGCAGAGTTCGGTTGCGTGCAGGGGGTCTTTTTCTTGAGGAAAAATCCCCTTGGTATCCAGCTTTCGCTCTACAGCAATTGGAAAAATGCTTGAAACGCGCACAACGCTGCTTCGCGCGTGCGAAAACCTTATAGACTGGAGCGCAGATGCGCGTTGCAATTGTTTGCAAACCAAACAAGCCGGAGTTGGCCGAGGTTCTGCCGGAGCTGATCGGGTGGTTGCGCGAGCGTGGTTACGAGCCAGTGCTCGACCTCGAGGGCGGCCCGTATTGCCCTGGCGTGCTGGCCGATGAACTCGGCAATCTTCCCGAGTTTCGTCCCGAGCTGGTGATTGTGCTTGGTGGCGACGGCACGTTGCTGGCCACCGCGCGGGCCTTTGTCGCCACCGGCATTCCCTTGCTCAGCGTCAATCTCGGCCATCTTGGATTTTTGACCGAGGTCAAGCTCAGCGATCTGTATTCGACGCTCGAAAGCTGGTGCTCGGGCTGTCATCAGGTGGATGAGCGCGCCATGCTGCATGCCGAGCTGTGGCGCGAAGGCGAGTATGTGTGTTGCTTCCGCGCGCTGAATGAGATTGTCGTGGCCAAGGGCGACATTGCGCGCATGGGCGATTTTTCTGTGGAGCTTGAAGGCAAGCGCGTGGCGCGTTTTCGCGCCGATGGCGTGATTGTTTCAACGCCGACCGGATCGACCGCCTACACGCTCGCTGCCAATGGACCGATTCTTACGCCGGATGTGGATGCGCTGGTGGTGACGCCGGTTTGTCCCCATCTGTTGACACTGCGGCCGATCGTCGTGCGTGGCGATGCCAAGCTGACGGTGCGCGTGGAAGGCGTGCCGAACCTTGCCTCGCTCACGGTGGACGGCCAGACGGCGGTTGCGTTGCACTGCGGCGATGAAGTGCGTTGCCGCCGTTCGAGCCATACGGTTAAACTGGTGCGTCTCGGTGATACAGGCTTCTTTGCGGCGTTGCGCAACAAGTTGAGTTGGGGTGAGCAGTAGACGATCGCAAGAATGAAGTTCGCGTCAAGGACAGGCTCGTGACGACGATAGAGACGATGGATGGAACGGAAGCTGAGGCAGGGCAGAAGGCTGCTCCGCCGCAGCGCGCGCTGCCGTTTCAGCCGCTCGACAAGACCAGCTTCATTCCGCTGCCCGATCAGATGCAGGCGCAGTTGATGGGCATGATCCGCACCGGCAAGCTTGCGGTGGGCGACGCGCTGCCCGGCGAAGAGGAACTGGCGCGCATCTACGGGGTCAGCCGCGTGGCGGGTCGGCGCGCACTGGAACAGATCGAATGCCTTGGCTATGCCGTGCGGCAAAAAGCGCGCGGCACCTTTGTGACGCGGCCGCGCATGGAACGCGTGCTGGGCAGGCCGACCAGCTTTACCGAAGAGATTGAACGGATGGGGCTGGTCACCAGTGCGCGTGTGCTGGCCGCGCACAAAACCACGGCCACGCCCGATGTGGCGCGCCAGCTTGAGGTCTTTCGCGGCACGCCCCTCTTTCATCTGCGGCGGTTGCGCGCGGTGGGCGGCGAGCCGCTGCTCATTGAAGAAAGTTTTCTCGAACTCGAACGCTTCTCCGGCATCGCAAAAATCGACTTTGCCGACCGCTCCCTTTCGCGCACGCTCGCGGAGCAGTATGGCGTGCGTGCGGCACGCATTGATGAGTCGGTTGCGGCGGAGCCCGCCGGCCGTCGCGAAGCGCGACTGCTTGGCATCTCGCCGCGTTCGAGCCTGCTGTCTGTGGCGCGCACCGTGCGCGATGCCGAGGGCAAGGCCTTTACCGCAGTGCGTGCGCTCTATCGTGGCGACCGGGTGCGGGTCGTCTTCAACGCGCCCAGCGTCGCACCGCCCGCCGAGAGTGGCGAGCCGAGCTGAAATCGACCGTGCGCATGAAGCGCGACGTTGGTGCGCGGCATCAAAAAAGAATGCAGTCCGTGAACAGCGAGCAGTCTGTCCACGGCGCACTGTTTTAGGAGGTCTTTCGGATGTCTTCTGTTTATTCCTCGCAAGAGTTGCACGCCTGGGAGTCGGGCGGCGCAGTTTCGGCGGAAGCGCTCACCGCCTGGGTTTCCGCGCGTCTGGCGGCGCATGAGGCGGGCCTTGAGGCGATCAGGCGCGTCGCCGGTCCGCGCACCATTGAGAACACGCTGCGGCTTTATGACGAGGTGCTTGAGCAGTTGATGCTGGCCGGTTCGCAGGTGGGCGTATTCAACTCCGTTGCTCCCGACAAGGCCGTGCGCGACCAGGCACAGGAGGAGGCGCAGCGCGTGGCCATGGCCGCCAGCGCTCTCAGTCTTGATCGCGCCGTTTACGATGCGCTCTCTGCCATTGACCTCTCTGGCGCGAATGCGCCCACGCGGCATTACGTTGAGCGCACCTTGCTGGGCTACCGGTTGGCCGGCGTCGACAAGGATGATGCGACGCGCGCGCATTTGCAGGATCTGCAGCAGAAGGCGACCACGCTTTCGCTCGAGTTTGGCCGCAATATCCAGGAGGGCGCGAAGACCATCACCGCGACCGTCGACGAGTTGGATGGCCTGCCAGAGGATTATCGCGCGCGCCACTCGGCCGGCATCGACGGCCGGGTGACGATCTCGACCGACCAGCCCGATATGCAGCCGGTGATGACCTTTGCCCGCTCGGCCAGCCTGCGCGAGCGCATGTTTATCGCCTACAACACGCGCGCCTATCCCGCGAATCAGCAGATCCTGCTTGACCTGCTTGCCACACGCCAGCAGATCGCCGACATTCTCGGCTTTCGCAGTTGGGCAGACCTTGCCACCGCCGACCAGATGATGGGCTCGGCGGCCAACGTGCGCGCCTTCATCGCCAGACTCGAAGCTGCTTCACGCGAGGGCGCGGCCAAAGAGCACGCGCTGATTCTCAACTACGCACGCGGCATTGAGCCCGGCCTCGAAGAGATTGACATCACCAGCCGTGGCTACTGGTACGAACTTTTTCGCCGCGAGCGTTTCGACTTCGACTCGCAATCCGTGCGTCCCTACTTCCCCTATGCGCAGGTGGAAGCGGGCGTGCTCGCAACGGCGGCCAAGCTGCTCGGCGTCGAGTACCGCCGCGTGGATGTGCCCAGTTGGCATGAGTCCGTTGCCGTCTATGATGTCTATGATCAGGGCAAGCTGGCCGGTCGTTTCTATCTCGACATGCACCCGCGCGAGGGTAAGGACAAGTGGTTCTCGGCCGCTCCGGTGGTCACCGGCGTGCGCGGCCGCGCGTTGCCCGAGGCTGCGCTGATTTGCAACTTCCCGGGTGGCGAACCGGATGACCCGGGCCTGATGCAATACTCCGACGTGGTCACCTACTTTCACGAGTTCGGCCATCTGATGCACGCGATTCTCGGCGGACACACGGAGTGGGCGGGGCTGTCGGGCTTTGCCACCGAGGGCGACTTCATCGAGGTTCCCTCACAGATGCTCGAGGAGTTTTTCCGCGACGAGGCGCTGTTGCAGTCCTTCGCCAGGCACTATCAGACCGGCGAGCCGCTGCCCTCGCATCTCATCCAGAAGATGAAGGGCGCGGGTGCCTTTGGGCGGGCGGACTGGGTGCGCACGCAGCTCTACTACACGACGATCTCGCTCGACCTGCATGATCGCGACCCGAAGTCGATCGATCTCGACGAGACCACGCAGCAGCTCTACACGAGTCTGGTGCCGTGGCGCTGGCTTGAGGGCAACCGCATGTACGCGAGCTTCGGCCACCTGACCGGCTACTCGTCGAACTATTACACCTACGCCTTCGACAAGGTGATCGCGCTCGACTTCTTCGCGCAGTTCGACGCGAAGGATCTGCTGGGCTGTCCGGCGGCCGGGCGTTACCGCAAGGCTGTGCTCGAGCAGGGTGGCTCACTGCCGGGGCGCCAAATGGTGCGCAACTTCCTTGGCCGCGATGAGGAGTTTGCCGCCTTCTCCGAATGGCTTAACGAGGAGTTTGCGGGCGGCGAACTGTAGGAGACAGAAATGGCGGAGTTCGACGGCAAATGGGCGCTGGTGACCGGCGCAAGTGCAGGGATCGGCCGGGCTTTGGCCTGCGAGTTGGCACGGCGCGGAGCGCGGCTGATCCTGACCGCGCGGCGGCGCGACCGGCTTGAAGCCCTGGCTGCCGAGCTGCGTGCCTCGGGTACCGAGGTTCGCGTCCTTGCCGCCGATCTGTTCGACTCCGAGGCCCCGGCGAGGATTTTTGCCTTTGCCGAGGCCGAGGGGCTGGCCGTCGAAATCCTCATCAACAACGCCGGGCTTGGCCAGAGCGGTCGTTTTGTGGAAAGCCCTGAAGAGCAGGAGCTGGCGCAGGTGCGTGTCAACTGCGAGGCCTCCGTGCGCCTGGCGCGGCTTTTTGTGCCGCCGATGGTCGCGCGCGGCCGGGGCTGGGTGTTGTTTTTGGCCTCGACCGCCAGCTTTGAGCCGCTGCCCTACTTCGCCACCTATGCGGCCACCAAAGCCTTTGACCGGTTTTTTGCGCTGGGACTGGCGGAAGAAGTGGCTCGTTGTGGCGTCAAAGTCACCGCGCTCTGCCCGGGGCCGACCGATAGTGAATTTTTTGCGGTGGCCCGCGCGGATGCCTTCAAGATGCGTTCGATGCAGAGCGCGGAGCTGGTGGCCCGCAAGGCGCTGGACGGGCTCGCACGGGGGCGGCGGACGGTGCTGCCGAGCCTCGACGGGCGACTGCTGGCCTTTGCGGTGCGCTTTCTGCCTGTCGGCTGGATCACGCGCGCCGTCGAGTATTGTGCGCGTCCCAAGAAAAGTGCAGGGAAAGAAATCAGTTAGCGGCCGTTGTTCACCATGGCGAAGGAGTTGAAAAAGCGGGTGACATCTTTGTCGCGCCGGGCGCTGGCTGCGGGAAAGCTCGCCATCAGCATGTAAAGGCGGCGCCCGGAAAAGATCAGCCGGGCGCTGAAGACGCCGCCATCCGCGTTGCGCCCGCTGAAATCGCGTGCCGGGGCTCCCTGATAGGAGAGTCTTTTTTCGGCGGCCAGAGTCGATTTCGTACGCTCCAGAGCGGCATCGCGCGCGGCGTCCATGGTCAGGTTCGGGTCCATGCGGCTGGCCCGGGCCACCGGCGGGTCATCGGCCCAAGAGACTGAAAATTTGGTATTTGTGTCAGGTTCGGCCGAGATCATGTTGATCGGTTCGGTGCTTCCGACCGCGTTCTGCGCATCGACCTGGCTCTGGTTTTCGGTGTCCGGCAACTCGACCTTGAAGCCGTCTTCCGTGTGGTCGACCTTCTGCCATTTCATGTGTGCCGGTTCGAGTGCATCCGGGGTGAGAGACATCGCGAGGCCCAGTTCGGCCTGATGCTGGTAGGCATAGATGCCACCGGCCAGCAAAACTCCCACGCCCGCGATCGCATGCCATAGCTTCACACTGCAATCATGCGCATATATGCTTCCGCTTGCAAGCAAAGATGTTAGCAGTTTGCTACGGCCAGAGCCGTCAAGGGCAATAGCGGGCAGGGAACCCAATCGGGCGAAAAAACAGTTTTCCGTGAATTTTTTTCATAAAGCGCACAACTTTTTCTTCCGAAGTGCATCTTATTAAGTATCAACAGAGGCTTCCCCAACATGAATCCTTCCAAGAAAGGTACCCCTTCTTTTCTGAAGGTTCGATAAGAACCTTTCCCTTCTACTGATCCTCTCTGGTTTCCCACCTTTTTGCCTCTTGAGCGGGCTCGCTGGAAAGCGGGCCCATTGCTTTTTATGGGTTTCCGTTGAGGCCCACTCCCGATAGAATCATAAAAGATATGCGGACCAAGTCCACTCCAAAAGACTCTGCCGGTATGACCAAAGCCAAGGCCGGCGCCAGCACTTCCATTGATGGCAAAATCAAGGCTCTCGACGAGCTGTTTGCCCATGCCGGACTGAAGCGCGGCCTGCGCGGCAAGGCCGGGGCGCGTCCGCTCGGGTTTCGTCCCGATCGCGAATCGCCCGAGGATCTGAACCGGCCGGCCCTGCCGCCGACCAAGGCCAAAAACGGCGTGCAGTGGCTGCCCGTGCCCGGTTGGGACCAGATCGAATGGCTCCGGGCGGGCTTCAGCACGCGGTTGGGCGGCAAGAGCCGCGCCTACTGCGCCGATGATGCTCCGGGCGAATTGAATCTTGGCTTCACGGCCGACGATCCGCGCAAGAACGTGGTCGCCAATCGACGCCTGTTTGTCGCCGCCGTCACTGGCAGCGCGGCAACGCCGCTGGTCGGGCTCCGGCAGATTCATTCCTCGCTGCTGCACCGGGCGACGGCGGCGGACGCCGAGCGGGAGCAGCCCTGGAAGGCCGACGGCATCTTTACCGACAGGCCGGGTCTTCTTGTGGGCGTGCAAACTGCCGATTGCATTCCGGTTCTGGTCGCAGACCGCAAAAAGAAGATTGTCGCCGCCTTCCATGCCGGCTGGCGAGGCACGGTCAAGCGCATCGTCGAAAATGGCATTGGACGACTGCGGCTTGAGTTCGGCTCGCGGCCAGAGGATCTGGTGGCGGCCATCGGACCCGGCATTGGCCCCTGCTGCTATGCGGTGGGCGAAGAGGTGCGTCTCGAGTTTGAGTCGCAGTTTGCCTATGCGCCGGAGCTCTTCCACGAGGTCTACGATTCGGATCCGATTCGGACCAAGTATCCGATGCTGTTTTTAACCCAGCGCGCGCCGGGTCATTCGCCGATTGGCCCCAGTCTGCATCTGGATCTGATCGAGGCCAACCGGAGGCAGTTGCTCGACGCCGGACTGAGCGCCAGCGCGATCACGGTAATGGGCGGCTGCACGCAATGCCGCACAGACCTGTTCTTCTCCTACAGGGCCTCGCAAGGCCACGCAGGCCGCATGATGGCCGCGATTGGCATTGCGCCGGCACAGGTGAAGAAGCCTGTTGCGCGCAAAAAAGCCTAGACCCTTTGCGCCAGAGCGAGGGGAGAGCACAAAGAAGACACCGCCCCGCCGGGAGGAGAAACTCGGCGGTGGCGGCGGCTGGTGGGTGTGGAGGCCAAAAACTCCTTAGGCCTTTTGCGCTTCGTCTGGATTGACCAAGTCGCGCAATTCCTTGGAGGGTTTGAAGTAGGGAACCCGCTTGGCAGGAACATCGACACGCTCGCCCGTCTTGGGGTTGCGGCCGATCCGCGGGTTGCGCTGGCGGATCCGGAACGAACCGAATCCACGAATCTCGATCTTGTCTCCGCCCTGCAAGGCGTGAATCACAGAGTCGAAGATGGTTTCCACGATGACCTCGCCGTCGCGGCGCGTCAAATCGCCTAGGCTGGTAACCTTCTCGACCAGATCTGCCTTTGTCATATCGGTTGGGCCTCCGCATTCAGCATAAACGCTTACTCGGATTCTCGTCAGAAGTTGATGAAAATGCAAGCTCTTTTTTGATTTTTCCGGGTTCTGTCTGACGATGGGGCATCCAATTTGTACTGCTTTGGCCCGGAATGGGGTTTCGGGGCCCTGGTGCTGCCGGGCTGCCGGTACGATATGATGAGCTACAGCGCTCTCTGCAATCTGAGCCTTCGTTGCTCCAGCAGCTAGGACGATGAGCGCTGGGGCAAGGTATGCAATTTCCGAAGTACAGCATCATTATTCCGGCCTATAACGAGAGTCGGCGTATTCCCGAGGCATTGGTCGCGGTGGTCGCGGCGATACGCGCGCAGCGCTGGTCGGCCGAGGTGGTGGTGGTCGACGATGGTTCAACCGATGACACCGTGCAGGTGGTGTTGGACTTCGCGGCGAAAAATCCCGAAGTGCGGCTTGAGAAAAATCCCTCCAATCGCGGCAAGGGCTATAGCGTGCGTTCGGGCATTCTCGCGGCGCGGGGCGAAGTGGTGATGTTTACCGACGCCGATCTGTCGGCACCGATCGAAGAGGCCTCGCGGCTGTTTGCCGCCATCGAGCAGGGAGCAGACATCGCCATCGGTTCTCGCTGGCTTGACCGCAGTCGCCAGACGCATCGCCAGCCGCTCTATCGGCAACTGTTTGGCCGCTGCTTCAACGGCGTGACGCGGTTGATCATGGGCCTGCACTTTGCCGATACGCAGTGCGGCTTCAAGGCTTTTACGCGCACGGCGGCGCAGACCGTCTTCCAGTTGCAGACCATCGAGCGCTGGGGCTTTGACCCGGAGATTCTGTTCATCGCCACCAAGCGCGGCTTCAAAATCGCCGAGGTGCCGGTGAGTTGGGCGCACGACGAGCGGACGCGCATCAGCTATCTGCGCGATGGCCTGCAGATGCTCAAAGAGATTGCCATTGTGCGCTGGAACGCCTTTCTGGGCCGGTACAACAAGCCGGTCGAAACTGGCGCGCGCGCCGGTGAGCCACACCTGCGGTAAAAACATTGCAGACAGAACGGATGGCGGCGAGGATTCCTCGCCGCCGTTTTTCTTGCGCGCAACCGGACACGGCACGTGTATTGGAAAAATGCTCTAGCAGTAGACGACGTTGCTTGCGAGCTCTTCAGCCATTTGCTGCATTTTCTGGAACTCGGGGTAGGTGGCCAGCGGCGCCAGTCGTGGATCGGCGAGAGCGGAAAAGAACCACGGGCAGCGTGCCTGGTCGGCGGAACTCAGAGCCTCCAGGGCCGCATGAAAATCGCCGAGTGCGACCCATGCGGCGGGCGTGAAGGAACTGATGACGAAGCGCTCGCGGCTAAGCCACTGCAGCCGTTCGAGAATCTGGCGGGCCTCGTCGTGCTTTCCGGCCGTGGCCAGTGCATAGGCGTGGGTCGCCATGGCTGGATCGAAGTAGGGCTGGTGGCGGGCAAGATCGCGGGCGAAGTTGACGGCCTCCTCGGGCATGCCGTTGTAGGCAAAGATCATCGATGCATAGAGCGCGAGAGATTCCTGCTCGGGAAACTTCTCGAGGGTTTGTCGCATCTGCCAGACACTGGCCTCGGCATCGCCTTTCAGGTGCAGCACCCAGGCGCGACGCGCGTGCAGAGCCGGCGAAAAAGGATCCGACTGGATGGCCGTATCGAGAATCTCGAGTGCTTCGTCGAAGCGACGGCGGCTGAGGGTAAACAGAATACGGCTGGCGGTGATCCAGCTTTCGTGGGGAAGGTGGGCCGAGAGCGCGAACAGTTGGAGTGCGTTGGACAGGTCGCGGTGGACATGAAAGTTGATCCAGCCGAGCTGTGGCAGAATGCGCGGGGCGCTGCGTTCGGGATGAGGAATCTGGCTGGCGGCGCGTTGCACCAGTTCGGCAACGATGGTGGGTGCCATGAAGCCGTAGATCTCTTGCGCGATGCTGAGCTCGACCAGATCGACCCGGGCCTCGATGAGGGAGGGATCGAGTTCGGTGGCGCGCTGCAGGCGTTGCAAGCCGTCCTGCATGCGGTGCCGCTGCAGGCTTTGCCACTCGTGGTGCGCGTGTTGGTAGATCTCGTAGGCCTCGCGGTGTTGCGGCGTGTCCAGTTCCTGCTGGCGATCCTCGGTGATGGCGGTTGCGCTCCAGGCAAAGTGTGCGTCTTGGCTCAGGCTGGCACGGAGATGGAAGAGTAACTGACGGGCCAGTTCGCTCTCAAGACCGTCGGTGCGGCCATGCTCGATCAGCATGTCTTCGACCCAGACCTGCGCACCGTCGGCGACCCGGATCAACTCGATGCGAAAACGATAGTGCCCCGGCAGGGTGCGGATGGTTCCGGCCAGCGCCAGATCGGCTTGGAGCAGGCGGCCGACCTCGAGTGCGCTGAGGCCGCGTCGCGCCAGAGTGAAGACCGAATCGCGCGCCAGCGTGATGACCAGCGGTGGATCCATGTGCACCAACAGCGTCATGGCCTCTTCGGCGGTGTGCGTGCCCAGATACTCGGGCACACCGAACTCGGTGGCGAAGGGGAGAATGGTCAGCCGGGGAAGGGGCTTGCTCTCTTGCGCGTCCGTGGTGGCGGGCGTAGCGACAGAGAGCTTATAGCCCTGCTTGTAGATGGTTTGTATATATTCTTCCGGCCCCAGGTGCGCGCGCAGGGAGGAAAGACACTTGGGAATGCTGTCGTCGGTGACATGCACCTCGCCCCACAGTGCCGTGCGCAGCTGCTGGGGGGTGACGATCTTGCCGAAGTTTTCCAGCAAGAGTCGCAACGCCGCCAGCTCCTTGGGTGGCAGGTGTACGGGGACCATGCCACGCAAAAGCGTCCCGTCCGCAGAAAGACGGAAAGGACCAAAGACTGAATCTGTCGCGCTCGTGTGAGCGGCAGAGGATGAAAACTGCTGATTTTGAACCAACGTAATCCCTCGCATCCTGGTCAATCCACACCAAACTGCTGCCAGCCTCAAGCTCTGAAGGGGGGAAATGAAGAGCGCGAGGTGAGAGGAAATTCTGGGAAAGAAAATTCCAGCAAGTACTACGCACAACTGTGGCAAATTCGATAGCGCCGCTTACTCGTTCTGTGCGGCTCTGCTTTTTTAGATAATTGATTATCCACTTCTTTTTTCGGCATGGATGTGGATTTTTGCATTTTTTATGATTGAAGTAACCGCTGACAGGTTACCGATTCTCGCGGAAAAGATAAGAGGTAATACTTTTAATTGATTGATAAATACGGACTTACGTTGTCATAGGCTTGATAGGTGATTCAGTTCTTCGTGGTGGAAAGCGGCTGCTACTTTCGTGAAATTTTGGCGGTTTCGTCCCAATGTGTGCGCCGTAATTCTGTGCGGTGAGCAGAAAACTTCAGAAATTCTTCCGAAGGGTGAAGAGTGTTTCCACGCAACAATGGGCAGGTTGCCGATGGGACAAGCATGAGCGGCAGCCGCAGGAAGAAAGTCGGTGCAGGGATGGGAAGAACGGTTTCGTACGCTCAGTGGGCGTTGGAGCCCTACAGTATTGGTCTGAAGTTGCGCACGTTGCGCACGCAGAAGAGGATGACGTTGTCGCGGCTGGCAACCGAGACCGGGCTTTCGACGGCGCTGTTGTCAAAGCTCGAAACGGATCGCATGATTCCGACGCTGCCGACACTGGCCACGATCAGCCGCGTTTACGGCGTTGGCATGGGATATTTTTTCTCCGAGCCGACGCGGCACAAGTTGTCAATTACGCGCAGGGCGCACTTTGAGAGCATCGGCCGTGGGCCGGAGTCGCTGAAGGTGACGCCGCTGAACGCATTGAGCGAGCGTCCCGGTCTGGTGGCGCAGATGATTGAATTTCCTCCGGGACCGACGGCCTCGGCGGCCGATTGCCTGCGTGAGGTCAGCGGCGTGGTCTACGTTCTTGAAGGCAAACTGATGCTCGATGCCGGCGGCATGCAAGAGACGCTGGAGCCGGGTGACTGCGCCTGCATCGATAGCGAGATGAGTCTGGCCTGGAGTTCGGCCGACAAGCATCGTTGCCGGGTTCTTGCCGTGCTTCCGTCCGCGACGCAGGCGCTTGGCTGAGCGACTGCGGCAGGCAAAACTCGTTTGTTGATAGAGAAAGAAAACAGGCGCGGAGTGCATGCAGACCGCCGGGGCTGCGGTGTGTGCTCCGCATTTTTCTGTGCGCCCAGAGGAGAATGTTTTTTGACGAGGCGTGATTTTCATCACGCGGCCCTGAGCGGCTTCGCGCCAGAATAGGGGCACGGCGCGCGAGCGTCGCACTTCTCTGAGGGTGAGGCGGCAATGGAGCAGAGGGCGATCCTGATTGCGGAACGGGACGACGCAGTGGATCTGGCGGCTTCGGCAGAGGCCGAGGCCATGCGGCAGGAGATTCTGTTCATGGGCCGCAAGCTCTGGGAGCGGCAGTATGTCGATGGCAATGCGGGCAACATCAGCGCGCGCATCGGCGAGGAGTATCTGTTGTGCACGCCGACGCGCGTCAGCAAGCACGACATGACGCCCGAGGATATTTGCCTGGCCGATCTCAACGGCAAGATTCTGGTCGGCACCAAGCCGCGCACGAGCGAACTCTTGTTGCACCTCGAAATCTATCGCCACTGCCCGGAGGCGCGTGCCGTGGTGCATTGCCATCCGCCGTACGCGACGGCCTTTGCGCTGGCGGGTGCGGTGCCGCCGGCCGGTTACCACTCCGAATACGAGACGATGATTGGCCCGGCCGCCGTGGCTCCTTACGAGACGCCGGGTACGCAGGCCTTTGCCGAAACGGTGCGGCCCTTTGTGCGCAAACACAATACCATCGTGCTCGCCAACCACGGCGTCGTCTGTTGGGCTGATACGGTGACGCACGCCGAGTGGCTCGTCGAGACCTTCGAAACCTATTGCAAGACCTGGTTGATCGCCCAGCAGGTCTCCGCGCAACTGGGCCGGCCCTTGCAGCCGATTCCCACGGACAAGATCGGCGAGATTCTCGCGATCAAGCGGCAGATGGGACTGCCCGACGAGCGGAGCTAGGGTGCGAGCGAAATAGCGACGTTAGCGTGGTGAGCGGGGTTGGCGGAGTTAGCAAGATAGCGGAGCTAGCTTGCTGCCCAGCGAACGCCGCGCTGGCGCTTTGCCTCTGCTTTTCTATACCCTAGGTGCGGAGGACGAGTCCATGCGCACGATCGAGCAGGAAGACTTTATTGCGAGCGTAGCGGCGGCGCTGCAGTTCATCAGCTACTACCATCCGGTGGACTTTATTCGCGCGCTGCGTCGTGCCTACGAGCGCGAGGTGGCGCCGGCGGCGAAGGACGCGCTGGCGCAACTGCTGATCAACAGCCGTATGTGCGCCGAAGGCCACCGCCCTCTCTGCCAGGACACGGGCATCGTGACGGTCTTCGTGAAGGTGGGCATGGAGGCGCGCTTTGTCGCGACGATGGATCTGCAGCAGATGGTGGACGAGGGCGTGCGTCGCGCCTATCTTGACCCGGACAACAAGCTGCGGGCCTCAATTCTGTCTGACCCGGCCGGTGCGCGCACGAACACGCGCGACAATACGCCGGCGGTGGTGCATGTCGAGTTGGTGGCAGGCGACACGGTCGAGGTGACGGTGGCGGCCAAGGGTGGCGGCTCGGAGGCCAAGAGCAAGTTCGCCATGCTGAACCCCTCGGACTCGGTCGTTGACTGGGTGCTGAAGACGGTGCCGACGATGGGCGCGGGCTGGTGTCCGCCGGGGATGCTCGGGATCGGTATCGGCGGCACGGCAGAGAAGGCGATGCTGCTGGCAAAAGAGTCGCTGATGGAGCCGATCGATATTCTGGATCTGGCCGCGCGAGGCGCGAAGACGCGGACCGAAGAACTGCGGCTGGAGATCTACGAAAAGGTGAACCGGCTGGGGATCGGCGCGCAGGGCCTGGGCGGTCTGACGACGGTGCTCGACGTGAAGGTGCGCGATTACCCGACGCATGCGGCCAATCTGCCGGTGGCGCTGATTCCGAACTGCGCGGCGACGCGGCATGCGCACTTCACGCTCAATGGCGCGGGTCCGGTCTTTCTTGATCCTCCTTCGCTTGAGGAGTGGCCGCGTCTTCGCTATGAGCCGGCGGGCGCGCGGCGGGTGAACCTCGGCACGATGACGCGCGAGGAGATTTTTTCCTGGCAGCCGGGCGAGACGATTCTGTTGAGCGGAAGGCTGCTGACCGGCCGCGATGCCGCGCACAAACGACTGACGGAGATGCTGGATCGCGGCGAAAAGCTGCCGGTCGATCTGCAGGGCAGATTCATCTATTACGTTGGACCGGTGGATCCGGTGCGGGACGAGGTGGTGGGGCCGGCGGGGCCGACGACGGCGACGCGCATGGACAAGTTCACGCGGCAACTGCTGGCGGAAACGGGGTTGCTCGGCATGGTTGGCAAGGCCGAGCGTGGTCCTGCGGCGATTGCGGCGATCAAGGAGTTTGGCGCGGTGTATCTGATGGCGGTCGGGGGGGCGGCCTATCTGGTGGCCAAGGCGATTCGCTCCTCGCGCGTGGTGGCCTTTGCAGATCTGGGCATGGAGGCGATCTACGAGTTTGAGGTGAGCCAGATGCCGGTAACGGTGGCCGTCGATGCGCGCGGGCAGAGCGTGCACCAGAGCGGTCCAGCCGAGTGGCAGCAGAGAATCGCAGGCATTCCTGTCTTTTCTTAACCCAAAGTGATCCACCGCGAACAGAACTGATTCGGAATGGTCCATCGCTTCTACACTTCGGTGTTTCCGCGCGTGCAAGCCTCTGTTTTTGCCGTACGATAGAGGCCAGAAGCCACGGAGGAGTTGAAGCGATGAGCCGTATGATGGGCGGTTTGGTGTTGGGAGTATTGTTGGGCGTGGTGTTGACGCCACTGGCGGTTCTGGGCTGGTTCCGGCTGGGGAATATGCCGGTCGCGGTCGCTGATAAGACTCTGCCGCTCGAGGACAAGCTCGAGAAGATCTCGCTTGATGCGCGCGTGGCCAAAGAGCAGCCGAAGATTGTTCCGGTGGCGGCCGACGAGACGGCGCTCAATGGTGGTGCGCAGGTTTATCGCGACCATTGCGCGGCCTGCCATGGCGTCTACGGCAAGCCGGTGGGTTTTGCCGTACACATGTCTCCGCAGGCACCGCAACTGTGGCTGCCGCGCGTCGATGGCAAGGGCGTGGGTGTGAGCGGCGTATCGGCGACGGAGATTTACTGGAAGGTCTCGAACGGCATTCGCCAGTCGGGCATGCCTGCCTACAAGGACACGCTTTCAAGCAACGAGGTCTGGCAGGTGAGCCTGTTGCTGACCAATGCGGACAAGCCATTGCCGCCGGCGGCGCTTGAAATCGTGCATCCGCAAGGGGCGCCGGAGCCGGGCAAGTAGCTTTTACTGGGGTGGGGTCAGCAGCGTCGTCGGTCGCCACAAGCGGCGGGCGGCGCTGCTCACTTTACAATGAAAGGGTGAAAGACACCACCCAAGCGATGGCCAACGAAGAACGGACCAAGATTCCTCCTGCGACAAAAAAGACGCGCAAGGCCGACGACGATCCGGTTGACAAGGTCGTGGACGCGCATCTGTTGTTGCGACTGGCGCGTTATCTGCGCCCCTATTGGCTGCAAGCGACGATTGCGACGCTGGCGGTTTCGCTCAAATCCATCTGCGATGTCTCCGGCCCGTATCTGGTCAAGGTGGCGATTGATCGCTATCTGATGGAGACGCCGAGGCCGTCGACGAACTGGCTCGGGCGCTGGTTGCCTGCCGACCGCACGACCGGCATCACGACGCTGGCGGCGCTGTTCTTTGTCCTGCTCCTGTTCTCATATCTGTTCGCCTTTGTGCAGACCTATCTGATGCAGTGGATCGGGCAGAAGGTAATGTTCGATCTGCGTCGCGAGATCTTCCGGCACATGCAGAAGATGGATGTTGGCTTCTTCGACACCAACGCTGTCGGGCGGCTGGTGACGCGGTTGACCTCGGATGTGGATGCGGTCAACGACATGTTCACCGAAGGCGTGCTGGCGATTGTCAACGACGTCTTCATGCTGGCGATCATGGCCGGCGTGATGCTCACCATCAACTGGTGGCTGGCGCTGTTGGCCTTTGCCGTGCTGCCGATTATCTGGGTGGTGACGCGCATCTTTCGCGACTCGGTGCGGGCGAGCTTCCGCCGCGTGCGCGCGGCCATTGCGCGCATCAACAGCTTTACGCAGGAGCACGTGACCGGCATGAGCATCGTGCAACTGTTCAACCGCGAGGAGCGCGCGTTGCGCGACTTTTCCGCGGTGAACGAGCAGCACATGATCGCCTACAAGGACACAATCTTCGCCTACGCGCTCTACTATCCGATTGTTGAGTTATTGAGCTCGATCGCCATCGGACTGGTGCTGTGGCGTGGTGGTTTCAGCGCCATCGCGGGCGGCACCGTTACCCTCGGCATTCTGGCCATGTTCATCCAGTACTCGCAGCGGTTCTGGCGGCCGATTCAGGATCTCAGCGACAAGTACAACATCTTGCAGGCGGCGATGGCGGCCTGCGAGCGCATCTACAAGTTACTCGACGCGAAGCCGGAGATTGTTACTCCCGAAGCTCCGGTCGAGGGCGACGGCTCGAATCGCATCGAGTTTCGCAACGTCTGGTTTACCTATCAGAAGCTCACCGACGAGCAGCGCGCGACGGTGGAGGCAGCGCGGCGGCTGGATGCCGAGAGCGCGGCGAAGCTGCTGGCCAGCCTGGACGAGGTCGAGTGGATTCTCAAGGACGTGAGCTTTGTCGTGGAGCCCGGGCACACGGTGGCCATCGTCGGCCACACCGGCGCGGGCAAGACCACGCTGACCAGCCTGATGATGCGCTTTTACGAGGTGACGGCGGGCGCAGTTCTGCTCGACGGCGTTGACCTGCGCCTGCTCGATCTTAAAAAACTGCGGGAGCACTTCGCGGTCGTCTTGCAGGATCCGATATTGTTCTCGGGCACCATTGCAGAAAACATTCGCTTGGGCAATGCCGCTATCAGCGACGATGCGCTGCGCCGCGCGGCCCAGGATGTCAACGTGCTCGACTTTATCGAGACTCTGCCGAAGGGCTTCGATGAGCCGGTGCGCGAGCGGGGCGGCTCGCTTTCAACCGGGCAAAAACAGTTGATCAACTTTGCCCGCGCGCTGGCCTACAATCCGCGGATTCTGATTCTGGATGAGGCGACCTCGAGTGTCGACACGGACACGGAACTGCGCATTCGGCGCGCGCTGGATCGCATGGTGGCGGGCCGTACCAGCGTGCTGATTGCGCATCGGCTTTCGACCGTGCAGCGCGCCGATACGATTCTGGTGATGCACAAGGCGCAACTGCGTGAGCAAGGAACGCACCAGCAACTGTTAGTCCAGCGGGGCCTTTACTGGAAGCTCTACCAGTTGCAGTACCGGGATCAGGAAGCAAGCGCGGAAGGCGCACAATAGAACAGGAAAACAGCTCGCGAATGCGGGCTGTTTCCTTTTGTGCCGCATGCAACAAGGCAAACGGCGCGTGCGGTTACGGCAAGAAAAAACGGAGAGACGATGAGTGTGGAGCAGTGTGTCCGGTTTTTGCTGGAACTGGATCAGTTGAAGAAAGTAATTCGCAAGACAAAGATCACCGGCGGCGAGCGGAACGAAAATTCGGCCGAGCATAGCTGGCAGATCGCGCTGATGGCGCTGGCGCTCGAGCCGTACGCGGAAGAGCCGGTGGTGATCGATCGCGTGGTGCGCATGCTGCTGCTGCACGATGTCGGCGAGATCGATGCAGGCGACGTGATCGTTTACGCAAAGGTGGATGCTGCCCAGCGTTCGGCTGAGGAGTTATCCGGTGTCAAGCGCGTCGTGGGCACATTGCCGCAGGAGCAGGCGGCACCGCTCATCGAGTTATGGAAGGAGTTTGAGGCGGCGCAGACGCCCGAGGCGCGCTTTGCGCATGCGATGGACCGCGCAGCACCCGTGCTGCTGCATCTCAGCAATGGTGGGCATGGGTGGCGCGAATACGGCATCACGTATGAGCGCGTGGTCAGCCGCATTCGCGGTGAAATCGAACAAGGTTGTCCCGCGTTGTGGCTTTATGTTGAGGCTCGATTAAAAGAAGCACAGCAACAGAAATGGTTTGGGGACGAGATATAAAATGCGGCTCATCATTCTATCTTTCTCCTTGCCTTTCGTCATTGCTCAAAAGGATGAAACAATGAAAATGATGATGAAAATCAGGTCGAAATAGAAGGTGCTGTGTAAAACTCGTCCTTAAATTGACACGCGTTCTTCCCGTGGGTTACGTTGCAATTACACTTTTATGCAAAAGCAGGAAAGACACTGAGAGGACGCAGCTCCCGATTAGGGATTTCTGCAAATTCAAGTGATCCGAATTAGGAAGTCCTCATAAAAGTGGGTACGATTTTGTTCCGTTTTGCTGTTTCGTCCCTGATGATCGTGCGTGGATGCAGATTTCAATGAAGAGTAGGTAGGAAGTGTGTCCATGTTCGCATATCCTGTTCTAACGGACTATCTTCGGAAATTACGAGGCGGATCACAGCCCGTACTTGTTCGAGCTAGCGATGGAGAACTTTACGTCGTTAAATTTGCTAACAACCTTCAAGGCAGCAATGTACTCTTTAACGAATGCGCAGGGAACTTACTGTATCGGGCATGTGGACTTCCGGTTCCGGAATGGAAAGTTTTAAAGGTCGATGCATCGTTCTTGGATCGCAATCCAGCTTGCTGGATTGAGACCGAGCACGGGCGGCGACGACCGGAAGAGGGCTTTTGCTACGGCACGCGCTACCTGGGCGGACGAGTCTTAGAAGTCTTGCCTGGCTCCAGCATGAGCCGGATTGAGAATCGTGCGTGTTTCTGGCTGGCGTGGATGATTGACATCTGCGCTGGACACACGGATAATCGACAGGCGTTGTTTGTGGAAAACAGCAAGGGTGGGTTGCATGCCGTCTTTGTTGACCATGGACACCTACTCGGCGGGCCTCGTGGTGAACAAGAGCCGAACGACCTGGCCTCACGCTATTTAGACCTTCGAATTTATGAACCTACGTCGCTGCGTTCTTTGCAATTAATCAAACGTTTTGTTACAACGATTGATTTTGAAGGACTTTGGTTGCAAGTGCAAGACTTGCCGATGGAGTGGCGGACCGATTCTGCATGCCACAGGCTTTCTATGTGCATTGAGCGACTGTCAAACGACGAGCTTCTTGGTAACATTGTCAACAAAATGGCGAGGTGCCATAGCCAAGCTCATGGACGAGACTTTGTTCACGGCCAACACCTGCAGAAAGCTCCCGTGGGAGCAGTACTGTGTTTTGGAGTATAGGGCCCGGGTTGAAGACGAAGCGCAGTTGAAGCAGGGAGCTTTGCTGATGTTTGCGCTGTTCGGAAGGGACTGCGGGTTGCGGCTGTTGCTGCATCCGCAGTGGCGATCGATGATCGACGCGGCTGACCTGGAATATATTGGAGAGTTGCTGACTGATTTCAGACAGCGCTGTCTAATAGATCCAGAGGCGCTGTTTTTGCAGCTTGCGTCGCTGGCTGTCGGACCTCTGGTGGTACGGCAAGCAGGTCAGTTCGTCGATATCGATCATAACCTTTCCTGCCTTTGGGAACAGTTTGTCGAACTATGACGGCTGCGACCCCGGAGCGAGAATCGCCGCGCCATAGATTGCGCTGACGGCATTCCTAACTCGTCGCTGCGCAAGGAGGGATCGTTGTCCCAAGACGTGCAAGCGCGAAGTCGCTGGTTTTCTTATCTGTTTCTTGTCGTTCTGTTGGCACTGGTGGCCTGGTTGCATCTGGGCACATTCCTGCTGACCTCGCTCTTCGGCTACCTGGTATTGCAGGCATTCTGCATTCGGCGCAATAAGGCGATCAGTGTGGCGCTCTATCTTGTCGTCGTGGCGCTGATCGTCTCAGGACTCATTTACTTTTCGAGTCTTGCCTATCGAACTTTTCCGAAGATTGCCGAGACATCAATTCCGGCCATGGCGGGCTTTGCCGAAAAGAACGGCATCGATCTCCCTTTTACGGACTATGACAGCCTAAAATCGCAGGCGCTGGGGATGGCGCAAGAAGGGGTTGCGACTCTGGGACGCTATGCCAGGGTCGCTTCCTTTCAGGTTGTGCTGCTCTTGGCCGGATTAGTGGTGGCGGTGAGCATCTTCCTCAACGCATCCTGGACGGCGAAGGAGTCATCGCCGTCGCTCGAGGAAAATCTCTACTCTGCCATTACCCGGCAGCTTGGCAATCGGTTCCGGGTGCTCTACCAGAGCTTTGCCCGTGTCATCAGCGCGCAGCTCGCCATCTCGGCGATCAATACAGTGTTGACCGCGATTTTTCTCGTCACGAACGGTTACCCGCACATTGCGCTGCTGGTGATTCTGGTCTTGCTGTGCGGCCTGTTGCCGATTGTCGGTAACTTGATGAGTAACTTCGTCATCATGGGCGTGGGCTTTACCATCTCACCGCACACGGGGCTTTTTGCGCTTGTCTTTCTCATCGTCATCCACAAGCTCGAATATTTTCTGAACAGCAAGATCATCGGCAAGCGCATCAACAGTCCGATGTGGCTGACGCTGATTGGCCTCGTGTTGGGCGAGCGCTTGATGGGCATTCCCGGTATGATTCTTGCCCCGGTTTTTCTGCACTATCTCAAGGTGGAAGCCTCAGCCTATCCTTCGCCCGACACGCCCGCCGCGCTCACTCATCCAGAAAATGGTTAGCCGAAGGTAAACGAAAACGCCTGCACGCCAGTGTCGAGAAACTCGATCTCGAAGCTGTGATCGCGTACCGGGCCGCGCAGACGAATCAACTGATAGAGCCGGTCCTCGGTGATCGTGCCATTGCCCTCGGCGTCGATGTCGGCACCATGATCGGCATCGGGCGCATGGCCGTCGATGCGCACGCGGAAGCGCGCCGGCTTGCCCGATGTTCCCGGGCCAAGCACCAGATGAAGATCGCGCGCGTGAAAGCGAAACAGAATCGAGCCGTGCGGCGCTTCGAGCACGGCCCACTGTGCCAGAACGCGCCATTGCCCGCTCATTGCCCACTCATTCAAAGCAAGATGGTTCGGCGCGCGATAGGCGCGGGCGTGGTCAACGGCAAGCCCGCCCGGTGAGGCGAAGCGCTCGGCCCGCGCGTGCCCGATGTAGGTTTCGGGTGATTGCACGTCAGCAAAGTTGGCCGGCTGCTCGGTCGCCGTCGCACTCATGCGCACGTTGGGCCTGGGGGCGGCGTGGCTGTTGCGTTCGGCAAGCAGCTTTTCAATCTCGCGCTCTTCCTCGGCCTCTTTGCCTTCACCGAAGTGTGTGAAGCGAATGCGCCCGGTGGCATCGACCAGATAATGCGCCGGCCAATACTGGTTGTGGAAGGCCGACCAGATGGCGTGATTGGCGTCGAGCGCGACTGGATAGGTGATGCCGAAGCGGCGCACGGCTCGCTCGACCTTGGACGGATCGGCCTCGAAGGGAAACTCGGGCGTGTGCACGCCGACGATCACCAGCCCCGCATCCTGATAGCGTTCCTTCCAGGCGCGCATTGCTGGCAGCGTGCGGATGCAGTTGATGCAGGAGTAGGTCCAGAAATCGACCAGCACCACCTTGCCGCGCAGATCGGCCGCCGTGAGTGGCTTCGAGTTGAACCAGGCTGTCGCGCCGGTGAGAGCGGGCATTCTTTCTGCTCTGGCCACAGGTGCGAGTGCAAGCGTTAGCAGGAACACAGCGGCCATGCGCCGCCGAAGAGGTGGGGAAGCGAGCATAAAGACTCCTGCCCGATCAGAGTCGGCGCGGAGCCGCGTGGTCGCAATTTTTTCCCGCAACAGCACAAGGCCAGCCCGAAGGCTGGCCTTGTGCGTGGAGCTATGTTGCCCGACTTACTTGGTGACGACCGGCTTGGTCGACAGTGAGCCGTCCTTGTAGCCCTTGGCGATCTCTTCGATCGAGACGGGCTTGTAATCGCCAGCGTGGCCAGCCTGGCCGAACTGGGTCATGCGCAGGGCAACGACCTTGGCCATGGCCTCGCGGGCCGGCTTCAGGTAGTCGCGCGGGTCGAACTTCTCTGGCGTCTCGGCGAAGACCTTGCGGATGGCGCCGGTGATGGCCAGACGATTGTCGGTGTCGACGTTGACCTTGCGTACGCCGTTCTTGATGCCGAGCTGGATCTCTTCGACCGGAACGCCCCAGGTCGGGTTCAGCTTGCCGCCGTACTGGTTGATGGTGTCCTGCAGATCCTTGGGCACCGAGCTCGAACCATGCATCACCAGATGCGTGTTCGGCAGATACTTGTGAATCTTGATGAGGATGTCCATTTTCAGCACCGAGCCGTCCGGCTTGCTGGTGAACTTGTAGGCGCCGTGGCTGGTGCCGATGGCGATGGCCAACGCGTCCACACCGGTGCGCTCGGCAAACTCGACCGCCTGATCCGGATCGGTAACGTGATCCAGGCCCGAACCGCCCGCGCCGTGACCGTCCTCAACGCCGCCCAGAACGCCGATTTCGCCTTCCACCGTGACGCCGCGCTCATGCGCGTAGTCCACCACCCGCTTGGTGATCTCGACATTCTCTTCGAAGGTCGAGGGAGTCTTGCCGTCCGCCTTGAGCGAGCCGTCCATCATCACCGAGGTGTAGCCGAGCTCAATGGCGCTCTGGCAGGTCTCGAAGCTGTTGCCGTGATCCTGGTGCATGGCGATGGGAATCTCGGGATTCAACTCGGCCGCAGCCTGGATCAACTTGAACAGATACAGGTCCTCGGCGAACTTGCGCGCGCCGCGGCTGGCCTGGACGATGACCGGGGATTTGGTCTCCTTGGCCGCCATCATGATGGCCTGAATTTGCTCCATATCGTTGACGTTGAAAGCGCCGACGCCGTAGCCGCCTTTAGCGGCCTCGTCAAGAAGCTGCCGCATGGAAACGAGAGGCATAGAGTTTCTCCTTTGTTGGATGGGCTCCGGAAATGTGCTGGCTGGCGGGCACGCGATCGAACGAGCGATCACCCTGAGCCTCGATCACCCTCATGGTAGCAGAGCGAGGGGAGGCTTGTACGCTGCTCCATCACGGGCACGAAGGTGGTCTGGCCTCATCATGGCAGTGCAGTTTCGGCTCACAAAATGAAGCGATGAAAACAGTGAATCTAAACGTATTACACGTAATCATGCTGCAATGCGCTACGCCGTCCCAGATTATTTTTCACTTAGGCTCGATCAGTCCTTTCAGTGGTCTGACCATAATCCGGCAATCATTGCGCACTACAATCGAGTGCAAGGAGTTTCCTCATGTTTACACCGCGTCCGATTGGCTACATTCATAGTTCGTACAAGCACACCGACGAGGTGCCGCGCGGTTTGGGCGCGCAGCACACCGCCGAGGGAACGCTCGAAATCCTGCGCGAGTTCGTCCCCGGCCTCGACGACATCGAAGGCTTTTCGCACCTGTATGTGCTCTGGGAGTTCGATCTGGCGGCAGGCGCGGATCTGCATGTGACGCCGCCTACCGACGATCAACCGCACGGCATCTTTGCGACGCGCTCACCGCGCCGTCCGAATCCGATCGCGCTGACGGTGGTCGAAGTGCTCGGGCGCGACAAGGGCACGGTGCGCGTGCGCGGCCTCGACATGGTCGACGGCACGCCGATCCTCGACCTCAAGCCGTATCTGTCGAGCATTCCCGAAGAAAAGCTGAAACTCGGCTGGATGGCCGCGGCGCACAAGACCAAGAGTTAGCGGTTTTGAAAGGGCACGGCTTGAGCCATGCCCTAAAACGCCAGTAAAATCGCGGGCTTTAGTCCCTGGGCGGCTTTGTTTTTATGCTGTGAGCTGTTAGCCGAGTGCTTCGTCGATTTTCTTCCGCGCCTCGTCGAGCGTGACCCCGCGCAGCAGGAAAACCTTGTTGCGATTGAGTTCGCCCTGCACAAGTTCGACCTTCGCGCGCGAGAGCGAAAAGAACTTTGCAAGAAAGGCGAGAATCGCCGCGTTGGCCTTGCCTTCGACAGGCGGAGCCTGCACGGCGATCTTCAACTGTGCTGCATCACCCTCGCCGAAGAGCCCGGCCACGGCCGTCTTGCGCGCGCCGGGTTGTGCGCGCACCGCGAGCGTGACGCCTTCAGTGCCGGTGCGCAGCATCAGCCCTGCACCGCATAGCTGCGTGCGCCGAACAGCGCCGAGCCGACGCGGATGCGCGTTGCGCCCTCGGCAATGGCCAGCGGAAAATCACCGCTCATGCCCATCGACAGCACGGAAAAATCGAGCTTCGGATAGCTCTGCGCCCACGTGTCACGCAGCGTGCACAGGGCGCGGAAGCAGGCGCGCGTGCCCTCTGCACCCACGCCGAGCGGCGCGATGGTCATCAGCCCATGCACCTCAAGTTGCGCGAGCGCGGGCAGTGCTTCAAGCAGTTGCGCGGCCTCGGGCGAGTGCGGATCAAGCCCGGCCTTTGTTTCCTCTGTGCTCAGTTTGATCTCGAGCAGAATCGGCAGTTTTTTCCCGAGTTTGGCGGCGGCCTCGTTCAAACGCGTGGCCAGCTTGAGTGAATCGACGGAATCGATGCCGTCGAAGATTTCTACCGCGCGCGCGGCCTTGTTCGATTGCAGATGGCCGATCAGATGCGCACGGAGAGCGTTGTTCCGGCACGATTCCCGAAAGGCCGCTGCATGCAATGCCTTTTCGCCAAACTCCTGCACGCGGTTTTCGCCGAAGAGCGTGAGCCCGAGCGTGGCGGCCTCGCGCAGAGTCGTGATGGGATGCGTCTTCGAGACGGCCATCAGTTCAACCTCTTCGCGGCTGCGTCCGGCGGCGCGGCAGTTTCGTGCAATCTCTTCTTCTATGCGTTCCAGATTTTCTTTCAGCGACATCTCAGCTCTCCTTATTGCGTGGGCTGCGCCGGGCCCAAAGATAGATACGGCGCACGGCAATCTCATCGGGCAGCGGATCGCGCACTTCTGTTCGCGTGACCGTAAAGCCCGCGTCCTCGAGCGGCGCGCGCAACTCACTGCTGGTGAAGTCGCTCCAGTAAACCTTCTGCCTGCTGCCCAGCGGATCATCGATCCATCCCTCGCTCGCGCCCTGCTTGACCACGATGAGCAGTGATCCGTTCGGGCGCAGCACGCGTGCGAACTCGGCGAACAGCGCGGCGAGTTTGTTCTTCGGTTCGTAGTGCAGCGCGTAGTAGCAAAGCAGTCCGTCGAAGCTGGCGCCGGCAAAGGCCATCGCCGCCATGTCCATCACCTCAAAGCGCAACTGTGGCTGCTCATTGCGCGCCAGCGCAATGCACCTGGAGGCAATGTCGATGCCGACCGGCCGTGTGCCTGCGTCGGCCAACAGTCGCGTGACGTGGCCGCAAGGGCCGCACCCGGCATCGCAGAGGCTTGCGTCCTTCGGCAACTGTTGCGCGAACTCGGTCAGAATCGCGCGGTCGAACTCCTTCGCGCGCATCTCGTCGCGAAACAGTTCCAGGTAACGATCGGCGACCGCGTTCCAGTATTCAAGAATGCTTGTGGGGCTGGGCTCCATGCTTCAAGTCTAAATGGCGCGAGGCTACCACGTGTGAAAGACGAAGAAGACCGCGCCGACCAGACAGAGTGCGGCTGCCGCGTGGTTCCAGCGCAGTTGCTGATGAAAGTAGAAGGTGACAAAGACGCCGAAGACAATCAGCGTGATGACCTCCTGCATCACCTTGAGTTGTATCGGCGAAAAGCGGTTTGCGCCGATGCGGTTGGCCGGCACCTGAAAGCAGTATTCAAAGAATGCGATCAGCCAACTGACCAGAATGACCTTCCACAGTGCCTCTTGCCGGAAGCGCAGATGCCCATACCAGGCGAAGGTCATGAAGATGTTTGAGACGATGAGAAGAACGACGGTCCACATACAGTGAGGGATAGCTGAAACGCGCGCAAAAGTAAACCGATTCGAAAAAATAGATGAAAAAAACAGGCCGCGCGAGGGCGGCCTGTCGGGGTTCGAGCAAGAATCGCGCGAATTTTAGTGCGCCTGCTCTTCGAGGAACTTCTCGGCCTCGAGTGCGGCCATGCAGCCTGAACCGGCTGCTGTAATCGCCTGACGGTAGCGGCGGTCCTTCACGTCGCCACAGGCAAAAACGCCAGGGATCGGCGTGCCGTTGAAGCTGGTCAGCACATTGTCGACGGCCTTGATGTAGCCGTCGCTGTCCAGATCCATCTGCCCGGCGAACATCTTCGCATTCGGCTCGTGACCGATGCCGAGGAAGAAGCCGCTGATCGGCAGCGTGGTGATTTCGCCGGTCTTGACGTTCTTCAAACGAGCGCCCTTGACCTCTTTTTCATCAACGCCCAGAACCTCTTCGACGACCGTATCGAGTTTGATGTCGATCTTGGGATTCTCATAGGCGCGGTCGATCATGATCTTTGAGGCGCGGAAGCTGTCGCGACGATGCAGCAGTGTGACCTTGCTGGCAAAGCGCGTCAGGAACAGCGCTTCTTCAATCGCCGAGTCGCCGCCACCGACCACCGCGATTTCCTTGTCGCGGAAGAAGAAGCCGTCGCAGGTTGCGCAGCTCGACACGCCGTGGCCGATCAACGCCTGCTCGCTCGGCAATCCGAGCCAGCGCGCGCTGGCGCCCGAGGCGATGATCAATGTGCGGGTCAGAATTTCTCCCGCCGAGGTTTCGAGCTTGATGGGGCTTGCCTTCAGATCGACCTTGGATAAGGTTGCCAGCTTGAACTCGGCACCAAATCGCTTGGCCTGCTTGCGCATGTTGTCGATCAGCTCGGGGCCCTGAATGCCCTCCGGCCAACCCGGAAAGTTTTCGACCAGCGAAGTGATCGAAAGCTGGCCGCCCGGCTCATGGCCTTCAAGCACCAGCGGGTTTAAACCTGCTCGGCCCGTATAAATGGCCGCCGTGAGTCCGGCACAACCCGAACCCAGAATGACTGTATCGCGAATCTCGCTCATAAGTGTTTCCGTTCCGATTGTAAGATGCGCGAGCCCGCGCGAAGGACGCAGAAAGAGCGATGACGAATGTGCGCACCATGATAGACCCCGGGGAAACTGGAGAGCCTCACTCTGAAAACAAAGAAAAAAGCCGCGTCCGGGCGCGTAGCATCGGCAGGAGAGAGTTGCACCGTCACGATATAGTGAAAACAACATGAGCTCTGGAAATTCTGGCCAAGTCGTCCTGCTTCAATTCTCCGGTCACGATCAGCCCGGCCTCGCCGCCGAGATCACCGGCTTGCTTGCGCGCCACGCCATCGAGATTCTCGACATCGGTCAGGCCGTCGTGCATGAGAGTCTTTCGCTTGGCATTTTGATTCAGTCGCCGGCCGAGGCCAGCTATGTCGCGCTCAAGGCGGAACTCACCGCCTGTGCCCACGCTCTGGGCTTGCAGCCGCACTTTGCCCGTGTGCGTCCCGATGCGCTCGAGCACTGGCGGCAGGGGGGCGGACGCCAGCAGTGTCTGGTCACTTTACTCGGTCGCTCGATCACAGCCGCGCATCTGGCGCGCGTGACCGCGATTCTTGCCGCGCACCAAATCAACATCGACCGCATCGAAAGGCTCTCGGGCCGCATCGCTGCTGCTGCCGAGCCTGCCAACGCCTGCGTCGAACTCACGGTGAGCGGCCTCGCCGCCGAAGAGCCCGCCCTGCGCACGGAGTTCTTCTCGGCCGCGCAAGAGCTGGCCATCGACATCGCCTTCCAGCGCGAAAGCATCTATCGCCGTAACCGGCGGCTGTTCGCCTTCGATATGGACTCGACGCTGATTCAGGCCGAGGTCATCGATGAGCTGGCCAAGATGGCCGGCGTCGGCGATCAGGTGGCGCGCATCACCGAGTCGGCCATGCGTGGCGAGCTGGTCTTTGACGAGAGCTTCACCAAGCGGCTCGGCCTGCTCAAGGGGCTGCCTGAAGAACGCGTGCTCACGCTCTTCGATTCGATCAAGATGGCCGAAGGAGCCGAGCGGCTGATCCGCACCTTGCGCGCGCTCGGCTACAAGATCGCGATTCTCTCGGGCGGCTTCACCTTCTTCGCCAAGCATGTGCAAAAGAAATTCGGCATTGATTACATCTATGCCAATGAGCTTGAAATCATCGACGGCAAGGTGACCGGCCGCGTCGCATCGCCCATCGTCAACGGCGCGCGCAAAGAGGCTCTGTTGCGTGAGATCGCCGCGCGCGAGGGCATCTCGCTTGAGCAGGTGGTGGCCGTCGGCGATGGAGCCAACGACATTCCGATGCTGAAGCTGGCGGGTATGGGTATTGCCTATCGCGCCAAGCCGCTGGTGCGCCAGAGCGCGCCGCAGTCCATCTCCTCGCTCGGGCTTGACGGCTTGCTTTATCTGATCGGCGTGCGCGATCACGATCTGCCGCCAGAGAGCATCCAGAAGTAGTCGCGGTTGACAGTGCATTTTGTCTGGCGCTACGGTGTGTACCGTATCCGTGCGGCGTCGATGGTGCAACCTCTGCGCCCGCGCATCTTCGCAACAAGGAGCGCAGTGTGCATCGACGTGGATTTTTGCAGGGAGTAGGCGTGGCGGCGGCCTCGGCAGCGCTGGCCGGAGTTCCGCTCGAAGTCAGAGCGCAGGCAATCGATACGCATGCGCGCTGGACAGGCTACGTGAAGAAGACCGCCGGCCCGGTGCTCACGGCCCTGAGCGAGCGCAAATTTAAGGAAAAATTTCCCATCGAGTGCAAGCCCGGCCAGGAAGAGAGTCGGCGCAAATGCACGTATCTTGAGGCGCTGGGCCGCACTCTTTGTGGCATCGGACCATGGCTTGAGAGCGGAGAACCAAGCGCCGATCGCGACCACTATCGCGCACTGGCTCGCGAGGCGTTGCGTGCCGGTGTTGATCCGCACTCGCCCGACGCCATGCCCTTCGGCTCTATCGCGCAGACGCTCGTCGATGCGGGCTTTCTCGGCGTGGGCCTGCTGCGCGCGCCACGGCAACTGCTGGAGGCTCTGCCCGCCGACACGCGCCAATGGCTGATCGATGGCCTCAAGAAGACGCGCGTGGTCACGCCGCCCGAAACCAACTGGCTGCTGTTTTCCGCCGTCGTCGAGGCCACGCTGGCCACGCTCGGTGCCGACTGGGACAAGCGCCCGGTCGAGCACGCGCTTGAGCGGCACAAAGGCTGGTACGTGGGCGATGGCGTCTATGGTGATGGAGCCTTCTATCACGCCGACTACTACGACAGCTTCGTGATTCAACCCTTTCTGCGTAGCGTGCTCGACAGCCCGGCCGGTGCGGTCGGCGTCGGCCCTGAACTGCGCGAACTCGAACCGGCCCGCGCTCGCCGCTACGCCGCAATTCAGGAGCGGATGATCAACCGCGACGGAAGCTGGCCGGTGCTTGGCCGCTCCATTGCCTATCGTTGTGGTGCCTTTCATCACCTGGCCGATGCGGCTCTGCGCGAGCAGTTGCCCGAGGAGGTGAGCCCGACGCAGGTTCGTTGCGCACTCACCGCAGCCATCGATGCCTCGCTCGGCGCGCCGGGCAGCTATGACGCGAACGGCTGGCTCACCATCGGCCTCGCCGGTCATCAGCCCTCGCTCGGCGAGTTCTATATCTCCACCGGCAGCCTCTACCTTTGCCTCGAGGCATTTTTGCCGCTGGGACTCAAAAAAGAAAATGCCTTTTGGCGCGCTCCCGATGCGCCCTGGACCTCGAAACGGGTATGGGCGGGCGGCGATCTGCCAGCCGATCACGCGCTTGACGGCTTTCACGGTTAACACACGAGGGAACCGGGCCATCCTTGGCTTCGGTTTCCTTGTTTCCACCTGCAGCAAGTAGCGTAAAGTGAAGAAGAAGGGGATCGCTCCCCGGGCTCGGGCGGCTATCGGCTGCTTGCCCGCACAGAGGTTTATGCGCCTTTGCACTCAGGTGGTTCTGTTCTTGCTTTTGCTGGCTTCGGTGGGCTTGCGAGCCCAGCAGTCGGCTGCGCCCGCGCAAACTCCGGCCGTGCCGCTGCCCGCCGAAGATCGCGATCCGGTCCGCGCTCCCGAAGGTGAGACCCACGCCGCCGAAATCGTCAAGCAGGCCGATGGCGATCTTGTGTTGCGTACCGAGGTCGAAGAGGTCGTGCTCAACGTCACCGTTCTCGACGGCACAAAGATCGTGCAGGATCTCAAAAAGGAAAACTTTCGCGTCGCCGAGGATGGCTTTGCGCAAAAAATTCTCAGCTTTCAGCACACCGATCTGCCGGTCTCGATTGCGCTGGTCGTCGACAACTCCGGCTCGATGGGCAAAAAACGGCCCTCGGTCAACAAGAGCACGCTCGATCTGATCGCCGCCTCGAATCCCGCCGATGAGGCCTTCGTCGTGAACTTCTCCGACGAAGCATTTATCGATCAGGACTTTACCTCGGACCCGGAGAAGCTGCGCAAGGGGCTGTCGAACATTGACGCGCGCGGTGGCACGGCGCTCTACGACGCCGTGGTCGCCTCGGCCGACAAACTGGCCACCGACGGCAAGCGCCCCAAGCAGGTGCTGATCCTGATTACCGACGGCGAGGACAACATCTCGACGCTGACGCTCGAGCAGACCATCCGCCGCGTGCAGGAACTGGGTGGCCCGGTCATCTATTCGATCGGCCTGCTCTTCGGCGACGACATGAGCCGCTCGGAGATCAAGCACGCCCGCCGCGCCCTCGAACTGCTTTCGACCGAGACCGGCGGCATGGCCTACTTCCCCAAGTCCATCGAGCAGGTCGACGAGATTGTCGCCGCCGTGGCGCGCGACATCCGCAGCCAGTACACCATCGGCTACCACTCCTCGAAGCCCTCGAGTGAGTCGGGCTTTCGCCATGTGCAGGTCGCCGTCGAGGGCAAGGGCTTGCGCAAGCTCACCGTCCGCACCCGCACCGGTTACTTTCCGGGCGGGCGCATTGCCCGAAAAACCAGGTAGAGCCCACCCCGCCCCGGTCGTCGCGATAAGCTAGAGAGAGGAGATCGGAAGACTAACTAAAACCATGCCTCAATACAAACTTGCGACACTTGCGATCCATGCCGGCCAGGAGCCGGATCCGCAGACGGGCGCCGTCAATGTCCCCGTCTACCTGACGTCGACCTTTCAGTTGACTGGAATCGGCACCGACCGCGGCTGGGACTACTCCCGCGCCGGCAACCCGACCCGTGACCATCTCGAGACCGCCGTTGCTGCCCTCGAGCAGGGTGCCTATAGCGCCCATCTGTTCACCACCGGTATGGCTGCCATCTCGGCCGTCTTCGCCCTGCTGCGCGCTGGCGATCATCTCGTCTGCTCACGCGACGTTTACGCGGGCACCGTCCGCCTGCTTGATCAGATCGTCTCCGGCTACGGCATCGAGATCCAGTATGTGGACACCAGCGACCTCAAGGCCGTCGAGGCTGCCATCAAGTCGAACACCAAGATGGTCTATGTCGAGACGCCGAGCAATCCGCTCATGGTTCTGTCGGACATCGCGGCCATCGCCAAGCTGGCGCATGCGCACGGTGCCGAGGTCTGCGTTGACAACACCTTCATGTCGCCGGTTCTGCAGAGCCCCATCGCGCTCGGCGCCGACATCGTTGTTCATTCGACGACCAAGTATCTGAACGGCCACTCCGATGGTCTGGGCGGCGCCGTCATCGGCTCCAAGCCCGAGCACAAGGACCGCTTCCTGCTGGTGCAGAAGGCCGCCGGTGGCGTCATGTCGCCCTTTGAGTGCTTCCTGGTTCTGCGCGGCATCAAGACGCTGCCCTTGCGCATCAAGCAGCACGAGGAGAACGGCCGCGCGATTGCGGAATTTCTCTCGACCCACGCCAAGGTTTCGAAACTCGCCTATCCGGGCCTCAAGTCGCACCCGCAGTACGAACTGGCCTGTCGCCAGCAGCGTGGCTTCGGCTCCATGTTGAGCTTTGAGCTGGCCGATCGCGATGCCGCGGGCCGCTTCCTGGCTGCCCTCAAGCTCTTTACCAATGCCGAGTCGCTCGGCGGCGTTGAGTCGCTGGCCTCACATTCGGCTACCACCACCCACGCCTCGGTCAGCGCCGAAACCCGCGCTGCCATGGGCATTACCGATGGCCGCGTGCGCCTGTCGATCGGCATCGAAGACAAGGAAGACCTGATCGCCGATCTCGAGCAGGCTCTGGCGGTGGTGTAGGGGCCAATGAGCGAAGCGAAGCTGCTGCTTGGCATCGATACCTGCGGGCCGGTTGGTTCGGTCGCTCTGGGTCGCTGGACCGCGAACGCGGTCGAGATCCTTGGCGAAACCGAGCTGGCCGGGCGCAGCTATTCGGCGCTTCTGGCCCCGGCGGTGCGCGATCTGCTCGCTGCCGCTGGGCTGCCTCTGGCCGCGCTCACGGCGCTCGTCGTCACCGATGGACCGGGCAGCTTTACCGGCGTCCGCGTCGGGCTCGCCACGGTGAAGGGTTTGGCCGAGGGCGCTGGTCTTCCAGTCGTCGCCGTCACGCGGCTCGAGGCTTTGGCGCTCAAGGCCAACACCACCTCTGCCGCTCTCGACGCTCATCGCAACGAGGTTTTTCTCCTGCTAGGCGAGGGGCGCGAACTGCTGGCGGGCGCTGACGAGCTTGCCCAAGAGAAACAAACAGAAAAAATCGCCGTCTGCGAAGATGCCGCGGCCAGGGTGCTGGCCTCTGCGTGGCCTGGGGTCGAGCAGATTCACGTCTCTGCGCCCACCGCTGCCGATGCGCTGCGTCTGGCCCTGCCCCGCGTGCTCGCCGCCCGCTTTGACGATGTGGCCGAACTCGATGGCCACTACATTCGCCGCTCCGACGCTGAAATCTTTGGCCCCGCCAGTGCCACGCCGTTGCCCACCATGCCGGAGATTGTCCGCCAGTGAGCGCACCCTGTGTGCGGCCCATGGCGGCCGAGGATCTGGACCCGGTGCTGGCTCTGGCCGAAAGGCAGCCGCAGGCTCCGCACTGGGCACGCCGCGCCTATCGCGCGCTCTTCAACCCGCAGGCTCTGCCCAAACGCATTGCGCTGGTGGTTGAGCTCGAATCGGCCGTGCGCGGCTTCGCCGTCGCCAGCATCGTCGGCCCCGAGGCCGAACTCGAATGCATCGTTGTTGCCGCCGGCTTTGAGCGGCGTGGCCTTGGTCGCGGGCTGATGCAGGCGCTCTCCGCGATGCTCCATGCGGCTGGCGTCGAGGAACTTCTGCTGGAGGTCCGGCAGGGCAACGAGCGCGCTCTGGCCTTTTACAGCACGCTCGGCTGGGCAGAGGTGGGTCGCCGTCCCCGCTATTACACTGATCCGGAAGAGGATGCGATTTTGATGTCGATCCGGCTCGCGTAATCTGCCCGCAGGCCGCGTTTTTGGCCCATCGCATTTCCTTCGCCTCCCCAAGAAAATTCCCTCCCTGCAACAAAAATTCTCCACAGATTTTTTGGTACTTTTGCGCAATATTTCGTCTTGCCGATTGTCGACTCCCAGCGATATATGTAAATGTTCTGTTACACCAGGAGGTGCTGGATGGACGAGATCAAGGAGCAATCGCCGAGCGCGGAACTGGAACGCCTGCACGCCGAACATCGCCTCTACGCCCAGCGGTTGGAAGAACTCTCTCAACGAACCTACCTCAGCGAAGACGAGCAGCTTGAAGAAATCCGTCTGAAAAAACTCAAACTGCACGCCAAAGACCTCATCTACGCGCTCGAACACCGCACGGCGGCCGTCGCGTAGGCGAAGTGACTGGTCGAACAACGATAAAGGCAACGCCACGCTGCCTTGTGGAGGGTGCAGGGGCATTCGTGCCCCTGACATCCCTCTGGTCACGGTTCTGCGCCGCGCCATTGCCGGGGACCGTATAATCAGAAGCAATGGTTCGCGACGGATATTTCTATGGCGTGGGCTGCCTCGCGGTTGCGGTGGCAGTCGGATCTTTCACTGGCGTGTGGGCTCTCAGCGTCATTCCCCTGCTGTTGGCTGCGTTTTTTCTGTGGTTTTTCCGCGACCCCGAGCGCGAAATTCCCACCGAGCCCGGCGCGATTGTCTCGCCCGGTGACGGACGCGTGACCGAAACCGTCCGCATCCAGACGCCCGCGGGCGAACGCCAGCGCATCAGCATCTTTCTGAGCGTCTTCAACGTGCACGTCAATCGTGCGCCCATCGCCGGAACCTATGCGAGCGTGCGCTACCAAAAAGGCAAATATCTGAACGCCATGAACCCGGCCTCGGCCGAGCAGAACGAGCAGACCATTGCCACCCTGCGCGGCGAAGGCACCGAGGTCACCTTCAAGGTGATCGCCGGCCTGCTGGCGCGCCGCATTGTCTTCTTCCATCACGAGGGCGATACGGTCGAGCGCGGCCAGCGCGTTGGCCTCATCAAGTTCGGCTCGCGTGTCGATGTGATTCTGCCCGTCGAAGCCGCATTGCGCGTCAAGGTCGGGGATCGCGTCAAGGGTGGCATCTCGATTCTGGCATCGATGGAGGGTCGCTAAGTGGAGAACGAAGCGGGTCGCCTGCGCGCCGCTCGTCATGCGCGCATTCATCGCGGCATGTTTCTGCTGCCGTCGCTGTTTACCGTCGGCAGCATCGCCGCTGGCTATTTCTCGATCACCGAGACAATGAAGGCGCTGGTCAACACCGGCGAGGCCGCGATGCATCTGGACTGGGCCGCCATCGCCATCCTCTTCGCGATTCCCTTCGACGCCCTCGATGGCCGCATTGCGCGCATGACCAACACCACCAGCGACTTTGGCCGCGAACTCGATTCGCTCGCCGATGCCTTCACTTTTGGTGTCGCGCCCAGCCTGTTGGCGTTGATCTGGGGCTTCCACTTTTTGCCCGAGACCATCTACGCGCCCCTGCGCCAGAATCTGATTCATGCCGGCGCCTTCATCTGCTTCGTCTATCTGATCGGCGGCGTCTCGCGCTTGGCGCGCTTCAACATCTCCAAGGACCCGCAGCCGCGCAACCCCGGTCGGCCCGGTCGCAAATACTTCGTCGGCATGCCGATTCCCGCTGCTGCGGCCCTGCTTGCTTCGGCCGTGCACCTGTGCGGCGGCTATCCGGTCCGTGCCTGGTGGGTGGCGATTCTCTGGCTCGTGCTGGTGGGCTTCGCCGGCTTCCTGATGGTCAGCACCTGGCGCTTCTGGTCGGGCAAGGAACTGAACTTTACGCGCAGCCATCCCTTCCAGTTATTGCTGGTGGTTCCGGTCGTGCTCTATGTCACAATCAAGTATTCGCAGGGCGTGCTCTGCGTCATGGCCCTGCTCTATATGTTCTCAGGGGTCTGGGCGCGCGCGGCTTACTCGTGGTCACGTCGCCGCCGCCACGGGGTCGATGCGCCGCCCGAGGACGAAACGCCGGACTCCGGCGCCGCCAAGTTTCTTTAATTTTGAAAGCATCGACAGCTTCGCAACCGATGCTCTAAACTCTTCGACCAATACCGAGGGAGATCGTGTACAAGATTGCAATTGCCGGGGCTTCGACCCTGCTGGGCCAGGAACTCAAAGACGCCATCGCGGAATCGTCGCTGGCGACCGCTCAACTCGTGTTGCTCGACGAGGAAAAAGCCAAAGGACAGATTGAGCAACTCGGCGATGAGATCACGATTCTGAATGCCATTGACGATGACTCCTTTGAAAAAGTGGACTTCACCTTCTTCTGCGGCGCCGAGTCGCTGACGCGCAAGCACTGGCAGCAGGCTCTGCGCTCCGGCTCCACCGTGCTCGATCTGAGCGGCTCGCTCGATCAGGAATCCGGCGTGCTCGTTCGCTCGCCCTGGCTCGGCGTTGAGCTGACCGCCGACCTGTTCACTCCCGCCGTCGTCCCCGCGCATCCGGCCGCCGTTGCTCTCGCACTTTTGCTGGACCACCTCCGTCTGGCCGCCCCCCTCCGTCAGGCTGCGGCCACCGTGCTGCAACCGGCCAGCGAACACGGCCGCGCCGCCATGGACGAACTGCACCAGCAGACCGTCAACCTGCTCAGCTTCCAGGGCATTCCGCGCGAGGTCTACGACGCGCAGGTCGCCTACAATTTGCTCACCGGTGTTGGAGAAGCCGCGCAGGTCAGCCTCGCCCTTACCGAAGCACGCCTGCGTCGTCACGTTGCCGCGCTCTCGGCCGGTCGCTGGCCCGCCATCGCGCTCCAGCTCGTGCAGGCCCCGGTCTTCCACGGTTACACCTTCTCGGTCTCGGTGGAGTTTGAATCGCCGATCGAGATTCGCGCCATTGAAGAGTCGCTTGCCGGCGAGCACATCGATCTGGTCCTCGAAGACACCGACTCGCCCTCGAATCTGGCCACCACCGGGCAGAACGACGTGCTGGTACGCCTGCGCACGGAAAAGGACGGTCGCAATCCGACCCTCGCCTCGCGCATCTGGCTCTGGGCTGCCTGCGACAATCTGCGCCTGAGCACGCAGAACGCCCTCGCCTGCGCCCTCGACATGCGCCAACTCCGCCCCAAGGGCTCCGTGCAGTAGCTTCTTGAATCACATACGGCAAAACGGGCGCGGCCTCGGTCGTGCCCTAAACTTTAGCGTAGTCATTCACAGGCCGACCTGATTCAGGTTGGCCTGTTTCGTGCTGCAATCATTAAAAAATTTTTTTGTGCAAAGATGCGCATGCTGCGTTTAGAACGGACTCGATCAGGCCAGGAAAGAGCAACTCTAATTCTTTCTTGCGCAGGCTGTTGATCAGTTCGTTTCCCTCCCTGCGTGATTCGATGAGACCTGCTTCGCGCAGCACCTTGAAGTGATGTGACAGGGAGGACTTTGGTATAGCGATGCCAAAAGAACCGCAGGAAATTTCTTTCTTCTTCGATAGTAGAAGGAGAATTTCGAGTCGAACCGGGTCACTAAGAGCCTGCAGAATTTTGGGCAAGGCAATTGATTTGTGCGTGCGTGCAGGCTGGGTGGGCGTGGGCTTTTTCGTCATGGAATGTCTGTCTGAAATGGTCTTCTTTTAAAGGGCTAGGGAGATCCCCCGCCTCTGCCGGTGGATACTTACAATTCACACTAGTTCATGCTCCTTGACTTGACAAGGTTGTTCGAGTAATGTCGAACTAGATGGTTCGACATTACTCGAACAACGCAGCCTCGTCTGGAATAGACGTGAGCGAAGCGGAAGGATAAGAAATGAAAGTGCTGGCGATCAATGGAAGTCCTCGGAAAAAGAAGAATACAGGCATTTTGCTGGAGCACGCTCTTGCGGGAGCCAAGTGTTCGGGAGCGGATGTGGAGCTTGTGCATCTCTATGAACAGGATTATCGGGGTTGCCGGAGTTGTTTCGCCTGCAAGCGCATCAATGGCAAAGATTATGGCCGTTGTGCGGTACAGGATGGCCTTGCGCCGATTCTTCAGAAGGTTTCACAGACTGATGTTCTTATTTTAGGGAGTCCGATTTATTTTAATAGCGAAACAGGGGAAATGCGTTCGTTGATGGAACGACTCCTTTTCCCGTATCTGACCTATACGGAGGGGTATGCCTCGATTTTTCCGCGGAAGATTCGAACTGCTCTGTTCTATACGATGAACATCGCAGAGCAGGATATGACAGCCTATCAGCAGGACAAGACCGTTGCTGTCTCTCAGGCCTTTATGGAGAAGGTGTTCGGAAACTGTGAGGTGTTGTTGAGTACCGACACTTACCAATTCAATGACTACTCGCAATACGTATCTTCCGTATGGGATGCAGAGGCGAAGCAGAAGCGCCACGAAGAGATTTTTCCGCTGGACTGCAAGAAGGCTTATGAGATGGGGGCACGGCTTTGTGCCCGATCACGAGATCTACAGAAAGAGGGACTTCTTTCGTTGATACATTGCGCTTGAAGGGGAAATTAGCGGCTATTGGTCCAAGTCCAATGGCCGTGCATCCCAACGAATTCAAGGTGGACCACGGCCTGGGCTATGTTGATGCCTTCGCGCTGGAGTTGACGATGGACAATCACGATCACCTTCTGCTGAACGTCGACTACGGCTTCCAGCCTGCCGCCGATCTTGCCCGCGTCGAGTTTCTTTCCGCGAAATAACTGCTGTTCGCTCTTTCTCTTCCCATCGGACAGAAAAAACTAGCGAGGGCTGGAGCGTTGCCACTGCGCATAGATGAACGCGTCGGTCATGCCGGCGATGTAGTCGGCCACCGTCCGCGCCAGCCCCTCGGCCGGAATCTGCGCCTGATGGTCCTCGGGCAGCAGTCGCGGCTCCTCGACAAAGGTGGCGAACAGCGTCGTGACGATCTCGGCTGCCGTGGCGTGCTCGGCCTCCATCGCGGGCGAATTGTAGAGCCGCGCATAGAGAAACTTCTTCGTCTCCGCGCGATGTGCCTCGATGGCGGGCGAGAGCGCGGCCAGCCGCTCCGGCGCCTGCCGCACGCCGTCGAGCGTTGTAATGCCGGCCGCAAGCACACGCCGCCGTGTCTCGTGCAGCAGGTCGGTCACCAGCAGGTCGAGCAGTCGCCGGATCGCATCGGAAACCGCCAGCTTGGGCGCGGCATCGGGATAGCTCGCCAGTGCCTCGTCGTGGAACTTGCGGAACAGCGGCACCGCCGCGCGAATCTCCTCGAGCGTGAGAATCCCCGAGCCGAGTCCGTCGTCGAGGTCGGCCGTTAGATAGGCAATTTCATCCGCCAAATCAATCAGTTGTGCCTCAAGCGGTGGAAAGCGGTCGAGGAAGAACTCGGCCAGCTCCGGGTGCGCGCCCGGAGCGTAATCGCGCGAGTGTTTGACGATGCCCTCGCGCAGCCCAAGCGTCAGATTCAGTCCGCGAAAGGCCGGGTAGCGCTCCTCGAACCAGTCGACGATGCGCAGCGCGTGGAGGTTGTGGTCAAAGCGGAGTTCGTGCGCGCGCAGCGCCTTGTCGAGTGCCTTTTCGCCGGCATGGCCAAAGGGTGGGTGGCCGATATCATGTGATAATGCAAGGGCTTCGGCCAGGTCGGCATTCAGGCCGAGGGCTCGGGAAACGGTGCGCGCAATCTGTGCGACTTCAAGCGTGTGCGTGAGCCGGCTGCGAAAGTGATCGACCGACGCGTCGCCCGGAAGTCGTGTAAATACCTGGGTTTTGCCCGCCAGCCGACGAAAGGCGCGCGCGTGCAGAATGCGGCCGATGTCGCGTGCAAACGGCGCGCGATAGGCGTGCGACGCCGCACGGTGCACGCGTTCTGTCAGCAACTCCTCTGGCCCGGAACCAACGGCAACTCCTGTAGGCAAAAGCGTTTCCACCATATCCGCACACCTCGCTTACCGTTGGTTATAGCACGGATTGTTGGCGGCAGGCGATTGATCGATTGCCGAGTGGGGCCGATAAGTCCTTTCGAGAGAGGAGTTGCGATGGTCAGCTATGTGGGGGTACTGACGCGGATTGGGCCGGCGGTGATGGCGACACAGGGCGGAACGGTGGTTATGCGCTTTCCTTACATGAAGATAGGGGATCGGGTGCTGGAAAACGTGTATACCTCGGTGCGGGTGGCGGCATTGCTGGAAGTTGGTGCAGAGGTTCGACTTAAACTCAGCGAGGTGTGGCCGTACCGCAACCGGCTGCTCTGGTCGGTGGAGCAGAGCTCGGGCGAGAAGCTGAAGGCCGGTCCGTTGTTCATTGGTGTGCACTATCTGCTTGAATTGGGGACGTTTATTCTGCTCGGAATGTTTCTGGGGTCGTTACTCTGGGTTCCGTTTTTGGACTGGAACGAGCACAGCGGCACGCTCGGGTTGTGGCTGGGAGTGATTCCGATGGCGGCTGTAGGTCTATGGAGAATCAGGCAGTTACGGACCGAGCGTCGCGCGGCTTAGTGGCAAAAACGTGCGAAAACATGTTTTTGCGTGCGAAAAACGCGCGAAAAACGGTTATTTTTTTGCTGCAGAACGGTGGCTTCGGGGGACCGAGCGCGGTGCCGGTCGCGCCTTAAATGGCAACCGCAGATCCGCGCCGAAGAGCCGCCGCAGATCCTTCGACTCACCACCCCCAGGCTGAAGAAAACGCCTGGGGCCCCGTTCGCTCAGGATGACAACGCGGTGTGAGTGGGGACATTCTCCGGGGAAGTGGGCAGTGAACAGTCTATGCACGGTTCACTGCTCACTGTCTTCCGTTCCCAGTTTCTATTGCTGTCTTGTGGCGAGCAGTTCGTTGACCTTTTCCATGACCTCGAAGGCGTCGGCGATGTAGACGACGTCGGCCTTGCCACGGGTCCAGCCGCAGTTGGGGTCGAGGGAGATGGCGCGGCGGTCGGCGATGAAGCGCCAGCCGACGACGTGGGGCTCTTCGCCGTGGCAGCAGGTGGCGAGGCCACGGGGGTGGCGGGGAGTGGCGCCGGTCTGCCCGATCTGGTTCATGTGGGTCAGGAAGGGGAGCACGGAGTTGCCCTCACCGCCCTGATCGACGAGCGACTTGGAGCTGCCGAGCGAGGCACCGGAGTTGTTGAGGAAGCCGAGGATGATGCGGGCGGCATCGTCGGTGCGCACCTGGCCGTTGGCCTGCTTCTTGGTCCATCCGGCACCGGCGACAAACAGGAGGCTGGCATCGGGGCGGATGGTTTGCTGGCCCTGCTGCGGGGCGCGGGTTCCGGTGACGGTGGTGCGGGTGGCGGGCAACTCGACGGTGACCTTCTGAATGTTTTTGGCCGTGGCGCTCTCAATGAGGGCGAAGGGGGCGTGCGAGCCGGGTTCGAGAAGCAGGAACCAGGGCCGGGCGGTGCGGGAGAGCGCGGCCTCGATGCGCTGGCGATAGAACCAGCGGCTGACGGTAAGGGTAGCGTCGCCGCCGAAGCCGGTGATGTGGGTATCGATGAAACCGCCAAGCCGGTGAGCGACACCGGCGGCCACGCGGGCCACGCGGGCGCTGTGCGGGGCGAGGACGATGGTGGCGCCGGTGGTGCGGCAGAGGGTTTCGAGCACGGCGGCGTCGGTGGCGTAGCGGGGCTGCGCGAAGGCCTCCTGGTCGACGACGTAGAACTGGGCGCCGCAATCGCCTACATCATGCAGGGCGTCGGCGGGGCCGAGTAGGGCGACGCTCCAGGCGCAACCGAGCAGGGCGGCGAACTTTTCTCCGGCGGCAATGGCCTCGAGCGAGGCCTTGGTGAGCGCCTTGCCGGATTCATCGGTATGAGTGAAGACAAGAATCGATTCCATCGGTGCAAATCCTTTGGGAGCGCGCGGCGCTCTCGCATGTGTCCGGCCGGAGGCCGGGGTAAAGTGCGGCAGATGTTTTTGGGGCTCTTGCGGAACGGCGCACGCCGTGCCCTTTCCCCAAAAACTGTGCGTACGGTCCGCTTGCGTTCTGCCGGTTGGAAGGCGGTTGAAAGGCAACCGCAGATCCACTTCCGAAGTGCAACCGCAGATCCCCGCCGAAAAACAACCGCAGATCCTTCGACTCACCACCCCCAGGCTGAAGAAAACGCCTGGGGCCCCGTTCGCTCAGGATGACAGGCCTTTGTTGTTATGGCCCGGTTGCTCAGGATGACAGCAAAAAGAGTGGACAGTCGACGGGCGTTTTTCTGCTGCGAACTAGAGACCCATCCAGGCGACGAGTTCGGCGGCGATGGCGGCCGGGCTCATGTTTTTTTCAACCTGGGTCTGGCGGACCTGCTGGGGCAGATTGGCCGAGGCGTAGTTGAGCGTGTTGGCGTCGAGCTGGACGGATTTGGCGCGCTGCAGGGCGGGCATGACGGTACGCATGTTCATCATGCCGATCTGCGGATTGTTGCGCGGCTCGGCGAGATTGCCGGTGGCCCAGCCGAGGACGGCAGGCGTGCTGGAGCAGACCGAGACCTGATGCTTGCCGCCTTCGACGCGCTCGAGGACCTCGAAGCTGCCATTATCGGCGAGGGTGATCTGATCGACGCCCTGAAACTGTTCGGTGATGCCGAGCCGCTCGCCGATGAGCTGGAGGGTGACGCCAGCGCCGCGCGAGGCCGATTCCCAACCGCCGAAGAGGAAGAGCCTGGCGAGATCGATGCCGGGGATGGCCTGAATGGCCTCGGCGAGTGCGGCGGCGGTGGAGTGGGCATCGGGGAAACCACCGATGGGGCCGTCGACCGGAACGAGCTCAATGGCGACCTTCTGGGCGATGGTCATCATGACCTGCTGGAGCTTGCCCTTGGGACCAAGCGAGAGGAGCCAGAGTTTGGAGCCGGGATTCTTTTGCGCGAGGGCGGCGGCCTCGTAGAGCGCGCTGGCGGCCCAGGGGTCGAGGACGGCGGGCAGCATCATTTCATTTTTGAGACCGGGTCCGGTGGCGGTCATGACCGGCTCGAGAGTTTGCAACGGATCCGGCACGATGCCGGCACAGACAACGATCTGCAGTGGAGTAGGCACGATATGTCCTCGGTGAAGAATTGTTAACAGTAGTGTAAATTCCCCGGGCGTGCGTGGGGGGGCTGCAGGCTCAAATCATCTGTCGATATTCGCTGCGAACAATGGGGGCCCGGTGCTCGCCGCGCGTGAGACGAAGATGAGTGGATGAGTCCAAAAGATGACGATCGACGTCGATGAGTGCGTCGGTATGCAGAGAGAGCAGGGAGCCGGCGGCGGCCTGCTTTGCCTGCCGCTTGGCGGTGGCCGCGTTGGGGGCGACGACGAGGTGGAAGGGGTGCGCCTCCCCGAAGACCGAGGCTGCATAGCCACCGAGCTGGGCGCAGTAGAGACGCGGCTGGCCGGGGGCGAGGGGCTCCTCCGATGGCTCGATGCGGTAGCCGTCGAGGCCGTCGAGCTCGATCCAGCCGTCGATGTGCACCTTGGCGGGGGCGGCGAACCAGGCGGCGCGGAGCCGGTCGTAGGCATCTTCGATACGGTCGGCAAAGAGGAAGACGATGTCGTGGAGTTCGAGTTTGGCGCGGGGGTGTTCGCCACCGAGAAGGACGGAGTAGAACATGGGGTTGTAGCTCCTAGCCTTTAGCTTCCAGCTTTTTGTGCCTGGGGGGCAAGGGGGGGGGCGGAGAAGCCGCAGCCGAAAAACGCCCGTAATGGGAATGCGTACAAGTCCTCAAAAATGTGTAACAAAGCAGGTGGCTCAAATTTGTCACCTGTTTTCCACAGTATTTTTAATCTAAATAACTTTAAATTTTTTGTTTTTTTTACTTAAGATGGCCGAGCCTGTTCAATTGCACAAGCAGCTTTCCCGTAGCCTCAGGCTGCGGCGTTCTTTTGGCAGCTGGCCAATCTGTTCCAAGGCATTGCTCTGCTGAATAGCAAAGCCTACGTCCCCACCGCAGATCTGCGACAGGTTAGACCTGGGGGGAACAACTATGTCAGCTTGGAGGACTCTTTATCCTTCGCTAACGGGCCATGTCAAGAAACTGCGGGGAGCGTGCCAACCCATTCTTGCGTCGGCAGACGACGGGCAACAGTACGTCGTGAAGTTTTTTGATAATCCGCACGGTCGAAACGTGCTCTTCAACGAGTGCTGCGGCAATCTTCTTTATCGTGCCTGCGGACTGGCGGTTGCCGGTTGGCAGACGGTGAGAATTTCCTCGAGCTTTATCGAGGAAAACCGGGACTGCTGGATGACGAGCAGCTTGGGCAAACAGGCACCCCGGCCAGGGCTCTGTTTTGCATCGCACTTTCTGGGAAGACTGCGCATTTTTGAGATTCTGGCGGGAAGCAGCATGGGACGGGTAGCCAACCGAAAGAGCTTCTGGCTGGCCTGGCTGCTGGATCGCTGCGCCGCACACTCCGATAACCGGCAAGCCATTTTTTGCGATACGGCCCAAGGCTATCTTGCCATCTTCATCGATCACGGCGACATGTTTGGCGGACCAAACGGAGAAGCGGTTCCGCACCCGATTGCGCCGCGCTATCTCGACGACCGCATCTACACCGAGCCCGAACCGGGTGAACTGCGGACGTGGCTGCAACGTGTTGAACAGATCGATACGGAACAGCTCTGGGAGGATGTCGTCTCGATTCCCGAAGAGTGGAGATGCGCCTCGGGGTTGAGTCACTTTGCCGAATGCCTGAACCGGTTGCACGACCACGCCTTTTTGCAGAGAACGCTGGATGAGCTTGTGGAGTTGCAACGGCGCTCCATTGAGCGAAGGAACGGCCTTTTGCTTCCGGCGCGCAAACCACCACAACGGTGTATCCCCGAGGCTATGGAACGCGACCGGCTCAAGCAAAACCGATGGATCGGGGCCATGTAGAAACAGAGAGCAGTGGACAGACTGTTTGCTGTCCACTGTTCCCTTCGTCCTAGTCCCTGGTCCCTTAGTCACTTAGTCCCTGCTTTTTAGTTTTCGACCGAGTGCAGGCCGCCGGAGCCGGCGCGGAAGCTGACGTTGGAGGTTTCGCCTTCGGGGGGATTGGCGCAGTTCCAGAGGCAACCGCCGCAGTGGATGCACTTTTCGCGCTCGAAGGCCGGGAAGCCGTCGGTGCCGAGGGTGATGGCCTGCCCGGAGCACATGGAGATGCAGGTCTTCTCTTCGCAGCGGTGGCAGTTTTCCTTGTGCAGAAAGACGACGTGGTCGGCATAGCCGGGCATGGCCTGCACCTTGCCGCCTTTGAGCAGGACATCCTGATGGGAGATGAGGAGCTTGTCGTCGTATTCGATGGCGGGCCAGCCACGAGCGTCCATGACGAGGTCGTGGAGGGGGCGACCGACGGCCATGGCATCGGCGGCCAGCTTTTCGGGCGAGACGCCGAGATCCATTGCGCTGGAGCGGCGAATCTGGCGGCTGGCGGGGGGAACGTTGGCACCGACGGAGAGCAGACCGCCGGTGAGCCCGGCCAGTCCCATGCCGATGAGGCCCTTGACGAAGCCATCGTGGAAGCCGTTGCGGGCGTTTTTGGCCTCGACGGCGCCCTGCTCGACCCAACTGGAGCGGCGACGCTGGACGTAGGTGTTGTTGAGGTTCTCCTGGGTGAAGGGCGCATTGGCACGAAGCAGTTCGACGACGGCGTCGGCCAGTTGTGTGCCGGTGGCCCAGGCCTCATCGACGCCGGAGCCGGTGAGCATGTTGGTGGAGCCGGAGCCCTCGCCGATGCGGGCAAAGCCGTTGCCTGCCAAGAGAGGCTCGCCGCGCTTGCCGGACTCTTCAAGCGACTTGGCGCCCCAGGAGCGGAGGGTGCCGTTTTTGAGGTGCTGCCAGAGGAGCGGGTGCTGGATGTAGTGCTGGAGATAGCGATAGGCGGTGCGATGCGGATCGCCCATCCAGGAGGGGACGAAGATGCCGACGGAGACGATGCGGCCGGGATGGACGTAGAGGAAGCCGAAGATCTCTGGCTCGGGATAGCCGAAGGTGTGCCAGACGGTGCCGGGGGTGAGGGGGGAGCTGCCTTCACCGCCCTGAATGACGCCGTCGTTGATGAGGGATTCCTGATCGATGCCGAGGGGGTTGGTGGGGTCGGGCGGCAGCTCGATGACGAACTTCATGCCGAGGGCCCACTCGTTGCGCTTGGCGGCCGCGCCGGTTTTGCTGTCGAGGGCGTGGCCGACCTGGCCGACGGGGCCGTCGCCGACGACGGTCAACTGGGCACGAACGTCCATGCCGGGCATGAAACCGGCCTCGGGCTTGCCGTTTTTGTCGACGCCCTGGTCGGCGAGGCGGATGCCGCTGACGGCCGCGCCGTTGTAGAGCGGGCGGTCGACGGGCATGCCGGGCCAGATCTGCACCATGCCGGTGGACATGAGGTTGGAGGCGACCCACTGGTTGAACTGGCCGAGGGACAGGATCATGCCGCCGTCCTTGTGGAGGAACTCGGGGGTCCAGGGGAGCTCGTAGGCGGCGTTGTAGACACCGACGAAGGGGCCGAAGAAGTTGAGGAGGCGATCGGCGGAACGGAGCAGGAAGGAGCGGTTGCTGGCCTTGTGCGGGTCGAGCATGTAGAAGACACGCTCTTTGCGGACCTCGGCACCCATGGTGATGTCTTCAGGGTTGAGCGAGGGGAAGCAGGAGCGGATGGCGCGGCCGCGGGTGACGACACCGCTGACGCCGGCACCGAGGTCGTCGGCGCGCTCGTAGCAGATGACCTGCAGGGGCATGCCGGGGGCGACGCGGCTCTGGAAGGCGGGGTCGTCGGGGGTGGCCTGCATGGCGCGGGTCAGCTCGGTCAAAAAACCGCCGGTGGCCGGACCGAAGCCGACGCAGGCGATGTCGACGTCCATGGACTGGCGCTCGACGGCGGGCGAGGGCGCCTGCGGCTGGGGCTCGGGGGGAGCGGGCGGCGGAGGTACAGCCTGTTGCGGTGCGGGCTGGGGGGCTGCGGCGGCAGGGGCTTGCGGCGGAGCTGCGGGTGCGGCGGCAGCGGCGGGTGCAGGCTGTGGCGCGGTGGGGGGTGGCGCTTGTGCGCCCGGATCCGGAGAAACCGCAGACGGAACCTGCGGCTTGCCGGAGAAGAATTGTTTCGCGCTCATGGTTCTTCCTCTCCAAGAGAAAGCATCGTCGTTTGGCACCCGAGGGGCTGGGGGAAGGATTCTGAAGCCGGGGCGCTGGTTTATGCCTATGGTAGTTTCATCGTCTCCCGAAGGAAACATGTTAACTATTCGAAAAGATTGGCTGAACGGGGGCTAAAGAGGTTGCGGAAAGACTCCTGATTTTCTCTTGATGTTGTTCTGACAGCGAAATTTTGGCTGTTTTCGAGCAGCGTCCTATCCACGGTGCAATGCTCCTCGCTCAACAGTTCGTGCGACCGGGCCTCGACCAGCACGGACTCGAGTAACTTCTGGCAGATCTCGCTGGTGATCAACCGCTCCCGATTCTTGGTGAACACTGTTACATCCCACACCGCATCGTCCATTTCTAAACCAACAAGGCAGCGGAAAGCAGGTTGTCATTCCTCTGCTCCATCAACTGCCGCTCCGGGCGGATCGAATGGAGAATGATCAACAACGTGGCGCGTAACAGGCGTTCGGGAGCAATCGACAGATGGCCCTGGTCGGAGTAGAGCTTTTCAAACTCCGCACCCAGTCGCCCCAGCGCGCGATCCAACAAGACGCGAATCCGACGCGCCGGATGATCTGCCGGTATCTGCTGAGCCAAGGTTAAATAACGGAACATCGCTGTCTGTTGCTGATTGTTGCCGCGCATAGATAATTGATAACCGTTCGTCAAAGAAAATGATGTGACTCACGTCAGACTTGTAAGTTTTTTCCGCAGCCTGTTTAGCCCCAGAGGGGGGCTGCAGAGTTTCCCAAAGGCCCAACAGTCTCCGCTGTGCCCCGCCGGGGCACGAAGATCATAGCCCCGGGTGCCGCGTAGCGAAACCCGGGGAAGCAGCCCCGCCGCGCGCCGTAGGTGCGCGATGAAATTCCCTTGCCAAACCCGGCAGCAGCACAATCCACCGCCCACGAGTCTTCAGTTTTCTCAGTCCCTACGTCCCTCAAGTCCCTGGTCCCTACGTCCCTCAGTCCCTAGTCCCTTCGTCCTCTTCCTCCCGCCCATGTTCCTTCTTGTAGTGCTCCACCGGCATCTTCCCGTCGAACCACGCCCAGTTCATTGGATACACATCCGGGTCGAAGATCACCTGATACATGTGCCAGACGAGAATCGCCAGCGTCGCCAGAATCGCCTCGTAGAAGTGGACGGCCGTGGCCACATCCACCCACCACCGCGCAAAACTGTTGCCCACCCAGACCTTGGCCCACAGCATCACGCCCGTCACGCCCATCAGCGCCGTGCCCCACACCAGCGCCCAGTATTCGGCCTTCTCGGCGTAGCTGAACCGTCCGTACTCCGGCTTCGTCGTGCGCAGGCCAAGGTAATAAAGCATCGTGCCCACCGCATCAAAGCCGTCGCGCGGCCTCGGCGCCAAATCGCGCATCAGCTTGCGTCCCTCCGCCAGCATCACCAGATAGAGCAGGTGATAGAGGCCCGCGCCCATCAGCACCACGCCCGCGATCCTGTGCACCAGCGCGCGCACCTGTTCGCCGAGCCCCAGCAAAGTCACCCACCACGCATCCGGGTACTTCAGCGCAAAGCCGGTCACCACCAGCACAAGAAAGCTCGCCACCAGCACCAGATGCTGCCAGCGCTGCTGCACGCTCATCCGCGTCATCGTCGGATTCATCGTCCTGCGCCGCGCCCGCGCCTTGTAGCGCCAGATCAGCCCGTTATGCAGCAGCATCGCGCCGATCACGCCCACAATCAGCACCAGATAAATCACCCGCACCCAGCTCACCACCCGCGTGCCTATATCGCGTGTGCGCAGGCCACCGTTCTGGTGCACCTTCGTCTGGATAAACTTCTGCGTCACCCCCTGGTGGCACTTGCCGCAGGTCGCCTCCAAGTGCGCCGCGTTCACCGTCGAATGCGGATCGCTCGACGGCAGAATGTTGTGTACCCCGTGGCAGCTCGCGCAGTTGGCCGCCATCACCGAGCCGCCTTCCTTCGCCAGCCCGTGATAGGTGTCCAGATAACTCTGCACGCTGTTGCCCGGCAGGCCAAACTCCCTGCTCAGCCGCGCGCCCTCATGGCACCGCCCGCAGGTCTCCCGCGCCAGATTGCCCTCGGCCGTCGGCGCATTCGCGTCCTTGTGTGATTGAATCGAGTGAATGCCGTGGCAGTCGGTGCAACTCGGCGCCAGTGAGTTGCCGCGCGTGAGCGCCTGCCCGTGAATGCTCCCCATGAAGGCGCTGTTCACATCCGCATGGCATTTGCCGCAGGTTGCCGGCACATGCTGTTTTGAGATCGGCGACCGCGCATCGGAGGCCGGCAAAATCTGGTGTGCGCCGTGGCAGTCCGTGCACACGGCGGCCTTCTGCGAGCCATGTTCCACCGCTCGCCCATGCACGCTGGCCTGATAGCTGACGAACGGTTGCGTGCTCATCCCGTTCGACTCCATCAGAAATTTTTCGCCGTGGCAGCGCCCGCAGGTGGTGGGAATCTTCGCGCGATTCACCGGCGCGTTGGCATCGGTTCCCGGCAGAATCTCATGCACGCCGCCGTGGCAGTCCTCGCAGTTGGCAGCCGGGTTGCGCCCGGTCTTGCTGGCCCGTGCGTGCGTGCTCGCCAGATAGGCGTCGTGCGCCTCCTGATGGCAGTTCGTGCAGCTCACCTTCTTCGGCGGCGTCTCGTGCGCCAGCGACTTCACGTCCGTGTGGCAGTCGACGCACTGGAAGATCGCGCCATGCACCGAGTGGCCGAACTTCGTCGCGTCCACGGACAAACTCACCGGCCTGCCGTTCACATCCTTCGTCAGCGACGCGTCCGCATGACAGGCAAGGCAATCCTCGTTCTTCAGCTTCTGCTCGCCACGCGCAGCCACCGCTGTTAGCAACAGCAGCATCGCCGCAATGCTCCAGAATATGTGCCGGTTTTTCACGCCCGCAGAAGATGCCCGTGGAGCCACCTTGCGCGGTGACGCGAATCACATGGCCGCGTGCCCATTCCCATCCGTTGCCATTGCATGAGATGCTTCCTCGGCCGGGGTGACGCGAGTCACAGGCCCGCTCTGGCCTCGTACAAGAAAATCAACGTGCAATCAAGGAAAAATCTATGCCTACAGTCGCGGAATCCGAGACAAAATCCATGGTGACCCTGCCCGGCGACCCTCTTCGTCAGATTCTCTGGCGCTTCGCCGATCGCTTCGATCTACAAATGCTGGTCCAGTCGGCCCGCGGCGTCGCCCGCGGCACCGTTGCCCGCCTGGTCGCCGCCGGTGAGCGCAACACCCATGAGTGGACTCCCGGAAAAGCCTCCATGATGGAGGAGTTCGACCGCGCCGGCGTTACCGCCGCCTTCATGGAGCCCGAGGAGGGCGGCTTCATCGCCGGCCCCAAGAACCTCGCCCTGTCGCTCGCCGCCTTTGAGCTGGCCTGGGTCGACGGTGGCGCGGCCACTGCCTCGCTCGCCAGCTTCCTCGCCCTCGCGCCCATTCACGAGCGCGGCACCCAGGAGCAGGTCACCCGCTACAAGACCCTCTCGGCCCCGCCCCAGCCCGGTGAAGATCGCACCCCCTGGCGCGGCGCCTTTGCCCTCACCGAGCCCATTCCCTACGCCGGTGTCGATGCCGGCATGCTCAGCGGCAAAATGACCGTCGTCGAGTGGAACGAGGGCGCCGAGCCCATGCTCGAAGTCGACAAGCGCGGCCGCTTCATCACCGGCATTGCCTTCGCCAACTTCGTCACCGCCGCCGTCATCTCTGCCGACGAGCGCATCAAGGGCAGTTGCATGATCATCCTCGAAGAGGGCGACGAAGGCACCTATGATCGCGGTACGCCCACCAAAAAGCTCGTCCATCAGCTCTCCTCGACCGGCGACCCCATCTTCAAGCTCAAGGTGCCCGCCAGCCGCATCATCGGCGGCTACACCGTCAAGGACGGCGTCATCGTTCCCAACTTCAGCCACTCTGAGGTCATCGAGGCCGTCTTCCGTCGCACCCGCGTTCCCGTCGGCGTCATGACCGCCTCCAAGCTGCTCTCGGTCGTCGAGCCCGTCATCCGCTACCATCGCGAGCGCTATCGCGGCGCAGAAGGTTCCAAGCCCGGCTCCGTCCGCTATGAGCAGGGAATCCAGCAACGCGAGGACGCGCTCCATCGCCTCGTCGACGTCTGGTCCACCGGCGAGGCTGCAGCGTCGCTCGGCTTTGCCACCGCCCGGCTCTTCGACCAGCTTGAGCCCGTCGAAAAACAGAAGTCCGCCCTGCTCAAAGAGCGCGGCATTCAGGGCGGTCGCGCCGAACTCAAGGCCCTCCGCGAGGTTGAAAAGCTCGCGCTCGAAGTCCTCGCGCTGCCCGCGGGCGATCCCCGTCGCGCCGAGCTCGAGGCCGATCCGCTCGTCCAGTACGTGCTGCTCGATGCCGAGGCCAACGTCCTCTGCCCGGCCACCAAGCTCTGGGATACCGGCCACGGCGCCAACCTGCTTCGCGAGGCCGTCAGCCTCATGGGCGGCTACGGCATCACCGAGGACTGCCCGGGCTTTGTCGCCAACAAGTGGATGGACGCCCAGCTCGAGGCCACCTACGAGGGCCCCGAGGCCGTTCAGCGCCGCCAGCTCACCATCACCATGACCAGCCCCGTCTTCCTCGCCCAGCTCCGCAACAGCATCGCGGATCTGCGCACCGTTGACCAGACCCATCCCAACCTTGGTGCAGGTCTGCTGGCCGAGGCCCTCGAGCTCTGGCTCTGGACCTACAGCTATCTCGACAGCCACACCGACGCCAACGGCGCCAAGCTCTACCACGGACAGCGCCAGGGCGTGACCTTCTCGCTCGCCGACGCGCTCTGCGGCCTCATGGCCTCCCGCTGCCAGATCCTCGACGTCCTTGAGCTTGAGGCCCGTGGCGCGCAGGATCCGGTCGTCGCCGAAGGCCTCGAAGGCACCCTGCAGTTCCTCGGCGACCTCTGCGGCGTTCAGGCTGCCTCGGTCTCTGGCGAAGCGGCACGCATCGCCGCCGAGCTGGCCTTTGGCTACCAGTCCCGCAAGGCCAGCGTCCAGCAGCATGAAGACGCCGCCGTCCGTGAGTTCTTCGCCCTCCAGAACCAGCTCACGCTCAGCCTGGCTGGAGCCCGTCTGGCCAAGGACCGCGCCGCCGCCAACGTCGCCTCCATCATGATCCCCGAGGCCCTCGACTACCCGATGGCCGGATAGTGGTTGCTCTGGCGAGAAAGGGTGAAGGGTACGGCCTGAAGGCCGTACCCTTTCATCAATCTCAACTTCCTCGGGGCTTCACAGGCTGCGGAAGACCCCTGATTTTCCCTTGATGTTGCTCTGATAGCGAAATTTTGGCCGTTTTCGAGCCGTTTCGCAGTGGTTCCCTAGAGCATTTTTCCAATACACGTGCAGTGTTCGGTTGCGTACAAAGGGGTCTTTTTCTTGAGGAAAAAGCCCCTTGGTATTCTGCTTTCGCTCTACTGCAATTGGAAAAAGGCTTGAATGGCTAAAATCTCGTCGCTTGCCTTTCGCTTTCTACTCGAAGGTGACGATGCCGGGGCGCAGGGGGTGCGCGGTGCCGGGGAGTTCATCGAGCGGAGGCGCGCCGAGGTTGGCCAGTGCGGGCATGGAGCGATCGGTTTCGCCGGGGTCTTCGGCAAGCGCGGCGAGCGTGGTGGGGATGAGCGCGACCGGGCTGCGGGGCACGATGCGGAAGCGGCCGCGGGCAAAGTAGTCAACGATCAGCGCCGAGGTGAGATAGGGATTGACGACGGCCAGAGGCACCACGTAGATGGATTTGGTCGTCAGCGCCTCGGCAACGTTTTTGTTGGCGATACTGTTGCGCCGGTAGCCGGAAATCTGCGGCAGCTCGTAGACGGTGAGGCCGAGTTCGGGATGCTTGCGGCTGTAGCGCATCAGCCGCTCGGTGGTCATTTTGGGCGTGGTCAGGCCGGCGTCGGGCAAGATGGCGCGGCGAAAGTGCCGGGGAAAGTAATCGTTGAGCACGCCACGGGCAAAGTCCGCGCAGTTGTTGAAGAACAGATTGAAGTGGCTGGCATTGGGGTCGGCGTTGAGGCGCGCCATCAGCGCATCGTCCTGCGCCGGGGTGGTGTTGAAGCGGTAGGCGTAGATGCGCCGCTCGTAGGAGGCGCCGATCAACTGAGCCCAGCCGCCATGCAGGAAGTTTCCTTCGGAAAGATCTTCGCCAAGCGCGAGCAGATGCGCTTCGTGGTAGCGACTGCGCAGCCGATGCACGGTTTCGCGATCCGCGTGGGCGGGAGCGTCTTCAACGCGCTCGGTGGCGTAGAGATAGGGCACGAGCGGCATGGCGATCCAGTCATAGCCGCTGATGCCCTGATAGCGGGAGAGAACGACGCCGAGTTCGCCGGGCTGGCAGCGACGGAGCTTGAGCGGAGTTTCGGCGCAGACGCGGGCCAGATAGATGGCGGTGTGTCCGGTGGGATTGACGGCGCCGAAGAGGCCATAGGGCTCTTCGAGCAGCAGAGCGGCCTGGGCGCAGGCGCACGAAGCCGCGCCTGCCAGCAAAAGCAGCAGTGCGAGTGCACGGATGCGGACGCGCCGCATGAGATGCGGATCGGCTCTTGGAAGCACCTGGGCTTCGTCTCCTTCTGTTGTAAGCGCCGGAGCGTGCAAGGGAAACCGGCGGTGGACGCGCGATGGGGCTGGCATGGAATCATCTTTGGCCGTGTGCAACGCTGCGATGGCCAGAAGACAAGAGCGTGGATCGAGAGCTCACCCGGCGGATCGAAAAACCGTTTCTAGGATAGTAAAACGCTGACGCGAAAAAAAAGTTGTGCTGTCGGGGACAGACGGCGGTTGAGGGGCGGAAGGTCCGCAGACGGCTGCTTGCATCCTGATTTTTTGGGCGCGCTCCAACAGGGGCTAAAGCCCTGCCCATCATGCAAGAGCTTTTCGGCCCGACTGAAGTCGGGCCCTGACACAAGACCTGTTTGCCGCCGCACTTTTTTTGCAACCGCGCAATTCGTACGCTTTCAAACGCGGGTCTTCGTGCGTGGTTCAGAGCTTTTCCAGAGCAAAATCCGAGTCACCGTGCCCTCGTCAAGATATGTGCAGGGGGGCTTTTTCTTGATGAAAAAGACCCTCGGCAGCCTGCTTTCGCTCTACAGCAATTGGAAAAATGCCTTAGCGCGGAGATGGGGCCTGTTGATGGGTGGGGACGATGACGCGGGTGGGCTCGACCTCGATGAGGCCGCTGCCGGTGCGGCGCTCAAGCTCGGGCAGAATGGCCTCGACCTTCTCTTCTGTGTCGATGAACTTGACCAGGATGGGCAACTGGTCGCTGATGTCGAGGATGTGGGCCGAGTGCATGCGGTGTTCCGCGCCGAAGCCGGCCACGCCCTTGAGTACGGTGACGCCGGCGATGCCGCTGTGGAAGAGGAAATCGAGGACATCGGCGTAGACGGGCATACCGTGATGACGAGCTGCGTCGCTGAGATAGAGGGTGACTTTGAGAGCGTTTCCGGTCGCGAGCATGGTGGCTCCTTTGCTCGACCCGGCGCATGCGCCACGTCGAGCTGCAACGCATGCATTGAAGCACCGTTGCAGCCCGGAACGCAAGCGGAAACAGCACAGACCGCAGTCCGGCGGTTCTGATTTTTTGGGGGGGGAGGGTGCCGCTGAGGTTGCGGGCCATGCGAGTGCGGAGGCTTTGCGAAAATGCAACCGCAGATCCCCTTCGACTGCGCTCAGGGCAGGCTTTCGACGCACCACCCCCAGGCTGATGAAAACGTCTGGGGCCCCGTTCGCTCAGGAGGACGGGCGGTAACGGAGGACAGGGAGCAGTTTCTTTACTGGTCCCTGATCCCTAGTCCCTGGCTTTACAAAAGTTCTGCCAATGCGACGCCGCCCCAGGTGGCGACGAGGCCCGCGACGAGGCTGCCGCCGGCGTAGAGGGCGGCGAGGGCGACGGCGCCGGAACGCAGGGTTGCCAGCGTCTCCCACTCATAGGTCGAGAAGGTGGAATAAGCGCCGATGAAGCCGACGGGGATGAGATAGCGCCAGGCGGGGCTGAGCTCGACGCGCTTGCCGAGCAGGGTCAGCGTGAAGCCGATGATGAGGCAGGCGGTGACGTTGATGACGAAGGTTCCGTAGGGAAACTTGGCGCCCATGCGGCCGGAGATGGCCGAGCCGACCCAGTAGCGGGCCATGGATCCGAGCGCGCCGCCCAGGGCAATCAAAAGATACTTCTGCACGAGGTTCTCCTTTGGGTGGTTTGCAGGGCATGCGCACGCGATGACTCGACGACAGGCTTGCCCTGCCAGGAGTCATCAGCCTCCGGACGAGCCGGGGGCGGTTCAGGGTGAACTCCATCACCACGCAGTTTTTATTTTATCGCGGCGGTGGGGGCGACCGCCGCGAGGATGGGTCTTGGCACGAGCTTTATTTCCGCAGAAGCGTTGTTCCGCAGGGGCTGGAGCCTGCGATTTTTCTGGCGATCTTCGACACGGCTGAAGCCATGTTCTTTCAAAAACGCAGCGAACTTCAAAGTGCTTTAGAGCATTTTTCCAATACACGTGCAGAGTTCGATTGCGTGCAAGGGGTCTTTTTTTTGAGGAAAAAGACCCTCGGCATTCTGCTTTCGCTCTACAGCAATGGGAAAAATGCTTTAGCTCTCAAGCGCCTGATCGAGATCGCGGCAGAGATCCTCGGGAGCTTCGAGGCCTATGGAGACGCGGAAGACGCCGTCGCCTGCGTAGGCGCGGAAGCTTTCGAGCGCCTTGCCGGTGAGGTGGAAGGAGCTTTCCATGATGGCGTCGGTGGGGATGTGCCAGAGGAGGCTGCGCTGTTTGCCGAGCGAAACCGCATAGGTAAAGACGCGGAGTTTTTTGTAGAGTTGCTCGGCAAGCGGACCGCCGGGGGCTTTGGTCTGGAAGGTCAGCATGCCGGAGAAGTTCTGCATCTGGCGGAGGGCCAGCGCGTGTTGCGGATGCGAGGCGAGGCCGGGGTAGATGACGCGCGCGATGGCCGGGTGCGACTCCAGAAAACGCGCAACGTGCAGAGCGGCTTTTTCGTGAGCCTGCATGCGCAGCTCCAGCGTGTGCAGGCCGCGACGAATGAGCCATGCGTTGAAGGGACTGAGCGCGCCGCCGAAGTGAATCAACGCACCCTGACGGAGCTTGGCCAACGGCGCGCGACGGCCGATGATGGCGCCACCGAGCGCGTCGCCGTGGCCGTTGAGATATTTCGTCAACGAGTGGACAACGTAGTCGGCACCGAGTGCGAGCGGGCGGGTGGCGACGGGCGTGGCCATGGTGGAATCGACGACGAACTCGGCACCGGCCGCATGCGCGATGTTGGCGGCGGCGGCGATGTCGGTGAGGCGCAGGATGGGATTGGCGGGCGTTTCGGCCCAGAGCAGGCGCGTGTTTTTGCGCACGGCCGCGGCGACAGATTCAAGGTCAGAAAAATCGACGGTGGTGACCTCGATGCCGAAGCCGGGCAGGGTGTTCCGCGCCAGCTCGGCCAGGCCCGCGTAGCAGACGTCGCTGAGCACAAGATGATCGCCCGCGCGCAGAGTGCCGAGCAGAAGGCCCGCGATGGCGCCCATGCCGGAGGCGAAACAGAGCGCGTCCTCGCCGCCTTCAAGGCTGGCGAGTTTTTCTTCGAGCGCGTGCACGGTGGGCGTGGCCCAGCGGGAGTAGAAATAGGGCGAATCGGCGGAGAGATCCTCGGCCGAAAAGCCGACCGTGGCCGGGTCGGCGACAAAGTTGGTGGAGAGAACCAGCGAGGGCTCGACGGCGCCATGGACTGGATCGGCGGGCTCGCCGACGTGCAGGGCGCGGGTGCTGAAGGCATTTTTCTCTACTTTTTCTTCTTGAGGCACGGAGCGATTCTCCTTGTTCGACAAGGATACGCCGGGGCGGAAAAGCGCGGGGCGCAAGGTGAGACGCGCAGGAAAAAATTACGCGAGGGCCGCTCGAATCGCGCGCCGCTGCGTCTAAACCGGCAAGTCATGCGACGAATTCTTCTACCCCTTGCCGTACTCTGCGTGCCGGTCTGCACGATGGCACAGGCTCCTGCTACGGCCACGCCCGCCGAGGCACTGGCCGATGCGATGGCACCGTTTCTCGCCACGCGCCAGCAACCGGACGACCTGACCGAGGCTGACCAGCGCGCGCTGGCGCTGGGTCGCGCGCGCGCCGCGGAGGCCTGCGTGCCGATGGACGCGCAGACGCTGGAGGGACGCATACCGCTGGAGCTGGCGCGGCTATGCCTGTTTGGCCAACGGTACGAACCGGCGCGACAGGCGGCGCTGCGCGCGCTGCACACTGTGCCCGAGACCGAACAGTGGGAGGCGCATCAACTGCTGGCCGAGGCCTTTCTTGGACTCGACAATCCGGTGAATGCGGCGATTCAGTTGCTGGCCGTGGAAGCCAGCGGGCACTTTGATCCGGCGGCCTACCGGCTCATGGTGCGAGCGCTTGACGCGGGCGGAGTTTTGCAGGACAGAAGCATGAACGAGCTTTGCCACGTACAGCTCACGCATGCGCTGGCACTGCTCGAACAGGGCAAGGTGCTCGAAGACGCCAACGACACGATTGCGCCCGACCAGATGATGCGCGATGCGTACTTCTCGCTTTCTCTGCTGCAGGTGCGGCACGAAGCAACGGAGGCGACGGTGGAAGCGCGATTGCAAAAGGCCGCGCAGTTACCGGCGCTGCGCGCGCTGGTGGGAGGCAGGGCGATGGAGTTGCCCGGCGCGCGCTTTGCGGCCGCAGGCAAGCCGGTCACTGTGGATCGACTCCAAGGCACGAGCCTGCTTGTTGGCAAAGCGCCCGCGAGCCGCACGATTGCGCTCACGCAGGACTCATGGCTGCTGGTGAGCGGCGCGCTCTGGTTGCCGGGCACTGAAGGCCGCATTGCGCAACTGGCGCAGAAGGTGGGCAACGGGCCTCTGTTGCTTGTTACAAGCTGGGAGATGCAATCGGCGACGAGCCACGCCGAGGCCATGCAGCAACTGCGCGCCTTCCAGAAAAAAGTTCATCAGCCGATTCTGGTTGTCGACGCCGCGCAACTCGGGGCGCTGTTCGCCGATGTTGCTCCCTCGGCGCTGGTGGTGCGCCAGGGAAAAATTGAGGCGGCTGGAGAGTTGCGCAATGCCTCGGCCGCGGAAATTTTCCGAAGGGCTTTGACGCCGCCAAAATTGTAAGACGAGCTATATCAACATCAACGTTTTTCAGCGGAGAACGATGCGTGAGTCTGGGTGAGTCCGGCCGGGGAATTTTTTGGTTGCGGGCAGAGGCGCCGGGGCTCTGGTAACGAGCAAAAAACCTTGGTTTTACAGGGCTCGGGAGGTGGGTGTGATACTTTAAAAAATTGGAGAAAGAAACAAAAAATGTCCGCGATTAAAACATTCATCAAGCACCACTATCGTCACTTCAACGCCGCCGCACTGATCGACGCGGCCGAGGGCTACAACACGCACCTGGCCTCGGGCGGCAAGATGTTCGTTACGATGGGCGGCGCCATGAGCACTGCAGAGCTTGGCCTGTCACTGGCCGAGATGATCCGTCAGGACAAGATCCACGGCATCTGCTGTACCGGCGCCAACCTCGAAGAGGATGTCTTCAACCTCGTGGCGCACGACTACTACGAGCGCGTCCCGGGCTACCGCGATTTGACGCCCAAGGACGAGGCCGCGTTGCTGGCCCGCCACATGAACCGCGTCACCGACACCTGCATCCCTGAAGAAGAGGCGATGCGCCGCATTGAGAAGGTAGTGCTGGCGGAGTGGGTGAAGGCCGACAAGGCAGGCGAGCGCTACTTCCCGCACGAGTTCATGTACAAGATTCTGTTGTCGGGCGTGCTGAAGGAGTCGTACCAGATCGATCCGAAGAACTCGTGGCTTTTGGCTGCGGCCGAGAAGAACCTGCCGATCTTTGTTCCCGGCTGGGAAGACTCGACGCTGGGCAACATGTTCACCGGTCACTGCATCAAGGGCGACATCAAGAACGTGCACACGGTGCGCACGGGCATTGAGTACATGATGAAGCTGGCCGACTGGTACATGCAGACGGCGACCAAGAATCCGCTGGGCTTCTTCCAGATTGCGGGCGGCATCTCGGGCGACTTCCCGATCTGCGTGGTGCCGATGCTCTCGCAGGATCTGGAGCGGGACGATGTGCCGCTGTGGGGCTACTTCTGCCAGATCTCCGACTCGACGACCAGCTACGGCTCGTACTCGGGCGCGGTGCCGAACGAGAAGATCACCTGGGGCAAGCTGCACCCCGACACGCCGAAGTTCATCGTCGAGTCCGATGCGACCATCGTGGCTCCGCTGATCTTCGCCTACGTGCTCGGCTGGTAGTTTCGCCTCGCCTTCGGCGAGCAGACAAAGACGGCGCTCTCATTGCGAGAGCGCCGTTTGTTTTGTTGAGTGAGCTTTTTCGGCCCGACTAAAGTCAGGCCCTGACACAAGACCTGTTCACTCTTTACTGCTCACTGTCTTTATTGCCTTTTCGGCAGCAGCTTCCAGATAGCGGGGTCTTCTTCGCCGAGGACCCAGGAGCAGAAGCCTTCGAGACCACGCTGCTTCGCGAGTTCGTAGCGCTCGGCAAAGGTGCGGGCGTCGGTGAAGTAGATCCACTCGCGCATCTGGTCGCGGGTGAAGTAGACGTAGGCCGAGCGCTCTTCGTCGTCCCACTGAATCTTGCGCTGGTAGCGGGCGGCGAGCAGAAAGCTGTCCGGCGCGCTGATGGAGTCGGCGGCGACATTGGTCTTGACCTCACTGCCCTCGATCTCGGGAGCCTGCGTGTGCCAATGGTAGCCATAGACGGGAATGCCGAGTGAGAGTTTGGCGGCGGGCACGACCTTGAGCGCGTAGTCGAGGTTGGCAACGGTCCAGGGCCATCCGGCGACCGGGCCGGGGGTGGTCAGATGCGTGTGCTGGTCATAGGTCATCAGGCAGACCAGGTCGACGGATTTGGCGATGGCTTCGAGGTCGTAGGCGCCGCGCCAGTCGGTGTAGATCCACTTGGAGAAACCGTCTTCGCCCGGATAGCCGGGGGCGTTGGGCACGGTGGCGATGCTGAGTTGGAGACCGTTTGCGTGCAGCACGGCGGCGGTCTTTGCCACCATGGCCGAGAGCAGATCGCGATCCTTCCAATCGATGTTTTCAAAATCGAATTGAATGCCGATGTAGCCGTGAAGTTTTGACTCGCGGACCAGCGCCTGATTCATGGTCTCCTGCGCCTGCGCGCTGCTGGCGAGCTGATGGAACTTGGCTTTGTCAAAGAGCGCGATCAGGGGCATGACGGGTAGCTTCTCGGCTTTGGCGCGGTCAAGCACCAGAGGATCGGGACCGCCGGAGACCAGGCCATCTTGATCGACGTTGTACCAGGTGGGAACGGCAAGGCCGATCTGCGAGGAGTGCTCGAGAAAATCGCGCACCGACTTCGCGTCACGTCCGATGTAGAAGAGCGAAACGGGCGCGGCCAGAGCGTCCATGCTCATGACCAAGGCAATCGCAAACAGCAAAACAATCTTTCTCATGCTCTCTCCTCGAGAATTTTTCGTATGTCTATTTTCTCGCACATTAAAGTCGCGCGGTGATTTTATCGATCAAAGAAAGTTATATGGCTGCTGAAGAAAGAATGTGCTGGAAAACTTTTTGGGTCCATTCTTGAATGTCCATGGCCGAGTTTGTCCCCTATAATCTTCACCCATGAAGAACAGGCAATCTTTTCAGGCGCTCGATATCTTTCGAGGACTGGCGGCGGTGTGGGTTGTCTTTTTTCATATTTATATCGCCGCCCCGGTCGGAATCGCTGACGCTTTTATTCATTTTCCCTTGTGCTCTTTCTTTTTACGAGGGCAGCTCGGCGTTTGCCTGTTTTTCGTCATCTCAGGGTATTGCATTACCGCGTCCGCATTTCATCTTCTTCTACACCAGGAAACGAGTCTTCATTTCTCTCACAGCCGTGTCCGACGCATCTATCCTCCCTATCTGGCATCGCTGATTTTTGCGGCCATGGTTCACGAACTCGCGATCATGATCGAGCGCGCCTTGCATTACCAGATCAATCACGCCGGAGTTTTTCCCAATACGCCGAAGGCATGGATGGCGAACATCTTTCTGCTGCAAGTGCCACTGCAGACCAGCTTTGTCCTTGGCGTCTACTGGAGTCTTTGCTATGAGATATTTTTCTATCTTATTGTCGGACTGCTGCTGGCGATGGCTCTGCGCGTAGCAAAATATCATGGACTCTCGACGGGAGTTATGGTCTTCATCCTCGCGAATTTTCTGCTGACGGTGTCAACAGTTCTGAGGCTTTGCTTTTCTCCCTGGGCCCTTTTCCCCTTCGACAAATGGCATTACTTTGCGCTTGGGGGCGTTCTTTATTTTTTGCTGGAGTTACCTTCCCTGGAGACGTCGATCTTATCCCGCACGCGGCGACTGTGGATGATGGCCCTTGCCTCCGCGCCATGCGCAGCCGTGCTTGTTTTCGTCGTCATGCGGCAGAATATTGTCGAGACCAGCTTTCACACCTTTGAAAGTTCTCGCGCATGGTCGATTCTGGCTCTGAGCTTTGCGGGGTTTCTCTATCTGTTGCGCCGCTACGGCGGGCGCATCGACACCCAGAAGATTTTGTGGCCGCTCGTCTGGCTCGGTTCGGGCTCGTACAGCCTCTATCTTTCGCACAGAATCTTTTTGCCCTATGTCGACATGGCCGGGCGCATGCTCAAACTTGTCGGCAATCTTTACTGGTTCAATGTGCTGCTTCAAGTGATAGCGTGCATCTTTTTCGGAAGAGTCTTTTATCTGTTTTTCGAAAAGCCCTTTATCTCCAACAAGCGCCGGGAGATTCTGCGATCCGAGGCCGTGGAATAGAGCGCCGTTGCAAAGCGCCAGCTACGACGCTTTGCAACGGCGCTGATTTACTTTCCGCAGGGTGCGACCGGAATGGCCACCTGCTCAACGATCTCGAGGCCGAAGCCTTCGAGGGCGGGAATGCGCGTGGAGGTGTTCGACAGCAGGCGAATGCGGCGGACGCCGAGATCGGAGAGAATCTGGCCGCCGAGCCCGACGGCGCGCAGGATGCGGCCGCTGCGTTCCTGCTGGCCTTCGCGGGCGCGCAGTTCGCGGTGCAGCACCAGTTTGCCCGGAGCATTGCTGCCGGCCTCGGCCGGATCGATTTCAAAACCAGGGGCGGTGTTGTGCAGATAGAGCACGACGCCCGCGCCCTCTTCGGCGATTTTTTCAAGGGAGGCGTCGAGGACTTCGCGACAGTGGCAGTCGGCGGCAAACAGGTCACCGGCCGTGCAGCGGGTGTGTACGCGCACCAGCACGGACTGGTCGGCGTTGAGTTTGGCAAGGTCACCGCGCACCAGCGCGATGTGGCTTTCACCGCCATTGATCTGGCTTTCGTAGGCGATCATGCGGAAGGGGCCGTACTTGGTCTCGATCTCGGTTTCGCCGGCGCGGACGATGTAGCGCTCGTGGCGCAGCCGGTAACGGATCATGGCGGCGACGGAGATGATGCGCAGGCCGTGTTGCTTGCAGAAGGGGATGAGGTCGGGGACGCGGGCCATGGTGCCGTCCTCCTTCATCACCTCGCAGATGACGCCGGAGGGATTGAGGCCGGCCATGCGCGCCAGATCGACCGATGCCTCGGTCTGGCCGCCGCGCACCAGCACGCCGCCGTTGCGGGCACGCAGGGGGAAGATGTGGCCGGGGCGTGCCAGGTCGGCATAGCTCGACTTGGGGTCGATGGCGGTGCGGATGGTGTGCGCGCGGTCGTAGGCGGAGATGCCGGTGGTGACGCCCTCGCGGGCCTCGATGGTCTCGGTGAAGGCGGTGCCGAAGCGCGAGGTGTTCTGGCGGGACATGGGGAAGAGGCGGAGATGGTCGGCGCGCTCCTCGGTGAGCGTCATGCAGATCAGCCCGCGCCCGTGGGTGGCCATGAAGTTGATGGCCTCGGGGGTGACGAACTCGGCGGCCATGGTCAGGTCGCCCTCGTTTTCACGATCCTCGTCGTCGACGACAATGATCATCCGTCCGGCGCGAATCTCATCAAGAGCACCGGGCACGTCAATAAAGGGCGGTTCAATGGAATGTTGGGTCTGACTCATCACCGTATATTGTCGCCGATTTGGGGCAAAGGGCGCGAAAAGCGGAGGCCGTCGTCCTGGGGGCAAAGGAAAACGCCGCCCGCAGGCGGCGTTTCTCTTCACTGGCTCGACTCAAACTCTACAGTGTCGACTCGATTTCAAAGCCCCAGGCTTCCAACAGCGCTTCGGGGATATACTTTGAATTCTTGTTGCGACGAGCCCACTCACGAAGGCGAGTGGACCGGATATACTGATCCGGCGGCAGCTTGAACTCCTTCACAATCTGCTCGAAGGAGGTCACGGTAGGCGCAACCGGCCCAATGGGCTCCGGCTTGCCCCAGTTCGGATTTCCACGACGCTTTGCCATCGATTTTTATCCTTAAACGGAGGGGTGATTGTCTGCATAACCGCAAACCGGGATGGGGGGATCCACTCAGTATGCGGAAATAGTACTCTTTGATTTTAAGGATATTTTGTTGAAAAATCAATGGGAAAATGGATTCCTGGTGAAGTATTTTTCGTGTGTTTTTCTATAGAAAGTCCCGCAATATCCAATTCTAAATGAGTTAGATAGACCGATTTCACTGTATGTCTTACAGAGGTTTTTGCCCGATTTTCCACTCTTTAACTCCACTGGCCGAGTTCCAGGCAGCGGTGCCATCATAGAATCTATGACTATTCGCATTCGGTGCCTTGTGGCCGGCCTGCTGCTGGCCGCCGGAGTTTTTGCGCCTGCTGCTCACGCCGTCGAACTGAAGGTAGAGCGTCAGGCGATTGATCGGACGCTGCGGCAACAACTTTTCAGTGGCCAGTATGGCCGGTTTTACATCAAGGGGTCACCGCAGACCCCCTGCTATACCTATGCCGAATCGCCACAACTGCTGTTTACGCAGGGTCGGGTGGCGGTGCTGCTGCATGTGGTGGCCAAGGTGGGCAAGAGCTTTGGCAGCTCGTGCCTGGGCTTTACGCTGAACCTGCCGGTGCAGGTTTCGGTGATGCCGGACGCGCAGGGCGAGTCGGTGGGCTTTCGCGATGCCAAGCTGGACAAGATCAGCGATCAGAGGGAGTTGAACTTTATTCTGATGCCGTTTTTGAGCCATCAGGTGCCCTCGAGCATGCGCGTGAATGCCGGCGAGATGCTGCGCAAGTCGCTGGCAAGCTCGACGGCGACCTCGGGGTACAAGATTTCGCTCGACAAACTGGAGATCCGCGCCATCGACGTGACGCCGGACTATCTGGTGGTGAACGGCGACGGGACGATCAGCGTGCAGTAGGTTTTTCTTCTTTCTTTCTAACAAGAAGCGCCCCGGAGACGATCCGGGGCGCTTCTCGTTGTTGGGTTTTTGGCACGGACCGCGCTGTGCCCCTGCAAGCGGGGCGGGGTGAAAAAAAGGCCACTGCAGATCACGCTCAGGGAATGCTTTTGACTCACCCCAGGCTGAAGAAAACGCCCGGGGGCCCCGTTCGCTCGGGATGACCCGCGTTGTGCGTGGGCCCGTTCATTCAGGGTGACGGGCAGTGTGAAATAAAAAAGCGGTGGGCTCGTGAGCCCACCGCTTTTTCCTGGTCTGAGCGGGGTTACTGTTTGTTGGCGGTGTCAGGGGGCAGGGAGTTGTCCTGGCGGGCGAGTTTGACGCGGGCGCCGTCGAGCTTCTTCTGGACCTTGGCGACGTCGCTGGGCTCGTAGTCCCCGGAGGAGGTGACGGAGAACTGCTTGAGGGCGATCTCCCACTGGGCGGCGGCCTGACGGACGCGGCCGGTCTTCTCGTAGAGGTCCCCGAGGTGGTCGTGCACGGTGGGGTCGCTCTGGTCGCGTTCGACGGCCTTGTGGAGGTTGTCCTCGGCCAGCTCGTAGTCGCCCATCTTGAAGTAGCACCAGCCGATGGAGTCGAGGAAGGCGCCGTTCATGGGGTCGAGCTCGACGGCCTTGCGGAGCAGTTTGATGGCCTCGGTATAGCGCGGGGTCTTGTCGGCGAGCATGTAGCCGTAGTAGTTGAGGGTGAGGGTGTTGTTGGGGTCGATCTCGAGGACCTGCTTGAAGTGCTGCTCGGCGACTTCGAAGTGCTTTTGGCGCTCGGCCAGCTCGCCACGGAGGAAGACGAGGTAGGTGCGGTCTTCCTTTTTAGTGGTGAGGGGTGCGGCCTTGTCGAAGGCCTCTTCGGCCTGCTTCCACTCGCGGAGGCGAATGTAGATTTGGCCGAGGGTGGTCCAGACGGCGCGGTCTTCGGGAGCACCGACGATCATGGACTTGGCGAGGGCGATGCCTTCGGCGGCCTTGTTCTGGTCGGCGAGCTCACCGGCGAGCATGAGCTTGAGGTCGCGATCCTTGGGATTGGCGGCGACGGCCTTGCGCGAGACCTCGATGGCCTTGTCGTACTGCTTGGCGTTGCGATAGGCGTCGACCTGGCCCTGATAGCCGCGGGTGGCCGAGTCACCGCCCATGTCGATGATCTTCTGGAAGGTGGCGACGGCCGACTCGATCTTGCTCTGCTCAAGATAGACGGCGCCGAGGCGCTCGAGGAAGATGGAGCGGTTGTTTTTTTCTTCGGTGGTGTAGGCGCCGTTGGCGTGGGAGGTCTTTTCGACCATGGCGGAGTAGGTCTCCGCGGCCTCGTCGATGCGGCCGAGGACGTCGAGGAGCAGGCCTTCGTTATAGCCGGCCTCGAGGGAGTTGTTGTCGATTTTGCGGGCCTTGCGAATGTCTTCGAGGGCCTGGGCGAAGTGGCCCTGGCGGCGCTCGATTTCGCCAATGCGGACGCAGGTTTCGGCGTTTTCAGGATCGGCGTCGGCAAGCTGGCGGTAGGTCTTGAGGGCCTCGTCGAGCTGGTTGTCATTGAGCAGTGCCTGGGCGAGGGCCTCGAGGGAGTGGAGGTCGTCGGGGGCGAGATCGACGGCGCGGCGATAGGCGGCGATGGCCTCGGGGGTCTTTTTGAGCTGCTCGTAGGCGGCGCCGAGGGCGAACTCCATTTTGGGGCTGCGGTCGGCGGCGGGCACGGCCTCAATGACCTTGAGGGCACGATCGACATCGCCGCTTTCGGCGTAGAGGCGGGTGAGGTTGAGAATGACCTCTTCGGAGTCGGGATCGAGCTCGCGGGCGGCGTTGAAGGCGGCCTCGGCCTTTTTGGCGTCGTGCTTGACGGTGTAGAGCTGGCCGAGGATCATGCGCGGTTCAACCTCTTTGGGCTGAAGGGCAGAGAGCTTTTCAAACTCGGCGATGGCCTTCTCGATGACGGCGGGATCGACGTGGGCGGCGTTTTGGCCTTCGCCGAGCTGGCGGAGGTAGACGCGACTGAGGAGCTTGTGGGCGTCGATGTCGTCGGGCGCGTTTTTGAGCAGGATGCGCGCGGTGGTTTCAGCCTCGCGGACGCGGCCGACGCCGAGATAGAGCTGGGCGAGGGAGTTCTGAATGGCGGGGGAGTTGGGGTCGGCGTTGAGGGCGACCTTGTATTCCTCGATGGCCTTGTTGAGCAGGTCGGGACGGCCCTGGGAGATGGCGTCATCGGCATAGGCTCCGGCGAGCGCGGCGTGATAGTAGGCCAGCGAGCGGTCGGGCGCAGAAGCAGTGGAGGCCGCGGGCGCCACGGGGGCGGGGGCGGTCTGCGCAAAGGCTGCCGGCGAGAAAAGAAGCGCGGCGGCCAGTGAGGGCCAGAAGAACATCGAACGATCGGTCAAGGTCATCATCCAGGGGTTCCGGGCTGCGGTTGGGGGAGGGGCGACGGCCCCCCGCGTACAGAATCTCTACTGTACAGACGATTGTACCCGGCAATGGTTGCAACTCGGCGCGGAATGGGCGCTTTTTGGAAGTCGGGAGGGCGACGGTGGTAACTTGTTGCGCCTTCAATCGACGATGAGGAGCTTGACGCCGGAATCCGTATGCGAGCGATGGGCTGGTTCGCCGTCAGAGAGAACGTGGCACATGCCAGCGTGCATTGTGTGAAGGCTGCCATTTTTTAATTCTGTGATGAGTTCGCCTTCGAGACAAAAGATAAGGTGACCGCGCGTGCACCAATGATCGGCAACGTAGCCGGGTGTGTATTCGACCATGCGCAGGCGCATGTTATTACACTGCTGAACGCGCCAAAACGCCATGCCTCGTTCGCCGGAATGTTGTTCGGCGGGAATGGTGGACCAGTCAATGCTTGTAAAAGGAATATCTGTAATTTCCATAAGGCTCCTTTTTGCTTTTATGTAGTTCTAGCTTAAACCGATGAGCGTAATCCGCCGTGGGTGCGGAGGGAGTGGAGCTGGCGGCGGAGGATTTCGACCTGGCGTTCGAGGCGCTGGAGCTGGCGCTCGCCGGGGTGGAATTCGGGCGGGGCGGCGGGGACAAGTTCGGTGGCGGGGGCGGGCCAGGGGGCGGCGGGGGCCGAGGCGGCTTCGGCTTCGAGCCAGGTGAGGCGGCGGACGGCCAGATCCATGCGGGCGAGGGTGACGGGGGCGTGCTTCCACTGGGCGTCGCCCTCAATGGCGGCCAGCACGGTGACGCTTTGGGTGGCGCGGCGGAGATAGGTGACGAGGGCGGTGACGAACTGGGCGAAGAGGGGGCGGCGGGGCCAGCTTTCGGCAAGCAGGCGCTCGAGCGACTCCTCGGCGTCGTTGTGGGCGAGGGCGGCGGAGCGGCGGGCGTTGGCGAGAAGGCGGGAGCCGCGGGTGCCGGTGCGCCAGTTGTCGACGAGCTGGGCGAGGTAGCGGCGGTTGGCGGCGAGGCTGGTGCGCAGGACGAGGGGGGCGCGCTCGCGCTCGTAGGTGGGGAAGAGGAAGGTCATGGCGGCAAGCGAGAGCAGGGCTCCGGCGATGGTGTTGCCGGTGCGGATCATGGCGAGCTGCCAGTCGCCGGAGTAGGGCATCCAGGCGAGGACAAAGGTAGGGGTGAGGAAGAAGGCGCAGGCGGTGTAGTTGACGGGCAGCAGCGCGAGCGTGAGCAGGGCGAGGGGAAAGAGCAGGGCGGTGGTGGTGATCTGCGAGTGAAGGCCGAGGGCGATGAGGGCGGCGAGGGCTCCGCCGCCGACGGTGCCGGCGATGCGCTCGAGTCCGCGCCGCATGGTTCCCGAAACGTGGGGCTGGAGGACGATGAGGGAGGTCAACAGCATCCAATAGCCGTGGTCGATGTGGAAGGCGAAGATGAGCACGACGTCGATGCCGCAGACGATGGTGACGCGGGCGGCGTGGCGGAGCAGCAGCGAGCCAGGGGTGAAGTTGGCGGCAAGCTGCTCGGCAATGCGGGCCGGCGACCAACGCTCACGGAACTGGGAGAGGCGCGAGTAGACGTAGGCGAACTGGGTGGTGGAGGCGCCGGCGGGGATGGGCTGAGCGCGATCGGGAGCGCTGTCGAGCCGGAGCTGGGCGGCGCTGTCGACCGAGCTGTCGAGCACGGAGACGGACTGGGCGATCTGCGAGAGAAGGAATCGCCCGGACTGGTCGCCGACGGGCAGAGCGTTTTCAAGATAGTGGGGCAGGCGATGGAGCCGGCCGCGCTCGGCCTGGGCGTGTTGCATGGTGAGCCGGCCGGTGCGGCGGGCGAGCAGGTCGGCGATCCAGAGCTGGACGGCGCGGAGGTCGGCGAGGCTCGAGAGGGCGCGGGAGCGGAAGTCGCGCTCGGTGGCAGAGGCGGGGGACTCGAGCGATTCGGCGATGGCGATGGAGCGGGCGACGAGCAGGTCGGCGTGTTCGAGCAGGACGACGAGTTGCTGGCCCTGCGGGGTTTCGGCCTGACGGGAGGCGCGGGCGGCGGCGAGGGCGTTCCAGCCGCGCTCGATGGCGCCGCGAATGCGGTACTGGTGGTGCTGGGCGAGGCGATGCCAGAGGGCGGCGCTTTGGTGCTCGCGGGCGGCAAGCTCGGCGATGGAGGCGAGGAAGCTGGCCAGTTCTTGATAGCAGGTGGCGACCTCGGAGCGCGCCGGGCGATAGGCGTCGAGTGGCCAGAGAATGAGGGAGAGGAGGGCGGCCCAGAGTCCGCCGATCATCAGATAGAGCCCGCGGGTGAGGGCCTCGTGGACGGAGCTGGAGGGCGCGCCGATGCCGCAGAAATAGATGATGAGGACGAGGTTGCCGGCGGAGCTGAAGGGCTGGCCGAGGACGCCGATGTAGCTCCAGAGAAAACAGAAGGCGACGGTGAGCGGGAGGGCCCAGAAGAAGTTGGTTCCGGCGAGGGTGCCGAGGGCGAGGCCGAGCGCGCCACCGAAGGCGACGGTGAAGAGGGTTTCGAGGCGGATGCGGTAGGGGCCGCCGGAGTCGGCAAAGATGGCCTCAAAGCCGCCCAGGCCCGACCAACTGAGATTGGGGTTGCCGAGGAGCACGCCGAGCATCTGCGGCACGCAGAGGGCGCTGGCGGCCCGCAGGCCGCGATACCAGTCCATGCGATGGACGAGCGAGGAGAGGCGGGTGGCGATGGAGACGGATTGCGCGCGGGCGGGCATGGGTGACATCCATTATGGCCGATGTGGAGGGAAAGGGCGAGGGGGGACCGAGGGACGTAGGGACCAGGGGCTAGGGACTAGGGACTAGGGGAATGAGGGAATGCTGTGTTTGCGTGGGAGGTCTTCTGTGGGGCCGCCTTGAAAGAGCAACCGCAGATCCCTCGGCTCACCACCCCCAGGCTGATGAAAACGCCTGGGGCCCCGTTCGCTCGGGATGACAGGGCGCGGGGGAAATGGGAGAGAACAACGCCGCATCCGAAAAGGATGCGGCGTTGCTGTTTGCCGGGGTGCGCGCGTTGAGGTGCGCGCTGCATTTTAGTGGCGGAAGTGGCGGATGCCGGTGAAGACCATGGCGATGCCGAGCCGGTTGGCGGCGTCGATGACCTCCTGATCGCGGACGGAGCCGCCGGGCTGGATGACGGCGGTGGCGCCGGCCTTGGCGACCTCTTCCAGTCCGTCGGGGAAGGGGAAGAAGGCGTCGGAGGCGGCGACGGTGTTTTCGAGCGGGAGGACGGCCTTTTGCGCGCCGAAGCGGGCGGCATCGACGCGGCTCATCTGGCCGGCACCGACGCCGACGGTCTGTCCGTCGCGAACATAGACGATGGCGTTGGACTTGACGTGCTTGCAGACGCGCCAGGCGAAGAGCAGGCTGGCCAGTTCCTCGGGCGTGGGGACGCGCTTGGTGACGAGCTTGAGCTCGGCCTCAGAGATGCGGCCGGTGTCGGCATCCTGCAGGAGAAGGCCGCCGGAGACGCGCTTGGCGACGAAGCCGGGGATGGCGGATTTGATCTCGACGAGGCGAAGGTTTTTCTTTTTGGCAAAGCGCTCGCGGGCCTCGGGCGAGAAGCTGGGGGCGACGATGGCCTCGACGAAGAGCTTGGCGATCTCTTCGGCCGCGTCGGCCTCGACCGGGCGATTGATGCCGATGACGCCACCGAAGGCGGAGACGGGGTCGCAGGCGAGGGCCTTGGTGTAGGCGTCGAGGATGCTGGTGCCGACGGCGGCGCCGCAGGGGTTGGTGTGCTTGATGATGGCAACGGCGGGCGAGTCGAACTCCTGCGCGAGATCCCAACAGGCGTCGAGGTCCACGAGGTTGTTGAAGCTGAGTTCCTTGCCCTGGAGCTGCGTGGCACCGGCGATGCCGAGGCCCGAGCCATCCGCATAAAGGGCGGCGCGCTGGTGCGGGTTTTCGCCGTAACGGAGCGACTGGGCGAGGGGCAGATTGATGCGCAGGGTCGTCGGCAGGGCCGAGGAGTCAAAGGCGACCGGGGCGGTGCGCTCGGGGGCCTCGGGGATGCGGTCGAAGGCGTTGGCGATGGCGGTGTCGTAGGCGGCGGTGGTGGAGAAGGCCTTTTTGGCAAGTTGCCAGCGGGTGGCGCGGGCGAGGGTTCCGGCGTTGGCCTTGAGCTCGTCGGCGAGGGCCGGGTAGTCGGCGACGCTGGTGACGATGGCGACGTCCTCAAAGTTCTTCGCCGCCGAGCGGACCATGGAGGGGCCGCCGATGTCGATATTTTCAACAAGCTCGCCGAAGGCAACGCCGGATTTGGCGGCCGTTTTCTCAAAGGCGTAGAGGTTGACGACGACCATGTCGATGGGCTCGATGCCGTGCTCGCGGACGGCGGCTTCGTGCTCGGCGTTGCCGCGGATGTAGAGCAGGCCGCCGTGGACCTTGGGGTGGAGGGTCTTGACGCGACCGTCGAGCATTTCGGGGAAGCCGGTGAGTTCGCTGATGTCCTTGACCGCGAGGCCCGCCGCGCGGAGTGCCTTGGCGGTGCCGCCGGTGGAGATGAGTTCGACGCCGAGGCTTACGAGGGTCTGGGCAAATTCGACGAGACCGGATTTGTCGGTAACGCTGAGCAGTGCACGGCGAATGGGCTTGCGGTCATTGACGCTCACGAAAAGACTCCTTTGAGAAAGATGCCGCCGGCGGAACCGGTCGACAGGTGTGTTTTGAGGGGAAAGAACCAAAGACCAGAGTACAACCTTGGGGCGGGCGGAATTCCATAGCCTGAACCGGGTGGTGTGCCAAAAGCAGGCAATGGATGCGACGGCGGTCACCGGAACGGGGCGAAGAAATGCAGTAGAGTGATGATATGGAAGGTCCTTCCCCAATGAATGATCCGGAGATTTTGCCTCCGGACCCGGCGCAGAGGCCCGCCGCGCAGATGCCTTCTTACGCATACGCACCGCCGCCGCCGAGCTATGAGCCGCCGGTGCGCAAGCCGAAGCCGAGCTGGATGGTGTCGCCGGCGACGCATTTTTTGATTGCGGTCAATTGCATTGTCTTTTTGGCGATGCTGGCCGGGCGGGTGAGCCTGTTTAACCCGGCGCCGGAGGATCTGCTGCACTGGGGCGCGAACAACGCCGGTGCGGTGCTGTTTTTTGGCGACTGGTGGCGGATTGTGACCGCGATGTTTGTGCACGTGGGGCTTTTGCACCTGGCGACGAACATGTGGTGCCTGTGGAATCTGGGCCTGCTGGCCGAGCCGCTGCTGGGTTCGGTGGGCGTGGTGGCGGCCTACATTCTGTCGGGCGCGGCGGGCAACCTGCTGTCGACCTTTGTGAGCCAGTGGATGTACAGGCCGGATGCGAGCGAGGGGATGGTGCTGTTTGGTCCGGTGGGCGCGGGCGCTTCGGGCGCGGTCTTTGGGCTGGCCGGGGTGCTGATCATTCTGCTCAAGTCGCCACTGCTGCCGATTCCGCCGCAGGAACTGAAGGGGCTGCGCAAGTCGGTGATTCTGTTTGCGGCGATCAATCTGGTGATCGGGCTGGGGACGATGTTTCCGGGCTCGGTGGTGCGGATCGACAACATGGCGCACCTGGGCGGCTTTGCCTGCGGGCTGATCTTCGCGCTGCCGCTGGTGCCACGGATCGGCGCGCCGCGCGGGCAGTTTTTGACGCGGAGAAGAATCGCGGTGGGCATGATGGTGCTGCTGGAGACGCTGTTCGGGTTCTATCTGGCGCAGTTTTGAAAAAGGCAGGGACCAGGGACTAGAGACTGAGGGACTAGGAATCGAGGGATCTGGGAACAGTGAAGCGTGAAGGACATAAAAATCCCCACCATGGCGGTGGGGATTTTTTGTGGGAGACAGAGACGAACTTATGCGGGGAGTTACGCGCCGGTATAAATGCAGCCGCTGGTGCAGGTCTCTTCGACCACGACCTTGCTCAACAGTGCGAGCTTGGGCTTCAGGTGGTCCCAGATCCAGCGGGCGAGATTTTCGCTGGTGGGATTTTCGAGGCCTTCAACCTCGTTCAGGCAGCGGTGATCGAGCTTGTCTTCGAGAATCTTGAAGGCCGACTTGACCTCGGCGAAATCCTCGACCCAGCCCATGCGCGCATCGACCGGGCCGGTGAGATGTAACTCGATGTGGAAGCTATGCCCATGCAGCCGTCCGCACTTATGCCCCTCGGGCACGTTGGGCAGCCAATGCGCCGCTTCCACCGAAAACTTTTTGTAAATCTCCATTGCTTCTCTTTTCCTGATTTGTTTGAAACTCTTCGCGGCGACTTAGAGAATTATGCGATGCCGACGATTTTGTGGGTCTGCAAACTGAGTCGCCACTGCGGGTGCTCCATGCAATAGCGCACGGCGGCGGCGGTGTTGGCCGCGCGCTCGGTTCCGTCCATCGGCTGCAGGAAGAAATGCTTGAACGCGAGAGCCGCGAATTTTTCCGGGCCGAAGTCGCTCTGCGGATAGACGAGCTTTAACTCGCTGCCGGTGCGCTGTTTAAGCTCCGTACCCGCCTTGGGACTGACGCAGATCCAGTCAAGCCCTGCGGGGGCAGGGACGGTTCCGTTGGTTTCAACGGCGATGGAAAAACCGCGCGCGTGCAGGGCGGCGATGGCCTCGGCGTCGAGTTGCAGCAGCGGTTCGCCGCCGGTGCAGACGACATATTTTTTGTCAACCGCCTGGCCCGCGGGCCATTGTGCATCGACGGCTGCGGCGAGCTCTTCGGCTGAAGGAAAGCGGCTGCCGCCGGGGCCATTGGTGCCGACAAAGTCGGTATCGCAGAAGCGGCAGGTTGCCGTCGCACGATCCTCGTCTTTGCCCGACCACAAGTTACAGCCCGAGAAGCGACAGAAGACCGCCGCGCGGCCCGACTGCGCGCCTTCGCCCTGCAACGTATAAAAGATTTCCTTGACTGAGTAACTCATGCTTTTCGGTTGCAGCTTCTAGCTACGAGCTCATCGCTCTTTGATTAGGCTTACAGCCTGCAGGGGCTAAAGCCCGTGTCCTGTTGAACTGCGTGCGGCACGACGGAAGTCGTGCCCTTTCAAAACCTCGCCGAAGGCAGAGGTCCCTACGCTGGCATCTCCCTCGATGAAAAGCTACAAGCTAGCGGCTAAAGGCTGCTGTTCTGGTACTCCAGTGGATCGCTGATTCCGTTTTCGTGAAAGCCCTTTTGGCGCAACTGGCAGGAGTCGCACTGGCCGCAGGGTTTGCCGTCGGGCGCCGGGTCGTAGCAACTGCTGGTGAGCCCGTAATTGACGCCGAGCTTCAGGCCCTCTTCGATGATGCGGGCCTTCGACCACTGCATGAGCGGCGCATGAATCTTGAGATGCTGCTTGCCTTCGACGCCGGCCTTGGTGGCGAGATTGGCCATGGTTTCGTAGGCCGCGATGAACTCCGGCCGGCAATCGGGATAGCCGCTGTAATCGAGCGCGTTGACGCCGATGAAGACGTCGCTTGAGCCGAGCACCTCGGCCCAGGCCAGCGCAAAGGAGAGGAAGATGGTGTTGCGCGCGGGCACATAGGTGACCGGGATGCCGTGGCCCATCTGCTCGACGTCGCGTCCCTTCGGGACGGCGATGTCATCGGTGAGGGCCGAGCCGCCGAAGACGCGCAGATCGATCTGCGCAATGCGATGCTCGCGTGCGCCGCCTTGTTTGGCGACGCGTGCTGCGGCTTCGAGCTCCCAGACATGGCGCTGCCCGTAGCGAAACGAGAGCGCGTAGGCATCGTAGCCCTTGCTGCGCGCAATCGCCAGCACCGTTGCCGAGTCCAGGCCGCCGCTGAGCAGCACGACAGCCTTTTTGCCCTTGCCTTCCAACTCCACTTCGTTCATCTTCCTTCTTCTTTCAGGTTTTCCAGGGGCTAAAGCCCCCCTGTCTTTACTGGAGCTTTGCGGCACGGCTGAAGCCGTGCCCTTGCAAAACTTCAACCGATGCAGCGGCTCTCTAACGTTGCATCGGTTGAAGTGGCAACCAAGAGCCGTGCCCTTGCAAAACTTCGGTTTGCAGAGGGGCGCTTTCGCTACTGCCACGTCTTCTGCAGCGTGTGCGTTTGTGCCCTTGCACAACGCGACTAACTCAGGTCGCCGCCCTTGCCGATGTCCATCGACGCGGGAATGGGATTGTCTTCGTCGATGTAGGCTTCGATGCTTTTTTCAAGCAGGCCCTGCGCCTTCAGAATGAATTCGACCGCATCGCGCGCGCCACCGTCGCCGCCCTTGTGGGGGGTGATGTAGTGGGCCTCGGTCTTCACCTGTTCACGAGCATTGGCCACAGCGATGGCGAAACCGCAAACGCGCATCACCGGAAGATCGATCACGTCGTCGCCGACGTAGGCAATCTGCTCGAGCGTGACGCCCTCTTTTTCCATGATCTCGCGCACGGCCTTCATCTTGTGGGAGAAGCCCTGATAGACGAATTCGAGCTTGAGGTCACGGGCGCGCAAGGCCACGGTTTCTGAGATGCGCTTGGTGATGATGCCGCACTTGAGGCCTGCGATGCGCGCGAGCGAAATCGCGGTGCCATCGTGCGCGTTGTAGCCTTTGGCCTCGACCATGCGGCTTTCCACCTTGCCGCCCTCGGAGACCGGCACGGGAATAATCCAGATGCCGCCGTCGGTCCAAACGCCATCGACGTCGAAAAGGATGATCTTGATATTGCGAGCGCGGCTATGCGCGGAGGTCGACACTGTCATGGTTCTATTTTACCGACAGTGCCGCCTCCGCGCGGAAATCTTCTATTTTGCCGGGGGCGCGGTGGGCGTTTCTGCCGGCGGCTTGACCGGATCGCGCACCAGCACGGCGAAGCGCGGGAAGGTGAAGCTGCCGGCCGCATCGTCGATCACGTTGACCTGGCAGGTGTACTGGCCGGGCTTGAGCGCGTCGAGCGGCACATCGAGTTCGATGGCCACGGCGTCGCGCCCGAGTACGTTGGTTTGTTTGGCCTCGACGAGCGGCGTCTCGAAGACCTTGACGCCGTTCTGGATCAGCTCCAGGCTGCTCAACAGACGCACTTGCTCGCCGGGGGTTTTTGACCGGGCGGGATCGTAGACCTCGTAGAGCAGATACATGTGCTGATCGCGGCGGAAGACGTGGCTGATGTTGGGCACATACTCCTGGCCTTCGCGCACGAGAGGCGTCAGCTTTTTGCTGGGCTGGCGGGCGTTCGAGAGCAGGATCGAGCTTATCTTGAGCGGAGCCTTCTTCATCTCGGGCAGTGTGATGTCGGCCTCGAAGGAGCCCATCTGTCCGGTCTGATTTTCGCGCACCACAAACTTCAGGTGATATGTGCCTGCGGGCAAATTGAAGCTGGTCGTGTACTGAATATTTTTTTGCCGTGCATTCAGGCCCGCATCCAGATTGAGCTTGACCGTCTCGCGTGCGCGGCCAATTTGGCGCTTCACCTCATCGAGCACGCCGCCAACAATGTCGAGCGTTGCCTTGTCCTTGTCGCCGCCCTTGACGAAGGGAATCTGCGATCCGGGCACGATGAGCGAGACGGGCACAAAGTAGCGGCCGTTGTCTTCGCGGAAGTAGAACGCATCCATGTAGAGGGCCATGTCGGTTGCGGGAAGATCGCTCGCCATCTGCTCTTCAAGCTGCTGCTCGCGATCTTCGCGGCCCGCGTGCTGGAAGTCGGCCGGCGCGTAGTAGCCGGGGCGATATTCGAGCTTGACGCCGGGGCGGGTCACGGTGATCTTGAGCTTGCGATATTTGCCGTCGCGCAACGGATTCGCGGAGTGGAAGCCCACGGCGTAATAGGCCGATGTGTCCTTTTGCACCTGCGCAAAGGCGGGCGCGAAATCGTTGGAATCGAAGAAGGCCTTGCCGCCGGTGTCTTTTGAGAGCGTGGCCATGACCTCTTGCGAGGCGAAGTTGGCATTCATGTTGTTCTGCAGCGCGCCGCCATTCATGCCGCCGGAGCCGCGCATGCTGCCGGATGAGGCGTCGCCGAGCGGCCCGATTGCCTGCAGCCCGCGCGTGTCCACGCTGTAGATGGCGAGATTCGAGCGCACCGCCGCGTTGATGGCCGCGCGCAGCGAGGCCTGATTCTCAATGCCGTCGCGTGCGATGCCGCCGGAAAAATAAAGCAGTGATTTTTTCTCGTTGATTTTTTCGAGGGACTTGGCGATGGAGCGCAGGGCGAAGAGTTCGCGATCGGTGTTCAGATCGTTGTATTCGCTCTCGTCGGCGGTGTAGCTGGTGGTGTCCTCGGCCTGATTCGTATTGGTGGTGGCGCCCGCGGCAAAGCCGTCGGCCTGCGTGTCGTTGTAGGCGCCCACCTCATAGATCAGCATGTCCCTGTTGGCGGTAAAATCCTGGTCGACCTTGAGCGTGTCGCCGAGGGAAACGAGCGCCACGAGGTCGGCGGGCTGCATCCTGGTTTTCAAAAAAGATTTGGCCGCATCCACGGCGCGGTCCAGATCTTCGGGCTGCATGGAGGTCAGGTCGAAGAACAGGACGATGAGCCGGTGATTGCGCAGATCCTCAGGCCTGGCGACGACGGCCTTGCCGCCGCTGACGCCCGAGGCCAGCCCGCTGATGGCCGCCTCCTTCAAGGGCGCGGACCTCTCCACGCTCTCGAAGTCGAAGGTCGCAATGTGCTGCTCCTTGCCGTTTTCCCAGATGCGAAACTCGTTGGTCTTGAGGTCGCGCACGAGTTCGCCGTTTTTGTCGCGCGCCACGACGTTGGTCAGCACCAGTTCGCCGTTGACCTTGAGCACGAGCCCGCTCTCCGGAACATCGCTCTGCGCCCATGCGCCCGGTGCCAGCATGAATGCCGAAAGCGCTACCGCCCACCCGATTTTTCGCACGACCTTGACCATTACGAGCCTCTCAGTGCAGCTTCTATCTGTTAGCTATTAGCCGTTAGCTTCTAGCTAAAAGCGATGGAACCTTGGAGGATGCATTCCCTCGGGGGCTAAAGCCCGCGTGGTTTTTGTCCTCTTTGCGGCACGGCTGAAGCCGTGCCCTTTCAAAACCTCGGTCGATGCAGTGGCCATCGAACGCGGCATCGTCCTCAGTGGAAAACCAAGAGCTAGAAGCTAGAAGCTAACGGCTAATAGCTTCTAGCTAAGAGCTAACGGCTAACGGCTGTTTTTAAAACCGGAAGCGTGACTCGAACTGGAACGAGCGCATGGAGCCTGCCGAACTGACGCGTCCGAAGGTGGACGAGGCAACGTTCGTATCCACGCCCGAGTACTGCACGGTGTTGAAGACGTTGGTTGAGGTTGCGCGAAACTCCCAACTGCGGGTTGAGCCCATCGAGACGGTACGTGAGAGCGTCATGTTATTCGAGACCGTGCCGGGGCCGGGGATCGAATAGCGCGAGGCTGTGCCGAACTCGCCGGCCGGCGTGGTAAAGGCCGCGGTGTTGAACCATTTTTTCGCCGTGCCGCCACCGGCGGTGATCGACTGGCCCGCCACCCGGTCTGGGCGCTCGGTGCCCGCCGTGCCGCGCGCCACGTCCGTCACTGAGGCCTGATAACTCGGGGTCAGCGCCGTGCCTGTCGCGAACTGGAAGACGCCCGAGATCGAGAAGCCTTCGAGCAGACGCGCGAGCAGGCCGGAGGTGGCCCAGGTCTTGTCGGGGCCGAAGGGCAGTTGATAGAGATAATTTCCATTCACCGAGTGGCGCACGTCATAACTCGAGTTACTTTGTTCGGCGTTGAGATTTTGCCAGTTCTGCGCCGGTGAGGCGGCGTTGTCGATGGCGTGCGCATACTTGTAAAACGCGCCCAGGGCGAGGCCCCCCGAGAGCCGCTTTTGCACGCTCAGCGTGCCGGCGTGAAAGTGTGCCGAGGCCGCGCCCATCGCATAGGTAAACGAGACATCGTTCGGATTCGTTTTTGCGCTGGCGGTTGTTGCCCACGGGGCAATCGTCGTGGCCTGATTGCTGCTCTTTGAGCCGTTGTAGCCCGCGTTCAACACCATGGACCAGGGCAGCGTCTTCTGGAGATTGACATTCCACGCCTGCACATAGGGCAGCTTGTAATGCGGATCGACGCCGTAGTTGCCGACCGTGTCGGGTGAGCCAAAGCCCTTGGCCAAGGTCAGGCAAGTGGTGGAGGTGCCGCGCGCGCACGAGGAGCTTGATTGCAGATTGGTCTGCTGGTTCACGAAGCTCGCGTCATTGGGCATGGGTTGATGCGCCATCAATTTGGCAAAGCTGCCGTACTGGCCCACCATGAAGTTGATGCCGTAGCCGGCGCGCACCACCGTTTGCGGAAGCCACGGCACCCGCCAGGCAAAGCCGAGTCGCGGCGACACGGCCTTGTGATTGGCAAAGACCAGCCCTGCGGGCAGCTTGCCGCTTGCAGTGCCCGTGCCACCTGCCTGCACCTCGGTCACGCTGGTGAAGGCGCCGTCGGCATTGGTGTCGACCATGGCGAGGTGGCCGTTCTTTTCGGTGTAGGGCGCGAAGTACTCGTAGCGCAGGCCGTAGTTCAGCGTCAGTTGGGAGTTTACGCGCCAGTCGTCCATCGCGTAGCCGTCGAGCACGTTGTCGCGCAGATAGCTTTTGGCCGCGGAAACATTGATCGTTGTCGACTGGGGCAGTCCCAGCAGAAAGTCGGCCACGGAGGAGCCCGTCGACGTGTCGCCGCTGGCGTTTTCTGTGAACAGGCCGGTGAAGGTGAAGGTGCCGGTGGCATTGGAGCCGCCGAGAACGTCGTTATGCACGCGACGGTAGTCACCGCCGAAGCGCATGTTGTGCTTGCCCGCGCGCCAGCTCACCGTATCGGAAACGGAGATGGTCTGCTGGGTCTGAAAGCTGGGTTGCTGTTCGCTGAGCCCCTGGAGCGAGCTGAGGGTCACGTTGGGCAGACCGTAGTTGAGCGCGCTGGTATGGAGCGCGGTGCCGGTAGAGCTGACGATACCGAATTCGGTTTCAATGTCCTGGCCGCCGGTAAAAAAGTTCGTGGCCTGCGAGTGTGTGCGATTCCAGTTGACGGTGAAGCTGTTGTTGATGCGGTGATAGCCAAGCGTGTAGCCGGCCGAAAGGGAGTTTGATTCCGACTGCGTTTTGCCGCCCAGCTCAGGGAAAATGTTGACGTTGTCGGCCGCCGAGCGGGTCCAGTTGTAGTTGAAGTTGACGCTCTGTCGCAGGCCCTGACTCTGCGTGCGCCGCGTACTGAAGCCACGCCGGGTTTGCGTCGTTTTGCCCAGCGTGCGCATGTAGCGCGCTCCGAAGGCGGTCGTGTTGGTCTGCGCGGTCGTCATACGGTGATAGTTGTAGCTGTCGTCTCCGCTGAGGTTCGGCGCCGGAAAATAATTGAGCAGCGCCGTGGCCTGTGCGGCGATGGAGCCCTGCGGAATCACATTGGCCACGCCGTTGGTGACAAACTGCGCCAGCGTCGTGGGGTTGTAGATTTTGGCCAGTCCGCTGGCGGAAAAGTCGCCCGTGCGCTCGGCGAGGGTGGGCACCGTCGCATAGTTGTCGCTCGGGGTCGAATTGCGTTGGCCGTTGAGCGAGAGAAAGATGGAGTCTTTGCCGCTGGGCTTGGTGAGGCCGGGAATGTAGGGCGCGCTCATGAAGGTGATGCCGAATTTGTTGGTGCCCGAGGCCGGTTTGTCTTGCGATTGCCCGCTCAGGCTGAAGCTTTTGGCATCGAGCGCGGAGTTTGAGCCGGACCAGAAGACGGAGCCGTGCGGCTGCGCGGCATTGAAGCTGCGGAAGTTGCCGCGCCCGCCCGGGCCGCCGCCCATCATGCCGCCGGGGCCGCCGAAGCCTCCGCCAAAGCCACCACCACCGCCGCCGCCGAAGAGCCCGCCGGGCTGTCCGCCGCCCATGGCGCGGGCCGCCTCCATCGCGTCGCGCATCCGGTCCATGTCCTGGCCGGCCATGGCGCTGACCCGCCCGGACTGTCCGCTGATGGCCACCGACTCGCTGCTGACGTCGGCCGAAGAGGCGGCCGAGGGCAGCTCCGCCGCCGTCTGCGTGCCGGCCTGTGCCTCGGTGTCGGCGCCGAGCGTGCTTTCAAGGCTCAGACTCTGGGCGCCACGGCCATTGAGGGTGCGCACGGCGGCCGGACGAGCTACGCCCCAACTGCTTTGCGCCGCCGTGGCGGTCTCCTCGGGCTTGGCCCGGGAGGCGAGTGTCAGCTCGAAGTCCTTTTCCTGGTCCGGGGAGGCGGCGTTCACGAGAGCTTCGACGGCGGCGGTCGCAAAGCCGGCGAGCTCGGTCCGCAGCACGTAACGGCCATTCTGGGGCAGCTTGAGTTGCCAGGCGCCGCGAAGGTCGGTGGTGGTGGAAAACCTTTTCCCCGTCAGAACATGTTGCGCCGTCACGGCGACGCCGGGCAGCGGTGTTGTTCCGCTCTTCACCACTCCGTGCAACCGCCCGCCCTGCGTCGCGACCGTAGCCTCTGCCGGAGCGGGTTGCTGTGCCGCGCCCATCCAGCTCAACGTTGCCAGCACAGCCACGGCTACCGCGCTCTTCCAGATTCCTTGCGCCATCGTTCTCCCCATCATTTTGTTCTCTGTAGCAACAGACGCAGCTTGGCCTCTGCTGGTTTACCTCATCGGATTTATAGTGCGAATCTGTCCATCCAGCAGGGGCAAGTTCCCGCAATAGTACTCACGGAAAAGTCGAGAATAAAACTTAAGTAACATATTTATGGGTGCTTTTGTACTTGCATCACATATCCCTTGCATGTTAACTGTTAAGTCAATAATCTATTGAGCGCCACTGGCAAAGCACCTTCTGCCACAGCGAACGGAATTATGACCTCCATGAAGATTGGTACTATCCTACGTGCGCATCGGCTCCAGAAGGGTCTCTCGCAGGGAGACATCGAAAAGAAGACGGGGCTTTTGCGTTGTTACCTTTCGCGCGTGGAGAACGGCCATACCGTTCCCTCGCTTGACACGCTTTCAAAGATTGCCCAGGCTCTCGACGTGCCCATCGCGCAGTTTTTTGCCGATGACGCCCTGGCTCATCAGATGAACACGCAGCAGCTCTCCGATGAGGAGCTGCGTTTTCTTACCCAGATTCGCCGCTACTCGGTCAGCTTGAACGAGAGTGACCGGAAGCTGCTGCTGGCGATGGTGAAGAAGTTCGCTGCGACAGCGGTGCGGTAGGGGCGGGGCTCAAGTCCTGTCCTTTCCCTGTTTTTCTGTCGGACTGGAGTGGGCAGGAGTTTCGCGCCTGGATCAGGCCGGAGATCGTGCTGATGCAGGAAGCCTCACAGATAGAAGTTCCGGCGCAGTTTGTGCGTTGCCATAGAGTGGCTTGTTGTTCTCCCACGCAAGCGACAAAGACAAATACGTCGCGAGGATGGGGCACCCGAACTTCACATCATCAGGAAAAATGCTCTAAAAGAACAGGCTGCAATCTCTCAAGAAGATTGCAGCCTGTTCTTTTAGAGCATTGAATGTCGACGAAGAGTTTCTTAAGACAGCGGCTTATCGTCCGAACTTCTGCCGGCCGCCGAGGCCGAGACCGCCGAGGCCGCCGCGCATCATGGACTTGGCGAGGCCGCCTTTGCCCATCTGCTTGAACATCTTGTTCATCTGAGAGTACTGGCGGAGGAGGTTGTTGACGTCTTGCACCTCGACGCCGGCGCCCTTGGCGATGCGCTTGCGGCGCGCGCCGCTGATGATCTCGTGATTGCGGCGCTCGTGCGGGGTCATCGAATTGATGATGGCCTCGAGGCGGACGAACTGCTTTTCATCGACGGCGCCGGCGGCTTGCTGAAGACCGGCGAAGGGGCCGACGGAGGGCAGCATCTTGAGGATCGACTCCATGGAGCCCATCTTCTTGATCTGGCGAAGCTGCTCGCGGAAGTCTTCGAGCGAGAATCCGTCGCCCATGAGGGCCTTTTTGGCGAGCTCTTCGGACTTCTTCTTGTCGAGCGAGGACTCGGCCTTTTCGATGAGCGAAAGCATGTCGCCCATGCCGAGGATGCGGCTGACGATGCGGTCGGGATGGAAGGGCTCGAAGGCGTCGGGCTTTTCGCCGGTGCCCATGAACTTGATGGGCTGGCCGGTGACGTGGCGAATGGACAGGGCCGCGCCGCCGCGGGCGTCGCC
>DBTV01000036.1:108728-114403 GCA_002307235.1 Acidobacteriaceae bacterium UBA1307
GCGCCGCCGCGGGCGTCGCCGTCGATCTTGGAGAGGACCACGCCGGTGAGGCCGAGCCGCTGATGGAAGGCGAGCGATGAGTTGACGGCATCCTGGCCGGTCATGGAATCGGCGATGAAGAGAATCTCGGAGGGATTGAGGAGCTTTTTGAGCTGCTCCATCTCGGCCATGAGCTCTTCGTCGATGGCGAGGCGGCCGGCAGTATCGACGATGAGGGTATCGCAGCCCCAGATGCGGGCCTCGCGCTTGGCCTCACCGGCGAGCCGGGTGACGAGCGCGGTGCCGGGCTCTTCGCCCTTGGTGTCGCCCTCGTAGATGCGGACATCGACCTGCTTGGCAACCACTTTGAGCTGTTCGCGCGCGGCAGGGCGATAGACGTCGACGGAGACGAGCATGGGGCGATGACCGCCCTTTTTGAGCCAGGTGGCGAGCTTGCCGCTGGTGGTCGTTTTACCGGAGCCCTGGAGGCCGGCCATCAAAATAATGGTGGGCGGCTGGGAGGCGAACTTGAACCGGGCGGTGTCCTGGCCGAGCAGGGCAACGAGCTCGTCGCGAACGATCTTGATGACCTGTTCGGAGGGCGAGAGGGCGGTGAGGACCTCCTGCCCGACGGCCTTGGCGCGGATCTGTTCGATCAAATCCTTGACGACGTTGAGGTTGACGTCGGCTTCGAGCAGCGCGACGCGGATCTCGCGCAGGGCTTCGGCGATATTTTCTTCAGAGAGCGTGCCTTGGCCGCGGAGGTTTTTGAAGGCGCGCTGGAGCTTGTCAGTCAGATTCTCAAACATAGTCAGTACAAGTTTATCTGACGAGGGCTGTTCTGGGGGGCCGGGGGCGGCCACATCTTCGGGGAATGGGATCGAAGGGAAGGCCGCCCGGCAGGTAGCGGGCCACTTGCTAGGGCGATACACCCTAGGGTGGTGCTCCGCTGGCTCGCAGGGGTGGAGTCCGCATTGCGGGCTCAGGCGTAGAGGTTGAGAAGGGCGCCGGAGATGCTGGTGGAGGTGTTGCTGCGCGAACTGATGGCGTCGGCGATGGAGGCGAGGACGGCCATGAGGGTGCTGTCGTCGGAGGAACTGGCGTCACCGAGAAGCTGTACCAGCGCGAGCTTGTTGTAGGTGCTCATGTACTGCGAGAGATAGCCGCCGCCGTTGCCATTTTGCGCCGCCTCCAGAAGATTGGACAGGGAAGAGGTGAGGGCATCGTAGGAGCTTGAGGGGTTGATGGCCTGCAGCAGCGAGAGCTGGTTGGTGGTGTTCAGCGTCTGGGTGAGAGCAGAGATGTCGGAGGATCCGCTGCTGGTGGAGCTGAGAGCGTTGGAGAGCGAGGCGAGAATCTTGTCGGCAGACGAGGAGGATGAGCCACTCAGCAACTGGAGCTGCGAGAGCTGATTGTAGGTGTTCAGATACTGGCTCAGGTCGGATCCACTGGCAGTGTCGTTGGTGACGTTGCTGATCCGCGCGAGGGCTTCGCTCATGGATGAGCTTGTGCCGTAGGCGGTTTGCAGCAGAGAGAGCTGCACGGGATTTCCGGAGGCCTGAAACTGGGAAATGTTGGAGATGTCCATAAGAACCTCCCCTGGAAGCGTCCCTCGTGATAACGCTTATGGGGCATATCGGAGTGAAGCGGTGGAAAATTCAGGTTTTTCTAATTATTGAAGGCTATTGATCGATTCCAAGGTAATGAAGAGCGGCGGGTGGTGCGGAGTGTGACCGGACCCTGGCCCTGCGTACGACAGTCCAGTCACGGAAAAGGAAAGGCGAGGATGGTTGTTTTTAAGCGTAGACGCTGACAGAGGCGCTGGATGCCGTCGAGGAACTGGCGGTGGAAGAAGTGCTCGCAGTGCTGGCGGTGGAAGTGCTGCTGGTTGAACTGCTCGAAGGGGTTGAGGTGCTGGAGGTACTGTCTTTGAGGTAGCTGGCAACGATGTTGGCGGTTTTGGAGGCTGAGGAACTGTCTCCGTCGTATCCCTTGTTCAGAATTGCGACCAGGGACAGCTCGTTGTAGGTCTTGATGTAGAGATTGTAGGAGTCGTCTTCGATGGAACTGGAAGAGGTGCTGGCCGAGGAACTGGCGCTGGCGACGGCGGCGGCCGTGGTGCTGGCTGCCGAGCTGCTGGAGGCAAGGCTACTGGAGTAACTCGCCAAAGATTGCGTAACGGCTTGAATGCTGGAACTCATAAAAAGTCTCCCGTAGGACGTTCGTGCTCTGATGGGCTTATCGGGAGAAGATACAGACGCGATTAGATTTATTTAAATATTGCTGTTTTTTGAGGCAGGAAGGATTGTTTCGAAACAGTGGAGGGGCACGAGGGGCGATTTCGCTCCGTGCCTGCCCTGCGCGGGGGCGAAGGCAAAGCACGGAGCGGCGAAGAGTCGTCAAGCGATGCGGCGCGGCGAGGGGCGATCAGGCATAGAGGTCGATGGACGAGCCAGACGAGGAGGAAGATTGATTCGACTTGCTGTCGCTGGACGAACTGCTCGATGAAGAGTCTGAGGCCTGGGCCGTTGCCTGGGCGGCGGCGGAGGCGGCGGCATCCGTGAACCGGCTGACGGTGGACTGCGTTGTGCTTTTCTGCAACGCATTGAGAGTGGACAGCAGCTGGTCCTGATGGTTGAGAATGCCGCGGGTGATGCTCGTCGAGGAGTAGATCTGATTGGCGGTGTTTGTGATTCCCAGAGAAGTGTCGCTTGTGGTCATGGTGACCCCCTCACAACAAACTGTCAGCAAAAGGAACAATTGCGGTACTTGATCGGCAGAAGTCTGAAAAAGATGAATAGCGCTTCAATGTGTATCGAAATGATCCACAGGCGCGAAGACGGCCCTCGCGCCGGCCGGTGATCAGCCAATGCGCTTGAGCAATTCGACATCCTGCATGACGGAGCCGATGACGTGGCTCTGGTTTTGCACGAAGTTGTCGAGGTCGGAGAGCACGCCGTTGACCGCGTCGAGATCGCGCAGCATGTTTTCCGTTTCCTGCACGATGCCGGAGTAGCTGGACTGGGTGGTCTGCAGATTGACGCGGGTGTTTTCGATGTTGCCGCCGAGCGAGTCGAGCGCGGTCTTCATGTGGGCGATGGACTCGTTGGTCTGCTGCAGGCTGGACTTGGTGTCCTGCGAGAGCTTGTTGACCTCCTGGGCGACGACGGCGAAGCCCTTGCCTGCCTCGCCGGCGCGGGCGGCCTCGATGCTGGCGTTGAAGGCAAGCAGGTTGGTTTTGCCGGCGATGGAGCCGATCAGCGAAAGAATCGAGCTGAGCCCGTTCATCGATTCGTTAAGGTCGTCGAAGTGTACGGCGAGCTTGCTGGTGTCGGTGGCGTTTTCTGCCGAGTGCGCGGTTTCGACGACGACGTTGCGGATGCCCTGCACAATCGTGTTGATCGAGCGCATCTGCTGCAGGGCCTGCTCGACCTTGTCACTGAGCGAGGCGCTGTCCTTGATGTAGTCGATCAGGCGCAGATTGAGTTTCTTGCGGAAGTCGTTGAGCATCATCACGCGGTTCAGGGCGCGCTGGGTGAAGTAATCGCAGAAGTGGGCGTAGCGAATGGGGAAGTGATCGATGAAGGAATCGGCAAGTGGCTGCTGCGTGGTGTCGAAGAAGACCAGCGCGGTCAACGTCTGGTTGATGTTAATGCCAAACAGTTCGCCGAAGGTGGAGAAGCCGGCGACGGGGAAGGGCCAGAGGCTGTCGAGCCCGTGCAGCGAGGCCTGATTGTTGAGCCGACGCAGAATGCAGTCGTTGAGCACGGCACCGAGCGGCTGCGGCTTGTGGGCGAGAAAAGCAGAGAGATCGGACTGTGTCTGATGGACGAAGTCGGTGCTTTGCAATAGCTCAAGCGAGTCACCGGCGTTGATGTCGCAGTAGAAGGAGAGAACGCCGGTTTCTGTGTTGATGCCGGAGACCGATCGGACGAAGATCTCGTCGCCGACCTCGACGCCGAAGGTGTGGCCGGCGAGGGCGTCGCCGAGCTGGGTGACGGTCACGTGCAATTCGTCGGCGACGGCCTGGGCAAAGGGTTTGATGATGCTGGTCTGCGGATCGATGACGGCAGTGACGGTGCGCCGATTGGGATCGGCTTCGATGATGACGAAGGATTTTCCGGTCTTCTTGAAGTTCTGTGTCTTGAAGATGCTGTAGGCGCGGCCCGGACGCAACTTCATCAGGGTGATGACGGCGTGATTTTCGAGTACCGTGTTGCCGTCGTAGATGGCCGTCATGGCGAAGTCGAGCTTGCCACCGGCCGAGCCGCCGATGAAGGCGCAGGGGAAGGACTCGGAGCGATAGACGGCGTCCATGAAATAGTTTTCGCTGGCCGAGAGTCCGTCGATCAGCGTGAAGGCGATGGTGTCGTGGACGTCGATCGGGAAGGGCGGGCGGAGATGTTTGAGATCCTGCACGATGCGTTCAATGCGGGTGTTGTAGTCGATCGCGGGCGCGCTTTTGCGGATGTCCTCGTTGTGCAGCGGAATCCTGTGAATCGAAACCTGTTCGAGCAGATCGGCGGGGAAGACCTGCACGGCGACCGTCGACCAGCTGTTGCCGGTGGTCTTGTAGAGAGCGCCGGCGCGGGCGTTGCACAGCTCGCCGGCAGTAGTGACGGCGACGACGGGCGTGCGGCCAGCCAGTGCGGTCAACGCCTGGCAGACGCGGCGAAAGTCGACGTGTGGCGAGATGAAGGCGCAGGCCAGCGTGGCCTGCACCCCGCCGGGGCAAAAGCTCTGCGGATCGAGTCCGTGCAGTTGCTCGTCGGTATCAAAGACCTGAACAAAAAAGGGTTCCGATGAGGACTGCGCTGCGGTAGCGCGGGCTTTTGGGGTAAAGGAAAACATGCAGGCTCAAACCTCGTTTTCGCTGGTCAATATCCCGGTCTGTTCCGCACCTTGCCATCTCTCAGAGCCTGTCACGGCGGTGAATTTTACACGCACCGCTCGCATCTTCTTGTATCGGCATGAGGTGGCAGAGGTTGAGGGGATTTTTGGAGAGGGAGTGCACTTTGGGGGGGGGAGAGGGAAGAGGCGCGAGGGCGTTCCCGGAGCCGCGCTACGATGCCGATTTAGAATAGTTGCATGCCAGCTTATCGCTCGAAGACATCAACGCATGGACGGAATATGGCCGGGGCCCGCAGCCTGTGGCGCGCAACCGGAATGAAGGAAGGCGACTTCGGCAAGCCGATTATCGCCGTCGCCAACTCGTTTACGCAGTTTGTGCCCGGACACGTGCACCTGAAGGACCTGGGGCAACTGGTGGCGCGCGCCATTGAAGAGGCCGGCGGCGTAGCCAAGGAGTTCAACACCATCGCGATTGACGACGGCATTGCGATGGGCCACGGCGGCATGCTCTATTCGCTGCCCTCGCGCGAGATTATCGCCGACTCGGTGGAGTACATGGCGAATGCGCACTGCGCCGACGCGCTGGTCTGCATCTCGAACTGCGACAAGATTACGCCGGGCATGTTGATGGCCTCGCTGCGGCTGAATATTCCGACGATCTTTGTTTCGGGCGGCCCGATGGAAGCCGGCAAGGTGAAGTTTAACAACATCGTCAAGGCGGTTGACCTGATCGATGCGATGATTGTGGCCGCCGATGATCAGGTGAGCGACGCCGAGGTGGACGCCTACGAAGAGATGGCCTGTCCGACCTGCGGATCCTGTTCGGGCATGTTCACGGCCAACTC
>DBTV01000036.1:114676-123525 GCA_002307235.1 Acidobacteriaceae bacterium UBA1307
CTGCCTGACCGAGGCGCTCGGCCTCGCGCTGCCGGGCAACGGTACGCTGGTGGCGACGCACGCCGATCGTAAAAAGCTGTTCATTGAAGCGGGACACAAGATTGTTGACCTGGCGAAACGGTTTTATGAACAAGAGGACACGAGTGCCCTGCCGCGCTCGATTGCGAGCTTTGCGGCCTTTGAAAATGCGATGACGCTCGACATTGCCATGGGTGGCTCGACGAACACGGTGCTGCATCTGCTGGCTTCGGCGCAGGAGGGCGAGGTGCCCTTCACGATGGCCGACATCGATCGTCTCTCGCGTAAAGTTCCGCACCTGTGCAAGGTGGCTCCGTCAACGCCGGAGATTCATGTTGAGGATGTGCATCGGGCCGGTGGCGTGCTCGGAATTTTGGGCGAACTGGATTGCGCGGGCCTACTGCATCGCGACACGTACACGGTGCATACGCCGACGCTGGGCGCGGCGCTTGACCAATATGATGTGAAGCGCAATCCCTCGGCCGAGACGGTGGAGTTTTTCCGCGCTGCACCGGGCGGGGTGCGCACGACCGAGGCCTTCTCGCAGTCGGCGCGTTATGACGGGCTTGATCTGGACCGGGCGAAGGGCGCGATTCGCGACTACGAGCACGCCTTCAGCAAGGATGGCGGGCTGGCGGTGCTGTTTGGCAACATTGCCGCCGATGGCTGCATTGTGAAGACGGCGGGCGTGGATGCCTCGGCGCTGACCTTTGCCGGACCGGCGCGAATCTTCGAGAGCCAGGAGGCATCGGTCGACGCGATTCTTGACGGCAAGATCGTCGCTGGCGACGTGGTGCTGATTCGCTACGAGGGACCGAAGGGCGGCCCGGGCATGCAGGAGATGCTGTATCCGACGAGCTATCTGAAGTCGAAGCATCTGGGCAAGGTCTGCGCGCTGATTACGGACGGTCGCTTCTCGGGCGGATCGTCGGGCCTGTCGATTGGACACATTTCGCCGGAGGCGGCCGAGGGCGGCGCCATTGGACTCGTCGAAGAGGGCGATCGCGTGGTCATCGATATTCCCAAGCGCGTGTTGCGCATCGAGGTGAGCGATGCGGTGCTGGCCGAGCGACGCAAGGCGATGGAGGCCAAGGGCGCATCTGCCTGGAAGCCCGCGCGCGACCGCGTGGTTTCAAAGGCGCTCGAGGCCTATGCCGCGATGACGACCAGTGCTGCGCGTGGCGCGGTGCGCGATGTGAAACAGGTGCAGCGGTAGGATCTGTTAGGTTCTAGGTGCTAGGTGCTAGGTGCTAGGTGCTAGGTTCTAGGTGCTAGGTGCTAGAGATGGAGTTCTGGGCGCTAGCACCTAGCACCTGGTTTCGTTCTCTCCGCTTTAACGACGAGGAGTCGAGATGAAAGTTTCAGTGATTCTGGGCCATCAGCATGGGGGCAGTTTCAATCATGCGATTGCCGATGTGGTGCGGCAGACGCTTGAAAAAAACGGGCACACGGTGCGACTGCATGATCTGTATGCGGAGAAGTTCGATCCGATTCTTCCGCACGAAGAGATTGGCGGCGCAATTCTTGATCCGCTGGTGAAGCAGCACACCGAAGAGATTGCCGAGGCGGAAGGCATTGTCATTGTGCATCCGAACTGGTGGGCAACGCCGCCGGCGATTCTGAAGGGATGGCTGGACCGTGTGCTGCGGCAGGGGGTGGCATATCGCTTTGTGAATGGCGCGCCGGTGGGCTTGCTGAAGGCCGATTGGGCGCTGGTATTCACCACGAGCAACACGCCGAAGGATGTGGAGCAGACGTGGTTCGGCGATCCGCTGGAGAACTTCTGGAAGACCTGCATCTTGCGCTATTGCGGTGCGAAGAATGTGGAACGCACCAACTACGAGAGCGTGATCATGAGCTCACCAGAGGAACGCGCCGCATGGCTTGCTGACGTGGCCGAGCGTGTGGAGCGTGCGTTTCCGCGGTAAAGCAAGTTTTGTGGACGATAAAAAAGCAGCCCGATGCGGCTGCTTTTTTGTTGCGGCAAAACGTGAGCGGGGCTTGCGGCATACCTACGATGCGCGGCGCGAAGGTTGCTTGGAGGTGTGCTGCAGACCCAGCAGAAGAACGCGCGCGAGCTGCTCAACGTAGGAGGGTTTGAGCCGGTTGCGCTGCACCATGAGGACGAAGTGCAATGCGCCAAACATGGCGTCGAGCGATGCGTCGATGTCGGCTTCGGGGGCGAGTTGGCCGGAGCGCTGGAACTGAAGAAGCTCTTTGCGGAGAAGGTCGCGGCGCGGCTTGAACCAATGAACGAGGTAGGCCTCATGCACCTCGGGGACGACCTGCGCGGCGGCTAGGATGGCAGCGAGCAGTCGGCCGTTTTGGCCGTTGACAGCTTTGATGAATTGCCGGACATGGAGCGTGATAAAGTCTTCGAGCGTGTTGGCGGTCGACATGGGCAGCTCGGGTGACAGGGCTTCGATGAATGCGTCGATGACTACCTGAACCTTGTTGGGCCACCATCGATAGATGGTAGCCTTGCTCGTGCCTGCGCGCTGGGCGATCGCATCGCAGGTCAGATTCAGAAAGCCGTCCTCGATCAGCAGTTCGATGGCCGCTTTTTGAATACGCGAGCGTGCAGCCTCGTCGCGAGGCCGTCCGGGGAGTTTACAGGAATTTGGCGAGGCTTCAGAATGTGTCATCGATCGATATGCTAGGATAGCACTGTATATTACGAAACGGTACAGTTTCGTTTCTTTATTTTTATGAGGTGGGAATTCGCGTATGTGGATTGTTCGGCTTGCATTGGCACGGCCCTACACCTTTATTGTCTTGGCGCTGTTGATTCTGATTCTCAGTCCGGTGGCTATTTTGCGTATGCCCACGGACATCTTCCCCAGCATCAATATTCCTGTGGTGGCCGTGGACTGGAGTTATACGGGACTGGCTCCCGAACAGTTCGAGGGCAGAATCGTTTCACTCTATGAGCGCAGCATCTCGACGACGGTCAATGATGTTGAGCACATTGAATCGCAGACGCTCAATGGCAAGTCGGTTGTCAAGGTCTTCTTTCAGCCGGGAGTGAATGTGACGACGGCGGTTGCACAGGTGACCGCGGTTTCACAGTCTGTGCTCTCGCAGATGCCGCACGGCATTCAACCGCCGCTGATTGTTACCTACAACGCGTCAACGGTGCCGATTCTGCAACTGTCGCTTTCGAGCGACACGCTTTCCGAGCAGGAACTTGCCGATCTGGGCATGAACACGATCCGTTCGCAGTTGGCGACGGTGGCGGGAGCCTCGGTGCCGTGGCCCTATGGCGGCAAGAATCCGCAGATCATGGTCGATCTGAACCCGGCTCTGATGCAGGCGCACAATACCTCGCCGCTTGCGGTGTTGAATGCGTTGACGACGCAGAATCTTATTCTGCCATCCGGTACCGCCAAGCTCGGGCAATATGAGTACGACGTCGATATGAACGGCAGCACGCAGGCCGTCAGCGACCTTGGCGATATGCCATTGAGAGCCGCGGATGGCACGACGCTGTATCTGCACGACATTGGCAGCGTGCGTTCAGGCTTTGCTCCGCAGACCAGCATTGTTCGCCAGGATGGCAAGCGTGGCGCGCTGCTGACGGTCTACAAATCCGGCAACGCTTCGACGCTCGACATTGTGAGCGGCGTGCGCTATTTGCTGCCGGTGATCGCGCCGATTTTGCCGAAGAGTCTGAAGATTACGCCGATGGCCGATCAGTCGGTATTTGTGCGGGGCGCCATCACGGGCGTGGTGCGTGAGGCGATACTTGCCGCCGCGTTGACCGGCGTCATGATTCTGGTGTTTCTGGGCAGTTGGCGTAGCACGTTGATTATCACCATCTCCATTCCGTTGTCGATTCTCAGCTCCATGTTGGTGTTGGCCTCGTTGCACGAAACCATCAATACCATGACGCTGGGCGGACTGGCGCTGGCGGTCGGCATTCTCGTCGACAACGCCACGGTGGTGATTGAAAACATCGAGCGGCACATGGAGGATGAGCCTTCGCTGTACAAGGCGATTCTCAACGGCGCATCGGAGATTTCGATTCCGGTCATGGTCTCGACCCTGTGCATCTGCATTGTGTTTTTGCCCATGTTCTTTTTGACGGGCGTGCCGCGCTATCTGTTTGCGCCGATGGCCGAGGCGGTGGTTTTTGCGCTGCTGGCCTCTTATGTTCTGTCGCTCACGCTGGTGCCGACGCTGGCGCAGTATCTGCTCAAGAGCAAGCATGGCGAGGAGAAAACAGCGCGAGGCTTCAACCCCTTCCGCAGTTTTCAGCAAGGATTCACGCGGAGTTTTTCTGCACTGCGCGATGGCTACTCGCGGTTGCTGGCGACGACGCTGCGTTCGCGCCGGGTCTTCCTGCCCAGTTTTTTGATCTTCTTTTTGCTGATGTTTTTGTTGATTCCCTGGTTGGGACAGGACTTTTTCCCGAGCGTCGATGCAGGCCAGATCAAACTGCACCTGCGTGCGCCGACCGGCATCCGCATTGAAGAAACGGCCAAGCTCTGCGATGAGATTGAGCAGCAGATTCGCAAGGATGTTCCCGCCGATGAGTTGGGCGGCGTTCTGGATAACATCGGATTGCCGATCAGCCCGATCAATCTAACGTATAACAGTGCTCTGCCGATTGGCCCGGGCGATGCGGACATTATGGTGACTCTGGGCGAAAAACACAGGCCTACCGAGCATTATGTGGAAGTGCTCAGTCGCGATTTGTCGCAGAAGTTCCCGGATGTCACCTTTGCCTTTTTGCCCGCCGATATGGTCAGCCAGATTCTGAACTTCGGCATGCCGGCACCGATTGATGTGCAGGTGGTCGGGCCGAATACGGAGGGCAATCGCGTTTTTGCCAACACACTTCTGGAGCAGTTGCGGCAGGTGCCGGGCGCAGCCGATCTGCGCATGGAGCAGGCCTTTGACCAGCCCAAGCTGCACCTGAATATTGATCGCACCAAGGCCAACGAGAGTGGCTTCACGCAGCAGGACATCGCCAACAATCTGCTGATCTCGTTGAGCGGAAGTTTTCAGACGACGCCGACGTATTGGCTGAATCCGAAGAACGGCGTTAGTTATAACCTTGTGGTGCAGACGCCGCAGTACCGAATCCAGAATCTGAATGATCTGCGCAATATTCCGATCAGCGGCTCTGCGACACACGCCTCGGGGATTCTGGCGGATGTGGCCACGATGCAGCGGGCCGATGAGATGGCCGTTGTTTCGCACTACAACGTTCTGCGCGTGATCGATATTTATGCTTCGCCGCGCGGGCGCGATCTGGGCGCGGTCGGGCGCGACATTCAGAAGATCGTCGATGCCAATCATGCCAAGTTGCCGCCGGGAAGCCGCATCGTGATTCGCGGCCAGTTGGCAACGATGAAGAGCGCGTATATCAATCTGATTGGCGGACTGGTTTTCGCGATTGTGCTGGTTTATCTGCTGATCGTGGTCAACTTCCAGTCGTGGCTCGATCCGTTCATCATCATCACCGCATTGCCGGCGGCGCTGGGCGGCATTGTCTTCTTCCTGTTTGCGACGCGGACGACGCTGAGTGTCCCGGCGCTGATGGGCGCGATTATGTGCATGGGCGTGGCTACGTCGAATTCGATTCTGGTGGTCTCGTTTGCGCGCGACAAATTACGCGAGACGGGCAGCGCGATGACTGCCGCGCTCGAGGCGGGCGCGACGCGCTTTCGCCCGGTGTTGATGACGGCTCTGGCCATGGTGATCGGCATGGTGCCGATGGCGCTGGGCATGGGCGAGGGCGGCGAGCAGAATGCGCCGCTGGGCCGCGCGGTGATTGGCGGACTGATTGCCGCCACCATTGCCACGCTGTTTTTTGTGCCGGGCGTCTTCAGCCTGCTGCATCGCAATGACAAGTCTGCTGTGGCGCAGGAAAACGAATAACGAATGCAAGAGACGGATCGAGGAGAAGAGAGAATGGAAACGCCGATGAACAGCTCTGACCACAACGCCAGTTCCGAGTCTCGGGCAAAGCACATGGTGGTTCTGGCCGCTTGCTTCGTTGTTTGCTTTGCTCTGTTGATAGGTTATGGAATCTACGCGCGTCGCCACGACGCGGCGGTGCTGGCGCGCGAAACCACGGCCAGCGCGGTGCTGCGCGTGCGCACGGTGCAACCCAAGATTGGCGCGCCCAATGAAGACCTGGTGTTGCCGGGCAACGTGCAGGCCTTCAACGAGACGCCGATTTATGCGCGCACCAATGGCTACCTGAAGCGCTGGTATGTGGACATTGGCGCACATGTGAAGGCCGGGCAACTGCTGGCCGTCATTGAGTCGCCCGAGGTCGATCAACAACTGCGGCAGGCGCGTGCGCAACTGGCGACGGCGCAGGCCGACAGCCGGTTGGCGCGGACGACGGCCGAGCGCTGGCGCAATCTGCGCAAGACCGATTCGGTTTCGCCACAGGAGTCGGAAGAAAAAACCGGCAGCATGGAAGCGAAGCTCGCTGCCGAAGAGGCTGAGCGGGCCAATGTGTTGCGGCTCGAGCAACTGCAGGGATTCGAGAAGGTCTATGCGCCCTTCAGCGGCGTCATCACCGCGCGCAATGTGGATATTGGCGATCTGATCAATGCGGGCAGCACGGGAACGGCGAAGGAGATGTTCCATCTTGCGGCCGAGCAACAGGTGCGCGTCTTCTTTGAGGTGCCGCAACTGAATGCGCATGCGGCGACGCCGGGAACCGAGGTGACGCTGACCTTGCCGGAGGCGCCGGGGCAGAAGATTGCGGCGCGCATCACGCGCACGGCCGATGCCATCGATCCGGTTACGCGCACGTTGCGGGTCGAGGTCGATCTGCCGAACACCGCGGGGCAGTTTGCGCCGGGTGAGTATGTGCAGGCCCATCTGAAACTGGCAACGCCGTCGAATGCGCTGATTGTGCCTGTCAATGGCGTGCTCTTCCGTTCCGAGGGAATCACGGCGGCGGTGGTGCTTGGGGATCGGGTGGAACTGCGGCCGATCACGATCGGTCATGACTTTGGCGATGCGCTCGAGGTGACCTCGGGGCTTGCGGCGAATGATCGCATCGTCATCAATCCGCCGGACTCGCTCGTGAGCGGGCAGAAGGTGCAACTGGCCGAAGCAGGAGCACAGTAATGAAGAGAATTTCTATCGCGCTTGCGGCGACCGTGACGTTGTGCGCCGGATGCAGAATCAAGCAGCCCTATTCCGTGCCGGTTGCGCCGGTGCCAGCGGCGTATCAGAATGCGCCGGCCAATTTTCAGAATGCGACACCGGCGACAACGGAGGCTGCGAAGGACTGGAAGCAGGCTACGCCGGCCGATGCGCAGGACAAGAGCAAGTGGTGGGAGGTTTACGGCGATGCGCAACTGAACGCGCTCGAGGAGCGGGTCGAGGTGGATAACCAATCGCTCAAGGCCGCCGTGGCGCGCTATGCAGAGGCGCATGCGCTGGTGCTCGAAACACGCTCGCAGCAGAAGCCGACGATGGCTGCTGGAGGCGATGTTGCACGCGACCGGATCTCGCGCAACAAGGGCAATCCTCCGACGGAGAGCAATGCGGACTATAACGACTTTACCGTTGGCCTGTCGGCCAGTTGGGAGCCGGATCTGTGGGGGCGCATTCGCACGCTGGTGGGCGCATCGGTACAGCAGGCGCAGGCCAGCGCCGCGGATCTGGAGAATGTGCGTTTGAGCTTGCATGCGGAGCTTGCCGCGGATTATTTCGCGCTGCGTTCGGCGGAGAATGAAGCGAAGGTGCTTCATGATTCGGTGCAGGCCTACGCGAAGGCGCTGCAGATGATGCAGGATCGCTATGATGGCGGTTTGGCGAGCCGCGTCGATGTTGAGCAGGCGCGCACGCAACTGGAGGCGGCCAGCGCGCAGGAGGCTGACCTGAGCGAGAGTCGCACGCATGCGGCGAATGCCATTGCGGTGTTGACCGGAGAGCTTCCGGAAAACTTTAAACTTGCCGCCGAGGCGCACGCGATGACGCCGCCGGAGATTCCGACCGGAGTGCCGTCAGAGTTGCTTGAACGTCGGCCGGATATTGCCGCAGAGGAGCGGCGCGTGGCGCTGGCCAACAGTCAGATCGGGCTTGCCCGCGCGGCCTATTATCCGCAGGTGATTTTGAGTGGTGCGCTGGGGCTCGAGAGCAAGAGTCTTGGCCGCTGGATGAGTTCGCCGAGTCGTTATTGGGCCGTGGGTCCGCTGCTCTCTGAAACACTCTTCGACGCGGGACGCAGACGGGCGGGCGTGGCGCAGGCAGCGGCGGGTTACGACGAGTCGGTGGCCAACTATCGCGAGCAGGTGCTCACGGCCTTCCAGCAGGTGGAGGACAATCTGGCCTCGTTGCGTATTCTGGCCGAGGAGTCGGCGCGGCAGCAGCGCGCGGTTGCATCGGCGCTCCGGGCCGAGCAGCTTGCCATGCATCGCTATCAGGGTGGATTGGTGACCTATCTCGATGTAATCAGCACGCAGAATCTTCGCTTGCAGAATGAGCGCATCGCGGTGGGCATTGAGCGCAGGCGCATGCAGGCCAGCGTGGCTCTGATTCGCGCACTCGGCGGCGGCTGGCGGTCGAGCAGTCTTCCGCGCGCATTCCTGCTGACGGCGGGCAAGTAGCGTCATCGCAAAAATCACGGCCTTCAGAGAGCAAGCTGCGGAGGCCGTGATTTTTTTGAAAAAAAGGCGCGCTGCGATCTATGGCATTTGGGGTTTGCGTGTATTCCGAAATACTCTAAAATCTTCTACTTGATGGCATTATGCGAAGAGAAAGCCGGAAAACAACCTGTTTTTTTTTGAGGGAATTTTATTATTGAGCGGGAACGTGCCTGGAAGGGGTCCTGGCGGAGAGAGGGGGATTCGAAC
>DBTV01000036.1:123836-128176 GCA_002307235.1 Acidobacteriaceae bacterium UBA1307
CTTCAGCCACTCGGCCATCTCTCCAACTGGGTTGATTATACCGGAGATGAAGGGGGTCTGTGCGGTTTTATTCCTGCGGAAAACGTGGTTTAGGCAATAAAAAATCTTTCTTTGGAGCGGGTCTGTTTCTTTTGTGCCATTTTGTGCATTTTGGGCTTTTGGTCGACCGCCATTATTGATAGATTCACAATCATGGTCCTTACATTCAAACCCGCCGCGCGCAAGATGCGACTGATGCCGCTGATCGCCGCGACTTACTTTATGGTGTCGGGTGGACCGTACGGAATCGAGGACATTTTAGGCGGTGCCGGCTTCGGGTTGGCGCTGGTGATTCTTCTGGTTCTTCCTTTTCTGTGGAGCCTGCCGACGGCGCTGATGATTGGCGAGCTGGCGAGCGCGATTCCGGCCGAGGGTGGCTTTTACGTCTGGGTGCGGCGGGCGCTGGGGCCTTTCTGGGGTTACCAGGAGGGCTGGCTCTCGCTGTCGGCCTCGATCTTCGATATGGCGCTGTATCCGGCCATCTTCGTTTCGTACCTGGGCAAGTTCAGTCCGGCCTGGGCTACGGGGTGGAAGGGTTACGCGCTGATGCTGGCCGTGGTGTTGCTTTGTTGTCTCTGGAACCTGCTGGGGGCTCCTGAGGTCGGCGACGATGCGGTGCGCATGTTCGTGCTTCTGCTGCTGCCCTTCGCGGTCTTTGTGGTGCTCGGGCTTTGGCATGGCCTGACGGCCCACCCACAGGTGCATTGGGGGCTGCCGAGGGGGGGCACGGGCTTTGGACCGGGGTCGGCCTTTTCGACGGCGGTGCTGGTCGCCATGTGGAATTACATGGGTTGGGACAATGCCTCGACGGTGGCGCAGGAGGTTGAGGAGCCGCAGAAGAACTATCCCAAGGCAATGGTTGCGGCCACGATGCTGACGGCGGTCACCTATATTTTGCCGCTGGCGGCAATGGCGATGGCGGGGCTTTCGGCCGGTAGTTTTTCCACCGGTGCGTGGACGACGGCGGCCGAGGCGCTCGGTGGTCACTGGCTGGCGATTGCGATTGTGGTGGGCGGCTGCATTACCGGCGTGGGCATGTTCAACGCGCTGGTGATGAGCTATTCGCGGCTGCCGATGGCGATGGCACAGGACGGCATGTTGCCGCCGGTGCTGGCCAGATTGAACCGGCGCGGGGTGCCATGGGTGAGCGTGCTGCTCTGCGGGCTGGCCTGGGCGCTGGCGCTGAAGCTGCCCTTTGAGCGGCTGATCTCGATCGACCTGATCTTTTATGGCTCAAGCCTGATGCTGGAGTTTGTGGCGCTGGTGGTGTTGCGTTTTCGCGAGCCGCTGCTGGAGCGGCCCTTTAGGGCTGGAAGCCTGCTGACGACCTGCCTGCTGGGCATGGGACCGGCCGGGTTGATTGGCTACGCGCTGTGGGCCTCGCGCAACGAAAAGCTGCTGCCGGAAAGCGCCAGCTTCGGTTCGATTCCGGCGCTCTGGTTCGCGATTGCCGTGGCCCTGCTGGGGCCGGTGACCTATTGGCTGATGACCGCGCCGAGATCGCGTATGCGTGAGTCGGCAGAGGTTGCCGCCAACGCTGCCGACTAGCGAGTTTCAACAAAAAGGCCGCGTCCCGAGGGGGGCGCGGCATATTTTTTTTAGAGGTAGAAACGTTACTCGGCCTCGAGCGCCAGCTTGTTGGCCTTCTTTTCCTGAAACTGCTTGACGGCGTAGTTGACGCGGTCGCGCGCATAGGCGGCATCGTGCCAGCCCTTGACCTCGACCCGCTTGCCTTCCAGATCCTTGTAGATCGAGAAGAAGTGGGTGATCTCTTTGAGCAGGTGCGGATAGATATCGGTATAGTTCCAGACATTGTTGAAGCGCGGATTGTTTTTGCCGACGGCGAGCACCTTTTCATCGAGCGCGCCCTGGTCGAACATTTCGAGCAGGCCGATGGGGCGCACCTCTTGCACGCAACCGGCGAAGCTCGGGCTCGGGACCAGCACCAGCACGTCGAGCGGATCGCCGTCGTCGCTCAGCGTGGAGGGGATAAAGCCGTAATCACCGGGGTAATGCACGGGCGAGTGCAGATTGCGGTCGAGCTTGAAGACGTGCAGTTCCTTGTCGTACTCAAACTTGTTGGTGTTGTCTTTGGGAATCTCGATGACGGCGCGAAAGGCCTCGGGGGCGCGCTCGCCAATGGGCAGTTCCAGATAGTTAACCACGGTGTTTTGATCTCCTTAGGGGTAAGGGAAAAGCCGTTCCGTACAGAGGGGAAAGTGGAGCGGTTTAGCTTCCAGCGCCATCTGTATTATCAGTTTGACGCCTCACACTACTATAATCAACAGAATGAAGGCGCATGTCCATGTCACGCTCAAGAAGTCGGTCCTGGATGCTCAGGGTCAAACCGTTCAGAATGCTCTGCGTAAACTCGGCTATGCCGATGTGACGGCGGTTCGCCAGGGAAAATATTTTGCCCTGACGCTGACCGACGGCATCGCGCTGGATGCTGCCAAGGCCGAGATCGAAAAGATTGCCCGCGAGGTGCTGACCAACCCGGTGATCGAAGAGTACACCTATACGATCGAGTAGCAAAGAGCGGATTTCAATGTGCAAGGGGCAAAGATGCCCTTTGCCCGCATCGTGGCGCTGTTGGCCGTCGCTTTGACGGAACACAACATTGAAGAAGCTCTCTGGCTGCCTGCCTGGGCCAGCCCCCATGGTTTTTGGCCCGCGAAGGATGAGTTAAAAAAGATTCGCTTTCGCGGGGCCTTGCTGGCGTTGACGCTCGCGGTTCTTTTCCTCGCCGGAATGAGCTTCCGCACCGGCCCGCGCAGCCTATGGACCCTGCTCAAGCTCCGCACCGCCGCCGTGGTCTGGGCCAATGTTTTTATCCCCGCCCCGGACGCTCTCCCTGAAAACCCATTCGATCATGCCCACTACGGTGACCGGCGTCTTCTTCTGCCTGCCGGTGTCGAGTCTTCTACTCGCTTCGGCCCTGTGTGAGGGCGTTGTCCGCATTGGCACGTTGATGGCCTGTGCGGCGGCCATCGCCGTATTTGTCTTCGGACTGGTGCGTTGGCTGCTGGGGCCAGTTTGGCGTCCCCGCGCCCGGTGACCATTTTCGGATGGCCTTTGCTTTTGGAATAGAGCGATTGCGCGTTTTGCATGAACAATAAAACCAGCTTTGCGCATATCGGCTAGATATGCGCAAAGCCCTTTGTTTTTGCGGCTTTCCATGCACTGCTCGCTTACAATCGTTCCCATGTGTGGAATTGTTGGTTATGTCGGTTCAAAGGATGTTTCGAAGGTGATTCTCGAGGGGCTGCGGCACCTTGAATATCGCGGATATGATTCGGCGGGCATTGCGCTGGGCGCGCCCGGTCGCAAAACGCTCGACGTTGCGCGTGCGCCGGGAAAGCTGCACAACCTTGAAGAAATTTTGCGCGAGCATCCGCTGACAGGCACCTTCGGCATCGGCCATACGCGCTGGGCTACGCATGGTCGCCCAACCGAAGAGAATGCGCATCCGCACCGCGACTGCACCGGATCGATCGTCGTTGTGCACAACGGCATCGTTGAAAACTATCTTGAGCTTAAGCGCGAATTGACCGCGCAAGGCCACCTCTTTGTGACCGAGACGGATACCGAGATCATTGCGCACTTGATTGAGCAGGTCAAAAAGGATGCGACCGCGGCCGGTGAAATCATTCTGCTTGACGAGGCCGTTCGTCGCGCCGTGAAGCGGCTCACGGGAGCCTTTGCGCTGGGTGTGCTTTCGGCCGCCGAGCCGGACAAGATCGTCGTTGCGCGCTCTGGCCCGCCGGTGATTGTGGGCGTTGGTGAGGACGAGGCTTTTGTGGCCTCGGATGTGCCGGGCATTTTGCAGTACACGCGCAATGTCTATTTTCTTGCCGATGGCGATATGGCCGTGCTGACGCGCGCAGGGGCGGTGTTTACCGACTTTGATGGCAACCCCATCGAGCGCAAGATGACGCGCATTCTCTGGGATCCGATTCAGGCGGAAAAGGGCGGCTACAAGCACTTCATGCTCAAGGAAATCTGGGAGCAGCCGCGCGCCATTCGCGACACCACGATGGGCCGCGTCTCGCTCGACTCGGGCAAGATTTATCTCGAAGAGATGGACATCAGTGACGAGGAATTGGCGCTGGCTTCGAGCATCAACATCGCGGCCTGCGGCACCAGTTGGCATGCGGGCCTGGCGGGCAAATACATGATCGAGCGTCTGGCGCGCGTGCCGGTCGATGTCGACTATGCCAGCGAATATCGCTACCGGAATCCGATTCCTGATCGCAATGCGCTGGGGCTTTTGATTACGCAGTCGGGCGAGACGGCCGACA
>DBTV01000036.1:128427-156282 GCA_002307235.1 Acidobacteriaceae bacterium UBA1307
TCGGGCGAGACGGCCGACACGCTGGCGGCGCAGCGCGAGATGATTTCTCTTGGATCAAAGACGGTGGCCATCTGCAATGTGGTGGATGCGATGGTTGCGCGCGAGGCGCACGGCGCCATCTACACGCATGCGGGCCCGGAGATCGGCGTCGCTTCGACGAAGGCGTTTACCGCGCAGTTGACGGCGCTGTTTCTGCTCGCGCTCAAGCTCGGGCAACTGCGTGGGCGCATCGATACGGAAGGCTCGATTGCGTTGATCGAGCAACTCAGCAAGGTTCCCGCGAAGGTGGAAGAGATTCTGCGCACACGCGCAACCGAGTGCGAACAGCTTGCCGCGAAGTTTGCCAATGCGCGCGACTTTCTTTATCTTGGCCGCGGCATTCACTTTCCGATTGCCCTTGAAGGCGCGCTGAAGCTGAAGGAAATCTCCTACATTCATGCCGAAGGTTATCCGGCCGGCGAGATGAAGCACGGGCCGAATGCGCTGATCGACGAAACGCTGCCGGTGGTGGTGCTGGCGACGCGCGACGCGGACGATCCGGCCTCGGTACAGCGCTATGAAAAGACGCTCTCGAATATTCAGGAGGTGACGGCGCGCGCCGGTCGCGTGATCGCCATTGCCACCGAGGGTGACACGCAGATCGGCTCGCTCGTCGAGCAGGTGATCTATATTCCGGCCGTTCCAGAGCTGCTTTCGCCACTGGTCGAGATCGTGCCGCTGCAACTGCTGGCCTATTACATCGCCGTGCGTCGTGGCTGCGATGTTGACCAGCCGCGCAATCTGGCCAAGTCGGTGACGGTCGAATAGTTTTTACGATCGCTCCATACACAGCTACACGCAGGTCGCGCCCTGAGCATGAAGCAATCTTTCTGATCCTGATTTGTATGAATCAGGTTCGGAAGGATTGCTCCTGCAGCGCGACAACACCTTTTCGCCGCGGCGGAAGGTTTTTTTTGTGCCGGTGAGGGCATTCTTGCAGGGAACCGGTGGGGGCGTGGCAACGTACTTTCTTTTTATGAAGAGATGGACCTTTTTCGCGCTTTTGCTTGTTTGTTGCGCAGATCTACGCGCCGGGCAGAAAACAAATGCGCGACAGGCTCTGGAGACACCCAGCGAAGCATCAGCGCCGTTGATCGATGCGCCCTTGACGCTGGATGATTTCGCGGGCATGCGGCCGCGTCCGGAGTTGCGTGCCAGGCTGGGCCATGTCGCTGGCTTTATACAAAGCTCGCCCAGCGATGGAGACGCCGCCACCGAAGCCACCGAGGTCTGGATGGCGCATACGCAGGCCACGCTCTATTTTGTTTTTCTCTGTCATGATCATCGTCCGGACTTGATTCGCAGCCATCTGGCGCGTCGCGAGGATATTTTGAACGACGATTACGTGGCCGTGCTGCTCGATTCCTTTCGTGATCGCCGCACCGGCGTGCGTTTTCTGGTTAATCCCGCCGGAGTGCAGGCGGATGCCTCGTACAGCGAGTCGGATGGCAATGACTACAGCTATGACACCGTATGGGATTCTGAGGGACGGAGGTCAAAAGATGGTTGGATGGCGCTGGTCGCCATTCCCTTCCGCAGTCTACGCTTTCGTAATGGAGTTTCCGATTGGGGAATCGTCCTTCGCAGGAATCTTCCCCGCAACAGCGAGAGTTCCTACTGGCCGCGCGTTGCGGCAAGCGTGAATGGTGTTTTGCCGCAAGAGGCAACCCTGCACGGCATTGATGGCGTGACCGCTTCGCATAATCTGCAGATCAATCCGTACCTGCTGGCGCAAAACGAGCGCAAATTCGTTGATACCTACATGGGCGAGCCATATTTCAGCGCGCGCAAACTCGAAGGCGCCAGCGGTGGCGAAATCAAGTGGGTTCTGAACAATCGCATCGTGGTGGATGGAACCATCAATCCGGACTTCAGCGATGTTGAGTCGGACGCTCCGCAATTCACCGTCAATCAACGCTATCCGGTTTCGTGGACGGAACTGCGTCCCTTCTTTCTGGAAAATGCCAACTACTTCAGCACGCCCATTACGTTGGCCTATACGCGCACCATTCAGCGGCCCGAGTTCGGCATTCGCACGACGGGAAAACTGGGAAGAACCAATCTCGGATTGTTTTTAACCGATGATCGCAAGCCGGGGCTCGAGGTCTCTTCTTCGGACGCTCTCTACCGGAAACACGCCCTGATCAGTGTCGGCAGAGTCTCTGAGGACTTTGGCAAAGGTTCGAAGCTCGGCGTGATCTATACCGGCAAGGAGTTCGGCAACGGCTGGAATCGCATTGGCGGCGTGGACTACACGCTGCGCTTCAACGATCATTGGACATCGATGGGGCAGTGGTTGTTCAGTTCCACAAAGGGCGATCAGGACAATCCCGGTTATTCCGCCGGGCCTGCGGAGTATTTCTATCTCTCGCGCAGTGGTCATGCGCTCAATTTGTACAGCTACTATACCGACATCAGCAAGGGCTTCGAGACGCAGACCGGTTACATCCAGAGTTCGAATCTACGCAGCGATCAGAGTTATCTGAGTTATCTGTGGTTTCCTCATCACAGCATTGTGCAGAGCTACGGATTCGAGACCAGTGACAGCGTAGCCTTTGACCACGATAACCACCGCGTCTATCACTATTCCAGCTTTGACTGGTACTGGACTTTGCCGCGCAACTTTGTGGGTGGCCCGCTGGTGGGACAAAGCTCCGATACGCTCAGTCCGGAAAGTTATTCCGCGTTGAGCCACTACAAAAACATCACGGAAAATTATGGCGGAGTTTTCTTTCGCGGGGCTCCATGGTCGCAGTTCAGCTTCAAGTTGCAGGCGCTCGAGAGCGGCAATGTCAATTATTCGCCTGCCTCTGGTCAGGAGCCATCTCTGCTGATACAACAGTCAGTTACTCTTTCCATGGTGCTTCAGCCCATGCTGGCGCTGACCGTAACCAACTACTATCTGCTCGATCGCGATCATGCTGCGCGGGGTGGTGCGCTGGTCTACGAGAGCCAGACGATGCGCAGCAAGGTGAACTATCAATTTACCCGCGCGCTTTCCGCACGTGTCATCGCGGAGTACGATTCCACCCATGCGAATCCCGAACAGACTACGCTGCAGCATACGAAAGAGTTTTCTTCACAGGCGCTGCTGACCTGGTTGCCGCATCCGGGAACCGCCATCTATCTGGGTTACAGCAACGACCTGCAGAATCTGGATCGCAGTCTTTGCTATCGGCTCAGTTCGGGCCGTTGTGATGCCGATGCTTCCGATCTACCGCACAGCAACACGATGCTCAACGACGGCAAGCAGATCTTCTTGAAGGCATTCTATCTTCTGCGTTTTTGAGTGATGGAGTGACAGGACAAAACGCCCGCGCGGTGCGCGTAGTGGAAGACAAAAGGAAAGCGGCACGGCAAAGATGTTTGCCGTGCCGCTTGTTTTTATGGCTTGCCGTTCAGTCCGACATTTTCATCGGGCGCGGCCGTCGAGCGACGGGTCGGCGCATCGATGATCGGCTCGGCCAGTCCGGCGAGCTTCGGCGCGTGGTCGCGATGCAGCAGATCGAGCACGACCACCTCGTTTTTGCCCGCATGCATCCAGACGCCCGGCACGTAGAGTGTGCGCTGCGGGCCCACATTCCAGACGCGGCCGAGCGGGTGGCCGTTAAGCCAGACCACGCCCTTGCCGATGTCGGCAATGTCGAGGAAGGTGTCGGCGACAGGCTTGCCCTTCGGCGCGTTGAGCGTGAAGCTGCCGCGATAAAAGGCCGGTGCGTTGTCGGCCTTCACGCCCGCCGCAAAGTGCGCTTCAACGGGAACGCCGGGTGCGTCGATGATCGAGTCCGGCGCCATGGGCAGCGAGTAGATCGACCAGTCTTCAAGAGGCTTTCCGGCCAGTGTGACTCCGGCCAGTCCCTTGCTTTCGTGGCGAATCTCGCGCGTGGAATTGATGCGGCCCGAGTTCTCAACGAGGATGTCGAGCTGCGCCGCGGCGGCATCGGAATGGATCGTCAGCCGGTCCTGCTTGTCGGTGCGGTCGAGCGCGCCGAGCAGGCGGCCATTCAGATAGACCAGAGCGTAATCATTGAGTCCGTTGAGCACCAGTTCACCCTGCGTGGGGCCGGTGAGCTGTTTGCGGTAGAGAATGAAGCCGTAGGACTGGCCGATCTCTTCCATGTATTTTGGCGTCGCGGAGACGACCGGCTTCGGCAGACCCTTCCACAGCGAAACGGAGTCGTTAAGCGTAAACGCGGGCACGGCCATCGAGGCGGGCGCGGGAGGAACCGGCGGCGGCGTCACGCCGGTGGCCTTCGCAATGGCGTCGCGATAGGCGAAGAACTTCGCGGTCGGCCGACCGGCTTCATCAAGCGGCGCATCGTAGTCGTAGCTGGTCACATCCGGCAGAAACTTGTTGCCGATCCAGCTTGAACCGGCCATCATGCCGAAGCTGGTGCCGCCATGAAACATGTAGATGTTCACGCCCGCGCCGCGACCGAGAATGTATTTGATGTCGGCGATTTGGGGCTCGACGGTGCGCGTCTGGTGCGGCTCACCCCAATGGTCAAACCAGCCCGGCCAGTATTCGGCGGCAAACAGCGGCGCGCCGGGGCGCAGTGCCGCCAGCGCATCAAGGCCCACATCCGCGTGGCTGATGCCGAAGTTGACCGTGGCGAAGACGCCCGGAATCGAGCCCTTGGCGATGGTGCGCGACGGGTTTGCGGTGTAGAGCAACGAATCGGTGAAGCCGGCCTTCAGAAAGATCTGGTGCAGCTTTTCCATGTAGACCGCATCGCCGCCGAAGTTGCCGTACTCGTTTTCGACCTGCGCGGCAATCACCGGGCCACCACGGCCAATCTGCAGCGGGCCAACCTCTTTGCCCAGACGCGTCAGCCAGCGCTCGGCCGGCACCAGAAAGGCAGGATCATCCGAGCGCAGTGTGAGGCCGACCTTCGGGTCGCGCAGCAACCAGGCCGGAAAGCCGCCAAACTCCCACTCCGCGCAGGAGTAGGGGCCGACGCGCAGCATCACATACAGCCCTTCCTGCTGGGCCTCGCGCAGAAACTCCGCCAGATCGGCGTTGCCGGAAAAGTTGAACTTGCCAGCCTCGGGCTCATGCACGTTCCAGAAGACGTAGGTGGCGATGGTGTTCAGTCCCATGGCGCGGGCCATCTTCAGCCGCGCGCGCCAGTCCTCACGCGGAATGCGGGCATAGTGCAACTCGCCGGAGACGGGGACGAAGGGCTTTCCGTTCAGTTCCAGATGGTCTCCGCGCACCAGCAGCGCTTGTGTGGGCCTGGGCTCCGGCGTTGCCGGGCTAAGCGCGTGCGCCGAGAGAACAAGGGCAGAGGAGCAGGCCAGCGCGAAGGCAGCGCGCCGCAGGCCGAAAAGTGAGGTCGACATGGGTTTCCTTTTAGAAATAACTTCAGTAGAGAAAAATAGCACCGCCGCGCAACCCTCGGCAACAGGAATTTTCCCCCATAAAAAACGGCCCACGCTCCAAAAAGGAAGCGTGGGCCGCGGGGGTTGCGTATGAGCTATTTGAAGAGTTTCAGGTCAATGCCTTCGCCCATGGCCTTGTAGCCGACATCGCTCGGATGCAGGTGATCGCCCGAGTCAAAGGCCGGGTTGAAGTGCGGCGGATTCGCGCCATCGCCAACGACCTTCTCAAAGTCGATCACGCCGTCAAAGACGCCGCTCGTGCGAATCCAGGTGTTGACCTCGGCGCGCATCTTTTCGCCCTGCTCAAAGGAGTAGCCGGCGGTCATGTAGGGCGTCAGCGTTGCACCAATGATCTTGATGCCGTGCTGGTGGGCCTGATCGGCGATCTGCCTGAGGCCCCACTTCAGATCCTCGGCGGTGATCGGCGCTTCATTCGAGAAGCGGTGCTTGGGCTCCATGTGGCCGATGTCGTTGATGCTTTCAAGCAGAATCACGTAGCGGACGCCGTTCTGCGCCAGTACATCGCGGCTCACGCGCGAAAGAGCGCTTGGGCCTGCGCCCTCGTTGAGCACGCGGTTGCCGCTGATGCCGACGTTGAGCACGCCGACATGCTCGAAGCCCTTTTCCTTTTGCAGCCGCGCGGCCAGCACATCGGGCCAGCGGCGGTTGGCGCCGATGGTCGAGCGCGCGCCGTCGGTGATCGAGTCGCCGAGGGTGACAATCGAGAACGAGCCCTTGGTGGCCGGCACGTCGACGCCATCGACAAAGTACCAGGACTTGGTCGTCTTGGCATTGGTCAGCGTGGCCTGCATGGTGGCGTCGCCCGAGGCGATGTAGTTGGTCTCCGAGGCCAGCGCGTGATAGGTCGCGGTGCGCATGGTTTGCTGCGGCACATAGAAGGTGATGGCGAGGTTCGCCAGCGCCGGTGCATGCAGTGCGACCGGATCGGAGTAGAGCGCCGCGCCCTGGGGAATCTGCACAGAAGAGACGCCGTTGAAGGTCACAACGTGGTCGGTGCCGGGCTGGAGCGTGCCTTCGCCCGCGCTCAGCGCCACGTGCACATTGGCGATCTTCAGCGATTCACTGCCGAACTCATTGGTGAAGCGGATGCGGATCTTGTCGCCGCCGGCGGAGATGTGTACGACCTCGCGCAGTGTCGTGTCGCAGAACGGGCAGGCATTGTCTTTATTCGGTGAAGCCATCGGCGCCGAGGCCCAGGTGCCGATCCACTGCGTGGGGGCCTGTTCCTGCGGCGCGCGTGCCGCGCAGGCCGAGGTCGTGCCCAGAATCAGTGTTCCCGCAACCAGAACAAAAGTTGAAACGCACTGCATCCAGCGCTTGAACATGCTTGAATCTCCCCTTGTGTGTTTTGAAAGAACTCTTCCCCCGTGCGTGCAGCGTCGCGTGATGAGTGCGGGGGATTTTTCCTTCAGGAAAAAATCCCCCGCACTCTGCTTTCGTTCTGCGGCAATGGGGAAAATGCTTTAGGCGCGGCCCGCGAACTCGCCGGTTTCCGTATACACGCGGACCTTTTCGCCAATCTCGATGTAGAGCGGAGCCTTGATCTCTAGGCCGGTTTCGAGCCTGGCCGGCTTGGTTGCGCCGCCGCTCGTGTCGCCGCGCGTGCCCGGTTCGGTGTACTCGACGGTCAGCTCCACCTTTTCCGGCAGCTCGAGGCCAATCGGGTTGTCGTTGAACTTGAGCAACTGCACGAGAGTGCCGTCGACCAGATAGCGCAGCGCCTCGCCCATCATCGTCTCCGTCAACTGCAGCGTTTCAAAGCTCGTCTGATCGAGGAAGTACGAGCCGTCGCCGTCGCTGTACAGGTACGACGCTTCGACCTCTTCGAGATCGGGCTCCTTGAACTTGTCGCTGGCCTTGAAGGTCTTGTCGAAGACCGCCCGCGTCAGCAGGTTCCGCATCTTCAGCCGCACCAGCGTCTGGCCGCCACGGGCCGTGGGCGTTGAAACTTCCACGTCCATGCAGTAGTAGGGCACATTCTCGTGCTCGAAGTACATCTTGCGCTTTACGTCGATGGCTTGAAGAAGCGACGCCATGAATGATCCTCGTCTGTGTAGTCTGGCGAGCGCGCGAAGGGTAAAAACGCGGCGCTCTTTCTTCAATTATAGGCTTGCGGCGTTTGCCGCTGTTCCGCTCCATGGACAAAGCGGCGGGCTGTCATCCCGAGCGGATGGGGCCTCCGGCGTTTTTCCGCCTGGGGGTGGTGTGTCGAGGGATCTGTGCTTATTTCTAAAGAACTTTGGAGGCACCATGCGCGACTTCGATTTGTCGTCGAACAGCGGAACCGCTCGACCGCGCCTCCGCTGCCCGTTTGCTTTCTCGCCGCGTTATTTCTTTGCGGCCGGAGCCGGGGGCGCAGCGTTTGCCGCCGGAGCAGAGGCCTTCTCCGCCACGCGCACCAGTTCCATGCTCGCGTCCACGGCCCGATGCGCCGCCGCGCGGTCCAGCGCATTCTTGCCCTTCTTGTCCTTCACCGTGGCATCGGCGTTTTTGGCCAGCAGCGCATGCGTCATGGTCACATCGTTCTGCTCGGCATAAAGCATCAGCGCCGTCTCGTTTTCTTTGGTCTTGGCGTTCACGTCGGCGTTTTTCGCAACCAGCGCCAGCCCAATGTTCATCGCATCGTGCCGCGCGGCCTCAATCAGCGCCGTCGCCCCGGTCTTGTCGGCCACATTCACATCGGCGTTTTTCGCCAGCAGCAGTTGCGTGATGTTCAGCGACCCGCTGGCGGCGGCCTCGATCAGCGGCGTGCGTCCGTCCTTGGTCTTCGCATTCACGTCGGCGTTTTTGGCGACGAGCATCTGTGCCGCCGTCAGGTTCCCCTTGGTCGCCGCCAGAATCAGCGCCGTTCTGCCGTCCTTGGTCGCCGCGCTCACGTCGGCGCTTTTGGCCAGCAGCAGGGCGAGGGTCTGCTGCCGCCCGTCCTCGGCGGCGGCCATCAGCGGCGTTGCGCCTTCCTTGTCCTTCGCGTTCACATCGGCGTTTTTCGCCAGCAGTACCTGCACCACATCGACGCGGCCCTCGGCGCAGGCCAGAGCCAGAATCGTCTTGCCGTCCTTGTCCTTGGTCTCGATGCTGACGCCGTCGGCCAGCAGCGCCTCGACCATGGGCAGATCGCCCTCGCTGGCCGCCTTGGTCATCTCCGCCGTCGTCGGCTTTTCCTTTGCGGCCGGAGCGTTCTTTTTCTGGGCCGGGCAGCAGAGCGCCACAGCCATCATCAGCGCGCAGGCACCGCGTGCGATTTCCACCTTTTTGATGCGCATCTTCTTTGGAAACAACGTGCGCCTCCCGGCCCAAGCATAGCAAGCGATTCCTGCTTTCTGAGGGATTTTAGGGCGCGTGGGGGCGGGGAATTCCCGATCCGGCGGGCCAGCGCCCGTGCTGTCCCGGATCCGTCAGTTGCGCGTGATTTAAATCACTCTCCCGCCGGCTGCCGGACCGGTATAACGTAAAGATATGTGCCTCGCAGTCCCAGGGAAGATCGAAGAAATTCTCGCTGAAGACGGGCTCACCACCGGCCGCGTCAACTTCGGCGGCGTCGTCAAAAAAGTCTGCCTCGATTACGTGCCCGAGGCCAAAATCGGCGACTACGTCATCGTCCACGTCGGCTTCGCGCTGTCGATCATCGACGCCGAAACCGCCGAGCTGACCTTGGCTGACTTTCGCGCCATGGGTGCCTTCGACGAGGAGTTTGCCAGCGAGGCCGAGCAGTTTGCCCGCGCTGCCGCGCAAAAGGATCCGGCCGCCGAATGAAGTACCTGACCGAATTTCGCAACGGAGAGATTGCCCAGCGCATGGCGCGCGAGATTCATGCCGTCACCACGCGCCCCTGGAAGATCATGGAGATCTGCGGCGGCCAGACCCATTCGATCATCAAGAACGGTATTGACCAGATGCTGCCCTCGGGCATTGAGATGGTGCACGGCCCCGGTTGCCCGGTCTGCGTCACGCCGCTTGAGCTGATCGACAAGGCGCTCGCCATCGCCGCGCGCCCCGAGGTCATCTTCTGCTCCTTCGGCGATATGCTGCGCGTGCCCGGCACCGACCGCGATCTGTTTCAGGTGAAGAGCCTCGGCGGCGACGTGCGCATCGTCTATTCGCCGCTCGATGCGGTGGAGCTGGCGCGCAAGAACCCCGACCGGCAGGTGGTCTTCTTCGGTGTCGGTTTTGAAACCACCGCGCCCGCCAACGCGATGAGCGTGCATGTGGCCCGGCGCAGTGGCCTCAAGAATTTTTCCATGCTCGTTTCGCATGTGCTGGTGCCGCCCGCGATTGACGCGCTGCTCAGCGACCCGCGCAACCGGATTGATGCCTTCCTCGCCGCCGGTCACGTCTGCAGCGTGATGGGTACATGGCAGTATCCGGCGCTGGCGGAAAAATTTCATGTGCCGCTGGTCGTCACCGGCTTTGAGCCGCTCGATCTGCTCGACGGCATTCGCCGCGCGGTGCTGCAACTCGAGTCCGGCCGCTACGAGGTCGAGAATGCCTATGCGCGCGTGGTCACCGTCGAAGGCAATCGGCCCGCGCAGAAGCTGCTTGAAGAGGTCTTCGAGGTCACCGATCGCGCCTGGCGCGGCATCGGAGTGATCCCCAACAGCGGTTGGAAGCTGAGCGCCGCCTATCGCGACTTTGACGCCGAGCAGCGCTTCGACATCTCTGGCATTCACGCGCACGAGTCGCCGCTGTGTCACTCGGGCGATGTTCTCCGTGGCGCGCTCAAGCCCGACCAGTGCCCGGCCTTCGGCAGGCAGTGCTCGCCGCGCCATCCGCTCGGCGCCACCATGGTTTCAAGCGAAGGCGCCTGCGCCGCCTACTTCAACTACGGCCGCTTCCTCTCCGCCGACGACCTTGCCAGCGCGGGCAAAGCATAAGAGGGAAGGGCGGAAGGAGCAAGGGCCTTCAGGCCCTTGAACCTGCCTTCTTGAGAGCTCTCCGGGGCTTGAGCCCCGGAATGATTTTCTCGTGAGCTCTGTTCTTGTCGCAACGGACGTGGCTGTCCACGGTACACTGCTCACTGTTTGCTGTTTCAGGATCAATCCATGAATCAAGACCAAGACAAACCCGATTTTTCCAACTGGAGCTGTCCGCTTCCGCTCGCCGACTATCCGAACATCGTGATGGGCCACGGCGGCGGCGGCAAGCTCGGCAACGAACTCGTCGAGCACCTGTTTCTGCCCGCCTTCCGCAACGCCGCGCTTGAAAATCTGGGCGACGCTGCCGTGCTCGACCTGCCCTTCAATGGCAAGCCGAGCCGCATCGCCATGTCCACCGACTCCTTCGTGGTGCGCCCCATGTTTTTCCCCGGCGGCTCCATCGGCGAGCTGGCCGTCAACGGCACCGTCAACGACTTGGCCGTCTCTGGCGCAGTTCCCAAGTATCTGACGGCGGGCTTCATCCTTGAAGAGGGTCTGCCGCTGGCGCAACTGGCCGCCATCGTGGCCGACGTGGCCAAGGCCGCGCAGATCGCGGGCGTGCAGATTGTCACCGGCGACACCAAGGTGGTCGAGCGCGGCCATGGTGACGGTGTTTACATCAACACCGCCGGCGTTGGCGTGATCCGCGAGGGCATCACCGTGGGTCCGCATCGCGCCCAGCCCGGCGACGTCGTGCTCGTCTCCGGCTCCATCGGCGACCACGGCATGGCCATCCTCAGCGTCCGCGAGGGCCTGGAGTTCGAGAGCCCCATCCGCTCCGATTGCGCGGCGCTCAATGGCCTCATCGCCAATGTGCTCGACGCCGTCGGCCCGCAGGTTCACGCCATGCGCGACCCCACCCGTGGCGGGCTTGCCTCGACGCTCAATGAGATTGCCTCCAGCTCCGGCGTTGGTGTCGAGATCGACGAGATCGCGCTGCCCGTTCATGCCGAGGTGCAATCGGCTTGCGAGATTCTTGGTCTCGACCCGGTCTACGTGGCCAACGAGGGCAAGGTGGTGTTGTTTGTCGCGCCGGAGGCCGCCGAGCAGGCTCTTGCCGTGCTCCGTGCCCATCCGCTTGGTCGTGAGGCCGCGCGCATCGGCCACGTCGTTGGCGAACACCCGCGCATGCTCATCGCCCGCACCGCCATGGGCTCCAATCGCGTTATCCCCACCCAGATAGGCGAACAGCTTCCGCGCATCTGCTAGGCTTTCGATCTATTGCAGAAAAAAGCGCGGCCTCGGTCGCGCTTTTTTGCGCCCGCTGTCGGAAAAGAGTCGAAGAAGGATAAATAGCATGTCGGCCAATTATTCTCTCCAAAGTTGGTCGCGCGGAGGTGCTGGCGAATCTTGAACTTGCACTGTCCTCGTCCACAAAAAACCTTGTGCGCGCAAAAAAACGGCCGCGGATCGCTCCGCAGCCGTTGGATCGGGAAAAAAGAGAGGAAAAACTATCCGAGTTTGGCAAAGGCCGCCGCCACGCGTTCGGGCAGGGTGGCCGTGTCGCCGAGCAGTGTCGGATGAATCTCGAGCACGGTTGCTGGTGGGGTCGTGAGCGCGGCCAGAGCCTTCGCGGTCGCCGCCCAGTCGATGCTGCCATCGCCCGGCCACAGGTGCTCGTCCCGGACGCCGTGATTGTCATGGACGTGCGTCGAGGCGATGCGCTTGCCCAGAACCTCGATCACCTCAGAGACGCCGCGGGCAATGTGGGCGTGGCCCATGTCCAGGCAGATGCCGACGCTGTCCAGATGGCCGATCTCGAGAATCGTGTTCAGATGCTCGGGCTCCGTCGCCTCAGTCAAAAGATTTTCCACCAGAAGCCGCACGCCCAGCGGATGCGCAAAGGCTCCCAGGTGTTCGAGCGCGGTCTGTGAGTATTCGAGCGCCTCATTCGACCAGCTCTCGGTGCGTTCTCCCAAGTGCACCACCAGATTCTTGAAGGGAATCAGCTCGGCGGTCTCAAGCGCGCGCTTGATCTCGTCCATGGCGGCGATGCGGCGCGCTTTTTCCGGGTGCAGCAGGTTCACCGAGGGGGTTCCGCTGCGGCCCATCTCTTTATCCGGATAAAGGGGCGCGTGCATGGAAAACGGAGAAAGAGGGTTGGCGCGGAACCAGTCGGCCAGCTCGGTAACCTCTTCGCGGTCGGTGTAATCGAAGTGCTGCCGGGCGGCAAAGATCTCTACGGCCTCGGCGCCGGTACGGCTGGCCAAGTCGAGCAATCCTGGATGCAAACGTTGATGCAGAAACAGATGAGTAGAGAGAACGCGCAAATTCTTCAAGACAGCTCCGGGGTTCGGCGGCTCACTGTGTGAGCGCGACGTTGCTCTCATTGTCGCACCTTTACAGGTTCACCACCGGCGGGGGACCGTTGCAAACCAGTGACGCTGTCGCAAATTTCTTCGGACTTTCAGCGCGAAATCGCCGGAAGCAAAGTATCCTCCGCATGTGGACCTGTCAGGAGAAGAACTCAGGCCCACACGACGAAAGCGCTCCTCTGGGGAAGGGCGGTGCATGAAAGAATTAATCCAAGGAATGGTACGGGACAGCGCAGGGGCTGTTCACTTTTCCCCGATCAATCGACACGATGGCCCTGGTGGTGCTCGTCTGATCTATGTACAGTTTCTTTTCGATCTTCTATGCGCGGAGTACGAGCGGGAGTGAAGATGAAAGTCCGAGCACGCACATATTGTTGTATCCCATTGTGAGGGATCTTCGTCCAGAGAAAAAGAGATATTTACGGCATATTCATAATTGTTTAATAAAGAAAAACGACGAAGATTTATAGAATATGGAAGGCATCTATCTTGTTATGAAAGAGATATAGATAAATCAGATGCAAATAATCGATAACTCCTGAGTTCCAATGCGAGGAATGTGGTCTGACCATTTGTCGCCAACGGCCTTGCGGCAATGGCTCGCCGGCGCAGTGCGTTGGCCGTGTTCTGGTCTGGCACCCGTGACGTGATCTCCATCGTGCATTCATCGCATATTGAAATTTTTCGCGCTATGATTGCGGCCATGAGGCGCCTCTCCATCATGAAGATTCTTCCGGCAGCGCTTCTGCTGCTGGCCGTGCTGGCCTCTTTGCCGATGGCGTTCGCGCAGCCACCGGCGTCGCACATCAACCCTGCCGCGCAGTTGAGCACCGCGCAGATCGTTGGCCAGATCGAGCGCCATAATCGGCTGCGCAACGAGCGGCTGGAGTTCTACCGCTCCATCCGTCACTATCAGGTCGAATACAAGGGGCTGTCGCACGTTGTGGCCGCCATGGAGGTGGAGGCCAGCTATGATGCGCGCTCCGGCAAGAGCTTCCGCGTCCTTAGCCAGAGCGGCTCGCGTGGCCTCTGCGACAAGGTGCTGCGCCGCGCTCTTGAAGGTGAGCAGGAGGCCGCCAAGTCGCCCGCCTCCACCGCGCTGACTTCGGTCAACTACACCTTCACGCTGGTGGGCGAGGAGCCGGTCGCGGGCCGCGCGGCCTACGTGCTTGAGGTCGAGCCGCGCTCGGGCTCAAAGTTTCTATATCGCGGCCGCATCTGGGTCGATGCCGCCGAGTTCGCCGTTGTGCGCATCTCTGCGCGTCCGGCGCAGAATCCTTCCTTCTGGATCTCGCGCACCGAAATCGAGCAGCAGTTTGCGCCGCAGGGCGAGTTCTGGCTGCCGCGCCACAATCGCAGCGAGACGCACGTGCGCATTGGCGGCGCCGCAGTGTTCACCATCGACTACGGCGACTATCAGATCCGCTCGACCGACCAGCCGGCCGCGGAGACGGTGGAGGGGCAGATGCCGCACGCGAGCCGTGACAGCCGTTAAAGCATTTTTCCAATTGCTGCAGAGCGAAAGCTGGATGCCAAGGGGCTTTTTCCTCAAGAAAAAGATCCCTTGCACGCAACCAAACACGGCACGGGTATTGGAAAAAGGCTCTAGCTTCGAGCTTTTAGCAAAAGGCTGACCTCTCGCTCCGGGCCCGACGCTGAAAAGAAGACGTCTGCTTGTGGCAAGGTTGCAGGGTGATACACCCTAGAGAACGGGGCGCGTGCCTGCAAACTTTTCTGCCTCACTGTGTTACCGTTTGAGTACAGAGTTTCTTTTTGTCATGCCGTGTGCGCTGCCTGGGGCAGAGCCGGTCGGCAAAGAGCAAAGCGACTACCCAAGAGCATGTCCCAGCGGCCGGAACTTACATCATCGTCTCTTTCCGCGAACCCGGCTCCGCTGCCTGGTCCCGCAGCCGTGTCCAAGGTGGAGCGCCCGCTTTCTTCCCGCTCGCCGCAGACCGAGGAGCCGCGCCGCATTCCAGGCTGGCTGCAGCGGGCCGAGCTTTTCGTTCGCATTCTGCTGCGCCTCTACGTCGGCCTCGCGCTCTGCTACGCGCCCTGGTCGCACATGTTCTGGGATCAGAATCCTCTCTTTGTCCACTTTCCCACGCTGTCGATCTACGCGGCCAACGGAGCTGTGCGCGGCATCGTCTCCGGCCTCGGCATTCTGAACCTCTGGATCGCCTTCCGCGAGGTCTTTCCGCGCCGTTAAAGCCAAATCCGGGTGACTGTCCCCGGAGGCTGCGCGCTACAGTGGATTTTCCCCTTGAGAAAAAGCCGTTTTGCGCGCATCGCGGCGAGGGCACGGGGTCTCGAATTTTGCTCTAGAATGAACTCCTGCGCGTCTGTTCGCGTGTCGTTGTCAGGGAGCCGAACATGGGAAAAAATCCTGCAGATCTTCTTTCTTCCGTGCCGCCGCAGCTTGAAAGCGCGCCGCTGGCCTATGAAAATCCATCCTTCCTCAACAGTCCCGATGGTCGGCTGATCCGCATCGTCGCCGAATACATGGAGCCTTTGGCCCGCTTTCGCAAAGAGCGCATTCAGGACACTATCGTCTTCTTTGGTTCGGCCCGCTTCCGTGGCCGCGAAGAGACCGATGCCGCCCTTGAGCTGCTTGAAAATACCGGCGCCACGACGCCTGCGCCAAGCAGCGAGCAGCCGGCCAGCGTGCCCGCCATCGTGGCCGGCGAGGCCAGCGAACTGCAGGTCAAGCGCGCTGCCTCTGTCGTGCACATGGCCCGCTACTATGAGGATGCGCGCCGACTGGCGCAGATGCTCACCCGCTGGTCCATGCAGTTGCCCTCGCGCAAGAGCCGTTTCGTCGTCACCTCCGGCGGTGGCCCCGGCATTATGGAAGCGGCCAATCGCGGCGCGCACGAGGCGGGCGGAAAAACCATCGGCCTCAACATCAAGCTGCCCTTCGAGCAGTTTCCGAACCGCTGGATCACGCCCGATCTCAACTTTGAGTTTCATTACTTCTTCATGCGCAAGCTCTGGTTCGCCTATCTCTCGAAGGCGCTCGTCGTCTTTCCTGGCGGCTTCGGCACCCTCGATGAGATGTTCGAGATTCTCACCCTGATGCAGACGCACAAGCTGGCCAAGAAGATCACCGTCGTCATCTACGGCAGCGAGTACTGGAAGCAGGTTCTCAACATTGAAGCTCTGGTGGGCACCGGTGCCATCTCGCCGAAAGATCTTGCCCTGTTCCAGTTTGCCGATACGCCCGAAGAGGCCTTCGAGATGCTCAAGCGCGGGCTGACCGAGAACTATCTGGTTCCCGAGGCCGAAGCCGCGCGAGCCGCTGGCGCCATGTCCGAGCCCAAGGATGACCTGATGGCTGGCTGGACCTTCGACGACTTCCTCAGTCCCGAAATGGCGAAGACAAGAAGCTGAACAGGGACGAGGGAACAGTGAGCAATGGCCACTGTCCCTCTGTTTCCCTTCTGCACAAATTGAAGGGCGTTTCTTCTGGCATTCATCCTCCTTTTACCGGCTCTGGAAAATAATTCAAAGTGTAGTCCGCTCCCCTTGCGGACGAAGGAGTCCGGATGCCTTGCTCTTCGATTTCCTACCTGTGGCGGGATAAGTCGGCGCCCAGGGATTTTCGTACGGGCGTTTCGCTGCATAGTCACACGAATCAGTCGCGCGAAACCCTGGATTTTCTCGCCAGCTTCGGCAATCAATATCCGGTGCTGCGCCCGATGTTGACCCGTCTTGAGGCCCGTGCCGAGCAGCGCTACGGCATTCGCGTCGACTATGCGACCAGCTACTGGACGCCGCCGATGACGCCCAAGCTCGCCTTCGATCTTGAGCGCCGTCAGGTGGAAAAGCTCGGCCTCGATGCCATGGTTTCGCTCTCCGATCACGACACCATCGCCGCGCCCATGCTGCTGCGCACCGTGCCCAGCGCCCGCCAGATCCCCGTCTCGGTGGAGTGGAGCGTGCCCTACGCCGATCAGCAAACCTTCCACTTCGGCGTGCACAATCTGCCCAGTGCGCGTGCCGTGGAGTGGATGCAGATTCTCGCCGACTACACGGCGCAGCCCTCGATCGATCGGCTGGGCGAAATTCTGGCCGCGCTCCATGCCGAGCCCAACGTGCTCGTCATCTTCAACCACCCGCTCTGGGATCTCTACCTCATCGGCGACGAGAAGCATCGCTTTCTGGTCAATGAATTTCTGCAGCGTTACGGCTGCTTCATTCACGCGCTCGAACTCAACGGACTGCGCCACTGGGCAGAAAATCGCGAAGTGCGCCAGCTTGCCGACCAGTGGAACATGCTGCTCGTCTCCGGCGGCGATCGTCACGGCGTCGAGCCGAATGCCAACATTAATCTCACTCGCGCCGAAAGCTTCACCGAGTTCGTCCATGAGATTCGCCGCGAGCGCAAAAGCGACATCCTCTACATGCCGCAGTACGCCACGCCCTGGAAGCATCGCATTCTCATGTCGACCATCGATGCGATTCGCAACTATCCTGAGTTTCCCGAGGGCTCGCGCCACTGGGACGAGCGCGTTTTTCATCCCGATGCGCAGGGGGTCTCGCGCCCCATCAGCCAGCTCTGGCCCGGCGGCAAGGCGCCGCGAATGATGCGCGTGCTTCTTGCCTGCGTGCAGATGATGGGCCGCGCTCCGGTCGCTGGTGGACTGCGCCTGGCCTGGAACGAGTCGCACCAGATGCACCTGGCCATGAGCGACAACGAAGGCTAACAAAACAGGGAAGGGCAACAGCGCAACGATGAGCGTAGCCGCACTCGAGAACCTCGCAATCGAAGACCGCAGCGCAGGCAGACAAGAAAGCGCCCTGCGGCCCACGCGCGTTGCCTACTTCCCCGATTCCTTTCACGAGATCAATGGCGTCGCCCACACCAGCCGCCACTGGGAGGCCTTCGCCCGTCGTCGCAACCTGCCCTTTCTCTGCGTCCGCGCCGGCGCGCGCGCGCAGACCCTCGTCGAAGAGGGCAATCTCTGGACCCTTGAACTTCCGCGCGGCTTCCTCTCCTTCGCGCTTGAAAAAGATCTCCGCTTCGACCCGGCATTTTTGCGTCACTTTCCGCTGATCGAAGAGGCCATCAAGCGCTTTCGCCCCGAGCTGATTCACATTACCGGCCCCTCGGAGCTCGGCATGCTCGGTGCCGCGCTCGCGCATCATCTGCACATTCCGCTCGCCGCCAGTTGGCACACGAATGTGCATGAATATCTGGCGCGCCGCTCCGAGTGGTTTCTGCGCCTTTTGCCCGAGCGCCAATCGCAGGCCACCGCGCAAAAGATCGAAGATGTCGTCCTCTCGGCCGCATCGCTCTTCTATGGCTCGGCCCGCGTTCTCTTTGCGCCGACCGACGCCTTCTGCACGCGGCTTTCCGCCGCCACCGGACGGCCCTGCCGTCGCATGGCGCGCGGCGTCGATGCGCAACTGTTCACTCCTGCTCAACGCCACCGCGCCGCTGATGACAATGAGGTGGTTCTCGGCTTTGTCGGCCGGCTCTCCATCGAAAAAAACATCGCCCTGCTGGCCACGATCCAAACCGCACTCGACGCGCGAGGCAAAAAATTCCGCTTCCGCATCGTCGGTCAGGGCGGGGAGATGGACTGGCTTCGCGAGCGGCTGCCGCGCGCCGAATTTACCGGCGTTCTGCGCGGCGAAGAGCTGGCCCGCGCCTATGCCGGCATGGATCTGTTCGTCTTTCCCTCGCACACTGACACCTTCGGCAATGTCGTCCTTGAGGCGCTGGCCTCGGGCGTGCCCGCCATCGTCACCCCCGACGGCGGTCCCTGCACCATCGTGCGCGACGGCGAGACGGGCCGCATCGTTTCTGATGAGCAGTTCGTCGCCGCCATCGAAGAGATTGTGGATCAACCGGAAAAACATGCCGCGATGCGCCGCGCCGCGCGTGCCTACGCCGAAGCCGCGACCTGGGACTCGATCTTCGAGGGGGTCTACCGCAGCTATGAAGAGATCGTGCTGTCACCGGATCGCGTGGCCTTGTCTCCCGGTTCACAGCCGCAATAAATTTCTGCTAAAAATTGCAGCGGCTGTCTCCGTGATGTTTCCCGAAAAAGAACACATGTGCTGATCGCGTTCCATTCTGAAACGTGTCGAGTATCTCGGTGTCCGACTGCTCTTGACGCACCCCGTCGCGTCGATGATCTGAGTGTTCATACAACACAAGACTTGGAACGGTATTGGGGCATAGGATGAATCTGTTGAGCCGCATGAAGTTCTCTGCCAAGTTGTGGCTGATGACCGCCGCTGGTCTCCTTGGTCTCGCTCTGTTTGCAGTGGTCGCGTGGAGTACGTTGCGCGCCGTTTGTATCAACTCTCCCATGTATCAGGACATTGCGCTCGGCTATCAGCTTGCGGGTGATTGCTACGATCCGCCAGCGAGCCTTCTGGCTGCGCTCTATCCGGCCATCGCCGCCGAAGACGCAACTACGCCCGAAGAGACGCAGAAGTACATCAGCTTGCTGCGTGAGGCAGAAAAGGCCTTCGAGTCCTCGCATCAGCACTATCAGCAGGTGTTGCCCGCAGGCGAGATTCGCGAGGTCATGCGCACTGGCTCCTACCCCACCGGCCACCAGTGGTTCGCTGTTGCCGAGGCGCAGTACATTCCCGCCTTGCTCGCCGGCGATCACGAACAGGCTCGCAAGATTCGCATTGAGCAGTTGGACCCGATTCTGGTGCAGCACAAGGCTGCCAACGACCGGCTCGCATCGCTGACCGGCAGTTGGATTCCTTCGCTCGAAACTCGCGCCGGCACGATTACGCATACCCGTGGTGTTGTACTCGCCGGGGTATTTCTTGCCGTGGCGCTGGTGCTCTGGGGGGTAGGCATTGCCATCGCGCGTGGCATTGTGAATCCGGTTCGTCAGGTTGTTGCTGCGCTTGCTGCCATGGCGGAAGGCGACCTGTCGCACTCACTCCAGATTGATACCGCGGACGAGATGCACGAGGTCGCCGAAGAACTTAATCGCACCGTTGCCTCCTTCAACGTTGTCCTCACGGCCATTGCCAAGGCGGCCGGCCAGACGGCCTCCGCCAGTGCGGAATTGATGGCCTCGGCACAGGAGACGGCGCGTCGCTCGCGCGATCACTCCTTTGAAACACAGCAGTCGGCCGCGGCCATTGAAGAGATGTCGGTGGCCATCGCCGAGGTCTCTCACGCTGCCGCCAACGCCGCCCACTCCGGCACCGACACCGAGCAGGCCGCCGCACAGGGCCACGACGTTGTTAGCTCCACCATGCAGGCCATCGAGCAGGCCGCCTCCACCACGGCGCAGGCCGCCTCGCGCATGGAAGAACTCGGCAAGCACTCCGAGCAGATCGGACAGATTGTTGGCGTCATTGCCGAGATCGCCGAGCAGACCAATCTGCTCGCGCTCAACGCTTCCATCGAGGCTGCCCGCGCTGGGGAACAGGGCCGAGGTTTTGCCGTCGTTGCCGGTGAGGTGCGTCGTCTGGCCGAGCGCACCGCTGGTGCCACGCGCGAAATCGGTGAAAAAATCAACGCAGTGCAGCAGCAGACCGCCGCGGCGATTCAGGTCATCGAGTGTGGTCGTCAGCAGGTCGAAGACAGTCTGGCGCATGTCAAAGGCAGTTCCGAGGCGCTCGAACACATTCTTGAACTGGCGCGTGCTGAAGGAAACATGGTGCAGCAGATTGCTACCTCGGCAAGCCAGCAGACCTCGGCTGCGCGCCAGGCATCCGAGGGCGTCAGCGCCATCTCTGCTTTTACCGAACATGCCGTTGCTTCGAGTGAGCAGACGCTTTCAGCCTGCCACGAACTTTCGCGCCTTGCCGCAGAACTCGAAAAGCGCGCGCAGGGCTTCCGCATCGCCGCCTGAAAACGGCGTAGGATTTTTGTCGACTTCGCGGCGGCCGGGCCCTTTATTCATGCCCTTTATCCCGGCCGCTTGCGATCTTTTTTAGTGCAATGCGTTGCTGCTATGCGAAGTGCTGCCAGCCCTTCGGTTCGAGCGCTTTTTTCTTCTTCCCTTCGCACAGAGCCACCTGAGGCCGCCCCTTGCGCTTCGGCAGTACGCGTCCAATCCGCGTGACCGCTACGCCGGCAATGGTGGCGGGAATCTTCGCCGTCGCAGGCGCCGTAAACAGCAACTCGTAGTCCTCGCCGCCGTCGAGCGCCTGTTCGAGTGTCGCGCCCGGAAACAGCGGCAGTGCCTCGGCGTCAAGCTCCGTCGCCACGCCGGAGGCCGCCGCCAGCCGCGCCAGATCAATCGACAACCCGTCGCTCACATCCATCGCCGCTGTTGCCAGCTTCCGGTGTGCCAAAAACTGCCCCTGTTCGAGCCGTGGCTGCGGATACAGATGAGGCCCGAGCGGCGTCTCCTGTTCTTCGGCGGTCTTCGTGCGCTTGCCCAGCCGCGCTGACTCTTCGAGCAGTGCAAGGCCCAGCGCCGAGCCGCCCAGCCGCCCCGTCACATAGATCAGGTCGCCGGCCTTCGCCCCCGAGCGCAGCAGCGCCCGGCCCTTCTTCACCGCGCCCACCAGAACAATGTCGGCCAGCGCCAGCGGAGACTCCGCCAAGTCGCCGCCCGCCAAGGGCGTCGCCTGCTCCTCGGCCAGCGCCAAAAAGCCGTCAAAGAACCGGTCTGCCCAGCTTTTTTTGCCCTTAGGGGCCTTGGTCAATGCCGTGGGAAGCGCCAGCGACAGAAAGGCCGCGCAGGGCCGTGCGCCCATCGCTGCCAGGTCGCTCAGCCCGCGCGCCAGCGTGCGATGCCCGACGGCCTCGGCCGGATGCCAGTCCAGCCGGAAGTGCCGGTTTTCAATCGAAAGGTCGGTGGTCACGGCGATCTCCTCGCCGGTCTTCGTGCCCAGCAGCGCGCAATCGTCGCCAATGCCCAGCCGCAGCGCCGGGGTTGCCGTCGCCTGCGCGCGGCGGCGAATCGTGTCGATCAGGGCCAGCTCGCCCGGTGCGGCCATGGCGTGCGCGCCCGCCCGCGTCGTAGAAAGGGAAGAAAGATCCCGTTTTTGTACCATTCCCAAAGCATAGGCCACCGGACCCGGCACCCGCCCCGCTCGCCTCTGTCTATTCTCATGAAACCACTGTCCTAAGCCGATACACCCCGGTAGCTCCAATCCGGGAGGAGCCCTGCGGCCCCGGTCGCTGGCTCCCATCTCTTCTGGATCGCGCGTTTTTTGCTCCAATTCGCTCAAAATCAGTGGCTTCGCCTCGATTTTGGCGCGGAAATTCCCTTCGCGCGGTCCTCTTTGTCTTGCACCGTTGGCGCCGCATTTTGGTTGACCCTGGCAGGTCGGTTTGTTAGCCTAGTCGAAAGTAATGTTCTGTTCGGCCCTGCCTGCTGCGTGTGTCCTCGCAAAAAAGTGGCGGGTTTTATTGTGCAAGTCCCCCTCCCGGGTTGAAAGCGAATTGCGGTCCTGCGGGTCGCAGGAAGAAGGGCAACACGGATGCTACGCAAGCGCTACTACATTCTTTTTGTTTCACGCGATGAGAACGGCAGCCTTCGCAAGATTCCTCTTCCGCTGCACTACGTCTACGGTTTCGTGGCGGCCGCGCTCGTCGGCACCTTTACCATCGTTGGCCTGGCCGGCTCCTACACGCGGATGCTGCTCAAGACCGAGAGCTTCAATCAGGTCCGGCAGGAGCGCGAGTCGCTGCGCAAGGACTACAAACAGATGGCCCAGATTGCGCACGACCGCGACGTGCAGGTGGCCTCGCTCGGAGCCCTCGCCAATGAGGTGACGGCGCTCTACGGCCTGCGCCAGAATCGCGGAGCGGCCAAGAACGCGGCGGTTTCTGCGGCCACGCCCAGTCTGCTCTCCCAGCCCGAGGCGGCCAGCGCGCAGACCATCGCCAAGTCCGTTGACCAGTTCTATGCCCTGCGTGCCGAGGCCATCTCCGGCCGCGTGGCCCGCGCCATTGACGGCGGCCTGCTCGACGGCCCTTCGAATGTGCGCGACTGGACTACCCTGGCCGATGCGCCCTCCATCTGGCCTGTGCAGGGCCGCGTGGGTTCGAGCTTCGGCGGCCGCGAAGACCCGATCAACGGCGAAGGCGCCTTCCACTCCGGCATTGATATCGACGCGCCCATGGGCACTGCCGTCCGCGCCACTGCCGACGGTCTGGTTACCGGAGCCAACTTCGGCGCGGGCTACGGCCGGCAGGTGGTCATCAATCACGGCCACGACGTTCTCACCGTCTACGGCCACCTTTCGTCGATTGCCGCCATGCCCGGCCAGCGCGTCACGCGCGGACAGGTCATCGGCTACGTCGGCATGACTGGCCGCGCCACCGGCCCCCACTTGCACTACGAGGTTCGCCTGCACAACGTGCCCGTCAACCCGCACAAGTACATGCGTTCCACCTATGCCGAGATGGCCAGCCGATAATTTTCTTTCTTGAGAGAGCGACAAAAAAGAAGCAGGAAAAAGCCTCCAGTGTTAGTGCTGGAGGCTTTTTCCTGCTTCTTTTTGCTTTGAGATTGTTCGTCGAACGGATACGCTATGCCTGTGATGCACTCCAGGGTTTATGCGTCCCGTATGCGTTTCTTGCGGTGCCGCTATACCGGCAAAGAACGCGATACCGAATCAGGTAACGACTACTTCGGGGCTAGGTACTACAGCTCTACGATGGGAAGGTTCTTGTCCCCGGACTGGTCTGCAAAAGCTGAGCCTGTACCATACGCGAAGCTGGACAATCCCCAGAGCTTGAACCTGTATGCTTATGTTCTAAATAACCCGTTGACCCACGTTGATCCAGATGGGCATGACTGCCACACAGTTCTTGGCATAACGGTGTGCTTCGGAAAGCCTGCACCACTACCGCCACCGCCGCCAACACCTAAGCCGCCGCCGGTGCCACCGCCGCCGCCTTTGAAGTTCAAACCGAATGTCCCTGCTCCTGCCCCGAACACTCAACTTGGGAAGCTGTTGCAGTGCACCAATAACTGCATGAATCCAGTTCCGATAGGGGTGAGTTCAACAAACGAAAAGGTGCCAGGACATCCAGAGATTCATGGTCCTGATACTCCGCATGGACGGGGTGAAGCAGCTAACCTTACACCCGGCAAGAGCGAAGCAAAACAGACGTTGTGGTGTTCTGCGCAATGTGGTGCGGGATTCGGACAGAATGAGTATGACAATCCGTCTTCTCATGCTATCGGTGGTCACGACCACGTCCAGACAGGGGAAGGCCGGGGCGGTAGTCGCGGTGACTTGCCTGCAAATGAGCATCCAGAACAGCCACAGGAGCAGGAGTGATGACGAAGAGAATTCAAAATTTTGCCTTAGTTGTAGTGATACTGCTGCTGTCGTCTCTTACAGCAACAGCTAGCCCCTGTGATGTCAAAAATCTACCTGAACAGATTCAGTCATCCTTGACTGGGGACTATGCTGGCTGGAAGGTCGTTATTCCAAGCACGCTGGAGGCGTCTGACCGTGCAACTTGGCTCGAAAATTATTCCAAGGAATGTCCTGGGATCATCAAGGGGAAATTTTCCGGGGATAGTGAGGGTTATGTACTCAACTTGGTAAAGAAAGCACCCGGCAAGACCCTCCAACAAGTCGTCTATTTCGAACCAAACGAAAGCGGCTTTAGTCCCGTGGTGATTTTTCCGAGCACTGCAATCAAGATCGTCACTGTGATAAGGAAGTTCGCTCCAGGCAAGTACAAACCTTCCAATGGCGGAAGAACTCTTTTCATTAAGACCGATACGATAGGCATTTCCCAGATCGATGCTTGGACGGAAGTCAATTACTGGGATGGATCGCATTTCCGTAAGATGGTCACTTCTGACTAGCACTCGATACGGTTGCAGCCAATCGCAAGCCGCTCTTCGGGGGCGGCTTGCTGCATCTGTGGCTTCCATCTGGCGGCATCGGCTGAGCCGTCATCCAAACCATGCCTTCGGCATGGGCAGTGGACACGTCTCCCCCAGATGGGAGCTGCGCAGCAACCTTGGGTTGCTGTAGAGCAACTTCCTGGCGGAGATGGCGTCTAAAGGAAAAAGCGCGTTGAAGCCGAGCGCGCCCCAAACAACGCGACGTCGAATCAAAAACTGACGCATCTGCTGTTTACTGCAGCACCGACCCCGGTAGCGCGGCGGTGACCACCACGCGGTCACGTTTCTGTTCGACCGTGGCGGTCTTTAAAAACTCTTTCAGTCCGTTGTTGGCGGCGTTTTCGCCGAGCGGCAGCGTGAAGCTGCGGGCGAGCGTCACCAGCGTTGCCACGGCGGCTGCCTGTTGCATGGCCTTGGCCTCGCTGGGGGCAATCTCTTCGACGCGCAGCCGCAGGCTTCCCGTCCAGCGCAGGCTCGCGATGATCGTCGCGTTTGGTTCGAGCGGCAGCCGAAAGCCGAGCACGGAAATCGCGCCGTTCTCCGAAAAAGGCAACCCGATCTGCCCCACGCCCCAGGCCAGCGAAAGCAGTGGAACCTCGCGGTAGTGCCGGTCCAGCAGCGACGAGCCGGAAAACGGCAGCGCCGCCGTCCTGTGCCGGTCGAGAATCGCGTGAATCTTTTCGGCGGTCGGGTAGTTCGACACCGCCACCATGTCGTAGCCGATCTGCGCCACGCGCACCGTGCGGTTCTCCGACGGTACGCTGTAGATCGTCTTGCCCGCGTACTCCTCGCGCGCGGCGGCGTGCGCATTGAGCCAGTCCGCCAACTGCTTGCCGCGCAGCTTGCCGACCAGCACCATCGAGTAGGCCACCGGCCCGTTCGGCCCCGCAGGGTTGTCCATCCGGTGCAGCGCAATCGCCGCCTGATCCAGATCGCGCTCCGGGTCAATGCCGATGGCGTTGATGAACTGCTGATACTCGGGCGCGCGCGTGGGCGGCGCTACCTGTTTGTGGAAGAAGGTTCGGATCGGCTTGAGGTTGATGTAGACGATGCCGTCAGACTCCGGCAGCAACCGCGCTGCCTCGGGCGGCGCCTTCGAGCGCAGAAAGATGGCCACGGCCAGCAGAATCAAAACCGCGGCCACAATCAAAAGCGTTCGTCGAGTTCGTCTATTCATCGGGATCTGTCATCCCTAAGGTAGCATCCTCGGGTGGATTACTGTGCAGGAGCCGCTTGCGGTTGTGCGACGGATAAAGATCCGGGGGGCAGTGCCGCGCCCGGAATATGTGCGCAGAGGTCCTTGATCGCTTTTTCCACGGTATTTTGCTTGGTGGCGTAGATCATGTCGCCATCGTTTTGGAACAGGGATGCGCCGTCAACCTTTGCTGCTGCGGAAAGCGCCAGTCCGGTGAGTCCACCGAAGGCGAACATCGAACTACGCTTACCCCCTTGGCGACGGAAGACGAGAACATAGTCGGAGCGGTCCGGATTGTTGGAGGCCACAACATTGGCAGGGCAGACTTTCTGAATATCAGCCTGAATTTCAACGGTGCGCGGGTCATCGCCCGCTTGCGTGTGCGAAGCGACGGCTGCGGAGCCTCCGTGGCGATTGCCCCCAGCCTTTCCGACAGTGTCGGATTCAAAAATCGGATGATCAGTCACGTACAAGCGAATCTTGCCGTCGGTGGAATGAAAGGGGGGCGGCGGTGTGCTCGGATTTGCCGACGTGGCGGGCGGGGCTGATGGTGCTGCTGGAGCGGAAGAGCCTCCAGTGTTTTTTGCAACCAATGCAGCAATGACTTTGTCGTTGACTCCAGCCGATTTCAAACCGATCAGACCATCCACCGTTGTGTCGTAGGTGCCCGCCGAGGAATTGACCGTTGAAGCGATGACGTCATCCGACAGGCCCGCTTTAACCATCTTGATGATCGAATCGTTGTTGAGCGTCTGTTGAGCCTGCAGAAAAAGACTCGAGACGAAGAGTGCAAAAAAACGGCGCACTTGCGCATGGGTAGACTCCTTGTTTTTTAGAGCAAGAAAGATTTTGAGTATTGGTGTTAACTAGCATCATCGGCCTCATTGCAGAGCTCTTCAACTCCTTATTTTTTCTGCGCAAAAAAGGAACAGTTTTGCCTTCTTCCGGAACCATGCGGCTGCCGTGAGTTTTGCACAGAAATTGGTGCCTTCCGGCGTTTGCTCGAAGGCGTTTCCTGTGATAGATTTAGAAACTGTAGCGGGGATGTGCATGCGGCCTTGTGTCGCGAGCCTTTCCGGTGACTTTGGAAGTCGGGCTGGCGTAGCTCAGCTGGTAGAGCATCTGATTTGTAATCAGAGGGTCGGGGGTTCAAATCCCTTCGCCAGCTCCATTCAAACGGGTTTTCCAAAGTGGCCAAAACCGGCTACAATCATCTGGCGGGTGTGCGAACATTTGCCGGTCCTGTCCTTGGCGGTGATCCCATTCCGAGGCGCTAGCTCCGAGCAACCGGAGAAACTCCGGACGGAGTTTGATGCGCCAAAGTCGGGTGTAAGGGCGGAAACAATTGGGCACAGGTGGCCGAGTGGTTAATGGCAGCAGACTGTAAATCTGCCGGTCTTTAGACCTACGGAGGTTCGAACCCTCCCCTGTGCACCAGACTTTGGAAGTGGCTTGATGCGTGAGCGGCAACAGACCGAAGGGTTGGCTCACGACCAGGGCGCGGGGCGCGGAAAAAGCTCCGGAGCTGCGTTGGAACACAAGTTCCGAATCGCCTTGGCGTTGTATGCTGGACTGGCGGCTTTGTCCTGGTGGGTCGTAGGGCCCGGGACCATTCTGGTGAATGACAAGCCGGTGGAGCTGAGGCTGATTCCGCTGATCGTTATCGGCGGGCTGGCGCTCAGAACGGTTTTAGCCCGTCACGCGGATCGCATCCGCCATGGCGGAGAAGAGTAGGACGGAAGTAGCGTCCGAGAGTTTAGTAAGGCTGATGTAGCTCAGTTGGTAGAGCACTCCCTTGGTAAGGGAGAGGTCACCGGTTCAAGCCCGGTCATCAGCTCCAGATTTTTGGGGGACAGTCGACGGCTTTCGGCGGACATACGTCAGCCCTGAAGCTCAAAAAACGCGCAAGCGTTTTGCTGGATGAGCTGAGAGTCGTGGGCTGTTTGCTGCGTTTGGGCGGGAGTAACTCAGTGGTAGAGTCACAGCCTTCCAAGCTGTTGGTCGCGGGTTCGAATCCCGTCTCCCGCTCCAAAAGATGCACAGAGCAAGTTCGTGGGCCTGAGCCGCTGGCTTGAACAGCCCGCGCCAAAAAGGCAAAAAATTTACCCGGCCCGTGCCGGGAATGCATGAGTCTAACGGAAGGGACTGAAGGGTATGGCGAAGGAAAAGTTTGATCG
>DBTV01000016.1 GCA_002307235.1 Acidobacteriaceae bacterium UBA1307
TAAGTTGTTGATTCTATTGGTCGGGGCGGAGGGATTCGAACCCCCGACCCTCTGCTCCCAAAGCAGATGCGCTACCAGACTGCGCTACGCCCCGATCTATGTTTTTGATTGTAACCCGGAACGGCAATTTTGGCTTGGAAGTTTCCACAAATCAACAGGCTATGAATTAAATCCAACTTAGTGTTATTATTACTTCAGACATGGCGGCTATAGTTCAGCGGCAGAACGCCTGACTGTGGCTCAGGATGTCGTGGGTTCGATCCCCACTAGCCGCCCCATGTTGCTCCACGGACCGCATCTCTTACAAAGCCTATCGGCGGAGTCTCCGTGACTCAAGAAATCCTCGAACAACCAGTGAAGAACAGCCAACGCCAAGCCATTTTGGCTCGCGTGGGCAACTTTGTGCCTCGTCGTGGCCTTGCCAACGGGCATTTGCAGACAGTTGTAGGCAACTATCTGCGCCGACCGCTATTTTCTTTGCCGGTTTCAACAGAATTGGTTGAAGTGGACCCGGTCGACGGCAGTCGCGTGCTTTGCCACTGCCACTGGCAGCCGGATGAGGTGCGGGCTGAGCGGCTGACGCTGGTTGTCGTTCACGGGCTCGAAGGCTCCTCGTATTCGCGCTACGTGCGAGGGATTGCCGAGCGTGGTTGGCAGGCGGGTTGCAACGTGGTTCGCATGAATATGCGCAACTGCGGCGGCACGGACGCGCTGACGCCGACGCTGTATCACTCGGGACTGTCGGGCGATGTGGGGGCAGTGCTCTCGCACTTTGCCGCGCGGTTTGGATTGCAGCGGGTTGCTCTGGTTGGCTATTCGATGGGCGGCAATCTGGTGATGAAGCTGGCCGGGGAGTGGGGCGCGCGACTTCCATTGGTGGGTGTGGCGGCGGTCTGTCCGGCGATTGACCTGGCGGCCAGCTCCGACGCTTTGCACCGTGGACAAAATCGCCTCTACGAAAAGCATTTTCTCAAAGGCCTGCTGCGGCGCTATCGCCGTAAGGCGGCGCTGTTCCCTGAGATTTATGCCGCACATTTGGGGCCGATCACTTCGCTGCGTGATTTTGACGATCATGTTGTGGCGCGCTATTGCGGATTCGAGGATGCCTCTGATTATTATTTTCAGGCGGCGGCGGCGCGGGTGATCGATCGCGTGGCGGTCCCGTCGCTGGTGCTTTGCGCCAAGGACGATCCGTTTGTGCGCGTGACGGTGGAAACGCGCGCGAAGATTGCGGTGAATCCCTGGATCGATTTCATGGAGACCGCGCACGGAGGCCATTGTGCTTACTTGGGGCGCGGCGCTGGAGAAGAGATTCACTGGGCCGAGGCGGCTGTGATCCGCTACCTTCTGGAGGCAACCGGCGATGGAAGCTGATTGGGAGGTTGAGCTGGGCGGGGACGCGCCGGCGATTGAGCCGCGGTGGGCGGGCTTTGTGGATCTGCGCAGTGCCTTTGCTCAGGTCGAACGGCTTGATGAGGTCAAAAAGTTTCCGGCGCTGGGACCAGTGCTGCTGCGGCTCAATCACCGCAATGCGCAGGTCTGGACGGCGAAGTGCGATTTCTGGCCGAAGCTTGAGGAAGGGAATTGGGACCCCTTTGAACTGGATGCACCGGCCGAGGAGGCTGTTTGCGCGGCGGGCTGTTATATTGACCTGCTGCCAGCCGGGTCTCTTTGGGCAGAGGTGCCTGCTGCCGAGGCGGCGTGCCGACGGTGGAGCGCCGCTCTCGAGAAGAGACCGTTGCGCTGTGGGCGCGTGGATCTGATCGTGCGGCGTGTCTGGATGAAGGAGGACTGGGCGGGCTTGGGGGCGACGGCGTATCTGACGGCCTGTGGAAAAAGCGAGGCCGCAGCGAGCGAACGGCTCGCCGTGGCGCTGGCAATCTTTGCGGATGTACTCAATCCCGAATCAACGATAGAATAAAAAAGTAATCGATCGACGTGGGCGAGTAGCTCAATTGGATAGAGCACCGGCCTTCTAAGCCGGGGGTTTCGGGTTCGATCCCCGACTCGCCTACCACAATAGATTTTTAAAATATTTTCTTTCCTCATGATGGTTGGTGCTGGAGCCGGATTTTCATTGATTCCTCTGTCGTGTGAGGATGGCACTTCCAGGAATTACCCCAAGGTAATGTTCCGCCAAAAATCCAACGTAATACCTGGGCGGTCATAGGACTTTCACGCGAAGGCCCTGGATGGGACGGAAGAAATCATCGTGCAGAGAGCAGATCTACCTATAGATAAGTGAGATACGGGAGCGTCTTGGAGGGAAGGCACACTTCGCGCAACGTTGATCGATGTTTAATGACCATAGAAATTTTCTACCGTCGGCAGCAGTGATGATCTTGTTTTCTGAACCGATAAGAAAAACAGATCGCAGATAGCCATTCATGCCACCCGCGCACAGCGGGCTATTGCTCCAGTCCTGGGCATGGATCGGTTTTCAGTTGACACAGATTGAGCTTGCGCGCGAAGGAGTACGCATGCCGTTAACTGTTCTTGTCGTGGATGATTCGGCCACGATGGTGTTGAGTTTGAAAACGACTCTCACCATGAATGGCTATCAGGTTGAAACTGCCAGCAATGGACAAGAGGCGCTCGACAAATTGGGATCGGGGCTTAAACCGGCACTCATTTTGACGGATATCAATATGCCGGTGATGGGTGGAATGGATCTGATTCGCAATGTGCGCGCCATTCCCGCGCTGAAGTTTGTTCCAATTTTGACGCTGACGACGGAAAGCAATGCAGCCAAGCGCAGTGAAGGAAAGATCGCGGGCGCTACGGGGTGGCTTGTGAAGCCGGTATCGGGAAACGATCTTGTTGCCGTGATGAGAAAGGTTCTTCCAGGAGCGTAGATTCATGTCCTCGGTTGCAACGACTGCGGAGATTGCGTCGGCTCTTTCCTCGCGAGTAGGCGCTTCGCCGTTCGCATCCATTGCGAAAAAGATCGAGCGGCGACTGCTGTCGCACAGTGCGTTTTTGGCAGCATTGGCCATAGCGTTCTGGCTGGCCTGTTTTTCTCTGGGCAATGTGCAACGCAACAGCTTTCTGTTTTTTGCGATATTGCTCTTGCCCTTTGGACTGGTGCAATGGTGGAACTGGAAGACGGCGCGCAGATGGATTGCAGAGATTCAGAGCTCAATCGATCAGCCGTTCGGAGCGAGGCCACGCGGAATTGTGGGTTCTTCTTCGATCGAAGAGGATATGAAGGACTCACACCTGTACATCGACATTATGCATAAGCATATCGGCGATTCCATGAATGAGTCCGAGCGCGAGGTTATCACTGTCATCGACCAGTTGAGCAGGCTGATTCTTGAGTCCAATCAACTGCGGGAGAGTATTTCCTCCTCGATTGAAAACAGCAAGAATATGGCGGCGGTAACGCATGAGCGCATCGATGAAAACAGAAAATTAATCACGGCGGTCGATGAGCAATTGAAGTCGCAGCTTGCGGAAACGCGCGGTAATTTTGAACGCATGCACGAGTTGGCCAGTGAGGTGCGTTCGCTGACGCCGTTGATTCGTGTGATTGCCGAAATTGCCGAACAAACAAACCTGTTGGCGCTGAATGCCGAACTGGAAGCCGCGCGCGCGGGGCGCCTGGGACGTGGATTTTCCGTGGTTGCAACGGAGGTACGGCGTCTTGCGGTGCGCTCGACGGGGGCGGCGAAAGAGATCTCGGACAAGATCGGATCGACGTGCATCAAGGTCGACGTCGAATTGCAACAGGCGCAAGAGGTCATGAAGCAACAGGAGTCCAGCGCTGTGACAAGCCATTTCATTGGCGATCTTGATTCGATGCAGCAGGAGTTTACGCACAGCAGCGAATTGCTGCTGCAGGTGATTGACAACGTGAAATCGAGTTATGGAGAGATTGTCGAGAGACTCTCGACGGCTCTGGGCCATATCCAGTTTCAGGACGTGATGCGGCAAAGAATGGAGCATGTGCAGCAGGCGATGAAAGATATGCAGACGCATCTGCAGGAGCTTTTTGCGCTGTCGCATGATCCGAACTGGGATGGCGTTTTGCGACACACCTTCAAAAACATTTTGGACGAGCATCTTGATCAATACAAGATGGACAGCCAGACCATGACGCATCGAACCATCGCTGGAGATTTGCCAACGGATCGTTCCAGCGCGCCAGCCATCGAGCTGTTTTGATTGTGCGGGCAAGCAGGAATCCGCAGCAAAGGGGACGAGATGAGCATCGCATTAAGCCAAGAAAGCGATTCGAGCCTGATTCGCATGGATGAAGTCGTGGATATAACCACTGCATCCGAGCTGAAGACCGCGCTGCTGCTCGCTCTGGAGGCTGGCAAGCCGATTCATCTCTCGTTGCAGTCTGTGACGGAATTCGATGTCACCGCGTATCAGTTGTTGTGGGTAGCCGAGCATCAGGCCAAACAGGCAGGCACGGAGTTTTCGATTATGGATCTTCCACCGGAGTCTGTTGTGAAAAATCTGGCGGAGATGGGGCTCGACGGAGTTTTTCTGAAACCGGCCTGCTAGCGGCGCACGATGGAGTAGATCTAAATCGTTGGTATGGGAGCCATCCATGGCACAGTCCTTATCGGGAAATACCGAGCAGTTCAAGCACAGCTTTCGGGAAGAGGCGCGAGAGATTTTGACCGATCTGGAGGCTGCGTTGCTTGAGCTGAATGAAAGCCACGACGACGCCGATCTGATTGGTCGCATCTTTCGCGGACTGCATACGCTGAAGGGCTCAGGAGCCATGTTTGGCTTTGAGAAGATGGCTGCCTTCACCCACGATTTAGAAAATGCATACGATCAGGTGCGTGGAGGCCGGTTGAAGGTATGCACGGAACTGGTCGATGTAACGCTGTCCGCACTCGACCAGATTAGCGCCATGCTGGAAGAAGATGCTGGTGGCAGCGTACAGGTTGATGAGAGTCGCTGTGCGCGGATTCTGGAAAGTGTGCGAGAGCTCTGTGGTGGGCAGTCTGAGCCCGCATTCGCACCCAAAAACAGCGCGGAAGCAGTGGCCAGCCCGTCAGGCCCAATGAGGCATTGGCAGATCCGTTTTGTGCCCGGTGCGGATCTGATGCGCTTTGGGGCCAATCCTTTTCTTCTGCTGCGTGAGCTGTGTTCGCTGGGTGGCCATGCCGTCCGCGCGCACCAGGAAGCAATTCCCGCGCTTGCCGACCTTGATGAAGAGCGGTGCTATCTGTGGTGGGAGATTACTTTGTCCACCGATGCTGATCCTCAGACACTGCGCGACGTATTTATCTTTGTCGAGGATGCCTGCGAGTTGACGATTGTTGCTGACGGAGAGTCCGCACCATCGCAGATGGCAGAGGGCACAGCGGCAGCGCCGGAAACGGATGCGGACCGCACGGCCAGGGCGCTTGAAGAAAAGCGTTCGGCTTTGCCCGGGCGGCGTGCGTATGACAAGCCCGACAATGCGTCGAGCTTGCGCGTTCCTGCTGCGCGGCTTGATCAACTGGTCAATCTGGTGGGAGAGCTGGTTTCGGTGGGCGCGCGATTGAGTGAGCTGGCGGCGCGGCGCGAGGACAGTGAGATTGCGCAGGTCTCTGAAGAGATCGAGCGGCTCATTGCATCCCTGCGCGAGAACTCGATGAACATTCGCATGATGCCGATTCGCGGAACCTTCGAAAAGTTTCGGCGTCTGGTGCACGACCTGTCGCGTGATCTTGGCAAAGAGGTGGAACTGGCCATTGAGGGCGCGGACACCGAGCTCGACAAGACGGTCATCGATCAACTGAGCGATCCTCTCATGCATCTGATCCGCAACAGTATGGATCATGGCATTGAACCGGCAGAGCTGCGCATGGAGCAGGGCAAGCCGGCGATGGCGACCATTCGTCTTTCGGCGCGCTACTCCGGTGCCAACGTGCTGGTTTCGGTTGCAGATGATGGGCGCGGCATTGACGTTGAAGCTGTTCACCAACGCGCTGTCGAAAAGGGGCTGGTTACAAGCTGTGCTGTGCTGAGTGAATCGGAGATCTACGCGCTGCTCTTTCGTCCTGGTTTTTCGACGGCCAAGCAGGTGACCGATGTCTCTGGCCGCGGCGTGGGCATGGATGTTGTTCATCAACGCGTCGAAAGCCTGCGTGGAGCCATCGAGGTTTCGAGCCAGTGGCATGAAGGAACCAGCGTGACATTGCGTCTTCCTTTGACGCTGGCAATTATCGATGGGCTTCTGGTGACGGTGAATGGGGCAAGTTTTGTGCTGCCACTTGCCTCGACATTGGAATGCGTTGAATTAACGCGTGATGATATTGCCCGGGCAAACGGCAAGCATCTTGCCTATGTTCGCGGCGAATTAGTGCCGTACATTCGTCTGCGCGAACATTTCGGCGTCGTTGGCGAACCGCCACCGATTGAGCAAATCATGTTGGCGGAGACGGCGCAAGGACGGTTCGGCTTTGTTGTGGATCAGGTCCTGGGCAACTGCCAGACGGTGATTAAAAATCTTGGACGCTTCTATCGCCATGTGCAGTTTGTTTCAGGAGCGACAATTTTGGGCAACGGCTCTGTGGCTCTCATTCTCGATCCAGAGCGGCTCATACAGAATGCGATCCACACCGAGCAGCACAGTGGAAGCGAGCGGAGGCGCAGTCGGCAAGCCGAGACGGGAAGGGAAACATCGGTATCTGTTCAAGGCACACAGGTCGATGAGGAATTGGATCCGATCAAGACAGGTTGAGCCCTGCACGAGGAATTTCCGTCGTCAGTAGGCTGACCTCATGACCGGCGGAGAGCAACGATGGAGGCGGCAGAATTCGTAAGGTAAGGGAGGAAGGCATGGGAACGGCAGTCACCAACGCAACGCGCCGGCGGCAACACGTCGGCAGTACGCAGAAGGCGAGTTCGCGAGCTTCCAAGCGCGCGCCCAAAGACAATGGCAATCTGTTCCACGAAGAGTTGCAGCGACTGGCGGCGGCGATTCAGGCAGGCCGGATAGGCGAGCGCGGGCAAACATCCCTGTTTGACGGTGAGCAGCGCGATCTCGTGCAGAACATCAACGGAATGCTTGACACGTTGACGGCACCGCTGCGTGTAGCGATCGATTTCGCGGAACAGATTGGACGCGGCGTGGTTCCCGCAAAAATCACAGAGACCTACCATGGCGACTTCAGTACCTTGAAGGATGTGTTGAATACCTGTGTGGATGAATTATGCGGCCTGGGCGAGGCCAACAACGTGCTGCAGCGGTTTGCTGCCAACGATGTTTCAAAGCACGTTGAGGGAAACTATCATGGCATTTTTGCTGAGGTGGCTACGGCGACCAATGGTGCTCTCGACCGTTTCAAACATGCCATTCATGTGGCGGAACTGATCGCGCAGGGTGATTTTCGCCAGGAGTATCTAGCACTGCAGAATGTTGGCAAGCGCTCGGAGAATGACGCTCTGATCCCTGCTCTTCTCAAGTGCATGGGAGCCATCGATGCTCTGATTAGCGATGCCTCTTTCCTCGCCAAGGCTGCGGTTGATGGGCGTTTAGCTACGCGTGCCGATGCGTCCAAGCATCAGGGCGACTACCGCAAGATTGTGCAGGGAGTCAATGACACGCTGGACGCGGTGATTGGTCCTTTGCACGTTGCGGCAAACTATGTGGACAAGATTTCAAAAGGAGAGATACCGCCGCAGATCACCGACAGCTATAACGGCGATTTCAATGACATCAAGAACAATCTCAACCTGCTGATTGCGGCCATGAATGACGTGACCAAGGCGGCGGAAGAGATTGCCAAAGGAAATCTCACGGTTGTGATTCAGGAGCGGTCGACGCAGGACAAGTTGATGCAGACGTTGTCGTCCATGGTCGGCGGGTTGACGCAAACGGTCAACGACGTTCGCTCGATTGCTAGTGAAGTGGCAGCGGCAAGCCAGGCGATTTCGACGGCTTCCGTGCAGGTTTCGAAGGGCGCCAGTTCACAGGCCGCTGCGGCTGAAGAGGCCTCCTCGTCAATGGAGCAGATGGTCTCCAACATCAAGCAAAACGCCGACAACGCGCAGCAGACGGACAAGATCGCCAACAAGAGTGCTGACGATGCACAGCTGAGTGGTAAGTCCGTGCATGAGGCTGTGGCCGCGATGAAAGAGATCGCCGACAAGATCTCGATCATTGAGGAGATTGCTCGTCAAACGAATTTGCTGGCTCTCAATGCGGCCATTGAGGCAGCGCGTGCCGGCGAGCACGGAAAAGGTTTCGCCGTGGTGGCAGCCGAGGTGCGCAAACTGGCGGAGCGCAGCCAGAAGGCGGCCGGTGAGATCAATCAACTTTCTTCTTCCACGTTGAAGGTCTCGGAAAAATCAGGGGAGATGCTCGGCAAACTGGTTCCCGACATTCAGAAGACAGCCGAACTTGTGCAAGAGATTACCGCAGCCAGCAAGGAGCAGGATACCGGCGCAGAGCAGATCAACAAGGCATTGCAGCAACTGGAGCAGGTGATTCAGCAGAATGCCTCTGCCGCCGAAGAAATGGCCTCGACGACCGAAGAACTAACAGGGCAGTCTGAACAACTTGTTTCTGCTCTCTCGTTCTTTAACACCGGAGAGGATGCCGCGCCACGCCTGCGCAAACCCGCTCCCAAAGTTGTGCGCTCTGTTGCCGAGGCGAGTGTCAGACCCAACGCTCCGAGACAGACCTCTGTTGCCAAATCGAGTGCAAGAAGTGGTGTCAACTTGCATTTGAGCGACAAAAACGACGAACTGGATTCGGAATTTGAACGTTTTTAGCTGGCAGCAAAGGAATGTTTTTGGAGCCAGCCTTGGTCCGGCATGTCTTTGAACATGGAGAGGAGTTGAAGTATGAGCGTCAGTGAAATTTCTGAGACGCGGCAATATCTGACCTTCAAACTCGGTAATGAAATCTTTGCGACCGACGTTGCGAAGGTGAGGGAGGTTCTTGATCTAACGCCGATCACCGCGATTCCTCGTACTCCGGATTTTATGGCGGGCGTCATCAACCTTCGGGGCAGTGTTGTGCCCGTCGTCGATCTGCGGCTGTGCTTTGAGATGCCCAAGACAGAGAGCACGCGGAATACCTGCATCGTTGTCGTCGAGGTTTTGCTTGACCATGAGCCGGTTGTGATCGGCGCTCTTGCGGATTCGGTTGAGGAGGTGATTGATCTTGAGCCGGAGCAGATCGAGCCCGCGCCACGAATCGGAACCAAAATTCGTACAGACTTTATTCGAGGCATGGGTAAGCGTGACACGCAGTTCATCATGATCCTTGACATTGATCGTGTTTTTTCTGCGGAGGAGATGTCGGTGATGCGCACGCAGGATTCGGCAAAATCTCTCATGGAAGTTGCCGTGTAATCACAGAGCAAAACCGTAGCACGCGAAAGCGAGAGGGTGGCATCGATTGCCAGAACGGGCTGTGGATATGCAGGAAGAGCGAATCTCTGCAAGAGACTTTAGCCGGCTTCGCGAGTTGGTTTATGAGGAGGCGGGAATCAATTTAAGCAGCGAGAAAAGGTCTATGCTGGAGGGAAGAATCCGGCGCAGACTGAAAAGTTTGGCCATTCCCTCCTATGAGCAGTATTGCAAGTACCTTTTTTCGCGATCGGGTCGAAAGCAGGAAATATGTCATCTGATCGATGTTGTCACGACCAACAAAACGGATTTCTTTCGTGAGCCTCGGCACTTTGAGTTTCTCGTCAACACGGCATTGCCGGAACTGAGCCAACACAATCGTTCGCTCTTCTTCTGGAGTGCCGGATGTTCAACAGGCGAGGAGCCATATACGTTGGCCATGGTTGTACGCGAGTACGCGGAAATACATCCTGGTTTGGAGTTCAGAATCCTGGCAACGGATGTCTGCTCGACCGTGCTTGAAAAAGCATCGCAAGCAGTTTATTCCTGTGAGGCTGTGCAGCCTGTGCCTGCTGCGCTCAAACTCAAATACCTTATGCGCAGTCGCGATCCCAGCGTCAACCGCGTGCGCGTCGTTCCCGAGTTACGTCGTCTTATCGAGTTTCGCCGCCTTAACTTCATGGATCGTGACTATGGAGTGACGGAAAAGGCAAGTGCGATCTTTTGTCGCAATGTGCTCATTTACTTTGACCGGATAACACAGCAGCGCATTCTTGAGCAACTTACACGCTATCTTGTCCCCGATGGCTATCTCTTCGTAGGGCACTCTGAAACCTTGCATGAGCTCAATCTTCCATTGCAGCAAATTGCGCCAGCTTTGTATAGGAGGACGCATGATTGAAGAAGACGAGGCAATACCTGAGATCTATGTTCTGCCAGGGGAATTGCACTGCGTTTCACAGCCCACGATTCTGCGTACGTTGCTGGGGTCTTGCGTGGGCATTACTTTTTTTGCGCCCAGGCTCAATGTCGGGGCGCTTTGCCATCCGATGCTGCCCAAATGCCCGCCGCATACGAGCGGGTCAGGCAATCCCGCGGCCAATTATCGTTATGTCGATTTCGCGATTCGCGAGGTGGCGAGGATTCTTGACACGCTTGGCGCAAAACGTTCAGAGGTCCAGGTCAAGATTTTTGGCGGTGGCGATGTGCTCTCGGTGGCGAGCGATGCGTCCAGGCCTACGGTCGGCAATATGAATTGCGACGTGGCGCTTCGCGTTCTTGAAGAGGAAAGATTCATGGTGGTAGCGTCCAGACTGCGCGGCGTCTCGGGTGTTCAGATCAAGTTTGAAACCGGATCGGGTGATGTGTGGCTACGTGAGCTTAATTCTTCCAGAAAACTTGCTCAGACAGGAAGAGCTAGAGCCGATGATCTAACTTCGCGGCGCATTGTGCAGTAGGGGACGACAGTCATGGCAACAAACAAGATTAAGGTTCTCATCGTCGACGACTCTGCCGTTGTACGCCAAACGCTGAAAGAGATTCTTTCTTCGGATGCGGAGATTGAAGTGATGGCAACGGCGGGCGACCCTTATGTGGCCGCGGAACGCATACGAGACTGTGTCCCGGATGTAATCACTCTCGACATTGAGATGCCTCGCATGGATGGGCTGACGTTTTTGAAAAAGCTCATGACGCAGCATCCCATTCCTGTCGTGATCTGTTCGAGCCTCGCGGAAGAAGGAGCGCAAAGTTCACTGAAGGCCCTTGAGTACGGCGCTGTTGAGGTGATTGCCAAGCCAAAAGTTGGCACCAAGCAGTTTCTGGAAGATTCACGCATTGAGTTATGTCAGGCAGTCAAGGCTGCCGCGAGTGCACGTCTGCGTAAGCCTGGTCCGAGTCACACAGTAGAGCCAAAACTTACGGCGGATGCCGTGCTTCCGCCTGCGACGAGCGCGATGGTGGAAACGACAGAAAAGGTGATTGCCATTGGAGCTTCTACAGGAGGAACTGAGGCGCTTAAGACCTTGCTTGAAACTCTTCCGGCGGACTCTCCGGGCATCGTGATTGTGCAGCACATGCCGGAGTTGTTCACGCGCGCCTTCGCAAATCGGTTGGATGGTCTTTGTCATATTACGGTGAAAGAAGCCGAGAACAACGACAGCATTCTGCGTGGTCGTGCGCTGATTGCTCCCGGCAATCATCACCTGCTGCTGAAACGGAGTGGCGCTCGATACTATGTCGAGATCAAGGATGGTCCGCTTGTCTGCCGCCATCGCCCTTCGGTCGACGTGCTTTTTCGTTCTGCTGCGCGCTATGCCGGGCCTAATGCCGTGGGAGTGATTCTGACGGGCATGGGAGACGACGGGGCGCGTGGGATGGCAGAGATGAAGCAGGCAGGCGCCTACACGATTGCGCAGGATGAGGCCTCATGCATCGTTTTTGGCATGCCCAAGGAGGCAATCAAACTCGGCGTCGTTGACCGCGTCCTGCCGTTGACTTCGATCGCTGCATCGATTCTTTCTGCCTCGGCGCAGAGTTGCGCTCACTGAAAGGAATCAAGGGCATGAGCTTTCTGCGTCATGATGGGTGAGATTCTGGTGGCACTGATCCGCCATGTGCATTTCAGAAGGGGGATCGTTTTGCGTGCTTGCGTTGAAAAGGGATGGATGATTCTGCTTGCAAAGACAGTGCGGAGTAGCGAGAAACACGATACGCCCCATGGCGCTCTCATGCGTATGATTGTAGTATGCTGGCAAGGATGGCATCGGTGGCGGCAGATGCCCGTGCTGGCCTTCTCAGGGGCCTGATCCTGAGAAGCCTGCCACGGGTCGTTTCGCCTTTAGATAGATTGAATGCTGTGCAGGAGAGGTTTTTGATGACCGTTCTGTGTTGTTGTACGCTCCGCGGATAAAATTGATTGCGCAAATTCAATCGCGCAATTCTCCCCCCCAAAAAGAATGGCCTCAGCGCGCGATGAGTTCAGGCGCGCGGCCTAGACTATGATTTCAATTGAGGAGTTTGCTGTGGCATTGAATCGCAGGGATTTTTTGCTGGGTACCGCCGCCACTGCCGCGGGAACGGGCATGGGTGCACCGCTTGCAGCGCAGAGTGCGTCGAACTCTGGTGCCGAGGGCGCGCGACGTCGGCCCAACATCGTGATCTATCACTCCGATCAGTTTCGGTGGGATTTTATCGGGGCCAATGGCCTGAACGGTTCCACGCATACGCCGAATCTGGACAAGCTCGCGGCGGAGGGCACCAACTTTACGCATGCGGTGACGAATCAACCGGTCTGCGGACCTTCGCGTGCTGTGATGTTAACCGGCTGCTATGCGACGGAGACCGGTGTCTGGCGCAATGGCCTGGCGTTGCGCAAGGATCTTCCGACGATTGCGACCGAGCTACGCAAGGCGGGCTACTCGGCCAATTACATCGGCAAGTGGCATCTGGCGATTGAGTCGAAGGCCGAAGGCGGTGGGACGGGGCCGGTTGCTCCCGAGGATCGTGCGGGCTTCGATGGCCTGTGGGAGGTCGCGAATGCTCTCGAGCACACCTCGCATTCCTATGAGGGAACGATTTGGGATCGCGACGGAAAGCCCATCGAATTCAAGGATGAGTATCGCGTCGATTTTTTGACGGATCGTGCCGAGCGTTTTTTGCGCCAGAAGCAGGAGAAGCCGTTTTTGCTGGTGATTTCGCAGCTTGAGCCGCATCAGCAAAATGATGAAGGGCGCATGGTGGGCCCGAAGGGATCGGCTGAACGCTTCATCAATGCGCAAGTGCCCGAGGATCTGCGGCCCTTTCCTGGCGATTGGCACAAGCAGTTGCCCGACTACTACGGTGCCTGCGAGGCCATCGATGCCTCGGTGGGTCGCCTGCGTACGGTGCTGGAAGAGCAAGGGCTTGCGGACAATACGATTTTTGTCTTCATGAGCGATCACGGTTGCCACTTCATGACGCGCAACCCGGAGTACAAGCGCAGCGCGCATAACAGTTCGCTGCGGATTCCGCTGCTGATCGCCGGACCTGGCTTTGAACCTTCGCGCCAGATTCAGGAGGTGGTGGGCATTGTTTCGATTGCGCCAACGCTGCTGGATGCGGCCGGAGCGGCGATACCGGCTTCGGTACAGGGCAAAAGCTTTTTCCCGATAGTCTCGGATGCGAAGGCGCGCACGGCCTGGCCCAGCGAGGAACTTGTGCAGATCAGCGAATCGATGACGGCCCGTGCCCTGCGCACGCGCGAGTGGACCTATTGCGTGGCCGATCCATCGGGCGTGACGAACACGCCGGCGAGCAAAAACTATCATGAGTACCAACTCTATGATCAGCGCAGCGATCCGCATGAGTTGGTGAATCTGGCCGGCCGCAAGGAGTATCGCGAGGTCGCGGGTCGCCTGCGTCAGGCACTAAAGAAGCGGATCGTCGCCTCGGGCGAGCCAGAGCCGGAGATTCTGCCGGCTAAGCTCTATCCATAGAATGCGGGCGCGGGGAGTTTTTCCTCGTGCCTTTCATGTTGCACAGGGGTGCGCGGAGAGAATCGAGCGTCGATGAATTTTCACATCATGGCCAAACCGCACGGCGCGCTCTGCAATCTCGACTGCACGTACTGCTACTACCTTGAGAAAGAAAAACTCTACGGCGGCCCGGGGCACAACGTCCGGATGAGCGATGCAACGCTGGATGAGTTTGTGCGCCAGTATATTGAGGCGCAGGCGACCGATGTGATTCGCTTTGCCTGGCAGGGTGGCGAGCCGACGCTGCTGGGGATTGCTTTTTTTGAGCGTGTTGTTGCGCTGCAGCAGCGGTATGCCCAGGGCAGGATGATCGAGAATGCCGTGCAGACCAATGGCACGCTGCTCGATGATGACTGGGGCGCGTTTTTGGCGCGCCATCGTTTTTTGGTGGGGCTTTCCATCGATGGCCCGCGCGCATTGCACGATGCCTATCGGGTGGACAAGGGCGGAAGGTCGAGCTTCGATGCTGTGTTGCGCGGGGTGGGCATCCTCAAAAAGCACGGCGTCGAATTCAACACGCTGACCACGGTTCATCGCAAAAATTCTTATCACGCGCTCGATGTCTATCGGTTTTTAAAAGCGATGGGCAGCAGGTATCTGCAATTCATTCCCATCGTTGAGCAGGTTGCCCCGGCGCCCGATGCGCACGGACTGGTGCTGATTCAGCCAGAGGCAGGGCAGTGCGCGCAGGTCGCCGCGTGGTCCGTGGAGCCGCTGCAATTCGGACGGTTTCTCACGGAGATCTTCGACGAGTGGGTGCGCGAGGATGTGGGGCGCATCTTCGTGCAGCAGTTCGACGTGGCGCTCGAGTCGTGGATGGGACTTCCGCAGAGTCTGTGCGTCTTTGCGCCCACGTGCGGGCTGGGGCTGGCGCTGGAGCACAATGGCGATCTCTACTCCTGCGATCACTTCGTGTATCCGGAAAATCATCTGGGAAATCTGCATGAAGCAGGGCTCTCCGCGCTGGTTGCATCGGCGCAGCAGACGGCCTTTGGCGAGGCCAAGCTCACGGGACTTCCGTCGGCGTGCCAGTCCTGCGAGGTGCGTTTTGCCTGTAATGGAGAGTGTCCGAAACACAGGTTCACACGCGATCGTCAGGGGGAGTACGGACTGAACTATCTCTGCGCGGGCTACAAGCATTTCTTCCGTCATATTGATCCCGCGATGCGCTTCATGGCTGACGAATTACAGAACGGTCGCGCTCCGGCGCGCGTGATGGAGTGGGTGCGCTCGGGGCAGGATTGTCTTCCGTAGTGCCGGGGTGAACTGATTCTTTACCGCGGTTAACTTTAATTCGTTAGTTTTGGTATGTATACGGTATGATGACAACAGATTGAGAGTGGCTTTGGTGTGGAGACAGGTCGTCATGCCTTGGGCTATATCTTGCGACAGTGTCGCAACAATCGACAGGGTTCCGGTGCAGTCTTTTGGCGAAGCGCCCCGAAACTCAGAGATCGACATCGAAGACTGGCTGCATCTTCTTTTTTGTGGCCAGCATGGTTTTCGTCGTGGAGTTCCCGGAGGGTGGCATCGCTCTTCGGGGGATTTCTGCGTTTGTTTCGGCGCGGCTCTTGCCCGTTCCGGCATGCGGTACCACCCACAACCAAAGGAGAGATGCGTGCAAGTTCAAGTGATCTACGCGACCGATAACGGCAACACTCAGAATGCTGCGACACAGATTGCCTCCAAACTTGGAGCGACGGCAACAGATATTGCCTCGGCCAGCAAGTCGGACCTGGAAGGCTTCGATCTTTTGATTCTGGGAACACCGACCTACGGCTTTGGCGATCTGCAGTCGGACTGGGAGCAGCAGATCAGCCTGCTGAAAGAGGTCGATCTGAAAGGCAAAAAGGTTGCGTTGTTTGGCCTTGGTGACCAGGCATCGTATAACGATACCTTTGTGGATGGCATGGGCTTGCTCTACGACGCCGTCACTGAGCTGGGAGCGACCGTCGTCGGTGCCACTTCCACCGAAGGGTATGACTTTAGCCAGTCTCACGCGGTACGGGATGGCAAGTTCGTGGGCCTCGCGCTCGATGAAGACAATCAGTCGGATGAGACCGAGCAGCGGATCGACGCCTGGGTTGCGCAGTTGGCCTGATTGCAATGACAACCTGCTTGCAGCCAGAGCAAATTTCTTGCTGCAAGCATTTTTTATTTCGCCGGACAATAGTGCCGGAAGCCGTCCGTGTCGTAGTAGACGGCCTCGGGGTTGGCGGCGCAGAAGAGGTCGCGCACCTGGGGCCAGGCTCTGCGCGCGCTTTCAAGGGCGAGAATGTCTATGGTCCAGGCGTACTCGGCGGTATGCACGGCATGGATGCCCTGGCGCAGTTTTTCCATAAGAAACCGCGCGTGTTGGGAAATGGTCCAGTCCTGATAGCATCCACCGCCGCGCCGCTCGAGCATGGGCGGGTTGGGCAGAATGTCTTCGGGTTGCTGCTTGTGGGGACGGAAGCGCGTCTCGCGGGCGGCGTGTTCCTCAATGGCTTTTTGCAAATAGAGCGCGGCGGCCTCGGCCTCAAAGATGACCTGCTCGGGGGCGAGCGTGGGCTGTGCGGGGTCGGTGGGCAGGGGCGGCTCGGGCGTGGGTGCCAGTGGTGGCGGGAAGGCGGTCTGATCGGGCTGGCTGGCCACCAGCGACGGTGCGACGATAGGGATCGACGGTGGCACGGCGGGAGCGATCTGGCGGAGATGCTTCCGCGACTGCCCCGGGGCGAGTGTGCTGGCGAGAAGAAGAAGGCAGATCGCTTTCATGGCCGTCCCTGTGCTTTCATCCTTTGCTTCTGCCGGAACGAGAGCACAGGTGGTGTCCGGGGGCGGGGGGAAGCCGCACGGTGAGGCTATCGGCGGACTGGGTGCGAAGAAAAGAGCAGGGAAAAACCTTGGTGATTGTGCGCGGACCGGAATGAAACCGGATCGGAGGGCTGCACGGAGTGCGGTGACCGGTAAAATGGAAGAGTGAGTGCTACTTCCCCCAAGAAAAGCCCTTCGGTGGGCTTCGTTTCCCTGGGCTGTCCGAAGAACCTCGTCGATTCCGAGGTAATGATGGGCATGCTCGATGCGGCCGGTGCGCGTTTGACGACGCGTTCCGAGGAGGCCGAGATTCTGGTTGTCAACACCTGCTCGTTTATCGATACGGCCAAACAGGAATCGATTGACACGATTCTGGAGCTGGCGCGGTACAAGACCGAGGGCAAGGCCAAAAAGCTGGTGGTCACCGGCTGTCTGGTGGAGCGCTATCGGGACGAGATTCGCAAGAGTATTCCCGAGGTCGATGCGGTGGTCGGCACCGGCGAACTGGACTCGATTCTCGAGGCCTGCGGCGTAGAGAAGGCACCGGCCTCGCCCTTCAATATTTTGAGCGGCGACGCGACGGCGGTGGTCCAGGCCAGTGTTGAATCGCAGTCGGGCACGCACATGCATGGCCGCGCCGAGGGCGAGGTCCGCGAGAAGCAGGGCCGGTTCAAGCGCGATGACTGGGAGGGAGCCGATCACGCGCTGCCGACCTATCTCTACAACGAGACCACACCGCGCCTGCTGGCGACGCCGAAGGCCTCGGCCTACATCAAGATTGCCGAGGGCTGCGACCATCCATGCACCTTCTGCGTGATTCCGAATCTGCGCGGGCGCTTCCGCTCGCGGCGGCCGGAGAGTGTTTTGGCCGAGGCGCGGCAATTGGTGGCGCAAGGCGTGCGCGAGATTACGCTCATTGGTCAGGACACAACCTGCTACGGCGAGGATCTCGGCATCAAGGACGGCCTTGCGATGCTGTTGGATCAGTTGGCGCAGATTGAGGATTTGCGCTGGCTGCGCTTCCTCTACGCCTATCCGAATCGCGTCACGACGAAGCTGCTTGAGACCATCGCCAGGCACGAGAAGATTGCCAAATATCTCGACGTGCCCTTGCAGCATGCCTCGCCCGCGGTGCTGAAGCGGATGAAGCGCGGCGGCTCGGCCGACATTTTTTTGAGGATGATTGCCAAGGCCAGAAAGATCATTCCGAATCTGGTGCTGCGAACCAGCTTTATCGTGGGCTTTCCGGGAGAGACCGTCGACGATGTCGAGGCACTGGAGGCGTTCATCAAGGAAGCCCGGTTTGATTGGCTCGGTGTCTTCAACTATTCGGACGAAGAGGGCGCGGGAGCCTTTGCGCTGGATGCAAAGGTGCCGAAGCGGTCCATCGAGGCGCGCCGCAAGCGGGTGATGAAGCTGCAGCAGAAGATCTCGAAGGCTGCGAAACAGCAATGGGTGGGCCGCAAGGTCACCTTGCTGGTGGAAGGGCCGAGCGAGGAGACCGAGCTGTTGTGGGAGGCCCGGACGCTTTTCCACGCGCCAGAGATCGACGGCAAGGTCTACATCAACGACTTTGGCGAGCATGAGGCGCTTGAGGTGGGCCGGTTCTACGAGGCCGAGATCACCGAGGCGCACGAGTACGACGTGGTGGCGAGAATCATCGAGGAGTAAAACAGAAACAGCGAACAGTTTCAGTGAGCAGTCTGGAGTGTCTACAGTGCATCATGAAGACGATCTTGGCTGTTCACTGTTTGACTGATCACCTGTTACTGTTCACCTGGGACGAATCATGGCGACGAAGAAAAAAGCAAAGGTATTGCATTGTCCGACCTGCGGGATGCTGGTGCAGATGACGGACGAGGATTTCCCCTTCTGTTCGGACCGCTGCCGGAAGATCGATCTCGGCAAGTGGGCTTCGGGTGTTTACAAAATCAGCTCGCCGGTGCTCGACCCGGAGGTGCTGGAAGATCTTGGCGGCACAACGGCTTACAAAGGGAACGACGATGAACGATAAGGCGAGTTACACGCTGGTCAAGACGCGATGGGCCTTTCTGATCGCGACCTTTTTCGGCGCTGGTTGTGGCAAACCCGGCCCGGGAACCTGGGGTTCGGTCGGCGCCGTTCTGTGCTGGGCGATGTATGGACTGGCCGTGCATCCATCGGCCTCTGGACTTCTGATCGCGCTTGGTGTGGGCATCGTGTTGTCGGTGGTGCTCGGCGTGCCGGCGGCGACGGTGGCCGCGCGCGAGGCCGGGGTCGAGGATCCGGGTTTTGTGGTCATCGACGAGGTGGCCGGGCAATGGATTGCGCTGCTCGGAATGCCCTTTGATTGGAAGCATGGGGTAATCGCGCTGGTTCTATTTCGACTCTTCGACATCACCAAGCCCTTTCCGGTCCATCAGTTAGAGAAACTGCCCCGTGGTTGGGGGATTGTTTTCGACGATGTGGCCGCCGGGCTGTATGCTTTGGGTATCGGATCGCTTTTGCGGCTCTGGATCTAGAGCAAAATCCGAGTCACCGTGCCCTAGTGCATCGCCTCTGGGGACAGCAACACGGATTTTGCTTGAGGAAGCTCGTGACGAGGTTATGGTGGAAGACCAAGAAAATGCGGGGGTTGCGATAGCACCACGGATCGACGACCTGCGGCCGGCGGCAGCGATGCCGGGGGCCGCGGTGGAGTTGTGTGGTGCCGTGCTGGGGCCGGAGCAGGACGGGCCGCCGAAGGTCTTCGTGGATGGATTTGCGGCGGACGTGTTGATGAGCCGCGCGGATCGTCTGGTGTGTACAACGCCGGAGTCAGCCTCGACGGGGTTGATTGAGGTGCACGGGGTCGGCGGAGTTTCCAACGCCGTGCCGCTGCGGGTGGCGCACAAGCTGGCCGACGAGCTGCACCCGGTGACAAACCCGGCGGTGAGCCCAACGGGGCTGGTGTACGCGACGATCTCAGGCCAGCGCGGAAAGATGATGCCGACCTCGATTGTGCGCATTGGCGCCGGGGGAACGACCGAGCCGTTCGTGAGCGGAATCCTGAACGCGACGGGCCTGGCTTTTTCACCGGAAGGCGAACTCTATGCCAGCTCGCGCGCCAACGGAACGATCTACCGGATCGACGAGCAGGGCGTGGCTTCGACCTACGTCGAGGGGATGGGTGTGGCGACGGGTCTGGTCTTCGACGCAGACGGGAACCTGTTCGTGGGCGACCGGTCGGGGACGATCTTCAAGATTAACAACGAGAAACAAATTTTTGTTCATGCAACGCTTGAAGGTTCACCGGTGGCCTATCACCTGGCCGTGAATGCCGAGGGCACGTTGTTGGTTTCTGGGCCGACGCTGAACCCGAGTGAGACGATCTGGGCGGTGGCGCCGAATGGCGATGTGCGCGCCTGGTATCGCGGACTGGGGCGTCCGCAGGGGTTGGCGCTGGCCGAGGATGGCAGCGTGTATGTGGTGGCCTGCCTGCATGGCGAACGCGGGCTGGTGCGGATAACTCCCGGGGGCAAGGCCGAACTGGCGCTGGCTGGAGCGAATCTGGTGGGCGTGGCCTTTTCGCCGCTGGGCGCGACGATTCTTGCCACGCAGGATGCGGTCTACGAGGTCGATCTGGGCGTCGAGGGCCTGCATCTGTTCTAAGAGATTTTGGTGAAGGCGCGCGGGGCGCGGAGGCTGGTCCGGGACGATCCGGGTGAGGATCGCGGCGGGCGGCCCTGCGATTGCGTGTCGGAGGATTGTGCATTGAAAGCAGAGATTATTGCCATTGGTTCGGAGATGCTGACGCCGTTCCGGCAGGACACGAACTCGCTGTATGTGACCGAAAAGCTGAATACGCTGGGTGTAGTGGTGGCCTTCAAGACGATTGTGGGCGACCGGCGGAAGGATCTGGAGGGCGCGATTCGCACGGCACTGGGACGGGTGGATGTCCTGGTGATCATGGGCGGACTGGGGCCGACCGAGGATGATCTGACGCGCGAGGCGGTGGGCGAGGCGCTGGGGCTCGAGTTGCATCGCGAGGATGCGCTGATTGAGGCATTGAAGCAGCGGGCGAAGAGCTGGGCGATGCCCATGCCCGAAAACAATCTGAAGCAGGCCGATGTGCTGGAAGGCGCGCTGGTGTTGCCGAATCCGAATGGCAGCGCGGTGGGCCAGTGGCTGGATACGACCTATGAGAGCTTTCGCAAGCTGGTGATGTTGCTGCCCGGACCTCCGCATGAATGCAAGCCGTTGTTCGATGCCGAGTGCCTGCCGCGGCTGAAGCGAGCCTTGCCGAGCTATACGATGGCCAAGCGAACGCTGCGGGTGGCGATGCTGCCGGAGTCGCAGGCCGACAAACTTCTGGCGCCGATCTATCAGGAGTACGAGGACGTCGAGACGACGATTCTGGCGCACTCGGGCGATATCCAACTGACGGTGCAATGCGTGAAGGCCGATGCCGATGAGGCTGGCGAGCGGGTCGATGAGCTGGCGAGCCGGCTTGAGGAGGCGCTGGGCGACTGGTTGTACTCCTCCGATGGCGAATCGCTCGAGCAGATCGTGCTCTACTATCTTGGTCTGCGGCAGGTGACGCTGGCGACGGCGGAAAGCTGCACGGGTGGCATGGTGGCGGCGCGCATTACCGACGTTCCCGGAGCTTCGCGTTCGTTTTTGGGCGGCGCGGTGGTATACACGAATGCGCTGAAGACGGCTTTTGCCGATGTGCCGGCAGAGTTGATTGCCGCGCACGGTGCGGTTTCCGCCGAGGTGACGAAGGCTCTGGCCGAGGGGATTCGCAAGCGGACCGGCGCAACGCTCGGGCTGGCGGTGACGGGCTTTGCCGGGCCGGGAGGCGGAACGGAGACGCAGCCCGTGGGGCTGGTCTACGTGGCGCTGGCCGACGGACAGAAAACGGAGGTCTTCGACCGGAACTTCCGTGGCGACCGGTTGCGTGTGCGCGAGTGGGCTTCGCAGATGGCGCTGGACCTGGTGCGGCGGCGGCTGATGTAAGTTTTCTTCGATTGTTGTCGAGAGAAAAACCTCCTGGAGAAAAATCTTCAGGAGGCTTTTTCTTTCTACAGGGGTTTGTCCTATACTAAGTCCTCTCCACCGGATCTTCTGGCCGGGAGGTTGATTCGGCCTCCGGGGGGTGAGGGGAGGATGCGCATTGGCTGGCGCATCCTGAGACTGGCCACTGGCGGTTGCACGATGAGGCCGCGAGACCAGGGGTAGATCAAAAAAATCCTGCCCGATCAGGAGCACGAAGGGCGGGAACCAAGAAGCGGAGGCTGACCATGGATGTGGAGTTTACCGCCAGACAGGGAAAGATCACCAAGGCGCTGCGCACACAGGCCGAAGAGGGGCTGGAAAAGATTGGTGTGCTGCTCGGCAAAACGGCACATGCCAGCGTGATCTTCAGTATGCAACGGCATCTGCAGATCGTCGAATTGACGGTGCAGGCGCGCTCACAGAAGATTGCGGCCGAGGGCAAGGCGACGACGCAGGCCTCGGCGCTGCGCGAGGCCATTGAGCACGCCGAGAATCAGGCGCGGCGCACGCGGGACCGGAAGATGGAGCGCAAACGGTTGCCGAAGGAGGACAAGGTTGTGACCGATCCTCCTGTGGCGCGGGCAAAGAAACGCACCGCCGAGAGTGCGGCGGCCAAGGCAACCAAGTCGAAGGCGCGCGCCTCGATTGCCGTGCACTCGTTCCCGGCGCAGACAAAGGTGGTTGAGCCGCATATCGTCGAGAGCAGTGAGGCGGTGGCGCTGCGGCCGTTGACGATTGAAGAGGCGGTGAAAGAGGCCGAGTTCCGTGATCGGGATCTGCTGATCTTCCAGTCCCCGAGTGGCGATCACTACGTGCTGCATCGTCGGCGGGATGGACAGATGGAACTGGTGGAACTGCCGTAGCAGCTTTGATGCATGCGAGCAGATTCGGGGAGTGGAGCGATCCATTCCCCGGTTTGTTTTTAGCGGCAAGAGGCCGAGAAAGTTATCATTTTGGTGGCAAGGGTGCGGGTTGGTCGCTAGGATTTGATGGGATGCGGTTTGAGCGAAGGAGCGCGCGTTAAGTGAACGTTGAGGAAATCATCGGCTCGGTGGGGCTGACGGAGATTCTGGATGGTTTGCCGGTGCTGGTTTTTCTGGAACGTGCGGGCACGATCCTCTTTGCCAATGCCGAGGCGCGGGGCGTGCTGGGCGTAGAGCCATGGCGCGAACAGAGCGTCGAAGAGGTCCTGTGGGGTTTTTATGCCGGTGCGGCCGAGCCGCGAACGCAGGTGCGGAAGCCGGAGAATGGCTCGGCCTTTCATGCATCGCTGCGCATTGCTGATGGACAACGGGTGGCGGTGGAGGGCACCTATCGCGTGCTCGACGTGGCGCGGCGCGAGGCGGTGATTGTGGCCTGTCGGATGGGGCAGGACGAGAAGACGCCAGGATGGATGGAAGAGGTACTGACCAGCCTTCCCGAGGCTGTGGCGATTGAGCATGGAGGCCGTGTGCTTTACACCAATGCGGCTTTTTCGACGCTCTTCGGCTATGCCAGCGAGGAGGTGGGGGGCAAGAACCTGCGTGAGTTGATTGTGCCCGAGACGCGCTGGAGCGAGTACGCGACGCTGGAGCGGGCCGTCGACGAGCGTGGCCGGATCACGGTTGAAACGGTGCGAATGAATCGTGAGGGCGATCTGATCGATGTCTGCCAGCAGTGCGCGCCGCTCGAGGTGAAGGGAAGCCGGATTGGTTACGTCCATAGCTACCGCAACATTGCCGAACGCAAGCAGACAGAGTCGATGCGGCAGCATGACGCGATGCACGATGTGTTGACGGGGCTGCCCAACCGCGCTCTGTTTCAAGACCGGTTGAAGCTGTCGCTGAGTCGGAGATTACGCCGACCGGAGCAGAACTGCGGTGTGCTCGTTCTTGATCTGGACCACTTTCGAGAGATGAATGAGGCTTTGGGCCGCGCAGCGGGCGATGCTCTGCTGGTGAGCGTGGCCGAGCGATTAAGCGCGACACTGCGGCCGCAGGATACGGCGGCGCGGATGAGTGGCGACGAGTTCGCGGTGCTGCTTGAAAACATGGTCTCGCTGAGTGATCTGGAAACGGTGGCCCGGCGTGTGCTCGGCATGATGGAAGATCCTTTTGAGATCTTTGGGCATCCGGTGGCAATGAGCATCAGTCTTGGTGCGGCCATTGCCGAGCCCTCGCATGAGTCTGGAGAGCCGTTGCTGCGCAATGCGGATCGTGCCATGTTTTTGGCCAAGCAGGCGGGTGGCGCGCAGTACAGAATCTTCGAGACGAAGCAGGGGTCGCAAACGGGTGTGCTGGAGGAGGAAAAGAGCGTGCTGCGCGCAAGGCTTGAGCAGCGGCAGTTCGAGATCTTCTATCAGCCGGTTTTTCGCATGGAGGATGGACGGCTGGAGTTTTTTGAAGCGGTGTTGCGTGATCCGGGCGCGGCTGCGAACGCTGAAGGCGATCACGAACTGATGAATCTGGCAGAGAAGGCGGGGTTGTCGGTTGCCTGGGGGGGCAAGATGCTGGATGCGGTTTGTCGGCAGTTGCGCGCCTGGTCTGCGATGGCCAGGCCGGTGCCGGTTGCACTGCATCTGACGCGAAGACAGTTCCAGCATCCAGATCTGGTTCCGCAACTGGAGCGGGCGCTGGCCGAGCACGGCATTGACCCGGAGCTTCTGATTCTGGAGATTACAGAGAGCGTTCTGACGGAAAAGACGGCGGCGGCGCAGAAAACAATCACCACCGTTGCCGAGCACAAGGCCCGTGTGGCGATCGTGGATTTTGGCTCGGAACAGGCCTCGTTGCAGGCTTTGGCCCAGTTGCCGGTTGCTATCATCAAACTGGATGCAAGGCTGGTGACGGCGACGGGGCGGCAGCAGGCAGTGCTTGAGGCTTTGGTGCAAATTGGACGTACGTTGGGGATTTCAGTCGTTGCGCAGGGCATTGAGACGCATGAGCAACTGCAAAATCTGGCACACCTCGGCTGCGCGTTGGGCCAGGGGCCGCTGCTGGCTCGAGCGCTTTCGGCCGATGAGGCTACGCGGCTGGCGGACGAGGGGTTTTGGAGTGCCGCGTCTGCACTGTAACAAGAGGAGAATCCTTCTCCAGAAAGAGAAAAATGCCACACGACGCAGTTTTCCTCTGCGATGCGAGCGCCATTCGTTGTAGCATGAGCGCATGACGCCAACAAAGCGTAAATCCCGCCCAGAGCCGGGAGCGGGAAAGAAGAGCACTGTCGCTCAAGGGGAAAAAACGCAAAAAGAGCTGGTGATTGTGACCGGCATTTCGGGGGCTGGAAAGGCTTCTGCGCTGAAGGCTTTTGAAGACCTTGGCTATCACTGTGTCGACAATCTGCCGCTGGAGTTGCTGCCGGGTTTTGCCACTCTCGTAAGTCAGACGCGGGAGACGGAGCGAGCGGCGATCGTGGTGGATGTGCGCGAAGGCGTAACCCTGGACCGTTTGCCGGAGATTCTGAAGAGCGTGCGGACTCTTCTGCACACCCGTGTCGTTTTTCTCGACGCTCAGGATGCAGTGCTGGTGCGCCGTTACTCGGAGACCCGGCGGCCGCATCCGCTGGGAAGGCTGGAAACGGTCTCGCGCTCCATCGTCGAAGAGCGCCAGTTGCTCGATCCGATTCGCAACGTGGCCGATACGCTCATCGACACCTCGACCTTCAACGTGCATGAGCTGCGCGCGCATATTCTGAGCCGCTTCAGCCAGGAGGATCGCAGCAAGCATCTTCTGGTAAGTTCCTTGAGCTTCGGCTTCAAAAATGGAATTCCACTCGACGCAGACCTTGTCTTCGATGTGCGCTTTTTGCCGAATCCTCATTTCATCCCAGAGTTTCGCAAGCAGACCGGACTTGACCCAAAGGTTGCGGCCTATGTGCGGAAGTTTAAACAGACGCGGGAGTTTCTGGATAAGGTTACCGAGATGATGCTCTATCTTTTGCCGCACTATATCAGCGAGGGGAAGAGCTACCTGACGGTCGCTTTTGGTTGCACCGGAGGTCAACATCGTAGCGTGATGATGGCGGAGGAGATGGCGAAGCGGCTGAAGAAGGCCGGCTATCAGGTGAAGTCCTTGCATCGGGATATTCCCAAGAAGAGTTAGTGCTCGATATAGCTTCATGAAAGCGATGTTGAGTGGCGTGTTGTAGAACAGCGAAGAGTATGTTGCAACGTGCAGCGTCTCACGTCTAGAGACGATAGGGCGAAAATAAGACAGCGCATAAAGATTTTGAGGTGTATGAAGGCTGGGTACACGCGAAGCCTCTGCGGGTAAACGTTCTTTAACTTGTTAGATATTAAATATTCATAATTCACGAGTTAGATATATATAGATCGTACTGCTCCAAAAAGAGCTTCTCCTATATAAAGAGTCAATTTTACACAGTCCATTCAACTCAGAAGAAAAACTTGGACTTAGAGAGCCAAACTCTCTGGCCGATAACGTTAATGCGAGCGCAAGGTCCATTGCGCACGTACGAAACGCCATGAGGAGCAACAGGTTGGGCATTCGCAAAAAACAAGGCAAAAAGATATGCCGCTTCCAACTGGAAGGCAATATCGACATCTCTCAGGCTGCCGGATTCAAGGAAGAACTCATGGCGTCGCTTGATCGTGGAGATGAGATTCGGTTTGTCTTTGAAAAGGCAACGCAGCTTGATGTGACCGCGGTGCAACTGTTATGGGCGGCATCACGCGAGGCGCAGCATCACAAGGCGCGTGTGGGTTTTGAGGGAGAAGTTCCGCGGCCGATTTTGTTTGCGTTATCGGCAGCCGGGTTTGCACAGTTTCCAGTTTCACAAATACGGAAGTAGAAGAGCAGTGAGCAATGCAATCAGCACAGACGACGAGCGGCGAGCAGTTTAAGCAGAGCTTTCGTGAGGAAGCTCGTGACATTCTTACGGATCTGGAAGCTGCCTTGCTTGAGTTGAATCACGCTCAGGATGACATGGAGCTGATTGGGCGCGTGTTTCGCGGCATGCACACGATTAAAGGCTCAGGCTCGATGTTTGGCTTTGAGAAGCTGGCCTTGTTTACGCACAATCTGGAAACGGCCTTTGATGCCGTTCGAAGCGGTCAGTTGCCGATGAATTCGGAGTTAGTCGATCTGACGCTATCGGCACTCGATACGATGCGCGCGATGGTCGAAGAGGATGACTCGTCATCCGATAGTGGCGCGGATCTGATTGAGCGACTGAAGAAATTGACGGGAACGAAAGACCATGCGAAGAGCAACGCGTCGCCAGTGCCCGCTGAAAATCCAAAGACAGAGGAAGGCGCGCAGGAGTGGAAGATTCTGTTCGCACCAGGACCCAGTTTCTTGTGCAACGGGTCCAATCCTTTTTTGTTATTGGTGGAACTGTCTGAGTTAGGAGCTCTGCACGTAGATGCCTTTCTCGACGCGCTTCCTCCGCTGCGCGAGATCGATCCTGAGCGCTGCTATGTGCGTTGGGAAATGACGCTCAAGACGACGGCCGGTGAAAATTCGATTCGCGATGTGTTCATTTTTGTTGAGGACAGTTGCGAACTTTCCATCGAACGGGTTGAGTCGCATTCGGTAGAAAAGGAACCCCGGGAGCGTAGCCAGGTCAGCACTCCCGGTGGCGGCAAGCGCGCAATCGACAAGCATGATAAGGCAAGCAGCTTGCGCGTGCCTGCCGAAAAGCTGGATCAGTTTGTGGATCTGGTCGGAGAACTGGTGACGGTGCAGGCGCGACTGAGTGAGTTGGCGGTGCGGCGGGATGATCCAGAAATCAGTGCGGTTTCGGAAGAAGTCGAGCGTCTGACCTCCGCCTTACGCGATAACTCAATGAATATTCGCATGACGCCGATTCGCGGAACCTTTGAAAAGTTTCGGCGGTTGGTGCATGACCTGGCGCGCGATCTGGAAAAGAAAGTGGAACTGACGATTGACGGCGCTGACACGGAGCTCGACAAGACGGTGATTGACCAGTTGAGCGATCCGTTGCTTCACCTCATTCGCAACAGCATGGATCACGGGCTTGAGACGGAAGAGACGCGTGAGGCGCGGGGTAAAGCGACGACAGGCACAGTGCATTTATCGGCGCGGTACTCGGGTGCAAGCGTACTTGTGAGTGTTTCCGATGATGGCAATGGCATCGATGTTGATGCCGTTCGCAGTAAGGCCATCGAGCGCGGATTGATTGCACCAGAGGCGGAATTGAGCGATGCCGAGGTCTATTCGCTGCTCTTTGAGCCGGGATTCTCGACGGCTGAAGAAGTGACCGATATCTCTGGCCGTGGTGTGGGGATGGATGTTGTGCGGCAACACGTGGAAGGGTTGCGCGGAACGATTGAGGTGACCAGTGAGCGCGGCAAGGGAACCTGCTTCACATTGCGGCTTCCTCTGACACTGGCCATCATCGATGGGTTATTGGTGAGCGTCGATGATGCGCTGTTTGTGCTGCCACTGGCTTCTACGCTTGAATGCATTGAATTGACGGATGCGGACATTGACAGCGCAAACGACAAGCATCTGGTGAATGTGCGCGATGAGATAGTTCCGTATATCCGTCTGCGAGAGTACTTCCACAAGAGTAATGAGCGACCGAAGATTGAACAGATCATGATTGTGGAAACCGGAGATGGGCACTATGGGCTGGTCGTGGATCAGGTGCTTGGCGATTGCCAGACGGTGATCAAGAACCTGGGCAGGTTTTACCGTCATGTGCAATTTGTGTCTGGCGCGACAATTTTAGGCAATGGCAATGTGGCGCTGATCCTTGATCCGCAACGGTTGATGCAAGAGGCCCTGCGTACCACGCAGCGTGGACGTCGGGATGCGCTTGGTTCGGGCAGGAAGATGCTGTTCGCGTAGCGCGCGAGCAGAAGAAAGAACGTTCAGGTTTTAGCCAGAGAGGAACAAGAGAATGGCGACAACGACAGCAATCAGAGCAGACCGTAAACCGCAGAAAACAGCGAAAAGTCGCAAACCGAACAGTGAGCGCGTGCGTGCGGCGCGGCGTGCTCCCACAGATGAGCCTACGCAGATGCTTGCAGAGATCATGCGTCTGGTGGATGCCGCCAAAGATGGCCGGCTGAGTGCGCGCGGACAGACGGAGCATTTGACCGGCGTCCATCGTGAGGTCGTGCGAGCCGTGAATGAGATTCTAGACGAGGTGGTAACACCGTATGTAGAGTGCAATCGCATTCTGGTGCACATTGCCGATGGAAACATCGACGAGCGCATCATGCAGTCCTACAAGGGCGATCATGAAAAGATGCGTGGCACGGTTAATAATGTGGCAGAGAGCCTGAAGGCACTGTTGCTGATGTTTGATCGGTTGACCGGCAATATTACCGAAGGCAACCTGGAGGATCGCGGACATCCGGAGCGCGTCAAAGGTGCGTTTGCGAAGATGGTTACCGGTGCCAACGCAATGTTGGAAGCGGTGTTGCAGCCTCTGAATATGTCCGCTGATTATATCGAAAAGATTAGCAGCGGAGAAATTCCAGAGAAGATCACGGGTGTCTACAAGGGCGATTTCAATACGATCAAGAATCACCTGAATCACTGCATTGATGCGATCAATGGCTTGGTCGCCGATGCGCATATGCTGTCGCGTTCAGCAGTAGAAGGCAAACTGGCTGTGCGTGCCGATGCGAACAAGCATCAGGGCGACTATCGCGAGATTGTGCAGGGAATCAACGACACGCTTGATGCGGTGATTGGGCCGCTCGAAAAGGCAGCCCAAGATATTTCGGTGATTTCAAAGGGAGAGATTCCTGCGCTGATCACGGCTTCTTACAACGGTGAATTCAATACGTTGAAGAACAATATGAATGCGTTGATTACCTCGATGAATGAGGTGACGACAGTGGCTGAGCAGATTTCTGCCGGTGATCTGACCGTGACGGTGCGCGAACGCTCGAGTGACGACAAATTGATGCGCGCATTGTCGGCAATGGTGAAGAGCCTGACGCAGACGGTTTCCGAGATTCGTGGCATTGCAGGCGAGGTCTCATCGGCGAGTCAGGCGATTTCGACGGCATCGATTCAGGTTTCAAAGGGTGCGAACTCACAGGCAGCAGCGGCCGAAGAGGCGTCGTCGTCGATGGAAGAGATGGTCTCGAACATCAAGCAGAACGCCGATAATGCGCAGCAGACCGACAAGATTGCCGTGAAGAGCGCGAAGGATGCACTGGAGAGCGGCAAGAGTGTGCGTGATGCGGTGGCGGCGATGACCGAGATTGCCGACAAGATTTCCATCATCGAAGAGATTGCGCGGCAGACCAATTTACTGGCACTCAATGCGGCGATTGAGGCGGCACGCGCAGGCGAACACGGAAAAGGTTTCGCGGTGGTGGCGGCAGAGGTACGTCGGCTGGCTGAGCGTAGTCAGAAGGCTGCGGGCGAGATCAATCAACTGTCTGCAACGACATTGAAGGTGAGCGAGCAGTCGGGCGAGATGCTTGACAAGCTGGTTCCGGATATTCAGCGGACGGCAGAGTTGGTGCAGGAAATTACAGCGGCAAGCAAGGAGCAGGATACGGGTGCGATGCAGATCAATCAGGCGCTGCAGCAACTCGAGCAGGTGATTCAGCAGAATGCTTCTGCGGCCGAGGAGATGGCTTCGACAACCGAGGAGTTGACCGGACAAAGCGAACAACTGGTGGGTGCGTTGGCCTTCTTCCGCACAGGAGACGAGGAGATTGAGCGCGGACACAAGAGCATGCGTCGTACGTCGGTCACCTCTGAAAGATTCTCACGTGGCGAACAGAGCGTGCCTGCGCGCACGGGTGGCGTACGGTTGCGACTTGGGGAAAAGAACGATTCTCTCGATAGCGAGTTTGAGCGGTACTGACAACCAATCAAGTTGAATTGCCTTTGCGAAAGGAGGACGAGATGAGTGTGCAGGCAATTACAGAGGCGCGTCAGTATCTGAGCTTCAAACTGGGCAGCGAAGTGTTTGCCATTGATGTGGCGCAGGTGCGCGAGGTGTTGGACCTGACGACGATTACGACGGTTCCCAGAACGCCGGAATTTATGGCGGGCGTGATCAATCTGCGTGGAAGTGTGGTGCCGGTGGTCGATCTCAGGCTTTGCTTTGATATGACCAAGACGGTGAGCACGCGCAACACATGCATCGTAGTAGTTGAGGTGATGATCGACAACGAGGCGACAGTGATTGGTGCGCTGGCAGATTCAGTCGAAGAGGTAGTCGATTTGGAGCCGGATCAGATTCAGCCAGCACCGCGCATCGGTACAAAGATACGAACAGATTTCATTCGTGGCATGGGCAAGCGTGAGGCGCAGTTCATCATGATTCTGGATATCGATCGCGTGTTTTCTGCGGAGGAAATCTCTGTGGTGCGTGGCGTCGATGGCGCCAAAACCGTGGCGGAGGGAGCGCTTCCAGCCCTTGCATGAGTACACGCGATGACACGATCTCGACGCGGGATTTTGAGCGCCTGCGTCGATTGATCTACGACGAAGCAGGCATTCACCTTGGCGTGGAAAAGCGTACCATGCTTGAAGTACGCCTCAAGCGTCGATTGCGCAATTTGCAAATGAGATCGTATGCGCAGTATTGCGATTACCTGTTCGATGAAAGCGGATTTGCCTATGAGATAGTGCATCTCATCGATGTGGTGACGACCAACAAGACGGATTTTTTTCGCGAAGAAAGTCATTTCCGTTTTTTGAGCGAGAGCGCGCTTGCCGAGTTAGAGATGCGTCTTGATGGCCGACCGTTGCGCGTCTGGAGTGCGGGGTGTTCGACGGGAGAGGAGCCATATACGCTCGCGATGGTGCTGAGCGAGTATGCGGAAAGGCAATCGGAATTCAAATTTCATATCCTGGCGACCGACATTGCAACGACGGTGCTTGAAAAGGCGCGCGCGGCAATTTATACGGAAGAAACTATCACGCCAGTGCCTCTGCATCTGCGCCGCAAGTATTTTCTTCGCAGTCGCGACCAGGCGTCGCATCGTGTGCGTATGGCTCCCGAGATGCGCGAGCTCGTCGATTTTCGCAGAGTAAACCTGATCGATTTCGAGTTAGGGATTGAAGGTAAGTTTGATGTGGTTTTTTGCAGGAATGTTTTGATTTACTTTGACCGTCCCACGCAGAAGAAGATATTGGACAAGTTATGCAGTTACCTGATGCCACGGGGATTCTTGTTTGTAGGTCATTCCGAGGCGTTGCATGATATGAACCTTCCTCTTGAGCCGGTTGCTCCTGCGCTTTACAGGAGGATGGATGGAGGATTTTGAGTCTGGACTGCAGGAGATATTTGTGCACCCGGGCGAGGTGCGTGTTGCGAACACCCCGGCAATCTTGCGCACGGTTCTTGGCTCCTGTGTCGGTATTGTGTTCTGGATACCACGGCTGATGTTTGGTGCGTTGTGTCATCCCATGCTTCCCACGATTTCTTCGTATCGGCAGCGAGAACGCGCGCCGAGTAGTACCCGCTATGTGGATGCTGCGATTGAGTGCATGATCGAAAAAATCGATTCCTTGCACGTGGATCGCGGTGAGGTGCAAGTGAAGTTGTTTGGCGGCGCGGATGTTCTGCATATCGATTATCGGGCGAATGCTCCGACGGTTGGGCAAATGAACCGTGAAACGGCTGTGGATATTTTGCGCAAGAAAGGGTTTCGCATTGTGGCCTCAAGCCTGGGTGGTGACTGCGGCGTGCAGATTCTCTTTCATACCGGAACGGGCGAGGTACGGCTTCGTCGCTTGGCATGATGCCAGCGCCAACGGGGGCTGTGGTGAACGAGAAAAAGATTCGCGTACTGATCGTTGATGATTCGGCCTTGGTACGGCAGACGCTGCGCGACGTGCTCGAGTCCGATGCGGAGATTGAGGTCATGGCAACGGCCGGCGATCCGTATGTGGCGGCCGAGCGCATTGCCAAAGAGATTCCCGATGTCATGACGCTGGATATCGAGATGCCGCGCATGGACGGGTTGACGTTTTTGCGCGAGTTGATGCGCCAGCACCCAATTCCGGTAGTGATCTGTTCGAGTTTGGCAGGCAGGGGAAGCGAGAGCGCGCTCAAGGCTCTTGAGTACGGTGCGGTAGAGATTATTGCCAAGCCGAAGCTGGGAACGAAACAGTTTCTTGCCGAGGCGCATGTGCAGATCTGCGATGCGGTGAAGGCTGCGGCACGAATGCGTGCGCGCAAGAACCACAGCAGCACTTGGCTGGTTGAGCCAAAGCTGACGGCGGATGCGGTTCTGGCGCCGTCTACGCAAGCGATGGTGGAGACGACGGAAAAAGTCATCGTGATCGGAGCCTCGACGGGCGGTACCGAGGCGCTGAAGAAACTGCTGGAGGCGCTACCGGCCGATACTCCGGGCATTGTGATTGTGCAGCACATGCCGGAACTGTTTACGCGGGCCTTTGCCAGGCGGTTGGATGATTGCTGCCAGATTACGGTGAAGGAGGCCGAGAACGGTGACATGGTTCTGCGCGGTCAGGCGCTGATTGCTCCGGGCAATCGGCATCTGCTGTTGAAACGCAGCGGCGCGCGCTATTTTGTCGAGGTTAAAGATGGACCGCTAGTCTGTCGCCACAGGCCGTCGGTGGACGTGCTGTTTCGCTCGGCGGCGCGCTATGCGGGGCGCAATGCCGTGGGCGTGATTCTCACCGGCATGGGCGATGATGGTGCGCGGGGCATGCTGGAGATGAAGCAAGCTGGTGCACGCAACATCGCGCAGGACGAGAAGAGCTGTGTCGTCTTCGGCATGCCCAAGGAGGCAATCAAACTTGGAGGCGCAGAGAAGGTGCTGCCGCTGGAGGAGATTGCCTCAGCGATTTTGTAACTTCGCAGTCTTGTCTGTGGGTATGATTCCCAGTCTTTGATAGATGGGCCGGACCTGCCGGTGTACCTCGTGCAACTGGGTGAAGAACCAGAGCGCGCCCACGATCACGGCCGCGCCATTCAGAATGACGGTGAGCGGCGTTCCGAGGCGGTGAGCCATGCTGCCCGCCAACAGACTGCCAAAGGGAGCCATGCCGATGAAGGCCATGGTGTAGTAACTCATGAGGCGGCTGCGCATTTCCTCTGGAACCAGCGTCTGCATAACGGTGTTGCTGGCGGCCAGTCCTTGCATCATGCCGAGACCGGCAATCATCACGGTGAGCATGGAGAGCCAGAGCCAGCGCGAGAGTCCGAAGCCGATCAGTCCCAGGCCGAAGACAATCGCGGCGATGGGAAGAATGGTGACGAGTCCGCGCACGGACTTGCGCACAGCCAGAGAGATGGCGGAGGTAAGCGTGCCGATGCCCATGGCGCCCATCAAAATGCCGAGCGTGTGCGGGCCGCCATGCAACACCTGCGCAGCGAAGACCGGCATGAGCACGACAAAGGGCATGCCCATCAGGCTGCACACGGTAAAGAGCACGAAGATGGTGCGGATGGGAACGAAGCCGGTGACGTAGTTCCAGCCTTCGCGCAATTCGATGAGCGCCGAGGTTTTCTTCTGCGCATGCACGGAGTCGTCAATGCGCATGGCCAGCAGCGATGCCAGCACGGCGATGTAGCTGATGCCATCGATGAGGAAGCACCAACCTTCGCTGGTGATCGCGATCAGAAGACCGGCGACGGTCGGGCCGATCAGCCGCGCCATGTTCACCATCGATGAGTTGAGCGCGATGGCGTTGCTGAGGTCATCGCGATTATTCACCATCTTGATCATGAAGGACTGTCGCGCGGGCATATCGACAGCATTGGCGATGCCGCCAACAACGCTGAGAAGGATGACCAGGGGCATGGTGATGTGGCCGCTGAGGGTGAGTGCTGCCAGCAGCAGGGATTGCGCCATGAAGATGGCTTGCGTGCAGAGCAGAACAGTGCGACGATCCAGCCGTTCGATCCAGACACCGGCAAAGGGCGCGAGGAAAAAGACCGGAATCTGACCGCAGAAGCCGACCGTGCCCAGCAGAAGGGCCGAGCCGGTGAGCCGGTAGACAAGCCATGCGGTGGCAACATTCGTCATCCAGGAGCCGATCAGAGAGATGCTCTGGCCGGTGAAGAACAGACGGAAATTGCGATGCCGCAGCGCGCGCCACGCGTGAGAGAATCCTTCCGCAGATGAAGCAGAGGGATGGGACGAGGAGTTTTCCTCGCTCATCGAGAGCGGAGAGGGTGGATCGATTCTGCTGTCGCGCACGCGCGTGGCCTTTTCCGGAATATGATTTTTGCCCAGCGACGGGTATCTCCATTCTAAATGGAGATGTGCTTCCGCATTGAATCCATAGGGTGAAGCGCTGTGTCGTGACGGGATTTGAACAGCCTGTTCGTGCCGAAACGGGAGCGTTCCTTTAAAGTGGAAGAGGACGCATGGCGCTCCGCATCCTGACTGTTGAGACGTTCGCTCGATTGAAGACTCCCCACAATTCGGATACGTTGCAGGAGTTGCTGCGAACGGTCTTTGGTTTTGAGCATTTTCGCTCCGGGCAGGAAGAGGTGTGCCGCGCGGCGACGGCCGGGCGCGACCTGCTGTTGGTGATGCCGACGGGCGCGGGCAAGAGCCTCTGCTATCAACTGCCGGCCCTGGCGCGCGGTGGCACGGCGCTGGTGATTTCTCCGCTGATTGCCTTGATGGATGACCAGTCGGCGAAGCTGGCGGCGCTGGGACTGAAGGTGGCGCGCATTCACTCGGGGCTTGATCGCTCGGTGGCGCGGCAGGCGTGCATTGATTATCTGCGCGGCGATCTGCAATTCCTTTTTATTGCGCCGGAGCGGTTGCGTGTGCCGGGATTCCCGGAGATGCTTGCAAAAAAACAACTGGCGCTGGTTGCCATTGATGAGGCGCACTGCATCTCGCAATGGGGCCACGACTTCAGGCCGGATTATCGGATGCTGGGGCAGTATCTGCCTGCGCTGCGCGGCGATGAGCAGAACCCTGCGCCCGTGCTGGCGATGACGGCAACGGCGACGCCCGCGGTGCAGCGCGATATTTTGTCGCAGCTCGCGATGACGAATCCGGCAAAGTTCATTCACGGATTCCGGCGGACCAACCTCGGCATTGAGATCGTCGAACTGCCCGTGCCAGAGCGCGCAGGAACCATCTGCAAACTGCTGGCCGATCCCGAGCGGCGTCCGGCGATTGTCTATGCGACCTCGCGCAAGCAGGCCGAGAAACTCGCCGAGGAACTGGCGCTGAAGTTGTCGGCGGCGGCCTATCATGCGGGCATGGACCCGGAATCGCGTGAGCGCGTGCAGACGGCCTTCCTTGGCGGGGAACTCGACGTGGTGGTGGCGACGATTGCCTTCGGCATGGGCATCGACAAGGCCAACATCCGCACGGTGATTCACGCCGGTCTTCCGGCAACGCTCGAGGGCTACTATCAGGAGATTGGCCGCGCGGGCCGCGATGGAGCGCCGAGCCGCACCTATCTGATGCACAGTTATGCCGACCAAAAGACGCATGACTTCTTCATGAATCGCGATTACCCGCCGGTGGCGCATCTGAGCGAGATCTTTTCCCTGTTGCGGGAGGAGCCGCAATCGATGGATGAACTGTGCGAACAATCGCATCTTGACTCCGAAGAGTTCGACAAGGCGCTGGAAAAGCTGGAGATTCACGGTGGCGCGCTGGTCGAGTTTGGTGGTTCGGTGACACGGGGTGCCATCGGATGGAAGAAGACCTATACAGTGCAGGCGCAGTACCGGGCCGAGCAGTTTGAAAAAGTGCTGCGCTTCACCACGGCAAGCGAATGCAGAATGGCGCTGCTGGTGAAGCATTTTGGCGATGTGGCGGATGCCGATCGGATCTGCGGTCAGTGCGATGTTTGCGATCCGGCAGGTGCGGTGCTGCGGCAGTTTCGGCACGCGACGCAGAGCGAAGAATCCATGATGGAGCAGATCGTCGAGGAGCTGCGCTTTGTCGAGTACAAAGCAACGGGCGTTCTGCAACGCAGCGTGGACCCGATGAGCACGCTGAGCCGCGCAGGCTTCGATGTGCTGCTCGATGCGCTGCAACGCGCCGGGTTGATTGCGATTGAAGAGGCTGAGTACGAGAAGGACGGCGAGACGCGGCGCTATCGCAAGGCGAGTTTGACCGAGGCAGGGCTCGATGCACGCCAGACCAAACGCTTTGCCTTTTTGATGAGCGATGGCATCGTCGAGGAGTTTTGTTCGGGCACGCGCAAGCTGACAAAGAAGTCCGCGGCACACGGAAAAAAGCCCGGTAAAAAAGAGGAAGAGATAGCCCTTTCGAGCGAAGATGAGGCGTTGGCCGCGCGGCTGAAGCAGTGGCGATCCGCGGAGGCGAAAAAGCTGGGCGTGCCTGCCTACATCGTGCTCACAGACCGTTCCCTGCGTGCGTTGGCGGCGGAGCGGCCCAAGAATCCGAAGCAGATGCTTGAGGTGAGTGGCATCGGACCAGCCAAGGTGGAGCGGTTCGGCGCGGCGCTTCTGGCTCTGTGTACGGCGTAATTTTCTTCTCGCTTTCGATCTGCACAAACTCCGAAATGCGATAGAGTGATGCGCATGCAAAAATCCCCCAGAGTTGCTCTGGGGGATTTTCTGTATCCTGCATCGATCAGAAAACTATAGCATTTTCCCAATGACGGTAGAGGAAACTGGATGTCGAGGGTCTTTTTCCTCAAGAAAAAGCCACCTTGCACGCATCGCAACACTGCACGTGTATTGGGAAAATGCTCTACTGCACGCGCTCGATGACGAGCGTTTCGAGAACAACGTCCTTGCGCGGCTTGTCCATGGCGCCGGTGGCGACCTTGGAGATTTTGTCGGCGATCTCCTGGCCTTCGACAACTTCGCCAAAGATGGTGTGGTTGCCGGTGAGCCACGGCGTGGCCGCCACGGTGATGAAGAACTGGCAGCCATTGGTGCCGGGGCCGGAGTTGGCCATGGCCAGCTTGCCGGGCTTGTCGAACTTGTAGGGCGAGCCCTTGGTCTCATCCTCGAAGCGGTAGCCGGGGCCGCCCATGCCAGTGCCGGTCGGGTCGCCGCCCTGGATCATGAAGTCGGGAATCACGCGATGGAAGATGGTGCCGTCGTAGAGCTTGTCGGTGGACTTGGCGCGGGTGTTCGGGTTGACCCACTCCTTGCTGCCTTCGGCCAGCTCGATGAAGTTCTTGACGGTGATGGGGGCCTCGGTCTCGAAGAGACGAACGGTGATCTTGCCCTCGGTGGTATTGAAGACGGCGTAGGTGCCTGCTGCAAGTGCCATGAAAAACTCCTAAACTTCGTTCGGCCGGGGATGCCGGCGCACGGCCGAAGGCATCTGCCGGGCCGCCTCCTTATTGTTTCATAGGAGAGTCGGCAGTGAATAGTGAGAGGTCTCTCATGAAAACAGCGAGCAAGCAATCCTATGGATGGAGCAGCGACTGGATCGCGCCCTTGACGCGCTCGGCGAAGGTTTTGCGGAGCTGCTCGATGGCGACGTCCTTGCGCAGAATCGCGTGGCAGTGCGGGCAGACCACGTCCTCAAGATTTTCCCAGGATTGCGTTGGACCGCTCACCTTGCCGATCTCCTGCTTGCATTGCGGACAGAGTAAGGAAAGTTCAGGCATGATTGAGAATCTTAACAGGGAACAGGGAACAGGGAACAGGGCAACAGGGCAACAAGAAGCCCCGCATCCATGGGATGCGGGGCTTTCTCGTTAGCTTTGGAGGCAGGGCTTAGGCCTGTCCACCCGTGCTCGGGCCACGTCCACCACCGGAACGACGGCGGCGGCGGCGGCGACCAGCGGCAACAACCGGGCGACCGGTGTTGGCTGCTGCGGGAGCGGCCGTGGCGTCATCGACGCGGTTGAAGTTCGGCTCGGTTTCCTCGTCGAACTCCTCGTCATCGTCATCGTCGAAATCCTCACCGCCCTCGATCAGAATGGTGCTCTGATTCGAGTTGGGCTGACGGTCTTCGACCTGGGCCGGAGCTGCAGGCTGCTCGATGACCTCGGCGGTTTCGCCTTCGGCCGGAGCGGTAGCGGCCAGCTTGGCCTTCTGCTCCTTGATGAGCGCCTTGCGGCTGAGCTTGATGCGGTTGCCTTCGATGGCCAGAACCTTGACCATCACCTGATCGCCTTCGTTCAACTCGTCCTTGACTTCCTTGACGCGATGCTCGGCGATTTCGGAGATGTGCAAGAGGCCATCGGTGCCCGGGAACAGCTCGACGAAAGCGCCGAACTCAGCCAGACGAACGACCTTGCCGAGATAGGTTTTGCCGATCTCAGGCACAGCCGCGATGTTGCCGATGATCTCGAGAGCCTTCTTGAGGCCCTCGGCGTCGCTCGAAGCCACGCTGACCTTGCCGGTGTCGTCGACATCGATCTTGGCACCGGTCTGCTCGACGATGCCACGGATGGTGGCGCCGCCCTTGCCGATCAGGTCGCGAATCTTGTCAACCGGAATCTGGATGGTCTCGATGCGGGGCGCGTACTGCGAACGCTCGTTGCGAGGTCCGTCGATGGCGGCGTCCATCTTGTCGAGCAGGAAGAGACGGCCTTCGCGGGCTTGCGCCATGGCCTTCTGCAGAATCTCGTCGGTCAGGCCGCTGATCTTGATGTCCATCTGGAGAGCGGTGATGCCCTTGCGGGTACCGGTCACCTTGAAGTCCATGTCGCCGTAG
>DBTV01000007.1:0-18918 GCA_002307235.1 Acidobacteriaceae bacterium UBA1307
CCGGCTCTGCCGGGGGTATTGACAGTCGGCGTTGGTTTTGTCCTCTTTGCGGCGTGGCCATGCCCTTTCAAAACCTCGATGTCGAGGCTGCCTATGGATTCTGCCCGGAAGATTTGCATCGTGGAATCCCACCCTGGCCGCAAAAACAAAGACGCGTCCAGGGTGGGGCACCCGAGGCGTTGTGATGTTTTAGGGGCGAATCAGTAAAGTAGCTAGAAGCTAAAGGCTAGCAGCTAGAAGCTGTCTCTACTCCACCTTGAAGATGAACCCGGTCGGCGAGCCCCACAGGTTGCGGGCGCGGTCGTAATAGAAGATCGAGAACTCGACGCCGCCAATGTCGAAGTCAAACAGCGGCACGCGGTCGAAGTTGTCGCCGCCTCCGGCCGAGTATTCGTCGCCGCTGCAGTCGATCATCAACGTGTTGGTGTTCGAGAGCCGCTCGGGATGGGTGATCAGCAGGGCGGCGATGGCGAAGGTGCCAAGGCTGTACTCGTTGCGCGCCAGCTCGATGCGCGTGCGCCGGGCCGAGGCGCCGCGATGCAGCATGCCGGTCTGCGCGGCGACGACGAGAATGTCATTGTTCTTCTGCTGCTCGCAGAGAACCTGCTGCGCCAGTGCCGTGCGCTCGGTCATGTGCAGATACTGCGCGCCCATGCGATGCACAATGCGATTGGAGAAGCGCCGCTTGGTGCTGAAGGCCTCGATGATGCGTTCGAGCGCCTCGTTGTAGGTGGCACCAAGCGCCTGCCAGCGGGGAATGGCAAACCAGCCCTCGGCTCCCTCGGGCAGCTTGTATCGGAGCGGGAGCTTTTCATCGCAGCTTTTCAGCACCGGAAACAGGGCCTTCAGCTCGGTGACCTGTGCTTCGATTGACTTGACCCGGTAGTTGCTCGGATAGACGCGCTCAGAGCCTACGGCCTCATCTTTGAACTTGTCGCTGATGGCATAGTGCTGAATGGTTTTGACGGCAAATTCAACCAGCTCGGCCTTGAGCCTGGCGTCGGATTCGATGATGTATTGCGCGGCCTGTTGATCGACGGTTTCTACAACCCGCTCCATTGCCGAGCCCAGCACCTCTTTGAGCAGGTGCTCGAGAATCATCTTCTGCCGGTCGCTGACATTGCCCACCAGATCGAGGGGAATCGCCCTTCGTTGGCCAATGAGTCCCATGGAATGCGCCTCGGTTCAAGCCGCGCGCTTCCACGATGAGTGCTCCTGCGCCGGTAGATAGGTTTATTTTATCGGCGAAAGAGGCAATCTCTCCAGTCGTGAGGGTGGGTGCGGAGACTCTTTCGAGATCAACGCAAAAAAACAAGGCCGGCTGGTTGGCCGACCTTGTACCTGTTGGCGGAAGGCATCTGTTAGGAGACGCCGCCCGCCGCGGAAACCGACGCCAGATCGGGGTGCACGTCGGGGCGCGGCTTGAGCAGCGGCAGCGCGATGGCCAGCACGTCCTCGATGTGTTTGGCGTAGTGAACCGCAACGCCTTCGGTCATCTCCGGCGTCAGATCCTCTTCCACGTTTTGCCGGTTTTCGGCCGGCAGAATGATGGTCGTAACCCCGGCGCGCCGCGCGGCCAGGAACTTTTCCTTGATGCCGCCGACGGGCAGCACATTGCCCGACAGGGTAATTTCGCCAGTCATCGCCGTCAGCGGACGGATGGGCGTGTCGGTCAGCAGCGAGACCAGTACGGTGGCCATCGTCACGCCGGCCGAGGGGCCGTCCTTCGGAATCGCGCCGGCTGGCACATGGATGTGCAGGTCGAGGTCCTTGTTGAAGTCATTGGCGAGCCCCAGCTTTTCGGCATTCGAGCGGACCCAGGTCAGCGCGGCCTGCATCGACTCCTGCATCACCTCGCCGATCTGTCCGGTCATGGTGAAGCCACCCTTGCCGGCCATCTTGTTGGCTTCGATGAACAGAATGTCGCCGCCGGCCGGTGTCCAGGCCAGTCCCACGGCCACGCCCGGGCGCTTGACGCGCTCGGCCACCTCGGTGTCGACGCGCACCTGAATGCCGCCGAGAAACTCCTTGATGTCGGCGAGCGAGACGACCAGCTTGTCCTTTTTGCCTTCGACCACGCGCCGGGCCTGCTTGCGGCAAACGGTGCCGATGACCTGCTCGAGTTTGCGCACGCCAGCTTCGCGCGTGTAGTGGCGGATGATGTGGCTGATGGCCTCGTCGGGAATCTCGATCTGCTCGTCGGTGATGCCGTTTTCCTTGATCTGGCGCGGAACCAGATAACGGCGGGCGATGTGCAGCTTCTCCTCTTCGCTATAGCCCTCGAGCGGGATCAGTTCCATGCGGTCCAGCAGCGGCGGCGGCACCGGGTCAAGCTGGTTGGCCGTGCAGATGAACAGTACCTTCGACAGATCGAAGGGCACGTCGAGGTAGTTGTCGCGGAAGGTGTTGTTCTGCTCGGGGTCAAGCGTTTCAAGCAGCGCCGAGGCCGGATCACCGCGGAAGTCGCGGCCCAGCTTGTCGATTTCGTCGAGCATGATCACCGGATCGTTGGTTTCGGCGCGGCGGATCGACTGAATGATCTGTCCGGGCAGAGCGCCAATGTAGGTGCGCCGGTGGCCGCGAATCTCGGCCTCGTCGTGCATGCCGCCGAGGGAGATGCGCTGGAACTTGCGGCCGAGCGCGCGCGCAATCGAGCGGCCCAGCGAGGTTTTGCCCACGCCCGGAGGTCCGACAAAGCACAGGATCGGGCCCTTCATGTCGGGCTTGAGTTCAAGCACGCTCAGGTAGTCGAGAATGCGCTCCTTGACCTTGGTCAGCTCGTAGTGATCCTCGTCGAGCGCTTCCTTGGCCTTGGCGATGTCGATGGTCGTTCCCGAGCTCTTGGCCCAGGGCAGCAGAGCCAGCCACTCAATGTAGTTGCGCGTCAGCGAGTAGTCGGCGGCCATCGGCGACATGCGCGACAGTCGGCCCAGTTCCTTGATGGCCTCCTTCTTGACGTCCTCGGGCATGCCGGCGGCTTCAATCTTCTGGCGCAGCTCCTCGGTCTCGCGCTGGCCTTCGTCCTGCTCGCCGAGCTCTTTCTGAATGGCCTTGAGCTGCTCGCGCAGGTAGTAGTCGCGCTGGGACTGCTGCACCTGATCCTGCACCTCGTTCTGGATCTTGGCGCGCAGTTGTTGCACCTCAATCTCTTTGGCCAGCAGCTTGTTGATCTGGTCGAGCCGGTCGTAGATGGCCGGAGCCTCGAGCAGTTGCTGCTTCTCGTCGGTGGTCAAAAACGGCAGCGAGGAGGCGACGAAGTCCACCAGACGGCTCGGCTCGTCGATATTGGCCGCGATGGTGCGCAGTTCGTCGGAGAGCGTCTGCGAGTCGGAGACGATCTGCTGGAACTGGGAGACGACATTGCGCTCGAGAGCCTCGAAACCGGAGCTGGCCGCCGGGGCGACATCTTCGAGCGTTTCCACCTCGGCGATCATGAACGGCTCGGTCTGCACGAAGCGGACCAGACGTACGCGCTCGGTGCCTTCGGTGAAGACAAACCGGCTCTGGTTGGGCATGCGGACAACTTTATGCACGGTGGCCAGCGTGCCGACCACGTGCAGGTCCGTCGGTTGCGGCGTGTCCTGGCGGGCATCAAGCTGCGTGGCGACCACGATGGTGCGTTCTTCGCCGAGGGCTTCGATGAGCTGAATCGAGCTTTCGCGGCCCACCGTCAGTGGGAGCACGGCATGGGGAAACAGAACGGTGTCTCGGACAGGAAGCACGGCGATCCGCCGCAAGGACGAGGGGCCGGCGGCAGGGGCGGCTGAGGAGAGGGGCGAATCGGTCTGATTTTGCATTGAGTGTCCTTTTATCAACTTTCCTACATTAGACTGCTCATGGAGCGCAAAGGTTGCAAAAACTCGGTGGATCGCTGCAGCAGGAGCTTCTTCCGGGTGGCTCTGTCGTCACTGTGCAGATACGCGCGGTGGCCCCATGGCGGTTCCCGGGAGGAGCGCGGCATGGAATTTTCATGAGAAATCGTTGATTCCATGGGCGCACCTCAACGCCAGGGCTCAGAGTCGAAGCCTGGCTGTTTGAGGATTCTATCGGCGGAAGAGGGCCAAAGGTGAGCAATGGGGGAGGCAAAAGCCAGGCACCGGACCGGAATCGAGAACGGGAATCAAAGCGGAAATTTTTGAAACTAGGAGAGTTTTGAGTCCGCGGCCTTTTCTTCCTCAAGAATCGCCGACTCAATCTGTCCCCAGAGTTCATCGGGGGGCTCGACGGTCGGAAACAGTTGTCGGGCGGCCTCGGCGATGGTTTCAAGGTCGGCCAAAAGGGCGCTGCAAAGCGCACAGTTCTTCAGGTGCGGATGATGGGCAAGGGCTTCTCCCGAGGCGATCAACTCGGGGAGTTTTTCTTGAAACTCTGCGCAATCAATGGGATGCGGAGAGCCGCTCATGGCTGTACCTCCTGCTTGGCGTGCTGGCGCAAGACCTCGCGCAGGCGCAAACGTGCCTTGTGCAACTGAGACTTGCTATTCCCGATAGAGCAATCGAGCATAGAGGCAATTTCATTATGCTCGTATCCTTCAACATCGTGAAGGATGAAAATGAGACGGTAACCTGCTGGCAAATCGGCGATTGCGCGTTCGAGCGCCATGCGATCAATCGCACCGCTCAAAGTCAGGTCCGGCGCTCCGAAGCTGCGGCCGGGGCCCTCGGCCGGGGTCGGTTCCATGGCCTCGTCGAGGGAGATGACCTGCAAACCTTTGCGGCGTAACTGCATCAAAACAAGGTTGATCGTGAGTCGGTGCAGCCAGGTGGAAAAGGCCGAATCCCCACGGAATGTGGAAATTTTGCGGTGGAGCTGCAAAAAAGTTTCCTGAGTCAGGTCTTCGGCCTCGGCAACGTTGCCGATCATGCGCAGGCACAGTGAGTAGATGCGTCGTTTGTAAAGCGTGTAGATTTGCGCAAAGGCCTGATGGTCGCCCGCCTGTGCGAGCGCCAGAATTTGTGCCCGTTCGGCATCCGAGGGCAGAGAGGTGGAACCCGCCCCGGGCGCCTGCGAGGCTGCGGAGGAGTTCTCCGGAGTCGAGGCCGCGGAGGGGAAACTGGATGTATCCGGGGGGAGATCCGGCAGATGCACGGCAGACATACCGTTCCTTGAGGAGTACTCTTGCGCCGAGTGCATGGCTGCGCAAGGCCCCTATCCTCGTTAGTATAAGAGGTGGCGGCGGTCGCCGTGACACCCTGGCACGAAGACCGGGGAACGGGTCGCGCATCGATCCTTGGTTTTGTTGCAGGTGAGGCAGACGAAATCGACAGGAAGCCTCAGTGTTTTTAGGAGAGATGGTCTTGCCAACAGAACCGGCAGCGCAAAGCGGCAGAGCGGGCGCGCGTCTTCGGAAACGGACGGCGCTGTTGCTGGCGACGCTTTCGCTACTCTTGAGTGGAAATCGATGCGGACAAAGGCCGGCAAGCGCGGCTGCTGAAGCTGTGCCGTCGGCGAGCACCTCGATCTGGTTGGGGCAGAGGGTCAGCAAAATCCATTTTGTTGGCGTGGGCCGCGAGCGGCTGGAACCGTTGGCCAGCCAACTGGCGCAAAAAGAAGGAATGCCGCTCGATACCGCGAAGCTGCGGCAGAGCCTGCGCGCGCTGTACGGCAGTGGGCTTTATGAGACCGTGCGTGTTGAGGCGGTGCGCGGCGCCGAGGGCGTGGAACTGAGTTTTGTGGGCACGCCGCGGGCTTTTATCGGCTCGGTTTGGGTGGATGGCGCACGCGGGGCGACGATGAACACGCAGTTGACGCTGGCCAGTCGCCTGAATCCCGGCGAGCGTTTTACGCAGGCCAAGCTCGATGAGGCGGTTCGCCTGATGCGCGCGACGCTGGCCGATAACGGCTATTACGAGCCGACGATCACCTTTCTGCTTGATCCGATGAACGCCGATCAACTGGTGGACATTCATTTTCGGGTGAACTCGGGCGAGCGGGCGCGGGTAGGGCAGGTGGCTCTGTCGGGCGACTCGGGAATGAGCGTGGACGAGTTTCGCGGTCATGCGCATCTGCATCCGGGCATGCAGATTGACCATGAAAGCAGCAACCGCGCGTTGTCGGGCGTGATGCGCACCTATCAGAAGCAGGGCCGGTTCGAGGCCGAGGTCAAGCTCGAAGCGCAGCACTATGATGCGGCGCGGAAGCTTTCGGACTATCGCTTTACGGCCAATCGGGGCCCTGTGGTGCGGGTTTCGGTCGAAGGGGCTTCGGTCAGTCCGGAGAAGCTGCGGCGGCTGATTCCAGTGTTTGAAGAAGGCTCGGTCGATGAAGATCTTCTGAACGAAGGCGACCGCCGGTTGCGCAACTTTTTCCAGAGGATGGGCTACTTCAGCGCGAAGGTGACGCACGAGCAGCAGAGTGCGCGCGAGGATGCGGTCACGATTCTGTATCGCGCGCAGTTGGGGCCGCGCCAGCGCGTCGAGCGCATTGTGATTGACGGCAACCGGTACTTTGACATGGCAACGCTCAGGGATCTGCTGAGCGTGCGCACGGCCGACACGCTCGATCGGCTGGGTGCCTACAGTCTGGCGATGGCCGCGGCGGATGTCGATGCGCTTGAGGGCGTCTATCAGAACAACGGCTTTTCGAGTGTGAAGGTGAGCTCGGAGGTGCGCCCACTGCGGGCCTTGCCAGAGGCGCAGAGTCGCGGCAAGAAGAAGGTTGTGCCGGTCGAGGTTGTCTATCACGTCAACGAGGGCCAGCAGGTGCGCGTCGAGGCCGTGCGCATTGAGGGCAACGCGCACATTGCCGCCGCGCAACTGGCGCCGCTGATGAACACTTCGGCCGGGCAGCACTATTCGCCGCAGTATCTGGCCGGGGATCGCGATGCGATTCTTTCCTATTATCTGAGCCGCGGTTTCGATCAGGCATCGGTGAATGTGAGTGAACTGGTGGATGCGGCGCATGCGGATAAAAAAACGATTGTCTTCCAGGTCAGCGAAGGCCAGCAGAGCTTTGTGCGCAAGGTGCTGGTGACCGGGCTGCACTACACCAAGCCGAGCACGGTGGCGCGCGCCATCATGCTGCATCCGGGCGACCCGCTCGATCAATCGGCGCTCGAAGAGACGCAGCGCAACCTTTACGAATTTGCGCTCTTCAACGAAGTGAATATCGCGGTGGAGAATCCGACAGGGGGCGAAGCGCAGAAGACCGTTCTGTTGCAGGCGACCGAGGCGCGGCGCTGGACGCTGACCTATGGTGGGGGCTTCGAGGCGCAGACCGGCACGCCGCAGAACAATTGCGGCAGCGCCACCGTGCTGGGAGAAAGCTGCAACCCGAATGGCAAGACGGGCGTCAGCTTTCGTGGGCTGGCCGATGTGACGCGCAACAATCTTGGCGGACGCGAACAGTTGGCGTCGATCCGCGGCACCTATGGTTTGCTGGAACAGCGTCTCGATCTGCTGTACCAAATTCCGCACTTCCGGGGCGACCGCAATCTTTCGATGAGTTTTTCTGGCGGCTATGCCAACAGCAAGGACGTGACCACCTATGTGGCTTCGCGCCTGCAGGCCGGCGCACGTTTGAGTGAGGGCTTCAAGAACTCGGGCGCGTGGCTGTCGAAGGCCAATACGCTGATCTACGCCTACGATTTTCGGCGCGTGAAGGTGGCGCAACAGAGCTTGCAGGTGGCTCCGTATTATCTGAAGGAGCTGTCGACGGCGGTGCGCGTGGCCGGTCCGTCGCTGACCTGGATTCGTGATACGCGCGACTCGGCCTTTGATGCGCGTCGCGGCACGTACACGAGCTTTCAGGATTTTGTTTCGCACCACTTCTTTGGTGCCGAGGTTGGATTCAATCGACTGGATGTGTCGAACTCGAGTTACTACAGCTTCGGCAAGGAGCGCTTTGTGCTGGCGCGCAATACGCGCTATGGGCAGGAACGCGCCTTCCGTTCGCCGGTGCAGCAGCTTTTGCCGTTGCCGGAACGCCTGTATGCGGGCGGCGCGACCTCACTGCGCGGTTTCTCGTTGAATGGCGCCGGGCCGCGCGATCCGCAGACGGGATACCCGATTGGCGGCGCCGGAGCTCTGCTCAACAGCATTGAGTTGCGCATGCCGCCGCCGACGCTGCCCTGGGTGGGCAACACGATGAGCGTGGTGCTGTTTCACGACATGGGTAACGTGTTTACGAACGCGAGCCAGGCGTGGGCCAGTGCGCTGCGCGCGCATCAGACGCAGAAGTCGGCTTGCCGCGCATCGCTGCAGGAGGCGCACGACCCGAGCCAGCCGCCCGAGGGCATAGTCTCTTCGGTGGGTGCCGAGGGCGCTTGCAGCTTTAATTATTTTTCGCACACGCCGGGCCTGGGGTTGCGCTATCACACGCCGGCTGGCCCGATCCGGCTGGACTTTGGGTATAACCTGAATCCGCCGATCTATCCGGTGATCTACGACTATTCAAAAAAACAGCCAGCTTCAAATCCGCACATGGGGCGGGGCAATCACTTTAACTTCTTCTTCAGTCTGGGGCAGACTTTTTGATGCGAGCACGGGCGACAATCCGAATCTGGAGCGCGGGGCTGGCGTGGGCGCTGGCATCGCTGGCGCATGCGCAGACGCCGGTGGTGCTCGACAATGTGGTCGCGGTCGTCAATCAGCATGCGATTCTGCTCAGCGATCTTGACGATGAGATTCGTCTGTCGGTGCTTGATCCCGGGCAGCACGGCGGATCGGATCTGACGCGGCGGCGGGCCCTGGAACTGCTGATCAGCCGGTCGCTGATCGAGCAGCAGATTCGCAGCGACGATCTGCAATCGGTGGAGCCAACGGCGGCGCAGATCGATGGGCGTGTCGCGGAGATGCGCCGTCGCCTGCCGCTTTGCCTGCATGGCGGTTGCACGAGCGAGGACGATTGGACGCGGGTGCTGGCCGCGCGCGGATTAACGCCCGAACGGGTGCGCGCCTATGTGCGTCGCCGCCTGGAGGTTCTGGTTTTTATCGAGCGGCGCTTCCGGCAGGGAATTCGGATTGAACCGCAGGAGGTGGAGAGCTATTACCGCGAAAACTTCGTGCCGCAGTTCGGTGCGGAGGAGACGCCGCCCCCGCTCTCCGAGGTCTCCGCGCGCATTGAAGAGATTCTGCTTGAGCGGCGCGTGAGTGCGCTGTTTGATGACTGGCTGACGAACCTGCGCAAGCAGGGCGACGTCGAAGTGCTCGATCCCGCGCTCGCGGAATCGCCGCAGAAGAGTGAGACGCAATCGTGAGCGAGAACGAAGCGAAGCCTGTCCAACGCGTGCGCAGCAAGGTGCGCCGCGTTCTGTTGCGCCACTTGCCGCTGGCCGCCGCCGCGCTCGTCGTGTTGACGGTGATTGCGGCAGCAGGGCTTTATTGGTGGATGAGTTCGGCGAACTTCGAGAATCTGGTGCGACGGCATCTGGTCGCCGCGCTCGAGGACGCGACAGGTTGCCGCGTGGAAATGGACGCCTTCCATTGGCGCATGTTGCAGTTTGAGGCCGAGGCCGACGGACTGGTGCTGCATGGGCTTGAAGATGCGGGCGAGCAACCGCTGGCCACCGTGGCGCGCGCGCGGGTGCGGTTGAGCCTGTTGAATCTTCTGAGTCCCAAGGTGCTGCTGCGTTCGCTCGACATCGAACGGCCGACGATGCACTTCATTGTCTATCCCGATGGATCGACGAATCAGCCTGTGCCGCGCGTGGTGTCAAAGCGCAATCGCTCAGCGCTCGACAGGCTCTTCGACATGAAGGCCGGCCGACTTTCCTTGCGCGAGGGCACGTTGCATTACGAAAACCGCGCCTCGTCGTTCGACTTCCAAAATCGCTATCTTCCGCTGGCTTTTTCTGGCGACGACGTTTCCTTGCGCGTCAGTTATCTGCCTGCGCATCGCGGCAGTGCCGAGACCTATCGGGTGGAGTTGGGCGCGACGGACATGAGCCTGACGCGCTCGTTGCCGCACGTCAACTTCACGCCGGTGCATGGCTATGTGCAGGCCGTGCTCGATCTGGAACGCTATGCGGCGCAACTGCGCTGGATGCGCATTACCGCGCGAGGTCGTGATCGCGTGACGCACTGGGTCGATCTTTCCGGGCAGGTGACGAACTTCGCGCATCCGCGCTGGCAGGCGCATCTTTCAGGTGAACTCGATCTGCGGATCGTTGATCCGGTCACGGGCTATCCGAATACGCCCGAGGGGCTTGCACGACTTGATCTGACGGCGGCGGGCGCGAACGGCAGTTACAAGGTCGAAGGCCCGGTGCATGTGGACAAGGCATCGTACATGGGCAACGGCGTTGTGGCGACCGGCCTCGGGCTCGACGCGCGCGTGCATGCTGATCCGAAGCGGCTGTTGATCGACTCGGTGGTCGTGCGGTTGCGGCAGGGTGGAGAGATGACCGGATCGGTCGATCTGGCTCCGTGGCTCGAACCGGCGACGCCGCATGCCGCGCCGGTGCATACGGCCAATCGCAACATTGCGCCGCCGCACGCCCTGCCACTCGATATTCCGATGAATGGCCGTGTGGCCGCCGAGTTCAAGAATGTTTCCGTCGACACGGTGCTCGAGATGGTGAGCCTGCCTCCGTTTCAACGTCTCGGTTTCAACGCGCAGTTGAATGGTCCGGCGCTGGCGACATGGAGCAATGGCGATACGGATTCGATCAAGGTGGATGCGCGTTTTGCGCTGAACCCTTCGGCGCACGGCCTTGCGGGCGAGGTTCCGGCCTCGGGCGTGCTGGATGCAACCTACGCGCAGCGCAACGGCAAGGTGGATCTGCACAGACTTGAGTTGCATACGCCGGCGAGTTTTCTGCAAGCGCATGGCGATCTGGGCGCGTATCCCATGGCGAGCCCGTCTTCGTTTATCGTCGATTTCCGTTCGCACAATCTGAGCGAATTTGACACGGTACTGCGCGATCTTGGCGTGCAGCGTCGCGGCCGACTCGGTGCTGCTGCACTGCCGCTCACGTTGACCGGCGAGGCCGAGGTGCATGGCAACTGGAGTGGCTCGCTGACGGCACCGAAGCTGGATGGCTCATTGAAGGCCAATGGGCTTTCGCTGGAGATGCCTACCGGCAGTGAGAAGGCCGCGCAACCGCGTTTTGTGCATCTGGATACGGTCGATTTGACCGGCAGCTATGCGCCGACGCACATTGCCATCGAACGTGCGCAGATTGTGCGCGGCAATGCGCACCTTTCCGTCAGCGGAACGGTGGATGCGACGGCGGGACGGGTGCCGAGCTTTGATGAAAACTCGCAACTGCATCTGCGCGTGGATACGGCGCAACTGAAGATGGAAGACGTGCAGCCGTTGTTCGGAACGCCGTTGCCGCTGGCGGGCATCATCAGTGCTCAGGTGAATGCTAATGGCACGGTGCGTGCGCCGAATGGTTCTGGATGGGTTGAACTCGAAGCGGGCTCGGTCTACGGTGAGCCGGTGACGCGGTTGCGCCTGGAAGGCAATGCCGCCGGGCAGATTCTGCATCTGCGTTCGATTGCACTGGCGACGCCGGCGGGCAACGCGACAGGCACGGGCAGCTACGACTTTCATGCGAAGCGCTTTGAGGTGGATGCGCACGGCGCGGGCATCGATGTGGCGCGTCTTGGCGTGGTGCGCGCGCAGAAGTGGCCGGTCGAAGGCAGAGCGGCCTTTACCCTGCATGGGGGCGGGCTGCTGCATGATCCGACACTGGACCTGATCTCGACGCTGAGTGGGTTGGCGTTCTCTGGCCAACGCATGGGCAGCATGCGCGCGACCGCGCACGTTGAGCATCGCACGGCGAGCTATGACGTAACCTCGCAGTTTGAGAGTGCAGAAGTGCATGCGCATGGAAAGACCGGCTTCGATGGCGGCTATCCAACCGAGGCACGGATGGAGTTTTCGCGCTTCAATGTGAATGCGCTGCTCAAACTCGGGCACATGCAGGCGCTCAACGGCGATTCGGCGCTGGCGGGCACGGTGACGCTCTCTGGGCCTTTGGCCAGGGTCGACGAACTGCGGGGCGAGGCGCGGCTCAACGCGCTGAATGTGACCGTGGGCAGCATGCATCTGAAGAGCGAGAATGGCCTGCATGCATTGCTGAGTAGTGGCTTCATTCATCTGGACCCGATTCACATCACGGGCGAAAACACGGACCTGTATGCGCAGGGCACGCTGGCGCTCAAGGGCGCACGGCAGATGGATGTGGCTGCGCACGGCACGGTCAATCTGAAGCTGATCGAGTTGTTCGAACCGAATCTGACCACGGCGGGTTCGACGCGTTTCCAGTTGACGGCGCGCGGGCCGATTGCGCGGCCCAGTCTCGATGGCCGCGTTGAGATTGAAAATGGCGCGTTGAGCATGGAGAACGTGCCGAACGGCATCAATCAACTGCATGGCACGCTGGCCTTCAGCCAGAACCGGCTTGAGGTAAAGTCGCTGACGGCGACCAGCGGCGGCGGTCAGATCAACGTTGCCGGTGCGTTGACCTTTCAGAACGGGCTCTATGCAAATCTGACGGCGACGGGCAAAGGCATTCGCATTCGCTATCCGCAGGGCATCAGTTCGCAGACCGACATGACGTTGCATTTGCAGGGAGCGCGCAGCAACTTTTTGCTGGCGGGCGATGTGATGATTACCCGCTTCAGTGCAAGTCAGGATCTGGATCTGGCGGCATTGGCCGCACAGGCCAGCGCCGTGCACACGCCGCCGGCTGCCGATGCCGTCTCGCGTCACGTCCGGCTCGATGTGCACATTGCTTCTTCGCCGCAGTTGAACTTTCAGAATGCCTTTGCCAAGCTGGCCGGCAATGTTGATCTGCGGCTGCGCGGAACGGCGGCGACGCCGACGCTGCTCGGCAAGATCTCGATCACCGAGGGCAGCGCGCGGATTGCAGGAACGCGCTATGATCTGCAGCGCGGAGAAATCTCCTTCAGCAATCCGGTGCGTATCGAGCCCTCCATCGATCTGAATGCTTCGGCGCGCGTGGAAGACTACGACATCACGCTCGGGCTGCATGGCACGCCGGCCAAGATGTCGATCAGCTATCGCAGCGATCCGCCCTTGCCCGAGGCCGACGTGGTGGCGCTATTGGCGCTCGGCCGCACCGAGAACCAGCAGAGACTCTATACGCAGCAGCAACAACAACAGCATGCCAACCAGACGACGGACGCACTGCTTGGCGGCGCGCTCAACGCCACCGTTTCAAGCCGCATGCAGAAGCTCTTTGGCGCGGCTTCGGTCAAGGTCGATCCCAATTACATGGGCGCGCTCGGCAACGTGACCTCGCGCTTGATCGTGCAGGAGCAGTTGGGGCGCAACCTGACGCTGACCTACGCCACCAACGTGAATACCACCAGCCAGCAGTTGCTGCAGGCCGAGGTGGCCATCAATCGCCATCTTTCGTTGATGATGGCGCGCGACGAGTCGGGCGTGTTCTCGATTGTGATCAAAAATACGCGCCGTTACCGCTAACCCCGGTGGCGGCGTTACTTTTTGTTCTTCCTTTGCGAGTAACTTTTTTGGTGCCGTTGTGTCTACATGGGTAGGGTTGCAATGGCCCGCTGGGGGAGTTGCTCGGCGAGTGACCCTGGGCCGCAGCCAGGAGGTTTTTTCAATGAAAACGACATCGTTGTATGCCGGTGTTTTGTTTTCCGCCTTATCCATGGCAGGTGGAGCGTGGAGCTTTTCCCCGGCTGCCCGTGCGGCTCGTCCTGCGCAGGCGTCGGCAACGCAGCCGGAGGACGCCGTGTGGAAGGCGGCGGACGAAAAGCTGGGCAAAAAGCAGTTTCGCGAGGTCAAGGTCAGTGTGGACCATGGTCTCGCGACGTTGACGGGCAGCGTGGAACTCTACGAGTACAAGGCGGATGCGGCCAGGAAGGTGCAGCACGTCAAGGGCGTTACGGCCGTGCGGAATCTGATTGAGGTTGCCGGTCCGTCGATTGCCGATGGTCCGTTGCGCTCCGACCTGGTCGACAAGCTGTCGTATGATCGCGTGGGTTTTGGCAATGTGTTTAACGCGATCGGTGTGAAGGTGGAAAACGGCGTGGTGACGCTCGGTGGCCACGCGCGCACCGACGTCGACAAGGACTCGGCGCTGGCGCTGGTGGCAACAACGCCGGGCGTCAAGGACGTCGTCGACATGGTGGAGGTCGATCCGGTCTCCATGATGGATGACCACACGCGGCTGGCCGTGGCCCGCGCCATTTATGGCGCTTCGGCGCTGAACCGGTATGCGCTGAATCCTGCCAAACCGATTCGCATCTCGGTGCAGAATGGCAACGTGGAGCTGTATGGCGCGGTCGACTCAAAGATGGACAGCGACATTGCCTTCATGCGCGCGAACTCTGTCGCGGGCGTCTTCAGCGTGAAGAACTATCTGGTGGTGCCCCATCAGAGTGACGAGCATCGCAAATAAAGATTCATTTTCAGCAATCGCCGGGGGGCCATCTCGCCCTCCGGCTTTTTGTTGCGCGCACCGCGTCGTAGCGGGTTGCGCCGTTCCTTTACACTGAAAGAAGAAGGAGACACGCGTGCAGGGCATTGTTGCAAAGACGAAAACGACACTGGAGATGATCAAGTGGGAACACTCGGTCTTTGCGCTTCCTTTTGCGCTGACGGCGGCCTTGCTGGCCGCGCACGGCCTTCCTCCTTTGCGCACGCTGGGCTGGATTCTGGTGGCGATGGTGGCGGCGCGCTCCTCTGCGATGGCCTTCAATCGCTGGGCCGATGCCGACTATGACGCCACGAATCCGCGCACGAAGATGCGCGCGATTCCCGCCGGCTTGTTGACGCGCGGTTTTGTGCTGGGTTTTACGATCGTGACCGCCGCGATCTTTGTTCTGGCCTCCGCCGCGCTGAACCGGCTGACGTTGCTGTTGTCCCCGGTTGTGCTTGTCGTGCTGCTCGGCTACAGCTATCTGAAGCGCGTGACACGCTGGTCGCATCTGGGGTTGGGGCTGGCGTTGGGGCTGGCGCCGACCGGTGCGTGGATCGCGGTTACCGGCGCGCTCGATGCGCGGATCGTGGTGCTGACCGCGGCGGTGATGCTGTGGGTCGGCGGCTTCGACGTGCTTTATGCCTGCCAGGATTTTGATCATGATCGCAGCGAGGGCCTGTATTCGCTGCCCAAGGCGCTGGGCATTGAGCGCGCCTTTCTGGCGGCGCGGTTCATGCATCTGGCGATGCTGGCTTTGCTGGCCTGGTTTGGGTGCCTGTTCCAGTTTCGCGTGGTGGGCTGGATTGGTCTGTTGCTGGTCGGGATTCTGATCGGCTACGAGCACGCCATTGTTTCGCCGCGCGATCTGCGCAGGCTGAATGCGGCTTTTTTCACGATGAACGGTGTGATCGCGATGGTCTTTTTCCTGTTCGTGGCCGCCGATATCTGGATTTAAAGAACGCGTACAATTTTTTTGAAAAGAGTGATCGGTAGGCAAGCATGAAGATAGCGATTCAAGGAGAGCCCGGCTCGTTCAGTCACGAGGCTGCGCTCAAGTTCGTTCCCGGAGCCACGATTGTGCCATGCGCGCTGTCGGCCGAGGTTTTTGACAGCCTGATCGAAGGCCGGGTCGATGTGGCGGCGATTCCGATTGAAAACAGTCTGGCCGGTCCGGTCTCCGAGCACTTTGACCTGTTGCTCAAGCACGAGGTGCGGGTGGTGCGCGAGACGGCGATCCGCATTCGCCACAACCTGATCGCGCTGCCCGGCGTGGCTCTGGAGGCCATTGATCGCGTCTGGTCGCATCCGGTGGCGCTGGCGCAGTGTCGCAATTTTCTGGCCGCGCATCCACGGATGAAGTCCGTGGCCTTTTACGATACGGCCGGTAGCGTCAAGCAGGTGATGGAAACCCGCGACACGCACACGGCAGCGATTGCCAGCCGGGCTGCCGCCAGCCACTACGGCGCAGAGATTCTCGCCGCCGACATTGAAGATAATCCGCAGAACTATACACGATTTTTTCTGGTCTATCGCACGGCCGACGCTGTGGTGGATGCGGCGTCAAACAAGATCAGTCTGGCTTTTTCACTGGCCAATGAGCCGGGGTCGCTGGTCTCGGCGCTCAGTGCGCTGTCGGCGCTCGGCACGAATCTGACCAAGATCGAGTCGCGGCCGGTTCCCGGCAGGCCCTGGGAGTACAGCTTTTACGTCGATTGCCAACTGCATGCCCCGGAAGAGGGCGATCGCGCCATCGAAGCTCTGGGCCGCCATTGCACGATGGTGAAGGAACTGGGCCGCTACAGGGAAGCGCCGGGCGCGGAGAGCTAGAGCGTATCGGCATATACCAACTGACTAGCTGCTCTATGGCCTAGAGCCGCGCATCGCGCACAAGAAAAAGGATGGGCACGAGGCCCATCCTTTTTCTTGTGTACTGCTGCTGCTGTCTAGAAGTGGTACGCCACACCGACAACCGGGTTGCTGATGTTGTACCAGCGCTTGGTGGCCAACTGGTCGAGTCCGAAGGTGGGAACCTTGGTGATCCAGCCGCGATACTCGGCGCGGATATCGAAGCTCGGGCTGATCTCGTAGGCGATACCACCGCCGTAGATGGCTCCGATCTGCGTCTGCTGCTTCACATCCAAGCTCGTCGTACCCGAGTTGCGGATCGGCAGGAAGATGAAGGCGCCCGGGCCGGCTTCGACAAAGGGATTGAAGTTCTTGTACACGAAGGAGCGAACGTAGGCGGCCGAAATCTCGTGCGTGCGCGTGTTCACGGTGTAGTTGTTCGGGTTCGCCCAGTAATGGATCTTGTTGGCGTAGGTCATCTGGTAGTTGGCCTCAAGGGCGCTGGTCGGCGTCAGCATGAAGCGGTAGCTGAGCAGGGCGCCGAATGCGCGATTGGAGCTGACTTGCACATTGGTGGTCGAGGCCTTGAACGGCTCGATCAGACCCGTTCCGCTAATGCTGATGTCCTGACGACTTTCCTGGGCGCGACCTGCTGCCACACAGGCGACCAGCAGGAATGCGATGATAGCAATCTTCTTCATTCGGTCCTGAACCTCACGACTGCACAACCATCTGGCTGGCAACGAGCTTGTCGATTCCGGTGCTCCGGAATCGAACCGGGCCCCGCTCTCAGCATTGTAACTGCCCGGACCCATTCATGGTGAACTCTTCCGGATCCGGGGTGGTTCTCTTGCTGTTGTACGGGTTTAGACGTCGCCCGTCGGATTCCGATAGCCAGCCTTCTCCGGCTTCTTCTGGCCTCTGCTTTCTGGCGTGGGCTCGGCCGGGTCCACATGGAAGTAAAACGGTGGGCCCTGCTGCCTGGCCAGCGCGCGCAGGCTCTCGATAAAGGCCTGCGCGGCGTAGGAGAGCGTGGCCTGCCGACGGTGCACCAGCCGCAAAACGCGGCGCAGCTCCAACTCGTCGACCGGAATGCGGACCACGTCGCCCGCCTCCAGCTCATGCGCCACGGTCAGGTGTGGCACCAGCGCCACGCCGTTGCCCATGGCCACAAAGCGCTTGATGGCCTCGATGGTAGGCAGCTCGATGGGCATATTCAGGGGCGTCCGGTAGCGCTGGAAGGCCTCGATGACCTTGCGGCGCAGGGGCGAGGCCACATTGTGCGCCACGAACCTCTGTTTGCCGAGGTCGGCGATGGAAACGTGCGTCGCCCGGGCCAGCGCGTGATGGGGCCCGACGATGAACTCCAGGCTGTCGCCATAGACGGCAATGGTGCGGAACTGCTCCGGGTCGGGCCGATACGAGATGACGCCCAGCTCGACCGTGCGCAGGTTCAGCTCGTCGGGAATGTGCGAGGCCAGCATGCGGTGCACGGCGACGCTGACATGCGGATAGTCTCGGCAGAAGGCGTCAAGGGCTGGCAGCAGGTACATGCAGGTATATTCGTTGGCGGCCAATTGCAGGCTGCCGCGCTCGAGGCTCTTCAACTCACCGAGCGCGCTGGAGGCTTCGCGGCGCAGGGCGAGCATGCGCAAGGCATATTCATGCAAAAGGCGACCGGCGGCCGTCAGCGCCCCGTCCCGCGCCGCCCGGTCAAACAGCACCTCGCCCACATCCTCTTCGAGCTTGCGGATCACCTGGCTGATGGCCGGCTGCGTGCGGTGCAACCGGACTGCGGCCCGGGAAAAGCTCTTTTCCTCGGCGACGGCCAAAAAGGTCTCGAGCTGGGTCAGTTCCATGGCGAACTCCGATAATCCCTGTCTTCTCTGTTGAGTATAAGTAATTTTAATCGACAATCAAATAATAATAACTTTGCCTTATGCACCCGGGTTTGCGACACTACCAGTGTTGGACCAACAGGCGAAACGTATGAGTGCGATTTCCAATCACGTAGTTTTCTTTGATACCACCCTGCGCGACGGCGAGCAGTCGCCCGGTTGCAGCATGACCACCCAGGAAAAGCTGACGATGGCGCATGCCCTCGAAGATCTGGGTGTCGATGTGATCGAGGCTGGCTTTGCCATGGCCTCGGAAGGTGACTTCGCGGCCATCGCGACCATCACGCAGGCCATTCGCAAACCGCGCATCACCTCGCTGGCACGCGCCCGCAAGGAAGACATCGAGATGGCGGCGCGGGCCTTGCAGGCCGCAGACCGCGCCCGGATTCACGTCTTTCTGGCCGCCAGTGATCTGCATCTGGAGTACAAGCTGAAGATCAGCCGCGAGCAGGCGCTTGCGCAGTGTGGCGAATCGGTTCGTCAGGCGCGGGCACTGGTCGACGACGTGGAGTTTTCACCGGAGGACGCGACGCGCGCCGATCGCGATTATCTGGTGGAGATGGTGCGCGTGGCCGTTGAGGCTGGCGCGACCACCATCAACATGCCCGATACCGTCGGCTACACGACGCCCGCCGAATACAAGCGGATGTTCGAGGAGGTGCGCGAGCGCATCCCGGCCATCGATCAGCAGGGCATCATTCTTTCGACCCATTGCCATGACGATCTGGGCATGGCCGTCGCCAACACGCTGGCCGCCGTCGAAGGTGGCGCGCGCCAGTGCGAGTGCACCATCAACGGCATCGGCGAACGCGC
>DBTV01000007.1:19158-88659 GCA_002307235.1 Acidobacteriaceae bacterium UBA1307
TCAACGGCATCGGCGAACGGGCCGGTAATGCCGCGCTCGAAGAGATTGCCTCGGCATTCTATGTGCGGCGTGACCGCTATCAGGTAGAGTCCTCGATCAAGCTCAATCAGCTTTATCCGGCCAGCCAGGTGCTCGGCCAGATCATCACCTTCAAGCCCTCGCCGAACAAGGCGATTGTGGGTGACAATGCCTTCGCGCATGAGTCGGGCATTCACCAGCACGGCATGTTGGCCAACCCGCTCACCTACGAGATCATGACGCCGGAGCTGGTCGGTGTTTCGCGCACGCACCTGGTGCTCGGCAAACACTCCGGCCGCGCGGCGCTGCGCCATCGTTTGGAGCAGCTCGGCTTTACGCTGACGCGTGAGGAACTGCAGCAGACCTACTACCGTTTTGTGGCCTTGGCCGACCGCAAGAAGAACGTCTACGACCAGGATCTGGTCGGTATTCTGCCCGACAACATCCGCGAACGGCGCACCGCGCCGGTTTCGGAGCTGGACTAATCGGGAGAAGTTTTTTTACGCAATTCCATTCCACTTAGAAGAAGAGAGACGATGAAGCTAAAGATTCTGGTAGTGGCAGGCGACGGCATCGGACCGGAAGTGACCAACGAGTCGATCTCGGTGCTCAAGGAAGTGGCGGCCCTCGGCGGGCACGAGTTTATCTTTACCGAAAAGCGCATCGGCGGCGTGGCCATTGTGAAGGACGGAACGCCTCTGCCGCAGGAGACCATCGACGAGGCTCTGGCCTCCGATGCGGTCTTCCTTGGCGCTGTGGGCGGCAACGAGTTCAACGCGCTGCCGCCGAGCGAACGGCCCGAGGCCGGTCTGCTCAAGATTCGCTCGGTGCTGGGCGGCTTTGCCAACCTGCGGCCGGCCTTCGCCTTCAAGGAGCTGACGGCCAACAGCCCGCTCCGCCCGGAGATCATCGACGGCGCCAACATTCTCTTCGTCCGCGAACTGCTCGGTGGCCTCTACTTTGGCCAGCCGCGCGAGTGGAACAAGGAAAAGAACGAAGCCTTCAACACCATGCGTTACACCAAGGCCGAGGTTGAGCGCGTGGCGCGCGTGGCCTTCAAGCTGGCGCAGGGACGGCGCAAGAAGCTGACCAGCGTCGACAAGGCCAACGTACTTGAGACCTCGCAACTGTGGCGCGCTACGGTGACGGAAGTCGCCAAGGATTTCCCCGACGTTGAGCTCGAGCATCAGTATGTCGACGCGATGTCGATGCATCTGATGAATCGCCCCAAGGACTTCGATGTGGTGCTCACCGAAAATCTCTTCGGCGACATTCTCACCGATGAGTCGGGCGTCATCACCGGTTCGCTCGGCATGTTGCCCTCGGCGACCGTCGGCGGAAAGGTCAATCTCTTCGAGCCGATTCATGGCTCGGCTCCGGACATCGCGGGCAAGGGCATTGCCAATCCGCTCGGCGCGATCATGACCGGTGCCTTCCTGCTGCGCCACACGGCGAAGCTCGAAAAAGAAGCCGCGGCGATTGAAGAAGCCGTCCGCAAGCTGCTCGAGTTGGGCTATCGCACGCCCGATCTGGTGCGCGGCACCGATCATGGCTTCAAGGTGCTTTCGACCAGCGAGGTCGGCGCCAAGATTCGCGAGTTGGTCAAGCAGATTCTGAAGTAACTGGGATGCAGCCCTTCGCTTTTAGCCTCTAGCTTCTAGCTTTTATGCAGTGGAGTTGGGGGCGAAGCGAAAGGGAGTGAGCAGAATCTCCGCGATTTTCAATGCTCTTGCCGTCAGAGCTAACAGCTAGAAGCTAGCGGCTAAAAGCTAGGGACACAACAGCTAGAAGCTGAAGGGACTTTTATGAGTACCGCACCGAAGACGTTATTCGAAAAGGTCTGGGAACAGCACATCGTGGCCGAGCCCAAGGGCGAGCCGACGCTGCTCTACATTGATCTGCAGTTGGTCCACGAAGTGACCTCGCCGCAGGCCTTCGAGGGGCTGCGGTTGGCAGGGCGCAAGGTTCGCCGTCCCAATCGCACCGTGGCCACCGTCGATCACAATATTCCGACCACGACCGAAGCTCGGTTGAACATCGTCGATCCCATCGCCTCCAAACAGATCGGCGCACTGCGCAAGAACTGCGCGGAGTTCGGCGTCGAGCTTTATGACATCGAAACCGGCAAACAGGGCGTGGTCCACGTCGTAGGCCCCGAGCAGGGACTCACCAAGCCGGGCATGACGATTGTCTGCGGCGATTCGCACACCGCGACGCACGGCGCCTTCGGCGCACTGGCCTTCGGCATCGGCACCAGCGAGGTGGAGCACGTGCTCGCCACGCAATGCCTGCCACAGAGCCGCCCACACACCTTCCGCATCAACGTCGAGGGCACGCTTGCCGAGGGCGTCACCGCCAAGGACATCATCCTCGCCATCATCGGCGAAATCGGCACCGACGGCGCGACCGGTTATGTGATTGAGTACGCGGGTTCGGCGATTCGTTCGCTCACGATGGAAGGCCGCATGACGGTCTGCAACATGAGCATCGAAGCGGGCGCGCGCGCCGGCATGATCGCTCCTGACGATACCACCTTCGCTTATCTCAAGGGACGCAACCACGCGCCGAAGGGCGCGGACTGGGACCGTGCCGTTGCAGAGTGGAAAAAACTCAAGACCGATGACGGCGCGAAGTTCGACCGCGAGCTGACCATCGATGCGAATACGCTTGCGCCTTATGTGAGCTGGGGAACCAGCCCGGGAATGGTTGCGCCGATCACGGCCACTGTGCCCGATCCGGCCAAGGCCGCGAATGAAATCGACCGCAAGAATCTGGAGCGCGCGCTCGAGTACATGGATCTGAAGCCGGGCACGCCGCTGACGGAAGTCAGCATTGGCCGCGCGTTTATTGGCTCCTGCACCAACGGCCGCATCGAAGACTTGCGCGCCGCTGCCGCCGTGGCCAAGGGCTACAAGGTGGCTGCTGGCGTCAACGTCATCGTGGTGCCGGGTTCGCAGATCGTCAAGGATCAGGCTGAGTCCGAAGGACTCGACAAGATTTTTGTCGACGCTGGTTTTGAGTGGCGCGAGCCGGGTTGCTCGATGTGCCTGGCGATGAATCCCGATGTGCTGAAGGCGGGCGAGCGTTGCGCGGCCACGTCGAATCGCAACTTCGAAGGTCGTCAGGGCCGTGGCAGCCGCACCCATCTGGTTTCGCCGGCCATGGCCGCCGCAGCCGCAATTCGCGGGCACTTTGTCGATATTCGCACCTGGAAGTTCAACGGGGAGGGGAAGTAATGGAAAAGTTCACGACTCTGACTTCGTTGGCCCTGCCGCTCGACCGCACCAACGTCGATACGGACCAGATTATCCCGAAGCAATTTTTGAAGCGCATTGAGCGCACCGGCTACGGTGAGTTTCTTTTTTATGACTGGCGGCAAACGCCGGACGGCACGCCGGTCGCGGGCTTTGAGCTGAACGATCCTCGCTGGAAGGGCGCGCAGGTGCTGGTCGCCGGCAAGAACTTCGGTTGCGGATCGAGCCGCGAGCACGCCGCATGGGCGCTGGCTGACTTCGGTTTCCGCGTCGTCGTCGCGCCGAGCTTCGCCGATATCTTCTTCTCGAACGCGGGCAAGAACGGCATCGTGCTGGTTCGCCTCGATGAAGCGCAGGTGGAAAAGCTGCTTGCGAATGCGCGCACCATTGCCGGCTACAAGCTGACCATCTCGCTCGAAGAGCAGACCATCAGTGATGAGCTTGGTTTCAAGGCCAGCTTTGAGATTGATCCGTTCCGCAAGTATTGCCTGCTCGAAGGACTCGACGACATCGGCCTGACCCTGCGTCACGCAGCCGAGCTCGACGCCTACGAGAAGAAGCACGACGCAGCCTTTTGGCTGCAGCCGCAGTAGAGGACCAGCGGAGTTGGCGTTGTTGGCGGAGTTAGCAGGTTAGCGGAGCTGGCGTTGTTGGCAGGTAAGCTAGCTCGCAATAAAACTAACACCGCTAACCACGCTAACTCCACTAACCGCGCTAGCACCGCTAACTCGCTAGATGGCTAACACCGCTAACCCGCAATCACCGCACGAGGAGAATCGCAGCATGGGGACCAAAGCGCAGTCGAACAGCGAACACCTTACCACTCCAACCCGCTTGACCGGGGCCGAGATTGTATGGGCCACGCTGGCGGGCGAGGGCGTTACCGACGTCTTCGGCTATCCCGGCGGCGCGGTGCTGCCTCTTTACGATGCGATGCGCAAGTTTCCGGTCAAGCACACGCTGGTGCGCCACGAGCAGGGCGCCGCGCACATGGCCGATGGCTACGCGCGCGCTTCTGGCAAGGTTGGCGTTTGTCTGGCGACGAGCGGCCCTGGCGCGACCAATCTCGTCACCGGCATTGCCACCGCGATGCTCGATTCGACGCCGATGGTTTGCATCACTGGCAACGTCTCTTCGAAGGTGCTCGGCACCGACGCCTTTCAAGAGGTCGACATCACCGGCATCACGCTGCCGGTGACCAAGCATAATTTTCTGATCACCAAGACCGAAGAGATTGCGCCGGCGATTCGTTCCGCTTTTCAGATCGCCAAGGCAGGTCGCCCCGGTCCGGTGCTGGTCGACATTACGAAGGACGCGCAGCAGGCCACGGCCATCTTTGACTTCGAGGCTGCCAAGCCCGCGCCGCATCGCGCGCATCCGATGCTTTCGGTGGAAGAGAGCAGTCTCGCGCAGGCCGTCGAGTTGATTCGCACCGCCGAGCGCCCGGTGATCCTTGCCGGCCACGGCGTCAGCGAGTCCGGGGCGATGGAGCAGTTGCGGACGCTGGCAGAACGCGCCGAGATTCCCGTCGCTCTCACGCTGCTCGGTCTTGGCAGCTTCCCGGCCTCGCATGCGCTCAACCTTGGCATGATGGGCATGCACGGGGAGTCGTGGGTCAATCAGGCCATTCAGGAATCCGACCTGCTGATCGCCTGCGGCATGCGCTTCGATGATCGCGTCACCGGTACCATTCCCACCTTCGCGCCCAAGGCCAAGAAGATTCACATCGAAATCGATCCGGCCGAGGTCGGCAAGAACGTCAAGGTGGATGTGGCGCTGGTGGGCGATCTGCGCACCGTGCTCGAAGAGCTTCTGCCGCGCATTGCCAGCGCGAGTCATCCGGCCTGGATTAAAACCATTGCCTCCAACAAGGGCGACTCGGCTGTGCGCGACATCAAGAACCTGCCCGACTCCGGCCACCTTTACGCGGCGCATGTGATTCACGACATCTGGCGCATCACCGAGGGCAAGGCCATCGTGGTCACCGACGTTGGCCAGCATCAGATGTGGGAGACGCAGTACTATCACCACGATCAGCCGCGTACGCTGGTCACCTCGGGCGGCCTCGGCACCATGGGCTTCGCTCTGCCTGCGGCGATTGGCGCCAAGACGGCCTGCCCCGACAAAGAGGTTTGGGTGATCGTTGGCGACGGCGGCTTCCAGATGACCAGCTCCGAGTTGGCCACCCTCGCGCAGGAAGGCATCAAGATCAACATCGCCATCATCAACAATGGCTATCTTGGCATGGTGCGCCAGTGGCAGGAGTTTTTCTACGAGCGTAACTACGCCGCCACGCCTTTGCGCAGCCCGGACTTCGTCAAGCTCGCCGACGCGCATGGCATTGCTGGCCGCGCCGTTCGTACCCGCGCCGAGGTGGAGTCGGCCGTGAACGAGGCGCGTGCCACCGAAGGCGCCTATCTGCTGAACTTCATGGTCGAAAAGGAAGAGTCGGTCTATCCGATGATTCCCGTCGGCAAGGCTCTGCATGAGATGATTCGCCGCCCGGGCCGCAAGAAGTAGACGATGCTTTCTAGGTTCTAGGTTCTAGGTTCTAGGTGCTAGGGACTAGGTTCTAGGTGCTAGGGACTAGGGACCAGGGACTAAGTGCTTAGTGGATAGGGACGACACGAAGTTTGAACCAGAGAGGGGATCGGCATGAAGTGCAGTCACACGTTCTGTTCACTGTTCACCGCACACTGTCCCCTGGAAAGGCCTTTATGCTGCATACATTCGTAGCCTATGTTGAAGACCGTCCGGGCGTGCTGACGCGGGTGGCTTCGCTGTTTCGCCGGCTGAACATCAACATCCGTTCGCTGACCGTGGGTGGCAGCGAGCGCGAAGGACTTTCCCGCATGACGGTAGTCTGCGACTCGCCGTCGGCCATTGGCCACCGGGTGAGCGCCAGCCTGTTTAAACTGGAAGATGTCGTCGACGTGGACGAGATCGGTCAGGCGCCGTCGGTGACGCGCGAGCTGGCGTTGGTCAAAGTCGCCGTCACACCGCAGAACCGTTCGCAGATCTTCGACCTGGTCGAGGTCTTCCGGGCGCACATCGTCGACCTCACCTCCGAGTCGCTGGTCATTGAGATGACCGGAGTCGAAAGCAAGGTCGAAGGGCTCATCGAAGTGCTCCGCGACGATGGCGTGCAGATCCTCGAGATCTGCCGCAGCGGCAAAATGACCATGCGCCGCGGCCACCACGTCAGCAGCGTGGTGAACGCGATGAAGATCGGCCACGAGGCCGACGAACAGGCGACAGAGCTGGGAAAAGAATCCAGCCACAAGGCCGCCGTCGACATGGATTAACCCACCGATTTTTTGTACGAACTTTCAACGCGCAACCAGAAAAGGACACGAAGAATATCATGGTGAAGACTTATTACGAAAACAATGCCGACCTTACGCTGATCCAGTCCAAGAAGGTGGCCATCATTGGCTTCGGTTCGCAGGGCCATGCCCATGCGCTGAACCTCAAGGACTCGGGCGTGCAGGTCAAGGTTGGTCTGCAGCCTGGCTCGAAGTCGATCGACAAGGTCAAGAAGGCCGGCCTCGAGGTTGATACCCCGGCCAACGCCACCAAGTGGGCCGATGTGATCATGATCCTCATCCCCGATGAGTTGCAGGCCAAGGTCTACAACGAAGAGATCGCGCCGAACCTCTCGGCCGGCAAGATGCTGATGTTTGCCCACGGCTTCAACATCCACTACAAGACCATCGTGCCCAGCAAGGACATCGACGTGGCCATGGCCGCGCCGAAGGCTCCCGGCCATCGCGTGCGCGAGATCTTCCCCGAGGGCGGCGGCGTCCCGGGCCTGATCGCGGTCTTCCAGGATGCGACCGGCAAGGCGCACGACTTGGCCCTGAGCTACCTCAAGGGCATCGGTTGCACCCGTGCAGGAGTGCTCGAGACCACCTTCAAGGACGAGACCGAAACCGATCTCTTCGGCGAGCAGGCGGTTCTCTGCGGCGGCCTCAGCGCGCTCATCAAGGCGGGCTTCGAGACCCTGGTCGAGGCTGGTTACGCCCCCGAGAACGCCTACTTCGAGTGCATGCACGAGCTCAAGCTGATCGTCGACCTCGTCTATCGCGGCGGCCTCAGCTACATGCGCTACTCCATCTCGAACACCGCCGAGTTCGGTGACTATGTCTCCGGCCCGCGCGTTGTTGGACCCGAGAGCAAGCTGGCGATGAAGGCCATCCTCAAGGACATCCAGGACGGCACCTTCGCCAAGAACTTCCTCGACGACCTGAACGGCGGCCGCAAGCGTTTCTCGGCCTTCCGCGCCGAAGAGGCCAAGCACCCGGTCGAAGTCATCGGCAACGAGCTCCGCGCCAAGATGCCCTTCCTTGATCCGGTCGCCCCGAGCGAATACACCAACCGCTAAACGGTTGCGCACGCAAACAACAACGGCCTCGCGGAGTTTTGCTCCGCGAGGCCGTTGTGCGTTTGGAATAGGAAAAGAAAACTTACCGGATTCCGGCCTTGTTCAGCCAGGGGCCGTACTCTTTGTCTTCTTCGAGAATGTGTTCCATCAGCCACTTGCGCAGAAAGTCGAGCAGGTGGATGTCGAGTGCGATTTCACCGCGCTCGTAGCGGCCGACAAACTCGAGAACCTGTTTACTCAGGTTCCCATGCATCTTTTTTTGTTCGGCAAGTTTCGGATACTGCGTGCGTGCCAGGTACTGTTCTTCGTCAACGAAGTGGCTATTGGTGTAGTTCACCAGTTGGCTCAGCAGCGTACCGATCGCTTCGCGACTCTGGCGGCTGAGCATAGCTTGATGCAGTTGATTCAATGTGGCTACCAGCTTTTTATGCTGTTGATCCAACTCTTGGACGCCCACAGAGTAGCTATCGTTCCAATCGAATAAAGCCAATTTACCTCCTTGCGGCAAATGACAGATCGTACTAAGGGGGTTATCGGAGTAAATCTTTTGTACTTTAAGAATATTAAAATCAGATTATTGCGCTCCAAAATTCACTATCGTCTCGGGCCCTGAGTCCCGCATTCTGACGATCCACAAGCCTCCCGCCCCGGCCCTGTAAAATTTAGCTGATATTCCGCCTCAGTCAGGCTTGGGAGGCTCTTTGCTTTACTGGCTGCTTTACGAAAAATTATTTCCGTTCTTTCACCCGTTCCGGATCTTTCGCTTCCTGACCTTCCGCACGGCCTTTGCGACGTTGACGGCACTGCTGATCTCGCTGTTCATCGGTCCTTACGTGATTCAGAAGTTGCGCGAGTTTCAGATCGGCCAATACGTGCGCAGTGATGGCCCGCAGACGCATCTGAAGAAGGCTGGCACGCCCACCATGGGCGGCATCCTGATTCTGATCGCGATTCTGTTGCCGACCGTGCTCTGGGCCGATCCGACCAACCCCCTGGTCTGGATTGCCATGGCCTCGACGCTGGCCTTTGGCGCCATCGGCTTTGTCGATGATTACACCAAGGTCGTCATGCATCGCAGCCTTGGGCTGACGGCGCGCGCCAAGCTGATCGCTCAGGCAGCTGCCAGTCTGGCCGTGGCGCTGTCTCTGGTTGCGCTCACCCAGTTCCGCATGTTCTCGACGCAGTTGACGGTGCCGCTGCTCAAACACTGGCGGCCCGATCTGCTTTGGCATGCGTGGCCGGCGACGATTCCGCAACTGAGCCTGCTGGCCTTCATCCCCTTCGTGCTCTGGGTGACGCTGGTGCTGGTCGGCAGCTCGAATGCTGTCAACCTCACCGACGGCTTGGACGGGCTTGCCATCGGCTGCACCATCGTCGCCGCCGGTGCGCTCACCGTGCTCTGCTACGTCAGCGGCCATGTCATGTTTGCCGACTATCTTGAATTGCAGCGGATGCCGCTGGTCGGCGAGTTGTCCATCTTCTGCGGCTCGATGGTGGGCGCCTCCATCGGCTTTCTCTGGTACAACGCGCACCCGGCCGAGATCTTCATGGGCGACGTCGGTTCGCTCGCCCTCGGCGGCGCCATCGGCACGGTTGCCGTGCTCATTCGCCAGGAGCTGCTGCTGCCGTTTATTGGCGGCATCTTCATCCTCGAGGCGCTGTCGGTGATCCTGCAGGTGGGCAGCTACAAGCTGCGCCACGGCAAGCGCATCTTCAAGATGGCCCCGCTGCATCATCACTTTGAGCAGTGCGGCTGGAAGGAATCGAAGGTCATCGTGCGCTTCTGGATCTGCGCGCTGGTGTTTGCACTGTTTGCACTCACCACGCTCAAACTGCGGTAAAGCGCCCGGCGGAAGGCGCACAATAAAGATTCCGCCAACAGTGAAGAGGTTATACACCTGATGATGGATCTGAAAGGCAAAAAAGTTCTGGTCGTGGGCCTGGGCAAATCCGGGCTGGCGGCCGCGTTGTTTTTGCGGCATCACGGTGCGGTGGTCACCGTCTCTGACGTGCGCAGTGCCGAGGCTCTGCGCAAGGAGATTCCGGCCCTGCTCGAAGAAGGCATCATGGTCGAGGCCGGCGGTCACGGCGTGCTCACCTTCCGCCGCCAGGACCTGATCGTCGTCAGCCCCGGCGTGCCGCTCAACACCCCCGAGCTCTCGCAGGCGCGCAAGTTCGGCCTGCCGATCATTGGCGAAATCGAGCTGGCCGCGCGCTTCCTCAAGGGGCGCATCGTGGCCATTACCGGCTCGAACGGCAAAACCACCACCACCACGCTCGAGGGCGAAATCCTCAAGGAAGCCGGTTTTGCCACGCAGGTCGGCGGCAACATCGGGGTGCCGGTGATCGATCTGGTGGAGGGTAGCACCGACGCGGGCTGGTCGGTCCTCGAGGTCTCCAGCTTCCAGCTCGAAAGCACGGACGAGTTTCACCCGGCCGTCTCCGTGATCCTCAACATCACGCCCGACCATCTGGACCGCTACGGCAGCTTCGAGAACTACGCCGAGGCCAAGGAGCGCATCTTTGCCGCGCAGACCGAGGCCGACAGCCTGGTGCTCAACGCCGACAATGCGCGCGCCGCCGAGGCCGCCGCACGCACCAAGGCCACCGTTTACTGGTTCTCGGCCAAGAGCGCCGTTGCGCAGGGCGCTTGGGTGGATAACGGCAGCATCGTCTATCGCGATGCCAAAAACGCCGCCGTCGAAACGATCATGCCGCTCAACGCCATTGCGCTCAAGGGCGCGCACAACGTAGAAAACGTGCTGGCCGCTGTCGTCGCCGCCCGTCGCGCCGGTGCCCCGGCCGAGGCCATCCGCAGTGCCGTTGAAAAATTCCACGCCGTCGAACATCGTCTTGAATTCGTCGCCAAGGTCAACGGCGTCGACTATTACAACGACTCGAAGGCGACCAACGTCGATGCGACCGAGAAGGCCATCGAAGCCTTCAAGGGCGGCATTCATCTGATTCTTGGCGGCAAGGACAAGGGCTCGGATTACACGACGCTTTCGCCCCTGCTGCGCGCGCGTGTGAAGGCCGTTTATACCATCGGATCGGCGGCGGCCAAGATCGAATCGCATCTGCGCGGCGTCATCGCGTTGCACTCCTGTGAGACGCTCGAAAAGGCCGTGAACGCGGCGGCGGGCGCGGCGCGCCCCGGCGAGATCGTGCTGCTCGCTCCGGCCTGCTCCAGCTTTGACCAGTTCGACAGCTACGAGCATCGCGGCCGTGTCTTCAAGGAACTCGTCGCCGAGTTGCGAGGATAATGCATGGCTGCCCGTGTCGGCGTCGACAAATGGCTCTTCTTCGTCACCCTGCTGCTGGTTGTGGTGGGCCTGGCGATGGTCTTTTCGGCCTCGGCCGTCGTGGCGCAGGAGCGTTATCACTCCGAGTTCACCTACGTCGGCCGTCAGGCCGGCTGGGCGCTGTGCGGCATTGTCGCCATGCTGGCGTTGATGCGCGTCGACTATCGCGTCTATAACTCGACGCGCTTCATCTATCCGGCCCTGTGCGTGGCACTGCTGCTGCTGGTCGCGGTCTTCTTCTGCCCCGGCTCGCACAACACGCACCGCTGGATTCGCTTCGGCAGCTTCTTCACCTTTCAGCCGTCGGAGATCGCCAAGCCGGTTCTGGTGCTTTTTCTGGCCTGGTTTTTGCAGTCGCGGCTTGAGGCCATGCACGACTTCAAGAACACGCTGGTGCGCGCCGGTGCCATGCCGCTGCTTTTTGTGATTCTGGTTGTCCGGCAGCCGGATCTGGGCACGGCGATGGTGCTGGCCGGCGTCACGGTCATGCTGCTTGTGCTGGCCGGCATGGACTGGAAATATCTGCTCATCACCGCCGGTTGCGCGATTCCGCCGCTGGTGGCGCTGCTGTTCTTCGTCAGTTGGCGTCTCAAGCGCATGCAGGTCTTTCTGCATCCGGAGAGCGATCCGACCGGGCCCGGCTTTCACATCTATCAGTCGCTGATCGCCGTCGGCACGGGCGGGTTCACCGGCCGTGGCTACATGGAGGGCATGCAGAAGCTCTTCTATCTGCCCGAGTCCTCGACCGACTTCATCTTCGCCAATATCGCCGAGGAGCTGGGGTTCATCGGCACCATGGCGATCGTGATTCTGTTCGCCGTCTTTGGCTGGCGCGGCTTTCGCACGGCCTTTCTCGCGCAGGATCCCTTCGCGCGCATGGTCGCCTTCGGACTGACGGCCATCGTGCTGCTGCAGGCATATTTCAACATCAGCGTTGTGCTCTCGCTGGTCCCGGCCAAAGGCATTCCGCTGCCGCTGATCTCCTCCGGCGGCACCTCGGTCTTCGTCATGCTGGCCAGCATCGGCATCCTGCTCAACATCACCCGTTCGACGGATTGATGCTGCTGCGGGCGCGTAGAAAGCCTCCGCCATACAATGAAAGTGTCATCCTGAGCGAACGGGGGCCCAAAGCGTATTTCAGCTTGGGGGTGGTGAGTCGAAAGCCTGCCCTGAGCGTAGTCGAAGGGGCTCTGCGGTTGCTCTTGGAAAAATTTGCAGCCTTGCCACGTGCCTATTTTGAAGATTGCATTTCCGGGGCTTTCGCCCCTGAGTTCTGATTCGGAGTACATCATGTCTCGCTTGCGCGTTCTTATCGCCGGTGGCGGCACCGGCGGACACATCATTCCCGCTCTGGCCGTCGCCCGCGCCCTCACCGCCACTCATGACGCCGAGGTGCTCTTCGTCGGCACCGCGCGCGGCATGGAGAGCCGTCTGGTTCCCGAGGCGGGCTTCCCGCTGCACATGGTCACCGTCGGCCCGCTCAACCGGGTTTCTTTGATGACGCGGCTGCGCACGCTCTCGCATCTGGTCGGCGCCATCGGCGACTGCAAAGGGCTGATCCGCGACTTCCGTCCCGGCGTCGTCTTCGGCGTCGGCGGCTACGCCTCCGGCCCGGCCATGGCCGCTGCTCTGTGGACCAAGACTCCGGCGATGGTCTTTGAGCCGAATGCCATGCCCGGCATGGCCAACCGCCTCGTCGGCAAGCGCGTGCAGGCCGCTGCCGTCAACTTCGAGGCCGCCGCTCGCTGGTTTGCCCACGCCGAGGTTACCGGCATTCCCGTCCGGCCTGAGTTCTTCTCGATCCCCGCGCCTGACCCGGCCGCCGCGCCGCACCTTTTGATCTTCGGTGGCTCGCAGGGCGCGCGCATCTTCAACCAGCGCATGCCCGCCGTCGTTGCCCGCCTGCTCGCTGCCATTCCCGGCCTCACCGTGCTGCACCAGAGCGGGGCCCGGCACTTTGAGGCGACCCAGGCCGCCTATGCCGCCAGCGGAGCCGATCCCGCCCGCGTCGAGGTCAGCGCCTTCATCAACGCGATGCCCGCCCGCTTCGCTCGCGCCCACGTGGTGATGGCCCGCAGCGGCGCATCCACCGTGGCCGAGCTGGCCGCCGCCGGCAAGCCCTCGCTGCTCATTCCCTTCGCCGCCGCCGCCGATGGACACCAGAAGCGCAACGCCGAGGCGATGGTCGCCGCCGGGGCCGCCGTCATGCTCGAAGAACCCGAGTTTCAGAGCGAGGAAAAGGTCTTCGCGGCGCTCACCGGGCTCTTTGCCGATCCGGCGCGGCTTGCGGCCATCTCTGCTGCCGCCCGCACCATGGCCCACCCCGATGCCGCCGAGCGCATCGTCGCCCGCCTGGTCGCGTTGTCCGAGCGCGCCTGAACCGTCGTTACAGGCACAAGAAAAGCCCGTCTGCATCTGCAGACGGGCTTTTCTTGTTGCGAGGAGGTGCCGTGGAACAGCGGGTTAGCGATGTCCACCGCCGCCGCCACCCATGTGACCGCCGCCGCCACCGCCAAATCCTCCACCACCGCCCATGTGGCCTCCGCCACCGAATCCACCACCACCAGAGAATCCGCGGGCGCCGCCGCCATAGTTTCCACCGCCGGAGTAGCCGCGAGCGCCGCCACTGTAGCCGCTATTGCCGCCGCTGGTGAATCCGCGAGCTCCGCCCTGGTCACCGCGTCCGGGGTTTCCGCCCTGGAAGGAGCGCGCGCCGCCGTTGCCGCCGTAGCCCGGTCCACCCTGCACGGAGCGCATGCCGCCGGATTGGTGGCCATCGTAGGCCATGCGTGCGCCACCGCGGTGGTCGCCCCATCCGCCGCGATTCCAGCCTTCACCGCCACGTCCCCAGCCACCATGGCCCCAGCCGTGTCCGCCCCAGTGATGCCAGGGGCCCGCGCCGATAAAGATGCCACTGACAAACCACTGCGGGCCATAGTAGCCATAGGGGGCGCAGGTGTACGGATAGTACGGGTAGTAACCCCAATCGCAGACCGGAGCTGGCCCATAATAGGCGTCGTCATACGCGTAGGGCGCGGCCACCAGAGCCGGTCCGACGCCGATTCCCACCACGACCTGGGCTCTGGCGGTTGTCGCCAGCGGAATCGCTAAAGCCAATGCCAACAATACAAAACGGAAGTTCCTCATGAGGCCCTCCTCCTGGATGCCTTCGGCCGGCTCCCCCGCGGGAATCCTTCGCCTTGGATCCTGCCGTCGTGGGCGATTGTTTGCCCTTCCGGCTCCTACTCATTCAGACCATAGGCTGGGGATTTAGTTGCGGATCTTTTCGCAGTATTTTTACATGCCTGCGGGCTTCTCCCGCGCATGGCGAGAAGCCCGGCCGCCCCGAGTGGTAGAGTGGAGTTTCACCCAGTCATGTTTGCTAAATCACAACACGCACACTTCATTGGTATTGGCGGCATCGGCATGAGCGGCATCGCCGAGATTCTGCTCAACCTCGACATGAAGGTCTCCGGCTCCGATCTGCGCCGCAGCCCGGTCACCGACCGGCTGGCCTCGCTCGGCGCCACCATCTACGAGGGGCACAACGCCACCAACATCGCCGGGGCCACCGTCGTCGTCACCAGTTCGGCCGTGACCGCCACCAACCCCGAGGTTCTCGAGGCTCACGCCCGCAAGATTCCCGTCATTCAGCGTGCCGAAATGCTGGCCGAGTTGATGCGGCTCAAGTACGGCATCGCCATCGCCGGCATGCACGGCAAGACGACCACCACCTCGATGGTCGCCTCGGTTCTGACCGCTGGCGGGCTCGATCCGACCGTCGTCGTCGGTGGCCGCGTCGACGCCATGGGCTCGAATGCCCGGCTTGGCTCGACCCAGTATCTGGTCGCCGAGGCCGATGAGAGCGACCGCTCCTTTCTGAAGCTCTCGCCGATCATGGCCGTCATCACCAACCTCGACCGCGAGCACATGGACTGCTATCACGACATGGCCGACGTCGAGAATGCCTTCCTCGACTTCATTGACCGGCTGCCGTTCTACGGCGCGGCGACCGCCTGCATCGACAATCCGCTGCTGCGCACCATTCTGCCGCTGGCCCGCCGCCGTGTTTACAGCTACGGTGCCGCGCCCGAGGCCGACTACCGCATGGAACTGCTCGAAGCGCCCGAGGTCGGCGTCTCGCGCTTCCAGGTCACCGCGCAGGGCACCCTGCTTGGCCCCTTCACGCTGCACGTTCCCGGCCGGCACAACATTTTGAATGCCACCGCGGCCATCGCCATCGCCCATCAGCTCGAGGTTCCTTACGAGAAGATCGCCGAGGGGCTGGCCAACTTCCGCGGCGTCGACCGTCGCTTCCAGAAGCGCGGCATGGCGGCGGGTGTGACCGTTGTCGACGATTACGGCCATCATCCGACCGAGATCCGCGCTACCCTGGCTGCTGCCAAAGAGTGCGGATTCAAGAAGATCCACGTCATCTTCCAGCCGCACCGCTTTACCCGCACGCGCGACCTGCGCGACCAGTTCGCCGGTGCCTTCGTGGATGCCGATTCGCTGCATCTGCTGCCGATCTACGCCGCCAGCGAGCCGCCGATCCGTGGCGTCAACTCCGCCTGGCTCGCCGAGGTCATCACCGCGCCCAAGGCCGAATGCGTCGAGGACTTTGAAGCCGCCATCGCCGCCGTTCTGGCCAAGGCCGCGCCGGGCGACCTGATTCTGACCCTCGGGGCCGGCAACGTCAGCCAGCTCGGGCCCCAGATCGTCTCCGCGCTCGAAGCCAAACAATAAACCCTGCTGCAGAAAAGCATGGCAACAAAAGCCCGCCGATGCCACGGCGGGCTTTTTCCTGTGTGCCCAAAACTCAGGGCACGTTTTGGGGGAATCCCGTGGTAAGATTTCCTTACTTTCTTTATTCCTTGCTCGGAGGGTTGCATGTTGGCCAAAATGACGGTGAAAAATCAGCTCACCCTGCCCAAGGCCGCTCTTGCAGCCTTTGGTGGTGTCGAATATTTTGAGGTTTCGACCGACGGCGAATCGATCACCTTGCGCCCCTTGCGCCGGAGCCGCGCTGGGCAGGTGCGGAGCCAGTTGGCGGCGCTGGGCATCGTAGAGGCAGACGTGGCCGCCGCCGTGGATTGGGCGCGGAATGCCGACGAGTAGCCGCGTCGTCTTCGACACCAGCACGGTGCTTTCGGCGCTGCTGTTTGCGCAGGGAAGACTCGCCTGGCTGCGCGCGCACTGGCGACAGGAGGCCGTCATCCCGTTGGTTTCCCGTGCTACGGCCGATGAACTGTTGCGCGTGCTCGCCTATCCGAAGTTTCGCCTGGATTGCGACGACCGGCTGGAGTTGCTTGGCGATTACCTGCCTTTTTGCGAGACCGTCGAGGTGGCAGATTCGTGCCCGGTACAGTGCAGCGACCCGCGCGACCAGCCCTTTCTCGATCTGGCTGTGAGCGGAGCCGCCGACCTGCTGGTTTCAAGTGATGGCGATCTGCTGGCGCTTGCCGGACAGACGGGTTTTGTGATCGAAGCGCCGGAGTTCTATCATCGGCGCGTGGAATCGTCACTGCGCTAGGCGGCACTCCCGTCCATCTTGAAAATCAAAACAATTCTGCGTCCGCGCAGGTTAACCCTGCGGATTCCCCCGTCCTGACTGCGGAAAACGCTTTGCCGACGGCAGGCTATAGTGGAATCTGGCGACTCTCACGACCTTGCTCAGGCGTGATGATTCAAGGCAACTCCACAACCCGGCCCATGGACTGGGAGGACGATCCGCCCGCGGAGACGCCAACGCGTCGCGTGCAGCAGGTTGCTCCCCGGCTCAGGAAGATCTCTGACCGCCCCGGTGAAGCCGAGGATGCGGACGAAGGGGGAGTGCGCCCCAAAGTGCGTCGCACCTTCTTTGAGGATGATGAGGCGCCGTCGGGCCCCTGGTGGAGACCAGCCAGTACTCTCGGCAGAAGTTTTCTCGCCCTCAGCGTGCTCACCGTGCTGGGCGCGGTGAGCGTCGGCGGGCTCGAACTCAAGAAATATCTAGAACAGGACAGCCGCTTTCGCATTGCCGGCTCGGCCAACATTCAGGCTTCAGGCCTGTCCGAGGTCAGCCGCGCAGAGCTGTTGCCGGTCTTCGGCGCCGACATCGGCAAAAATGTTTTCTTCGTGCATCTCGACGAGCGTCGTCGTGAACTTGAGGCCATTCCCTGGGTGGAGCGCGCCACAGTCATGCGCGTGCTGCCGGACCAGTTGCGTGTGACCGTGACCGAGCGCAAACCGGTGGCTTTCACGCGCGCGGGCCAGCAGATCGGCCTGGTGGATGCTGACGGCGTGTTGTTGACCATGCCCGCCGCGGTCATGGCCGAGCGCCACTACTCTTTCCCGGTCGTCACCGGACTCAATCCGGCTGATCCGCCGGCGGCGCGCAGGATGCGCATGGCCGTTTACACGCGTTTGATGGCCGAACTCGACGCCAACCATCAGCGCTTTTCCGACCAGATCTCCGAAATCGACCTGACCGACCCCGAGGACGCGCGCGCGCAGTTGCAGGAGCAGGGCACCGATATCCTCGTGCACTTCGGCGACGAGCGGTTCCTCGAGCGCTATCGCCGCTACAAGGCGCACATCGCCGACTGGCGGCAGCAGTATCCGCAGTTGACGGCCGTTGATCTGCGCTATGAGCAGCAGGCCGTGCTCAAGATGGGTCCGGCCGCGCCCGCTTCGACCGCGACCACGTTGCAATCGACTGCGCCGGAGGCCGCCGTCGCCGTGCCGTCGCAGGCCGCCGCGCCGGGCAACAAGCCGGGTGCGCCACAGCATGAGCTCACCGCGAAGAAGAGCTCTGTTTCTGCGCCGAATGAGAAAAAATCAACAAAAAAATCGGCGATAGAGGCAAAATCTGCGAAGATTACGGATAAAAAATCGGCGCGAGCTGTCGATAAAAAGAACAGTACCGGAAAAGACAGGAAGACAGCGGCGAAGCTTGCCACAAAGCCCGTCGCGAAAAACGCCAAGGGTGTGGCCTCAAAGGGCGAGGCAACCGGCAAGGGAAAAACTGCGTCTCACCAAAAGTTGACCCAGGCGCAAAAAGACCTGGTGGAAAAGTTTAGAGCCGCACAACAAAAGCGTCATGCCGAAGCGCATTCGGTCGCTGCCTCTACGCCCAAGAGCAAACCCGTAACCCGCGCCGTGCGCGCGCAAGGACAGTAGCGTCATGAGCCAGAAACAGGAAAATCTGATTGTGGCGCTCGATATCGGCAGCGCGTGGACGCGCGTGGTTGCGGCCGAACTCTTTGAGAACTCCCTGCGCTACTACGGCCACGGTGTCGTCGAGTCGGCTGGAATGCGCAAGGGGCTGATCGCCGATCTTGCGCCCGCCGCCAAGGCCGTGCGCGCCGCCAGTGAAGAGGCCGAGCGGGCCGCGCGCGTCAACATCGACGAGTGCTCGATTTCGGTGGGCGGGCCGCACATTCGCGGGCTGAACAGCAGCGGCGGCTATGAGCTCGGCAATCGCATGCGCGAGATTACGCGCGACGATGTGCGTGTGGCCGTTGATCGCGCCCGTGCCATTGAGCGCCCGCCGGACCGCGAGATTCTGCATCTGCTCCATCGCCAGTTCATTCTGGACGATCAGCCCGGCATCTTCGATCCGGTGGGCATGGTCGGCACCCGGCTTGAGGTGGAGCTGCACATTGCCACCTGCTCGGCGAGCGCGTTGCAAAGCGCCGTTACCTGCGCCAATCGCGCCGGACTCGAGGTGACCGAGGCGGTGCTTGAGGTGGTCGCCGCCGCCGAGGCCACGCTGTCGGCCGACGAGCGCGAACTGGGCGTTTGCCTGCTCGACATCGGCGCGCATTCCAGCGATCTGGTGGTCTTCTTCGAGGGCGCGGCCGTGCATACGGCCTCGATTCCCATCGGCGGCATGCACTTTACCAACGATCTCGCCGTGGGCTTGCAGATTCCGCTGGCGCAGGCCGAGGAGATCAAGAAGCAGTACGGCAACGCCGTCGTCACCTCGGTGCCGCAACATGCCGAGGTCGAAATCGACAAGCAGGTACTGCGTCTGCGCACCGTTGCCGAGATTCTTGAACCGCGGGCGCGCGAGCTGTTGTACTACGTCAAGGACAGCCTGCGGCAGGGCGGCGTTGTTGACGCGCTCGGTGCCGGTTGCGTTATGACCGGTGGCGGAGCGCTTTTGCCGGGTATGCTGGATGTTGCGGAAAGCCTGTTGCGTGCCCCGGCTCGCATCGGTTCGCCGGTTCGGCTCTCCCGTATGCCGCAGGAGTTGGTCGATCCGACCTTCGCCGTTGTGATTGGAACGCTTTTGTACGTTCAGCGCACGAGGAATACGCGCGCGGACGAGGATCGCAGCCTGCGCTCGAAGCTGCGGTCGATGTTCACATCGAGCTTTTAGTCTTTGTTTCTTTGTTTTTTGAGTGCAAGATCAATCGTGGGTGAATCACAGGAGGGCCGCAAGATCATGGACGAGCAGCAGCAGACCAACGAAGCCGGAGAGATGCGAATTCAGTTTCACGAGGAGCCGCCGCGCGGCGCTCGCATCAAAGTCATTGGAGTCGGCGGAGGTGGCGGCAACGCCGTCAATCGCATGATTCAGGCCCGCATGGAAGGTGTGGAGTTTATCGCCGCCAACACCGACGTGCAGGCGCTCAAGCTCTCTCAGGCCCCCGTCAAGCTGCAACTCGGTGTGCGGTTGACCTCGGGGCTCGGCGCGGGCGCCAACCCCGACGTTGGCCGCCGCGCGGCGCTTGAGGACTCGGAGAAGATCATCGAGTCGCTCGAGGGCGCCGACATGGTTTTTGTCACCGCCGGACTTGGCGGCGGCACCGGCACCGGAGCCGCGCCGGTTATTGCCTCGCTGGCCAGCGAGATGGGCATTCTCACCGTCGCCGTCGTCACCCAACCCTTCGGCTTTGAAGGCAAGCGCCGTCTGCAGCAGGCCGAGCGCGGCCTCAAGGAGCTGCTCGACAGCGTTGACACCATGATCGTCATTCCCAACGAGAAGCTGCTCGCCGTGGCCAAGGACGCGGGCTTTTTCGAGAGCTTCCGTATCGCCGACGACGTGCTCAGCCAGGGCGTGCAGGGCATCTCGGACATCATCACCATCCCTGGCATCATCAACCGCGACTTTGCCGACGTGAAGACGACCATGGCCGGAATGGGCTATGCGGTGATGGGCACCGCCGTGCGTTCGGGTGAGAACCGCGCCGGTGAGGCCGCCAAGGCTGCCATGGCCTCGCCGCTGCTTGAGGCCGGTGCCATCGATGGCGCACGCGGCATCCTGATCAACATCACCGGCTCGAGCTCGCTCAAGCTGAGTGAGGTCAACGAGGCTTCGTCGTTGATTCAGTCGGCCGCCCACGAGGACGCCAACATTATCTTTGGTGCAGTGCTGAACGAGGAAATGGGCGAAGAGGTCAAGATCACTGTCATCGCCACCGGCTTTCGCGACCAGATGCCCGAGCGTCGCGCTCGCATGCTGACCGTGGCCGAGCCGGAGCAGGCCGTGCCCGAGTTGGGCGCTGGCACCGTGCCGGTCGAAACCGCCGCGCGCTGGCTCGACGAACAGCCCGCCGAGCCGAGGGCACCTTTTTTGAGCGAGAGCGAACCGGCCAGACCGGAGCTTCCCGCGCCGGTTGCCGCGCCCGCCGAGGAGGAGCCGTTCTTTTTCACCTCGAACTCGCCGCGCGTTGAAACCTCGGTCACCGTCGATCCTCCGGCGGAGTTCCGGCCCGAACCGGCCGAGGCTCCCGTCGAAGCTCCCGCCGAGCCGGAGAGTTTTTCCCTGCGTCCGTCGAATGTTCCTCTGCCGCCGGCCCCGGTTTCGGCTGCTTTTTCCGATGCGGGAAGTGAGGACCACCGCGATCTGGATGTGCCGGCTTTTATGCGCCGTTTGCAGTTCTAGGCAGATCTTTATCCGCTTTAATGTAACAATGGGGGGAGGCGATCCAAAATTTCGGATTGCCTCTCCAAAAGAATACCGGCGAAGTTGGCCGGTAACTTTTTTATATCCAGTGAGAAACGCGAAATTTGCCGCGTTTTTTGCCGGTTTTCTTTTTCTCCTCCGGGCTGTAGGGTGAGAAGAAGTGGCTCGGATTTGGGCTGGTTCCGCGTGGGGAGCACGCGTTTTTTGAAGGTTCCCTCAAAGGAAAGGTCCAGAAACGAAAGTGTTTTGGGAAACTTCCGCGGAAACAAGCGGGAAACTGCTGGATGAAAAGCTGTTTTGAGGCTGCAATGCTTATAGAGCAGCCGCAAAAGTGACCGATGAGGTCAAAAGACGGACCCAGCGCACGGTGTGTGGCACAGGCGCACGCAGAGAAAATCCCTCACGAGAGGATGTTGACTGGATGAAATTTTCGTCGGTATGGGCAATCGCATCATTGATGGCGGGGCTGACTTTTGGGGCCTCGGACCTGGCGGCGTTGAACGCGCCGCGCGCCTTGCATCGGTCGAAGGCCGAGCCGCGGCTCTCGTCGCGTCATGCGGCTGCGACGCCGCGCGCCGCGCGCCGCGCCGGTGCGCGTGCCGCCGCCAGCGATGCGCCGGCCGCCCGGGGCAAGCATGCCCGTGGCAAAAAGGGCCGCGTCGCCGCCGATGATTCTGTTGCCGCATTGCCGCGCTCGGCGCGCGGACGTCGCGCTGCGCTGCGTGGCCGTCGCCGGGGCAAGTTTGCCGAGATCTTTACGGCCAGCTCTTTTGTACCCTCGGGCACGGTCGGCCTGGGCGACAGGACTGCGGGCGAGGATCCGGTTGTCCGTCAGGCTGCCGTCGAGGCGATGGGCGACATGAACGGCACGGCGGTAGTGATCAACGCCGACACCGGTCGCGTTCTGGCGATGGTCAACCAGAAGCTGGCGCTTGCGCCGGGGGCCGAGCCCTGCTCGACGATCAAGATTACCGTGGCCATGGCCGCGCTCTCCGAGGGGCTCGTGACCCGCGAAACGCCGGTGGCTCTGGCGGGCGGCGGGCGCATGAACATGACCCAGGCGCTGGCTCACAGCAACAATCTCTACTTTGAGTCGCTGGGCCGCATGCTCGGCTTTGAGCGGCTGCACCACTACGAACAGCAGTTTGGCCTGGGCGAACTGGCCGGTTACAACATTGCCGGTGAGCAGCTTGGCCAGTATCCGGACCACGAGATTGCGGCCTCGCAGGGCGGCGTGGGCCGCATGTGCAGCTTCGGCCAGGGCATCTCGCTGACGCCGTTGCAGTTGGGCGCTTACGTTGCGGCGCTGGCCAACGGGGGCACGCTCTACTATCTGCAGCACCCGACCACGCCCGAAGAGATTGCCAGCTTCCAGCCGAAGGTCAAGCGCACGCTCGACATCGCCCGCTACCTGCCCGAGATTCAAGAGGGCATGGCTGGCGCGGTCGAGTACGGCACGGCGCGGCGGCTCAGGGCCAGCTTCCAGGAGTTCCCGGTCTTCGGCAAGACGGGCACCTGCTCGGATCGCGGCACGCGCTTTGGCTGGTTCGCCTCCTTCACCCATGCGCCGCAGGGTAATCTGGTGACGGTCTTCTTCCTCGAAGGTGGCCGACCGGTCTTTGGACCCCGCGCGGCCGAGCTGACGGGCCTGTTCTACAAGGGACTTCGGGATCGCGATTACTTCAGGACGCAAGAGGCCGAAGTCGCCAGCCCCTCGGCGACGGTCAGCCGCTAGCTTTCTTCAATTTCACAAAGTGAGGCCGCTCCGCGAGGGCGGCCTTTTTTTGTGTGCGCCGCGGAAAAGAATCTTTGCGACAAATCGTTCTTGGCGGTATCTAACAAAGTAAAGATCTCTGTCGAAGAACAGAAGCTGCGTTTGCGCGCGGCGCGGACAGTGGCCTTCTTCTCGACCATTTCATAGCATACGAAGGATCCTGGCATGGAGCTATCGACGCACATCTTGCTGACCTATGGCTACGCCCTGTTGTTTGGCTGGGTGCTGGTGGAGCAACTCGGTGCGCCGCTGCCTGCTGCGCCGGTGCTTCTGGCCTCGGGCGCACTGTCGCGCGAGGGCGAGATGAGCTTCTGGGGAGCTTTGGCCGCGGGTGTGGTGGCCGCGCTGATTGCCGACACGGCCTGGTTCTGGATCGGCCGGAATTATGGCCACATTGTGCTGCGGCTGCTCTGCAGGGTCTCGCTGGAGCCTTCCACCTGCGTACGGCGCACCCAACTCTCCTATGGCCGCCGTGGCAAGGTGATGCTGGTTTTTTCTAAATTTGTGCCGGGGCTGGCCACGCTGGCGCCACCGGTGGCCGGGCAAAAGGGCATGAGCACGCGCGCGTTTCTGGCCTATGACGGCGCCGGTTCGGTGTTGTGGGTGGGCGCGATGCTGGTGGGCGGGCGTTTTTGCGGCGCGTTGCTGAATCGCAACTCCGGCGTGCTTGATTGGGTAGGCAAATTTTCGGGTGGCCTGCTGGCGGTGGGCATCGTGGGCTTCTTTGCGGTGCGTTTGGTGCGGCGGCAGATGACCTTGCGCAGCCTGCGTGCGGCGCGGCTGGAGCCGGTGGAACTGAAGCGGCAACTGGACGCCGGTGAGTCGGTCTACATCGTCGACCTGCGCGATCCGGTGGAGGTGGATGCGGGCACGCTGCCCGGGGCGCGCGTGGTTTCGCCGCTGGCCCTGGCCGAGCGGCAGATCGAGATTCCACGCGACCGCGACGTGGTGCTGTTCTGCGACTGCCCGAACGATGCTTCGGCGGCGCAAACGGCGTTGCGTCTGCACAAGCTCGGCATTGAGCGCGTGCGTCCGTTGCGTGGTGGCGTCGATGAGTGGAAGCGGCTCGGCTATCCTCTCGAAGCGGCTGCGTCGGTGGCGTTGTCAGAAAACTGACCGGAGCTGATCATGATTTCGCCGATGGCTCTAAAATAGACCTCGCGGCTCTTGTGGGTCGCACGGAGCTAAGCCTGTGGCCTACGACGATCTGCGCGACTGGATCAAGACACTCGAAAAGCATGGGGAACTGAAGCGCATCCGCGCCGAGGTTTCGCCGGAGTTGGAAATCACCGAGATCACCGACCGGGTGAGCAAGATCGGTTCTTCCTCTGCCGACAAGCGCGTTGCGCAGCCCAAGGATCCAAGGCCGGGCGGCCCGGCGCTGCTGTTTGAAAACATCAAGGGCCATCCGGGGCAGAAGGTGCTCATCAACCAGTTCGGCTCGGAGCGGCGCATGGCGCTGGCGCTTGGCGTCGAGCGGCTCGAAGAGGTTGCTGACCGCATCACGGGGCTGATGAACATCAAGCCGCCCGAGGGCTTCTTCGACAAGCTCAAGATGCTGCCGCAACTGGGCGCGCTGGCCAACGCGCTGCCGAAGACGGTGAGCGCCAAAGATGCGCCCTGCAAGGAAGTCATCGAGCGCGAGAACTTCGACCTGAACCAGTTTCCGATTCTGAAGTGTTGGCCCTCCGATGGTGGGCGGTTCATCACGCTGCCTTGCGTGCACACGCGCGACCCGAAGACCGGCAAGCGCAATGTGGGCATGTACCGGATGCAGGTTTACGATGGGCAGACGACGGGGATGCACTGGCAGCGGCAGAAGGTCGCCGCCGAGCACTATCGCAATGCGCTTCGCTCGATAGCCTCCCTTGGCTCGACCGACAATCCGCTCACGGCCAACGTCGCAGCCATGGCCGAGTCGGCGGGTGGCGCGGAACGCGTTCCCGACGGGCCGATGGGCGGGTTGCCGCAGGTTTCTTTTAGCAAAGAGAAGAACGGGCGACTCGAAGTCGCGGTGGCCATCGGCACCGATCCGGCGACGACCTTTTCTGCGATTGTTCCGGCACCGCCCGAGGTGGAAGAGTTCATGGTGGCCGGTTTCTTGCGCGGCAAGCCGCTCGAAATCGTGCAGTGCGAAACGGTCGATTTGCAGGTGCCCGCGCATGCCGAGATCGTGCTCGAGGGCTACGTCGAGCTGGGCGAGCTGCGCACCGAAGGCCCCTTCGGCGATCACACCGGCTTCTACACCATGACCGACGAGTATCCTGTCTTCCACCTGACCTGCATCACGCGTCGCAAGGATCCGATCTACGCGGCGACGATTGTTGGCAAGCCGCCGATGGAGGACGCCTATCTGGCCAAGGCCGTCGAACGCGTCTTTTTGCCGGCGATGAAGATGACGATTCCCGAGATCGTCGACATCAACCTGCCGGCCGAGGGCGTGGCGCACAATCTGATGCTGGTCTCGATCCGCAAAAGCTATGCCGGGCAGGCGCGCAAGGTGATGAACGCGATCTGGTCGCTCGGCCAGGCGATGTTCACCAAATGCATTGTGGTGGTCGATGAGGATTGCGACGTGCAGAATGTGGCCGAGGTGGTCTGGCGGGTGGCGAACAATATTGACCCGGAGCGCGATATCCAGTTCATGCTGGGGCCGGTCGACTCGCTCGACCATGCGAGCCGGCTGCCGAACTACGGCTCGAAGATGGGCATCGATGCTACGCGCAAATGGCGCGCCGAGGGCTTTGCGCGGCCCTGGCCGGCGATGCTTGAAATGGACGCGGCCACGAAGGCCCGTGTGGATGCGATCTGGAAGGAGTTGGGACTCTAGTTTCCTTGCGGATTGGGCCTTGACAGTTGCGTGTCTTCGGATAAGGTGAACTCGAGACTCGTTGCTGCCTCCGCATGGAGATTCAGTTGCGCCTCAGCACATTGCGCTGAGGCGCTTTGTGTATTCAGCTGAAAAAGGAGTCATTAAAAATGCTTTTGCTGAATGCGCGGGACTGGTTCGACTGGACGAACGCGGGGATTGGAACGGCGGGGCTGGCGCTTACGTTCGTAACGCTGTTTTTCGCTAAGGGTGCAAAGACGGCGGCGACAGAGGCGCGTGAGGCGATCTGGAAGCGGGGCACCTCAGAGGCATTATCCGAGCTTGGAAAAATCGCCAAAGAGTTGATTCTGTATCTTTCTGCGGAACGTTTTAAAGAAGCCTCCGTTCGCTTACTGGATTTGATGGAGCGAATGCCTTTGGTTCGCGAACGGTTTAAGCGCTTTTTGCAAGATGATTTCGATAAACTGAAAGAGATTGAAGGCATCCTGCATCAACTCGCGACCCAACTGCGTACTCCTGAAGATCTCGAAGAGGAAGGTAAAGTTTCGGAGATGATTGCATCAGCGTCTCAGGCAAGTTGGGAGTTGCAAGCAATTTGCGGACGCCTACTAGCCACACTGGATAAGGAGGAACAATGAGCGAGCAAGGGGAACAATGGGCTCGGCAACTCCTCGAAAAGACAAAAGCGGGGAAATTGGATTGGTCTACAGTGAGAGACCAACAATTCGATACGTATCGTGCTGAGATTGGCGATGGTTTTTCGTTCTTCGTTCAGAGGAAGGTTGCGGAAGATGATTACAAACAGATTTTTCTTGAGTTGAAAGAAAACGGAAGGTCCATCCTTGCTGATAAAGCGGACAACCAAATTTCCTCTCTAGCCAAGATTTTTTCTCAGGCGGAGAGTCGGATTATTTTGTCAGATAAGACTCCAGCCCAGGAATATACGCAGGAAAGCAGCGGGCATATTGCGAGATTTAGGCTGTTCAGTGACTTGTTCTATGCGGCGCGTACCAAGGCCATGGGGGGAGAGCAAACTCTCAAAAAGGTGCAAAAGCTGATCGAGAGCCTATAACTCCTGCATAGTTCGGCAGGGATATTACATTTTGAAGGATGGTTTAATCTTGCGGCGTTTTTATGCATTTTTTAGCTTGATTCTTCTTGGCGGATGTTTTCCTCTCGCGCTCGCGGCCCAGCAGGCCCCAGAGAGCTTTCACTGGGTGGATTTTCACTCGGAGAAGGACAAGGGCACGGTGGTTTGGGTGGAGCGGGCGCTGGCGGTCGAGAACTGGACGGCGATTCGCGAGATTGGCGTCAACTATGACGCGGCGCTGGTGGTGACCACCGAGCGCCACTCGACGCAGACCGCTGCCAATGCCGACAGCTTTGCCGTCTGGAGTGTTTCCCTCACCGACCGCAGCGTGACGCCGCTGATCCGTGGCGTGAATCTGCGCTGGCTCGATTGGATGCGCTTTGCCGACGGGGCGGTCGAGGAGCCGGCGCTGCTCTACGAGAACTGCCGCGACTGCGTGGCGACGACCTACTTTACCAGCTTCTACTACGATGTGCGCTACCACCAGTGGCGCGCGCGCTGGATGCAGAACCGCCTGGGCGTGCCGCTGTGGACCGAGAGTCAGCCGGCGGGCATGGTCTGGACGCAGGTCTATGCGGGCGTCTCGGAGCCGAACGGCCGCGCGCTCCTTTACACCTGGAGCCACTTCGACTATGGCATTGGCAAGGAGCCGAGCGACTCGATCTACCGCTACGATCTGGACCCGGTGAGCGGGCTCGACCGCGCGCTGCCACTGGCGGGCCGGGATGCCGAGGCCGCCAAACTGCGCCTGTGCGGGCAGGACGCAATTCCGAGCCTGATGCGCGGGCAGGACTCCGAGATGTGCGTTAAGCTGGTGGGCGCGCGGCCCGGCCATCGCATGGTGACCACGCCGCCGGTGAACAATCGCGGGCGCATCGGGGCGCGATAGAGGTCGCGGATTTTGATCCGGCCTGAGCAATAGAGGGCTGTTTGGCTCGCATGCTTCTACTAGGCTTCATGCTATTGGAGCGTGCTATGCGCAGTTTTCCCCGATTTGGAGCGTTGCTTCTGCTGGCTGTGTCGGCGGTACTCGGCATGACCGGGTGCCCGCACAGCCAGGATCAGGTTGCTACCAGTGTGAATCCGGCAGATGGCCAGTCCTCGGACCCGGCTGCGGCCAATCTGGCACCGGTCGACGCCTCTTCGGGCGCGCAGAACGCGACTGTCGGCAACACGCAGCAAAATGCGGGTGCGGGCAACACGCAACAGAGTGCTGCCGCGTCACAGTCTGCTTACAGGCCGCGGCGTTCTTCCGCGACCGGGTACGCCAACCAGCAGTATGCGCAGAATTCAGGTTATGCGGAGCAGCCGGTGTACTACTCCAATCAGGCGCCACCGCCGCTGCCGCACTATGAACAGCCGCAGGCTCCTGGCGAAGGCTATTTATGGACTCCCGGCTATTGGGCGTGGACCGCGCGAGGCTATTATTGGGTGCCCGGCGCGTGGGTTGAGGCTCCCTATGAGGGGGCTCTGTGGACCCCAGGTTACTGGGACTATTCGGAGAGAAACTACCGCTTCCATCGTGGCTACTGGGGTAGGCACATTGGCTTCTATGGTGGCGTGGACTACGGCTATGGCTATGTCGGCTTCGGCTACCAGGGCGGATATTGGGGCGGCGGCCACTTCAATTACAACCGTTCGGTCAACAATGTGAATATCACCCTTGTGCGCAACGTGTACAACCGCGACGTTCCCCGCCGGGGCGACAACCGGGTCAGCTTCAACGGCGGTGCGGGTGGAATCCAGATGCGTGCCAGCCCCGCCGAACTGGCGGCGCAGCACGAGCAACATGCCGCACCGATGCGGGCTCAGATACAGAATGAGCATGCGGCCAGCACCAATCGGGCGCAGTTTGCCAATGCCAACCATGGTCAGCCTGCCCGGTCGGTCGTAAACCAGCCTCTTGCTGCCGATCACAACGTGCGGGTTCCAGCAGCAGCGCCGGTCCGGAACCAGACTGCACCGCAGCAACAACAGCACCAAGGGGGTCCGCAACAGCAACATCCAGTGACGGGGCAACAGCAGCAACAGCAGAAGCAGCAGGTTGCTGTGCCACAACAGCAGCAGAAACAAGCTGTCCAGCAGCAGCACCAAGCCGCACCGCAGCAACAGCACCAAGCCACGCTGCCGCAGCAGCGTCACGCCACACCCCAGCAGCAGCACCAAGCCACGCCGCCGCAGCAGCGCCAAGCCACACCGCCGCAGCAGCGCCAAGCCACACCGCCGCAGCAGCGCCAAGCCGCGCCACAGCAGCAGCGTCAGGCCACACCCCAGCAACAGCACCAAGCCGCGCCGCCGCAGCAGCGCCAAGCCACACCGCAGCAGCAGCACCAAGCCGCGCCACAGCAGCAGCACCAAGCCGCACCCCAGCAGCAGCGTCAGGCCGCGCCGCCGCAGCAGCGTCAGGCCGCAACTCCGCAGCAGAAGCAGGCAGAAAAGCCCAAGAAGTAGCGCGTTGCGATGGTGAAGGGGTTGCCGGGAGTGGCATCCAAAATACAGTGAAGTTCCCAGTATCGCTGCGCGTAATATCAGCGGATCGAAGCATGTTGTGGTTCTTGGAGCGAAACCGTCGTATACTGGCCCCATGTCAGTGGTTCGTGATTTAGCGGCGATTGCCAAGGGGCTCAGCATCACCTTCCGGGAGACGCTCGAACCGGCTCCGGTGGAGAACTATCCGGATGGGCCGGGGCCTGAGCGCGGAGCGGTCTTTGAGGGGCGGTTTCGTGGGGCACATGTGTTGCAGCGCGACGAAAACGGCCTGGAAAAATGCGTGGCCTGCTACCTGTGCGCGGCGGCCTGTCCGTCGAACTGCATCTACATTGAGGCGGACGAGAATACCGCAGAGGTGCGCATCTCCTCGGCCGACCGTTATGCCAAGGTCTACAACATCGACTACAACCGCTGCATCTTCTGCGGCTATTGCGTCGAGGCTTGCCCGACCGACGCCATCACGCACGGCCACGGTTTCGAACTGGCCAGCCTGAACGCCACCACGCTTGTCATGCGCAAGGAAGACATGCTGGTGCAGATCGCAACGGCGGCCAAGTAATTTTCTGGAATCAACGCAAAAAGGCAGCCCATGCGGCTGCCTTTTTTGCGTGGAAGCGAAAAGCTAGATGCCGACGCCGGTGAGCAACTCCTTGGTGCGCAAGGCGTTGAGCACGCGTTCCAGCTTCCAGTCGAGATGGTCGCCGCCGTCGAGCAGAAGGTCGGCGTGGCTGGCCGAGGGGCGCACAAAATGCAGGCTCGAGGGCCGGACGGTGGCGTCGTACTGCTCCTTGACCGATGCGGCCGTGCGGCCGCGCTCTTCGGTGTCGCGCTTCAGGCGGCGCTCGTAGCAGAGCGGGTCGGGCGTGTCGATATAGACGCGGAGCTGGTAGAGCGGCAGAAGATCTTCATAATAAAGAGAAAACAGACCTTCGACGATGAGAAACGCGCCTGCCGTGACCCGTTCCGTGCGGCCTGCGACGCGGGTGTGCGTGGCGAAGTCGTAGATGGGCCGGTCGATGGCCTCGCCGCGCGCCAGAGCTGCAACGTGGGCGGCCAGCAGCGGGCTTTCAATCAGCGCCGGGTCGTCGAAGTTCTTGTGTGCCCGCTCGGAAAAGGGCAGGTGGCTGAGGTCGAGATAGTAATGATCGAGAGAGAAGTGGATTCCGCCGAGCGTGCGGGTCAGCTCGGCGGCCAAGGTGCTCTTGCCCGACCCCGAACAACCGGCAATGCCGATGACCACGGGGGGAAAGGGAAGGCGGAGAGATTGTGTTTCCTGCTCGTTCACGTCCTTTACTACGATACACGAGCCGTGTGGGCGGCGAGCCTGGGCGCGAGGCGGCGGAGCAGGCTGGCGAGACGATCCTCGACCTGTCGGCCGGTCTCGGAGACCTCTTCGTGGCTGAGCGGCGTGCTGCCGAGGCCTGCGGCGAGGTTGGTGACGCAAGACAGGGCCAGCACCTCAAGGCCCATGTGGCGGGCGACGATGGTCTCGGGGACCGTCGACATGCCGACCAGCGTGGCACCGAGCGTGCGGAAGGCGCGAATCTCGGCCGGGGTCTCGAAGCTGGGGCCGCTGACGGCCATATAGACACCCTCGTCGAGCGTAAAGCCTTCTTCCTGCGCGGCTTGCTGCGCCAGCGCGCGCAGCGGTTTGCTGTAGGCCTCGGTCATGTCGAAGAAGCGCAGTCCGGCTTCGGGGCGCGCGGCGAAGCGCGGCTCGTTGGGCCCGATGAGCGGGTTCCAGCCGAGGCCGTTGATGTGGTCGCCGAGCAGAACCAGTTGGCCGACGTGGTAGCCCTCGCGGATGCCGCCGGCGGCGTTGGTCAGCACCACCGTGCGCACCCCGAGCATGCCCAGCACGCGCAGGGGAAAGGTGACCTGTTGCGGCGTGTAGCCCTCATAGGAGTGCACGCGGCCCTGCATCACGATGACCGGAACCCCGGCCAGCTTGCCCGCGACCAGGCGGCCCGAGTGACCGGCGACCGTCGAGCGGGGAAAATGCGGAATCTGTTCGTAGGGAATCTCGATTTTGTCGGTGACCGCGCTGGCGACCGCGCCGAGGCCGGAGCCGAGCACGATGCCGATCTGCGGGGCGAGCGTGCCCAGTTGCGCACGCACCTGCCCGACGGCTTCCATCACTTCTTCGTAATAACTCATAGGTTTCTCGCAGAATTTATTGTAGCGGTTCGCGCGCCCAGCCCTCGGGCGAGACGGTGCAGGTGGCGCAGCCCATCTTCCAGTTGAACCACAGATGCTCGGTCTCCGGCTCGGCGAAGAAGCCTTCGAGGTTTCTTTGCCGGGCGGTGGCCTCGATCAGGCTGCGCGGACCATAAAACAGGCAGAAAAAGCTGTCCCAGTCGACGGTCAGCAGAAAACTTTCGTCGGGGGCGACGAGTGAGCCGCGTTCGGGGAATTTTCTTCTTTTCTGTTCAAGATCGGCGAGGGTGATGCGTTCAATGGGTTCCTCGGCCGGAAACTCAGGGACGTGGACGATTTCAGAAAAACCGGCGGCGGCAAAGGGCGCGAGCAGGTCGGCCTGCAGCAGCGGTTCAAAGCGGCCCTCGGTCGGCATCCAGACGGGGTTGGCCTGCAGATAGGCGGCGAGGGCGTCGCGCGCGACCGGGTCGGCGAGAAAAGGATCGATGGCACCGATGGTCGTCAAAAGCGCCTGACTCATCTGCGCACCGTTGCGGATGCTGGCCGGGCGGGCGACCTCGGCCCAGCGGCATTTTTCGCCATGGCTCAGAATCTGCTCGTCGGTGGGGTACTGGTGGGCGGCGCGCCAGGAGAGCGCTTCCGGCACGCGGACGAAGGGGTGCAGAAGAATGTAGGCGGACTCGAAGGCCTTGTCGTAGGCCTCGATGAGCGGCTCGGCGTAGGGCGGATACACGTAACGTTCGAAGGACACGGCCCAGCATACCAAGGGCTCGGGCCGGGCGCCTGTGCGGGCGGCCACAGCGCTGCGGCGAATGAGAGGATAAGGAAAGCGAGGAGAGCGATGAAGGATTTTGTGGCGGTGCTGTTCGGACTGGGGCTGGTGGGTAACGCGTTTCTGTTTGTGCCGCAGGTGATTGCCGTGTGGCGGAAGAAGACCGACGAGGGCGTTTCGCTGGTGACCTTTGGCGGCTTCAGCTTTTTGCAGATGATCGGTATCGCGCATGGGCTCTTTCAGCACGATCTGGCGGTGACGCTGGGCATGGCTGCCAGCCTCGCCAGTTGCGGCACGGTCACCGGGCTGACGGCGTTCTACCGGATCAAGAGGCTGCGGAAAAATTAGGCGGCGAAGAAGACGGCGGGCGATACGTTGAAGCGTTTGCTGAGTTGCTCGATGTGCGAGGCGTTGAGCTTGCGTTTGCCGCGCAGAACTTCGGAGACGACGCTTTCGCCGCCCAACTCGGCGGCAATGTCGCGCTGGCGCAGACCGTGGCGGTCGAGCAGAAAGCGCAGCACCGCAGAGGGCGAGGCCTGGGGCAGTTGCGTTTGTTCCTCTTCGTAGCGCTCGATGAGCAGGGTCAGCAGTTCGATGGCCTCCTGCTGCGCGGCAGTGGGCGCGGGCAGGGCGGTGAGCCGGTAGAGAGCGCGGGTGTAGTCGGCAAGCTGCTCGTCGCTGCGGATCAGATGCGGCGCACCGCGCTCGATCATCTCTTCCGGGTTCGTTAAAATTGTAGCCATTCGGCCCTCCGTTGCGGCGGGAGCGCGGACCAGCGGTCGTACTCCTTGTGCGTGAGAAACGCGCCGATGTAGGCATGGCCCATTGTCTGCGTTTCTCCGATCATCCTCGCGTAATGCACGGCCACGATCAGCCGGTAGCGATTGTGGCGTATGTTGAAGACCACAAAGCCATCCACATTGTCCGCATCGGGGAAGGTTGCACGCAGTTCGTTGAAGCTGCGCCAGCGTTCCTGCTTGACGATCCTGATCCACGCCCCGATTTCGGTGGCCGCCTCACGGTATTCTTCGGCAGCTTGCTGCAATCGCTTGATCGTGACGATGTGCACAAGAGAAGGGTACTTCGCAATTTGCGAAGTGTCAAGGGACGGGGTGTGTCCGGTAGGGACTGCAATGATGGGCACGCGTTTCAGGCCGCCCCTACAGGGCGGCGGGCGGTTTTTTGGGGGGAGCTTTCCCCGGATTCCGCTGGCGCTTCATCCGGGGTTCTTCTCTTGCCGTCCCTACGGAACGGGGTTCTGCCGCGCGGGATGCCGTGATCTCGACTCCAAACCCTTATCGAAATATTCGTCATTGAATTATTTTTTTAATTTGTTACATTTGGGGCACTAATTCTAAACAAAGGCGAGTCCAATGAAAGTCACACCGTATAAGGCCATGGCTACGGCCGTTTTGTTATTTTCTGTGCTTGGTTTTGCCAAAGAAGGCAAGACTTACAAGCACGCTTCTGAGTATCAGGTGGCCATCTTAGATCAAAATCTTCGTGTAGCAACTTGGAACGATGTAACGTTGGCCAAGAACACAACGGATGCCAAACTCGGTCCAGGTGGCCAAGGTATTCATTTGTTGCACACAAATGCAGGGGATTATCGCGTAGAAGCTCCGATAAACAAGGGCATGACATTCCTTTCGGCAATGGGTTCAAACGCCTATAACCCCGCAAAGGTCTATCACAATAAGTGGTTTTTAGATAACGTTAAACCCGGCACTAAGGTCCTGTTTGCTTCTGAGTGTGCAAAGTCGAGCAAAAAGCATCCTAATGAACCGGTTCGTTGCTCATTTTATTTTCCTGATCCTGATAGCTCGGACCATGAGTATGCGACGCTCGGAGACTTTACGCCATTTACTGCTGGCGATGGAAGCAATACGCAGAAGACCGCAAATACGCTTTGCGGCACGGGTAAGTTGAGACCGGATGTTGAAGCTCAGCTCTGTGGCGGAAACTCCGATTCTGTACCGGTATCAAGTCCAACGCCCGTACAGCCTCCGTCACCAACTCCTCTTCAACCATAGATTAGAAAATCTCGATTTTCCCTCGTTTAGATTCGGACGAGGGGAAATCAAGATTTTGCAATTTATCAATAGATTTCCACTTAATACATTTCCAATTCTTACCCCAAAAACATTCCAGCAATCGACGCCGAAATCAGATTTGCCATGGTGCCGGCGAACATGGCGCGGAGGCCGAGTTTCGCCAGGTCATTGCGGCGTTCGGGGACGAGCGCGCCGATGCCGCCGATCTGCATGCCGACCGAACCCAGGTTGGCGAAGCCGCACAGGGCGAAGGTGCCGATGGTGAACGAGCGCGGCAGCAGGGCGACCTTGTGCGCGCCGAGGCCGATGTAGGCGATCACCTCGTTGAGCGCCATGCGGGTGCCGAGCAGGTTGCCGATGGTGCCGCAGTCCTGCCAGGGCACGCCGATCAGCCACGCCACCGGCGCGAAGAAGAAGCCGAGAATCTGGCCGAGCGAGCCGGGGATCCAGAGGTGGCCGGCATGCAGCCAGCCGAGCACGCCGTCGAGCAGCGCCACCAGCGCGATAAAGCTGATGAGCATGATGCCGACGTTGAAGGCCAGTTTGCCGCCGTCGATGGTGCCGCGGGCAATGGCGCCGATGAAGTTTTCTCCCTTGTGCTGCTCGTCCTCGGGGATGATGACGCGGCCTTCGGTGGCGGGCGTTTCGGTCTCGGGCACCAGCATCTTGGCCATCAGAATGGTGCCGGGCGAGGTCATGATGACGGCCGAAAGCAGGTGGCGCGCCTCGACGCCCTGCGCGATGTACATGGCCATGATGCCGCCGGAGACGTGAGCCATGCCGCTGGTCATGATGGTCATCAACTCGCTGCGGGTGGCCTTCGACAGAAAGGGCCGGATGGTCAGCGGCGCCTCGGTCTGGCCCATGAAGATGCTGGCTGCAACATTCATGCTTTCCGCGCCCGAGATGCGCATGGTCTTGAGCATGACCCAGGCCATGACGCGGATGAGCAACTGCATTACGCCGATGTGATAGAGCACGGCGAAGAAGGCCGAGATGAAGATGATGGTGGGCAGCACCTGAAAGGCAAAGATGACGCCGCCGCCCGGGGGCACGAGTTTGCCGAAGGCGCCGGAGGCGGGCAGGCCAAGCTGGCCGAAGACCATGCTGGTGCCGGCGAAGGTGCAGGCGAGCAGGCTGGTGATCAGACTGCCGGCCGCGCTCATCAGCCGCTGGCCGTAGTCGAAGCAGAGCACGAAGTAGGCAAAGGTAACCTGCAAACCCAGACCCCAGGCGATGGTGCGCCAGCGAATCTGTTTGCGGTTGGTGGAACAGAGCCAGGCGGTGACGAGGACCGCGAGAATGCCGAGCAGGCCGGTAAATCGTGCCAAAATGCGAACTCCTTCAAGAAAACGGCGGCAAGAGCGCCATTCAAGAGGCTAGCAGCTTGGGCGTAAGGACTGAAAGCGGGATTTTGGGATGGCAAGGGCGGAAAAACGAGAAACAACTAGCCGAGGGCGATGACGACGGCTCCGGCGGTGATGAGCAGGCCGCCGAGGATCGAGGCCGGGGTGAGCTTTTCTCCGAGCAGCAGCCATGCCGCAACGATGACGAGCGGCACGCTGAGCTTGTCAATGGGGGCGACGCGCGAGGCGGGGCCAAGTTGCAGGGCGCGGAAGTAGCAGAGCCAGGAGAGGCCGGTGGCCATGCCGCTGAGCACCAGAAAGAGCACGGCGCGACGGTCGAGCGTGCGCAGTTCGTGCTGCTTGCCGAGCGCGAGCGCAATGCCCCAGGTGAAGACGAGGACGACGGTGGTGCGCACGGCGGTGGCAAGGTTCGAGTCAATGCCGGTGACGCCGAGCTTGGCCAGCAGTGCGGTGGCCGCGGCAAAGGCCGCTGAAAGCAGTGCCCATCCAATCCAGCTCATGCACTGATGGTAGCGCGCTGCGCCGGTGCATGGCTCAAGGGTGATGCTGACCGATATTGATCCAATATTCAAGTTCTGTTCAAGGAAACGACAACAACGGCTGCGAGGGTAAAGGGGATGTTGCAGAGGTTGCTGCATCAATGAGATATAAGCCGCACAGGTGCATATATGTCGACATTGGATCGATGACTGGCACTGTGACTATCGCCTTCATGGCTTGCGCAACTCCATAGGGAGGCGCAGCGCTTGAACAAGCAAGAAGAGGGGTTTATTGGTCTTTATGCAAAAAACTTCACGAGCAAAACTGTTGCATCTGTTGGCGGTGTGCGCGTTGTGCGTTGCCGCGATGGCCAAAGCGCAAGAGGTCGCCAGCACGGAGCCGACGCCCGCGGGCGTGCCGACGGCGCCGGAAAAGGTCAAGAGCACCGAGACAGTCGTGGTGACGGCTCCCGGAGAGATGCGCGTCGAGCAGGAACTGGATGCTCCGACCTTGTTGCAGGCCGCGCCGACCACCAGCCCGATTCAGGCGTTGGCGAAGCTGCCGAGTGTGAACTTTCAGGCGGCCGATCCGTATGGCTCCTACGAGTGGGCGGTGCGGATTTCGGTGCGCGGATTCAACCAGAACCAGCTTGGATTTACGCTGGACGATATTCCGCTCGGCGATATGTCGTATGGCAACTGGAACGGTCTGCACATCAGCCGCGCCATCAGCAATGAGAATATCGGCAGCATTATTCTCTCGCAGGGAACCGGCGCGCTGGAGACGGCTTCGACGAGCAACCTGGGTGGTACGGTGCAGTTCTATTCGGCCGACCCGTCGGACAAGCGCTCGTATTCGTTGAGCCAGAGCTTTGGCAGCTTCAACGCCTATCGCACCGTGGCCCGGCTGGAGAGCGGTTTGTTGCCACACCACACCAAGTTCTATCTGTCCGGCGTCTATAACAAAGCGGAAAAGTGGCGCGGGCAGGGCCAGATTGGCCAGAATTACTGGCAGTTGAATGGCAAGCTGGTGCACGACCTCGGTGCGAAGGGGCAGCTCTCGATCTTTGCCGACCTGAGCGATCGCCGCGAGGTGGACTATCAGGACGTGAACAAGGTCTGGGTCAACAAACTCGGCTATAACTGGGATAACTACGGTGATTGGTCGAAGTCGATTCAGGCGGCCTGGGCCTACGACGGTGTGGGCAGCTACCCGGACCCGGTCAGCAAGCTCTCGTCGAGCGAGGATCAGGTGGATGCTGCCTACTATGGTGGCGCTGGCCTTCGCAAGGATGTGCTCGGCGGCATCACGCTGAAGCAGGCGATCAGTGAACACGTGACCCTGAAGGTGACCGGCTACGGCCATCACAACGATGGACGCGGTCTGTGGTTTACGCCGTATCTTCCCACCTATGCCAACATCTATGCTTCGACGGCGGCTTCCACAATTGTTTCGCCGATCTCGCTGCGCACCTCGGAGTACGCGATTGCGCGCGGTGGCGTGATCAGTTCGGTGGCCTACGAGAATGGCCGCAACAAGCTGGAAGGCGGCTTCTGGTTCGAGGGCGAGCGCTGGAACCTGGCGCGTCGCTTCTATGGAACCAGCGCCAGCAGCCCGCTGCACTCGCTCTATTCGTTCCCGAGCAATCCCTTCTACACGCAGTGGGAGTACGTCTTCGATAGCACGGTCTATGACGTGCACCTGCAAGACGTGTACACGGTGAACAGCAAGCTGAAGCTGGCCGCAGGATTCAAGACCGAAGAGACGATTACCAACGGACAGCTTTCGCCGACCTTCAAGTCGAGTTATACCGGATCGACCGTTAGCGGCAGCTATGCGCAGGGTTCGCTGACCTCGGGCAAGCCCTTTTTGCCGCAGTTCGGCGCGAATTACAAGCTCGACAAATTCAGCGAGATCTTCGGTGACGCATCCTACAACGTGCGCTCGTATGTGCCGGGCGGCTACGGCTTCGGCACCTCGCCGTGGGGCACCACGCAGGCGGGCTTTGCGGTGTTGAAGACGACACTAAAGCCGGAGACCTCGTGGACCGAAGAGGCGGGCTATCGCTTCACCAGCAAGACGGTTGCGGCGCAGGGCAGCTTCTATCACGTCAACTTCCAAAATCGCCTGATTGCTGCTGCGCAGGGCTCCGGCATCGCAGGCAACGCTTCGATTCTGTCGAACGTGGGCGGCGCGACGACCAACGGCCTTGATGGCTCGATCAGCGTACACATCCTGCCGGAGTTGACGCTCTACAACGGCGCCACATGGAACCGCTCGACGCTCGACGACAATGCCGTGAACTCGAGCGGAGCCTGCGTCTACAACACCTCGGCGGGTGATTGCATCAACATCAAGGGCAAGGTGGTGGTGGATACGCCGGAGGCGCTCTACAAGACCTCGCTGGAGTACAACAAGAACGGCCTGTATGCGCACATCGGTGCCGATTACATGTCGAAGCGCTACTTCACCTATTCAAACGATGGCAGCGTCGATGGCCGCTTCCTGAGCGATCTTGGTTTCGGCTACGAGCGCGCGGAACTGGGTGCCTTCAAGGACCTGAAGCTGCAGTTGAACGTGAACAATCTGACGAGCGAAAAGTATTACGCGTCGATTGGCACCAACGGCTTCAGCGCCAGCGATCCGCAGGCTCTGGGCAACAATACGCTGCAGGTGGGCGCGCCGCGCTCAGTCTCCGGCAGCTTTACCGTGCGCTTCTAAACGCACGAACGGTTCGCCGCAGCCCTCTTCGCAAACCAGCGAGGAGGGCTGTCGTGTTTCTGACGGATTTGCTTGTTGCGCATGAACCTCTACACTAGAAGCAAATGCATCAAGGCAAACCAAGCAAGACGGCGCTGAAGGTGGCGATTCGGCGGGCGGCGCACCAGTTGGCCGACGAGCCGCCGGTACTGGTCGATCCGATTGCCGTGCGGCTGATCGGCGACGAGCACAAACGCGATATGGAACGGGCACAGCATCGCGTGGCGCGCGACTTTCGCGCTTATCTGGCCTCGCGCAGCCGCTATGCCGAGGATCGTCTGGCGGAGGTGGTCGCCAAGGGCGTGCGGCAGTATGTGGTGCTCGGCGCCGGGCTCGACACCTTTGCGTATCGCAATCCCTGGCCCGATCTGCGGGTCTTCGAGGTCGATTATCCGGCGACGCAGGAGTGGAAACGCGGCCTGCTGGCCGAGGCTGCGATCGGGGAGCCGGAGAACCTGACCTTTGTGCCGGTGGATTTTGAGACGAAGACGCTGCTTGAGGGACTGGCCGAGGTGGGCTTTGACCGAACGCAGCCGACCTACTTCAGTTGGCTGGGGGTGACGCCCTATTTGACGCTGGGAGCCTTTCGGGCGACGCTCGAGGTGCTGGCGGCGTTTCCGCGCGGCTCGGCCGTGACGCTCGACTACAGCTTTCCGCCGACGACGCTGAGTCCGGCGCGGCAGGAGATTTATACGCGGCTGGCGCGCAAGCTGGCCGAGTCCGGCGAGTCGATGCGGCTGTTCTTTGCGCAGGCCGAAATGGACGCCGAGATGGGCCGGGCTGGCTTCAAAATCTGGGAACAGGTGGGCGCGACGCAGCTCAACGAGATGTATTTTCGTGGCCGCACCGACGGCCTGTGGCTTTCACCGGTGCGCATCGGGCGGCTGGTGACGGCGTACCTCTAAGAGCAGGGAACACTGTTCACTGCTCTTTTCTTACCAGTAGCCAGCGGAGTTGCACCTGTGCGCCGGCAGGAACCTTCTGCAGCCAGAACTCGTACTCGCCGCCGATGCGGGTTTTACGCGTGATCGTGAAGAATGGCTTGTTGGTGCAGCGGCTGGTGCAGGAGAAGCTATCGCCGCCGCCGACCTTCCAGTGCTGGCCGATGATCCACTCGGATTTGCTGCGGTCCAGGTCGAAGGCCCAGCCTTGGGCCTTGTTCAGCGGTAGCGTGGGATAGAGAACCGTCTCGTTTAAAAAATGCCTGCCATAAGAGAGGTTGAAGACGGTCCAGAGCCAGAGTCCGCGCTGGTTGCGCGCCGCGGGGCCGGCTTCCTGGAAGATGTAGATCTCCTGAGTGTAGTTAAGGTGCTTGCTGAAGAACTCCGGTCCGCCGCCAATGAACCACTGCTGGTCCTTGCCGTAGCCCTCGTCATAGTAGCCAACGTCGGGCACGATCCAGCGGCCGCGCTGCTGCGCCCACTCCAGCATGTGATAGGTAAAGCGGTGTGGCGACTGGAGGTCTTCGGCCGTGCGTGCTATCCAGATGTCGGTGGTCGAGGATCGACGGGCACCGGCAGGCTCGGCGGAGAAGGAACAGCTCGAGCCAAGCATCAAAAGACAAAAAAAGTACAAATACCGCACGTACGCAACTTTCTCCAAAGGGGGGACTGATCTCTTTTAGTGTATGGGGTCGATGCGGGAAAAGCGAGTTGCAGTTGTGACCTGTGCGCGGCGCGACGTGTCCAGATATAGAGCGCTTCAATGTCGCGTTACGATGCTCTCGATGTTTTGAATCGATACGAAAATTGTCTTAAATGGAATCATTTTGTCTAAATGTAGAGCAAAAATAAAAATCGAATCTTGAAGATTGTGACTAAAGTTTGGTCAAGGGGAACCGATGAACAGGGTGGATGCAATGATGCTCCGGTTGGAAAAGAGAGCACGCTGTACCGGACAGTGACCTCCGGCAAATTACTGAGCATCCTGGAAAGCTGATCCCTATGTCTCTCGGTGTGTTGAATAATCTCTCCGCAGTCTATGCAGAAAGCAACCTCAACAAGACCAGCGCCAGCTTGCAGACGGCGTTGCAGCAACTGTCCTCCGGTTCGCGGATCAACTCCGGTGCTGACGATGCTGCGGGTCTTTCGCTGGTGAATGGGTTGGGCGCTAACTCGGCTGCGTTGACGCAGTCAGAGACCAATTCGACCGAGGGCGTCGGCCTTCTGCAGGTGGCCGATGGCGCTCTGTCGCAGGTAACCTCGCTCCTGGATCGCGCTGTGACGCTGGCCACCGAGGCCTCGAACGGCACGCTGAATACCTCGCAGGCCGCAGCCGCCAATCAGGAATATCAGTCGATTCTTTCGGAAATCAATAACATTGGTTCGACGACGACCTACAACGGCAATCAGGTTTTCACCGGTTCGACGGTGGACATCTACACGGGTGATTCTTCGTCGAAGGGTGGTTCGCTCGATAGCCTGTATTTTGCCAAGCTGAGCTCTTCGAGCCTGGGCGACACGGGCGGCACGGTGGTTCAAAGCACCGACGGATATTTTTATGATCTTTCGAAGGACACGTCGGGCACGTTGTCGACCTCCGCCACCGCCGCGGATACGACGAGCGGAACGCTGTCGTTCACGGTGACCACGGCGACCGGCGCGACCTCGACCTACTATACGACGGCCGGCCTGACTGTAAGCGCACTCATGAGCCAGATCAATGCGCTGAATCTTCCGGGAGTGTCGGCGAGCCTGGAGACGGCATCGGCGGCAGGATTCACCAGTTCGAGCTCAACCTACACGGGTAAGGATCTCAGCGATGTTGGCCTGGAAATCTCCAACACCAACGCCAATGTAACCATCTCTGGCACGTTGGGAGATTCGGATACGTCAGCTTCGGCTGCGTCGGGTTATAAAAACAATGGAGCTACCACGTCGATTAGCTATCAGTTTGCAACGGGCGGAGACACGAGGGCGGATCTGAGCACAACGGATCTGTCAACTTCGTCCAATGCGCAGGCCGCGCTGCAGAAGATCAATGAGGCCATTACCTACGTTTCAGCGCAGGATGGCTATATCGGCGCGCAGATCAACACCCTCTCGGCGGTCAGCACGGTGATGAGCACACAGCAGGAGAATGTGTTGTCGGCACAGAACGCGATCCAGGCCACGGACTTTGCCTCGGTGACCTCGGATATGTCGAAGTACGAAGTGCTGACGCAGACCGGCATCGCCGCTCTGGCGCAGGCCAACAGCGTGCAGCAGGAAGTGACCAAGCTGTTGCAGTAGGTGCGAAGCAGGGGTCATAGAAAAAATGATTGGGCTGCATTCTTGCCGGGAGGCACAGGGCGACCGGGGAATTTTCCCCCGGTCGCTTTCCTGTTTGCAGAGGTGGGTCGCGATAAGATGACTGCATGCGGATTGTGGCGACGGGGTTGTTGGCGACGGTGTTGATGGGGATGAGCGGGTGTGGCTATCACACGCTGGGCAAGGCGGCGCATCTGCCGCCGGATGCGCGCACGCTGTCGATTCCGGTTTTTGCGACCGATACCAAGGCTTACGGCACGGAGACGGCGCTGACGCAGGCGGTGATTCGCGAGTTTGCCACGCGAACCCGGATGCGCGTGACACCGGAGGAGACGGGCAACGCCGACGTGGTGTTGCGCGGCAGGATTCGCCAGGAGTCGACGCAGCCATACACTTATAACGCATCGACGCAGCAGTCCTCGAGCTTCCTGATTACGGTAGTAGCCTCGGTGACGCTGACGGCGCGCGATGGGCGCGTGCTCTACAAGAACGACAACTACGTCTTCCGCCAGCAGTACCAGTCGACGACCGACCTGGCGACCTTTCTGCAGGAGGATCCGGCGGCGATCCAGCGGCTTTCGCGCGACTTTGCGCGGCAACTGGTGGCCGATGTGCTTGAAGGGCTGTAGGAGCCGGAAGTCTTTCCGCTGTGGTATCGTGTTGCCGTCTTTACAAACCATACAAGAGCAGGTCTGAATCCATGGAAGATGTCCTTCGCGACGTCGCGCGCGGCCTGCTGTGAGGCGTGCGATGAAGCGGAAGCGGAACGTGTGGATGAGTGCGTGGGCCTGTCTGTTGATCTGCGTGTGGGTTGGCGCGAGTGTGGAATGCGTGGCGCAGGCCGCGGCAAAAAAGCCGCTGGAGTTTGAGGCGGCCTCGGTACGCAAAAGCGCGCCGGGAGCGCGTCCGCGTGGTTGGAATCTTTTATCGCCCATGTCGAACGAACAGCCACGGAGTGGTCTGTTGTCCGTCAATGCGCATTTGTCGGATCTCATCCGGTTTTCCTATGACATCAAAGATGGTGGTATTGCCAACGAGATGCGCAAAACACTGCCGGAATGGGCTGGGGAGTACGATATTGCGGCGCGTGCAGAGGGTATTCCGACGCGCAAGCAACTGCGCGAGATGATGCGGCAACTGCTGTTGGAACGATTCAAGCTGCGGGCACATTACGAGACGCGGAAGTTGCCGGTGAAGATTGTTCGGCTGGCCAAGCCGGGGTGGCTCGGGCCGGGGATTACGGTGCATCCAGCCGATCAGCCCTGCGGAACAGACGGTAAGAGCAAGCCCTGCGGCGTGAGTAATGGGTGGGATAAAGATGGCCGTATCCATGTCGCGATGATCGACATGGATATGGATCGCATCATTGGCTATTTGGGCGCCGTGGCAGGCAAAAGCGAAATCCTGGTCGACAAGACGGGATTGCATGGCGACTACGATGCGCATCTGGAGTACATTCTGGAGGTGCCAGAGGGCATGAAGCTCAACCACCCGGCACCGTCGGGGCAACTGCTGGACGAGGCGATTGAAAAGCAGTTTGGCTTCAAGATGGTGAAGGGGATTGAGCCGGTGCGGGTGCTGGTGATCGATCACGTGGAGCCGCCGAGCGGGAATTAGCACCATGCGGCCCAGTTGGCTGCATCTTTTCCACCGATGCTCCAACCCTGCCATAGACGCTATTCTGGAACAGCAGTGTTTTTGCAGGGAGGACGCAGGACGTGAGCGCGGCACGATGGGGAGCGGGATTTGCCGCCGTAAGTCGATTCGTCGAAGAGGTCGAGGCGGCTGGCGCCGGAAAGACGCAGCTGAAGCCGGGCTATGTGCTGGCCGGCGACGAGATCTTTTTGCTGGACCGCTGTCGCGAGGCCGTGCTGAAGTTTCTGGTCCCCGAGAACCTGCGCGAGTTCTGCCTGTCGGAGCTCGACCTGGGTGAGACGAACATCTTTGAGGTGCTCGACCGGGCGCAGACGCCGTCCTTGATGGCGCCCTTCCAGGCCATCTTTGTGCGCAATGTGCGCACGCTTTACACGCGCGGCAATAAAAAAGAGGAATTCGCGGCGATCGAGCGATACTTCCGTTCGCCGAACCCGCAGGCGCTGGTGATCTTTGTCGCCGACTTCATCCGCATTCCGTCGGATGCGCGGCGGATGGAGATGGAAGACAAGACGCGCTATCAGCGGTTGCAGGAGACGCTCGGCGAGCACTGCGGCGTGGTCGAACTGGCGCATGTGGAAGAAGACGACGCGATGCGCTGGGCGATGGCCCGGGCGCAGCAGGAAGAGATCAAGCTGGAGCAGGACGCGGCGCGCGAACTGGCCGATGCGCTGGGCGCGGACATGATGCTGATCGCCTCGGAGCTGGAAAAGCTGCTGCTCTACGCGCAGGGCCGGGGGCGGATCACGCTCGGCGACGTGGAGACGATGGTGCTCGGCGCCAAGCAGCGCTCACTCTACGAGCTGACCGATGCGATCAGCCTGCATGAGCCGGCGCGGGCCCTGATGCTGCTGAACGGGCTGCTGAACAGCTCGGAGGCGGGCGAGGATGCGGCGATTGGCCATCTCTACATGCTGGCGCGCACCTTCCGGCAGATGCTGGTGATTCTCGAAAAAAACGTGCACGATTCGCGGGCGATCTGGCAGGCGCTGTGGCAGGGCTTCCGGATGCCGCCCTTCGCGGCCGAGGATCTGATCCGGCAGGCGCGGCGGTACAAGAATCGCCGCGAGCTGACACGGGCTCTGCGGCTGGTGGCGCGCGCCGATCTGGAACTGCGCAGCTCGCCACCTGACAAGCGGCTGGTGCTGGAGCGGCTGATCTATGACCTGGCATCCAACCCCAAGTTGAACTCCACGGGCTGGGCTACCGGGGAACTGACCTTCGAAAATTAAAGCAATTCGTTGTTGACCTGCTGCGTGGCAAGAGGCGTGCCGTTGAGCCACTGCGTATAGAGCTGGTCACTTTGCTGCCTGTGCTTGAGGTGCGCAATGGCCAGTATGCGCAGCATGGTGTCGTCGAGCGTGGGGTCAGAGAGAGGCTCCTGCAGGTTGCGGGTCTGTTCCATGAGCCAGCCGTGCTCGGCCCGGTGTTTTTCGAGATGCGGATACCGCGTGGCCTGCATCAACCCTTCTTCCAGTGCAAAGTGGTAAAGAGTGACCTCGACCAGGCTGTGTAGCAGCAGAGCGATGTGCGCGGGCGTTTCTTCGGCTTCCATCGCGTGATGCAGATCAAAGAGAAGATGGTGAATCTCGCGCAGATCACTGGCGAGAAGGCTGATTCCAAGGCTCTCAATGTCGTTGTCCTGCGTCATGGCATGACCTCGGTTGCACCGGCATGGCCGGAGCGATGGCAGGGAGAGGGAGCGAGCAGAGCGGTTCTTCCACGCAAGGTGGTTATCGGAGAGGATGGCGTGGGCGCGAGGCAGATTGCGAACGGTCGTAAGCTGTCGACGGTGATTATCTTTTTTTAATGCGGGAGGGACGCGAACACACGGGCGCGCAGGGTGGTTTCGTGGAAATCCCCTTTGCCTATTGCACGCCGGAATGGTTGAGGATGGGACCGTACGGGCGGTCGAACTCCTCGATATGCATCAGAAAACTCTCGCGTGCGAGGGTGAGCATGGCGCTGACCTGGACGCCTTCGCCGTGCTGCATTTGATGGGCGGCGTGCAGCATATCGGCCATCAGTTTATGGTGGGCGGCGCGATGCTCGGCAAGTGCTTCGTAGTGAATGCGTTCAAGAAGCTGTTCTTCGCTGGCGAAGTGCATGCGCATGAACTCAATGAGCTGATCGAACTTTTCGGTGAGCTGTTGGTGGCTGTGCCCACGGGTCAGCACCAGCCGTAGCTCATTGAGGGTGTCCATCAAGATACTGTGCTGGTCGTCCATGGCGCGGACGCCGACGGTGTAGCAGTGATTCCAGACCAGTTGTTGCACACAGACCTCCATGCGACATCGGAGTTATCGGCAGGGGGGCTCGCTGTGAGACGAAACTTTCGTGAGGGCCTGTCACTTCGGTGCTAGCTGGCGTCCTCGGAGGCAAATTCGGGATGGGATGCGCCGGAGCGCGCGGTTAAGGCAAGGGCTGCGCCGAGAATCAGCAGGCCGCCGATCCAGGCGTAGGGGCCCAAGTGCTCGCCCAGCAGTTCGACACCGAGCGCCGAGCCGAGCGCAGGTTCGATATTGAGGAAGACGCCGGCGCGCGAGGCCGGAACATGATGGATGCCCCAGTTCCAGAGCAGCGTGGTGGTGGCGGTGCAGAGCACGCCGCTGGCGGCCAGCGCGATCCAGGCGCGCGGGCTCACGTGTGCAAAGGGCATCGGCGCAAAGGCGTGGTGGGTGAGTGTGGCCCAGGCGCTTTCCGCAGCGACGACGAGGGCGAGCATGGCCGTGCCGGAAAAGACCGTGTAGACCGTGATCGCCAGTGGCAAGTGGTTCTCCATCAGCTTTTTACTGAGCAGAATCCAGGCCAGCGAGGTGACCAGCGAGGAGAGAATCAGCAGGTCGCCGGTGAGCGAGGGCTGTCCGTGACCCGAGGGGGCGCGGTGCCCGCCAAGGGTGACCAGCGCGGCCCCGGAGGTCGACAGAAACAGCAGAATCCAGCCGAAGCGGTCGAGCCGCTCGCCGGTAAACAGCGCGGCCGAGGCGGCCAGCAGCACCGGCATGGCTCCCACCATCAGCGCGGCGTGGCTGACGGTGGTCATGGTCAGGCCGTGAAACTGCACGAGGAACTGCACGGGGATGCCGAGGCCCGAGGCGATGAGCAGCAACTTGATCTCGTGCGCATTGAGTCGCATGCGAAAGCCGTAACGGGATCCGTGGACGAGGATGACGGGCAGCAGACCAAGGCAGGCGAACAAAAAGCGGTACAGCACCATGTGCTCGACGGCCATTTCGTCGAGAGCCAGGCGACCGAAATAAAATCCGGTACCCCACAGGCATCCGGCCAGGGCGCAGGCTCCGTAGCCGAAAAGGCGTAATTTTTGATGGAAAGCGTGTGGTTTAGCCGTTGCCATGGGGCGAATCGATTCAGACATCTCCTCTTCTACTTTCGCATATCGGCCTGAGCGGCCACGATCACATCCCTCCAGCGGGGGAAATCGGAGAAAATACAGAGTATGAGCGGAAAGAACGCTGCCGCGGGCAGTCATCGATTCTGTAGAAGAGCTGCGGCGCTGCTTTCGATCTGCGCGCTGGCCATGGCGGGCCGCGCCGTGGCCGCCGCGGGAGCTGCCAACGAGCGGCCTCCGCGCCCGCGCATGTTGAAAGGCGGCCTGCCCGACCGGCCCAGCCTTTCGCCCGAGATTTCCATTCCCGTTGAGCCTCTGGGCTTTACGGCTCCGGGAGGGCTCTATCTGGGCCAGCGCGTCAGCCTCGTTTCTCTCGATTTTCTTGGGGAAAACCGGTTGTTGTTCACCTTTCGCGTGCCGGGGTTGATGCATCGCGATTCCACGCAAAACAAGGACGGAGACGAGCGGCAGATTCGCGCGGTCGTGATCGATTTGCCGACCGGCGTGGCGACAACCGAGGCGGTCTGGACCCTGCATGACCGGGCGCATTACCTTTGGGCGCTGGGCGACGGGCATTTTCTGCTGCGTGACGGAGCCAATGTCTCCGAGGGCGATGCCGAGCTTGTGCTGAAGCCGCTGTTGCACTTTCCCGGGCCGCTGCTTTCGCTGGCGATGGACCCGACGCAGCGCTATATGGTGGCGAACTCCTACGAGCCGCCGACGAATAGCGATGCGGACCAGACTGCCGAGGATCGGGTGATTCGCATTCTTGAACGCGCTTCGGGCCGCGTGCTTCTGGTCAGCCGGATTCGTGCGGCGCAGCAGTTGCCGATCAACAGCGAAGGCTATCTGGAGTTGCTGCGCGGCTCAGGCCTGTCGTGGATGCTGAATCTGCATCTGTATACGGGCGGCAGCCGCCTGCTGGGCACGCTCGAATCCAGTTGCGTGCCGGGACTGGACTTTGAGACAGACGCGCTGTTGGTGGCAAACGGCTGCGCCATCGACGGTACGCGGTTGCTGATGGGGGTTACGACCGGGGGCAAGCTGCTTTGGCAGGATGCAGAGCCAGCAACCTCGGTGTGGCCGGTGCGCGTGCGCTCGGCCCAGGGCACGCGGCTGGCTGAGGAGACGCTGGTGGCGACCCATGCCGTCAGTGCCTATGCGCCGCTCGGTCAGGAGGACATCAAGGGCCAGGCCGTGCGCGTCTTCGATACGGCCACCGGCGCGATGGTCTTTGAAACCGCCGCAACGCCTGTGTTTGACGCGGGTGGCAACGTGGCGCTTTCGCCGAGCGGCCGTCGTCTGGCAGTGCTGTCGGGCGGCGCGCTGCAGATCTTTGCCTTGCCCATTCCGGCACCGAATATCCCTGCGGGTGGCGCACCGTCCGGGCACGGCCTGTAGGAACCAGAGAATCTGTGTAAACTGAGCGAGAGGAGATGGCGCTTTGTCTACGGCAACTGTGACGTATCAAGCCGCGGCGGCTAGCGATCGGGGCCGCAAGCGTCCAGCAAACGAGGATGCCTTCGGGTTTTCTGTCGAGCATGGTGTCTACGTGGTCTGCGATGGCATGGGCGGGGCGGCGGCGGGCGAAATCGCCAGCACGCTGGCCGTCGATGAGTTCATGCATCGCATGACGGAGAAGAGCGCGAAGCCCTCGCGCGAGGCCGCCGAGAGTGCCGTGCTTGCCTCGAATGCGGCCATCTACACGCGCTCGCACCGCAATGCGAAGCTGAGTGGCATGGGCACGACGCTGGTGAGTCTTGTCGTCGAGGCCTCGCAGGCGTGGATTCTCAACGTCGGCGACAGCCGATGTTATCGACTGCACGAAGATACATTGGAACAGATCACGCTCGATCACTCGCTGGTGGAAGAGCAGGTGCGTCTGGGCAGGTTGACAAGCGAGGAAGCGGCGCGTTCGCCTCTGCGCAATGTGATTACGCGCGCGCTCGGAACCCAGCCGCATGTGACCACGGATGTCTTCGAGTTGGAGACCGTGCCGGGCGATCTTTTCCTGCTCTGCTCCGATGGCCTGACGCGCGAACTTTGCGACGATCAGCTTGCGCAGATGCTGCGTTCGAGTCATGAACTCGATGTGCTGTGCGAGGACTTGGTGAATGCCGCGAATCTTTCCGGCGGGCGCGACAATATTACTTGCGTCGTGGTGCGCGTTGCGGCGTAAACGGCCGAGTTGCGCGAAGATTCAAGAAGGGGCTGGCGCATGCGTCGGCTCTTCTTTCTTGCGGCCGTCATTATCATGCTTGGCCATGTACAATTCTTCGCAGAGTTTGAAAGCCCGGCTGGATGGCTTTCAATGACGGGATCGACCCGTCGGCACGATTGCTGCAAATGCCTTTTTAGGAGTCTTGGTCGAATGAACCGACGTGCAATGTTGAAGACGGTGGGCGGAACCTGTTCCGCTCTTGCCTTGTCGCAGTTGGCCGTGGTGCGTGCCGCGGCCGCGGAGACGCGCTTTGAGGGAACGCGCGATTCGCTGAAGCGGTATCGTATTCCCGAGTGGTTTCGTGATGCGAAGTTCGGCATCTGGGCGCACTGGGGTCCGCAGTCGGCCATCGAAGCGGGCGACTGGTATGCGCGCAACATGTACATCGAAGGCAGCGAGCAGTACAACTACCATGTGCAGACCTACGGCCATCCGTCGAAGGTTGGCTACAAGGATCTGATCAATGACTGGAAGGCCGCGAAGTGGGATCCCGATGGGTTGATCTCGCTCTATAAGCGCGCCGGTGCAAAGTACTTCGTCTCGATGGGCATGCATCACGACAACTTCGATCTGTGGAACTCGAAGTACAACCGCTGGAACTCGGTCCAGATGGGGCCGAAGAAGGATGTGGTCGGCATCTGGCGCGAGGCGGCGCGCAAGCAGGGCCTGCGCTTTGGCGTGAGCGAGCATCTGTGGATCAGCTACAAATGGTGGGCGACGGCGCACCTTGCCGACAAGCATGGATCGCTGGCCGGCGTGCCGTATGATGGCGCCGATCCCAAGTTTGCGGATCTTTACCACGATGCCGACAGTGGCCGTTTTGGCACGACGCTTGACTGGAACAGCGACGGCATTCCCGATGCATGGCGCAAGCATTATCTGGATCGCGTTACCGACTTGATCGATCAGCACGCGCCGGACCTGCTCTACACCGATGGCTATCTTCCCTTTGAAGAGTACGGCCTGAAGATGGTTTCGCATTTGTACAACGTGAGCGCGGCGCACAATGGCGGCGTGGTCGAGGCGGTCTATAACAGCAAGCTCGACTCTGATTGCGCGGTGGGCACCTGCGCGCTCGATCGCGAACGTGGCGTCAATGATGAGATTTCTGCCGAACCCTGGCAGAGCGATACGTGCATCGGGCAGTGGCATTACAAGCGCGGGCAAAAGTACAAGACGGCGAAAAAAGTCATCGACCTTTTGACCGACATCGTGAGCAAGAACGGCAATCTGTTGCTGAGTGTGCCGCTGCCGAACTCGGGCGAACCCGATTGGGAAGAGCGCGAGGTTCTGCGCGACATCACTGCCTGGATGGACGTGAACGGCGAGGGCATCTTTGCCTCGCGGCCGTGGAAGATTTACGGCGAAGGGCCGTCGACGGAGATCAAACTCAAGTCTGAGGGCTTCAACGAGGACAAGCGCGGCGACTTTACGGCGCAGGATGTGCGCTTCACCACGAAGGGTTCGACGCTCTACGCCTTCGTGCAGGGCGTGCCGCATCGCGAGGCCATCGTCAAGGCACTGGGGTACGACAGCGATCAGCGACCGGGCAAGATTCAGCACGTGAGCCTGCTCGGAGCCAGGAACGCGGTGAAGTGGACGCAGGAAGCGGGCGCCTTGCGCGTGACCCTGCCCGAGGAAAAACTCTCGGAGATCGGCATTACGCTGAAGGTGGAGTTCGCGTAAATTCTTGTCGTGCTTTCCCAAAGTAGAATCAACGAAAGGGGCTAAACGTCGATGCGTTTGGCCCCTCGTGTTTTGCACATCGCGCGGCCTCGCGCGCCTTGTAGTATGAACGTGGAGCCTCATGAAAGAAGCAAAAATACTCTCTTCCGAAATTCTTCTTCACATTGCACAAACGCTCAATCTGCCCATGCATGGATTGGTGGCAGTGATTGGCTTGCTCGACGAGGGCGGCACGGTGCCGTTCATCGCGCGTTATCGCAAGGAGGCCACCGGCAATCTCGACGAGGTGCAGATTCGCTCGATCGAAGAGAAGCTCGGTTACTTCCGCGAACTGGTAGAGCGGCGCGAGAGCATTCTGGCCTCGATTACCGAGCAGGGCAAGTTGACCGACGAGCTGAAGGCGAAGATCGAAGCCACGCTCGACAAGAGCGAACTCGAGGATCTCTACCTGCCCTACAAGCCGAAGCGCCGCACCAAGGCGACCATCGCGCGCGAAAAAGGTCTTGAACCGCTGGCGCAATATCTGTGGGCGCAGCAACCGGCGGAGCTGGCTTTGGCCGCGCTTGCGCCGACCTTCATCAACGCCGAACTGGGCGTGGCCAGTGTCGATGAGGCGCTTGAAGGCGCGCGGCACATTGTTGCCGAGTGGATCAGCGAAGATGCCGATCTGCGCAAGGCGCTGCGCGCGATGGTCTTTGACGAGGGCGTCGTGGTCAGCCGCAAGGTGACCGATGCGGTCGATGCGCAGGAAAAATTCAAGATGTACTACGAGTATTCGGAGCCGGTGAAGACCATCCCGTCGCACCGCATGCTTGCGATCCGTCGCGGCGAGGGTGAGAACATTCTCTACTTCCTCATCGAGATTGAAAACGAACGCGCGCTCGGCGTGATTCGCAGTCGCGTGGTGCGCACGGAAGGTGACTGGCGGCCGCAGCTTGAGCTGGCCGTGGACGACGCATGGAAGCGCCTGTTGAACGCATCGATTCAGGGTGAGGTGCGCGTCGAGTTGAAGCATCGCTCCGACACCGACGCCATTCAGGTTTTTCGCGACAATCTTTATCAGATTCTGCTGGCGCCGCCGGCCGGGCCCATCGCCGTGCTCGGCATTGATCCGGGCCTGCGCACGGGATGCAAGGTTGCGGTGGTCGATGAGACGGGCAAACTGCTCGGCCATGACGTGCTTTATCTGCACACCTCAAAGCATGGCAACGAGGAGTCGGTGCCCAAGCTCGAACGCCTCTTGGCCGCGCATAACATTCGCGCCATCGCCATCGGCAACGGCACGGCCTCGCGCGAGACGGATGCCTTTGTGCGCGAGTTTCTGAGCGGGCATGGACTGAAGGACATCTTCTCGGTGACGGTCAGCGAGGCTGGCGCCAGCGTCTACTCGGCCTCCGATGTGGCGCGGCAGGAGTTTCCCGATCTTGACCTGACGGTGCGCGGCGCCATCTCGATTGCGCGCCGACTGCAAGACCCGCTCTCGGAGCTGGTCAAGGTCGATCCGAAGTCGATCGGCGTCGGGCAGTATCAGCATGATGTTGACCAGCGCCAGTTGCAGGACTCGCTCAATGCGACGATTGAAAGCTGCGTGAACAAGGTTGGCGTCGATCTGAACACCTCGTCGTGGACCTTGCTGCGTTACGTGGCTGGCATCACCGAGCGCACGGCGCTGAACATCGTCAGCTATCGCAATGAGAAGGGCGCCTTCCGCTCGCGCCAGCAGGTGCTCGAGGTGCCGGGCATCGGCCCGAAGAGCTTCGAACAGGCTGCCGGATTTTTGCGCATTCGCAATGCGGACAACCCGCTCGACAGCACCGCCGTGCACCCGGAGTCGTACGCGATTGTCGAGCAGATCGCGCAGATGGCCAACGCCACGGTGAGCGACATTATTCATCGCCCCGAGCTGCTTGAAAAGGTTGACAGCACCAAGCTCTCCGCCGGTTCCTACACGGTCAAGGACATTCTGGCCGAGTTGCGCAAGCCGGGTCGCGATCCGCGCGAGAGCTTCGTTGCGCCGAGCTTCAAGGAAGGCGTCAAGGAGATCTCTGACCTTGAGATCGGCATGGTGCTTGAGGGCGTCGTGACCAACGTCACGCGCTTCGGTGCCTTCGTCGACATCGGCGTGCATCAGGACGGTCTGGTACACATCAGCGAGCTGTCGAACAAGTTCATCAAGGACCCGTCGGAGGCCGTCAAGACTGGCCAGATCGTCAAGGTCAAGGTGATGGGGGCCGATGCCAAAAACAAGCGCATCGCACTGTCGATCAAGGCGCTGCTGCCGCCCGGCGGCGGACGTGCGCAGGGCCGCGGGCCGTCGCGTCCACAGGCTCCGCCGCCGCAGTTGAGCATGCAGGACAAGCTCGCCGCCTTGTCGAGCAAATGGAAGACGCGGTAACGCGCAAGCAAAGGCCTCCGTGCGAAAAATGCGCGGAGGCTTTTCTGCTGGTGAAAGGATCGGAGCACGATGCGGTTGCGACTGGCGACGGAAGCTGATCTCGATGCAATTCTCGCGCTGGTGCGTGGCGTGGTTCCCCTCATGCGCGCTAACGGCAATTTCCAGTGGAGCGAGAGCTATCCGAATCGGGAGATCTTTGCGCGCGATCTTTCTCTTGGCCAACTCTGGGTTGCCGTGTGCCAGGCTGAGGACCAGGAAAAAGTTGCCGGGGTGGCGGCGCTGACGCAGGACCAATCGCCCGAGTACGCGCAGGTGGGCTGGAATCTTGACGAGCCGGCCATGGTTGTGCACCGGATGGCGGTCGATCCGCGGTGGCGCGGGCAGGGCGTTGCGCGCCAGTTGATGCAGCAGGCCGAGCGTGTCGCGCAAGAGTCTGGCATCGCGCTTCTGCGCGTCGATACGAATGCGAAAAACAGCGCGATGCAGCGGTTGATTGTTTCGCTCGGCTACGCGTTCTCTGGCGCCTTCGCCTTCGATAGCCGACCCGGGCTGCGCTTTTATGCCTACGAAAAACGCACGACCGAGTCGGCCTGAAGAGGTCTATGCGATCTGCTTGCGCTGCGCTGCGGCTACCCTGGTTGCGGTTTTCTTTTTCTTGAGGGGCAGAGCCTCCGGCAGCGCGATGCTGAAGGCGAAGGGCTGCGGTGCGGCCTGGGCTCTGTCGATGGCCAGATCGGCGATGCTGTCCACAAGCCAGCGGAAGTGTTCTTCGCCGACGGACTGCGGATCAGCCTCGGGCGCTGGATCAATGTCGATGACGAAGGCCGTGCCCTTGGCAACGGCAAATTCGATGCGGCTGATCTCACAACCGAGGGCGCGGCTGAGCAGCACCGCTTCGTTCTCCATGCGTTTGAGCACGGTCTTCGGCAGCTTGGGCAGATCGGCGAGCGGCTGCCCTGTGGCAGGATTCCAGGCAAAACCGCGCACGCCCTTTTCGCTGACCACGTCGTAACGGAAGGTGAATTCGGCCTCGACGGCCTGCTGATAGATCATGCACAGATCGCGCGTGCGGTCATAGGCGGCGAAGAACTCCTTGCGATCATGCACCTCGTAGACATCCGCGCCGCCATTGCCGCGAATCGGCTTCAAAAAGCCATGCTCGCCGACGGCGGCGAAGATCGCCCCCCAGTCGAGCGGATACTCGAAGTTGCGCAGGGCCTCGCCGGCAAGGCTGTTGGGCCGCTCCTTGTGGGGCAGCATCACCGTGGGAGGCACGGAAAGGCCCAGCCGCGAGGCCAGCGCGAACTCGAAGAACTTGTCATTCGACGATTGCCGGAAGGGATGGTTGAGCACCACGGTGCCAGCCAGCGCAAGCTGCTTGAGCCAGGCGCTGTAGAAGGGAACCCGGTGGGCGATGCGATCAATGACGACCGCGTAGCGCGGCCCATGCGCGGCCAACTCCGCCGAGGGCGCGCCGATCTGAATGAACTCCGCCTCAACACCGTCGCGCGCGCGTGCCTTGATGGTGGCGACCAGTGCGCCGGGAAAGTTGTCTTCGGTGCCAAAGAGAATGCCGATCCGCTTCATGCCATATCCTCCACAGATGAGGTCAGGATGCAACGAGAACATTGCGAGCGTGATTCGGCTTTAGTGTAGCCGGAAAAATGCGCCATGTTCACGAAGATCATGCGCAAACGAGCGGAAGGGTCCAAAAGCGGAACGGCGGTGCGTTATTGAGCACGCAGCGCGCGCATGTTGTAGTCGGAGACGGCCCGCGCCACCTCGAGCACCGGCAGGCGCTGCTCGGGAATCTCTTCGAGCCAGCAGCAGAGCGCCTCATAGACGGCACCGACCAGACACTGCGCGGCGATGCGTGGATCGGCCACGGCAAAGACCTCCGGCATCTCCAGAATATTCATGCGGATCTGCTCCACATGGTATTGCAGGATCGAGCGACGAACCTTTTCAAGCCGTGTACTCAGCCCGGAGGACTCAACGAGAAGAATCCGGGCCAGCTCCGGCGTCTGGGCCAGAAAGAGAAACAGCGATTCCAGGCCGCGCTCGACGCAGAGCAGCCGATTCGGCTCCTCAGCTTCGATCTCATCGAAAAGCACGGAGATCTTTTCGCCAAGATCTTCAAGCACTGCGGCAAAGATCTCTTCCTTGTTGCGAAAGTGCAGATAAAAGCTGCCGACCGAGCTGCCCGCTTCGGCGACGATCATCGGGACCGTGGCGGCGTGGTAGCCATGCCTGCCGAACATGCGTACGGCGGATTCGAGCAGCTTTTTGCGTCGCGCATCCTTGCGTGCTTCGGTGGCTGGAGTTTTACGGTAAACCATCGCTTTGAGTTTACCTTTCTTTCCCCTTGACAAGGAAAGAATGACGCGTCATTCTTTCCTTGTCAAGGATGATTGCCCATGCAGCGTTTGAATTCGGTATTTCCAACCACCACGGTGGTTGATCGGCCGCGCACTGTGCGTTTTGGCCTTGCGGCAGGAGTCTTTCTTGTTCTGCTTCCTCTCGCGGCCTGCGGGCCCAAAGCGCCGGTGGCTGCCGATCAGCCGGTTGCCGTGCAGTTGCGCCAGCCCCGGCAGGTGGTTGAGCCGGTGATGGTGGCCGCCAGTGGCGAGGTCGAGGCCAACGTGAGTTCGTTGTGCGCCTTCCAGGTGACGGGCCGGGTGAACCGTGTGTTTGTGGAAGAGGGCCAACCGGTGCGCAAGGGCCAGTTGCTGGCCACGCTTGATGCGGCCGACTATCAAAATGCCTTTGACGCGGCCTCGGGACAGGCCGTCGCGGCACAGGCTGTGGCGAGCAAGGCCAAGGCTGGATTGCGCGCGGAGGAGCTCGCGCAGGCGCGCATCGAAGCGGCGCAGCAGAACGACCAGTACACGCGCATGAAGTATCTCTACGAGCACCAGAGCCTGCCGGCGAATGATTTTCACAAGATCGAGGCGGCCTACCGGGCCTCCGTGCAGCGGTTGCACATGGCCGAGGAGGGAACGCGCGTCGAGGACAAGGCCTCGGCCGAGGGGCAGAGCCAGGCGGCGGTGGCGCAGCGGCACGAGGCGGGCAAGCGGCTGGCTGACACGCGGCTGACCGCGCCGGTGGCGGGCTTTGTCGGCATGAAGAAGGCCGATGTGGGCAACACGGTTTCGGCTGGAACGCCGGTCTTTTCGGTGCTCGATCTTGATCCGGTGAAGGTGCGTGTGGCGATTGCCGAAGCGCAGATCGGCCGGGTGCATGCGGGTGCGCGGGCGCAGGTGGTGATTCCCTCGCTCGGCGGCCGCCGCTTTGAGGGCAAGGTGGATGCGGTCGGCGTTGCCGCCGATGCTGCTTCGCGCACCTATACCGTCAAGATCACCGTTCCCAATCATGATCACCTGCTGCGGGCCGGCATGATTGCCGAAGCGCGCATATATGCCGAGCATGAAACGATGCAGGCGCTGACGGTGCCGGGTGACGCGATTGTGCGCGATGCCAGGGGCGTGACGCTGGTCTATGTCTTCGATCCGTCGCGAGGGCGCGTTGATGCGCGTCGCGTCGAGCCGGGAGATCTGGTGGAGAACGAGGTGGCGATTCGTACCGGGCTCAAGGCCGGTGAGCAGATTGTCGTGGCCGGACAGCAGAATGTGCGCGAGGGCGCGCGGGTGACGGGAGCCGGGCGATGAATCCCGTACGGCTTTCGCTGCGCTATCCGCAGGTCACGCTGGTACTGGCGGCGATGATGTTTCTGGTGGGCGTCGGCGCGCTGGTGATGATGCCGCGCCGCGAAGACCCGAAGATCACGATTCGCGAGGGGTTGATCGTGGCCGTGTATCCTGGCGCGACCGCCGATCAGGTCGAGGATCAGGTGACGCGCAAGATCGAGGAGCGGCTCTTCCACTTCGAGCAGGTGCGTCGCGCCAAAACCTATTCCACCACGCGCAACGGCATGGTGACGATCAACGTGCAGTTGAACGAGTCGGTCAAGGATGCCGACAAGTTCTGGTCGACGCTGCGGCTCGACATGGCGCAACTGAAGCAGACCGGATTGCCCGCAGGCGTGCGCGGGCCGATTGTCGATTCGGACTTTGGCGATACGGTCGCCGTGCTGCTGGCGATTCATGGCGATGGTTATGGCTATCGTGAGTTGACCGATTATGCAAAGACGGTCGAGGACCGGCTGCGCGTCTTGCCCGCCGTCTCGAAGATCCATCGCATCGGCGATCAGCAGGAAGAGATCGACGTTGAGACCAGCTCCGAGCGCCTGGCGCAGTTCGGCGTCAATCCGCAGCGCGTGGCGCAGGCGCTGGCGGGGCGCAACACCGTGTCTTATGCGGGCGGCGTGCCCTCGGGGCAGAACAAGGCCCCGATCATGGCCAGCGGAACGCTCAAGACCGAAGACGAGATTCGCGGCGCGATTGTGGACGTGACGGCCTCGGGCCAGCCGGTGCATGTGGCCGATCTGGCCGAGGTGAACCGCACCTATGCCGATCCGACCGAGTACGTGCGCATTGGTGGTGAGCGCGCCGTGCTGCTTTCTGTCGAGATGCACGAGGGCAACAACATTGTCTTCTTCGGCCGCGCGCTGCATCAGGCGCTCGATGATCTTCGCCCGCAACTGCCGCCGGGCATCAAGCTCGATCTGGTGGCCGATCAGCCGCGTGTCGTCTCCGAGCGTGTGCTGGGATTTTTTCGTGAATTTGGCATTGCCATTGTGGCCGTAATTCTGGTCACGATGTTGTTGCTGCCGATGCGTGTGGCGCTGGTGGCCGCCGTGGCCATTCCCGTTACGGTGATGGCGACCTTTGGCCTGTTGCATTTGGTGGGTGTGGAGTTGCAGCAGGTCTCGATTGCCGCGCTGATCGTGGTGCTCGGCATGGTGGTGGACGATGCCATCGTGATTGCCGATAACTATGTCGAGTTACTCGATCGTGGCCTCGGGCGCGATGAAGCGGCCTGGCGCAGCGCCTCGGAGATGGCGGTGCCGGTGCTGACGGCGACGCTGACCATCATCGCCTCGTTTGCGCCGATGCTGCTGTTGACCGGCTCGGTTGGCGAGTTCATTCGCGCGTTGCCGATTGCCGTCACCATTGCGCTGGGTACCTCGTTTGTGGTGGCCATGCTGCTGACGCCGATGACCGCGCGCCTGTTCATCCAGAAGGGCCTCGTCGATCACGAGACCAGGGATGACACCGTGGAAGAGCACTTCACCTTGCTCGGCTGGATGCAGGTGCAGTACAACCGCGTAATCACCTATGCGATGCAGCATAAAAAGGCTGCGCTTGCCAGTGGCGTGGTGGTCTTTGTGCTCGGGCTCATCGCGTTGCGCTTTGTGCCGCAGCAGTTTTTTCCGCTCGCTGAACGCAACCAGTTCGTGATGGATGTCTGGATGCCGGAAGGGGCGCGGATTGAGGCGACCGACACGGCGGTGCAAAAGATCGAGGCCGTGCTCAAGACCGAGCCGATTGTCTCGATGACCACCAGCTTTCTGGGTGCCAGCGCGCCGCGTTTTTATTACAACGTGAACCCGCAGCCGCCGGCGAGCAACTATGCGCAACTGCTGATCAACACGACCAGCGCGGAAAAAACACCGGCACTGGTGGCGCGGCTGCGCACGCGGCTTGCCGCCGCGGTGCCCGAGGCGCAGGTCTTCGTGAAGGAGTTGCAACAGGGCCAGCAGATGGAAGCGCCGGTGGAGGTGCGCATCGTCGGCAACGACGAGCAGCGACTGCGCACGCTCGGCGATCAGGTTGAAGAGATTCTGCGGCACACGCCCGGCGCGACCTACATCCACACCGACTGGCATGAGGACGAGTGGCAGGTGCGCGTCAAGGCGCGCGAAGAGGTGGCCAATCGATTAGGGCTCACCGATCAATCCATCGCGCAGCAGTTGGGCGGAGCCTTTGAGGGCGCGCCGATGACCACCTACTGGGAGGGGGATCGCGCGGTGAATGTGGCCTTCCGGCTCGATGCCGCGCATCGCCAGACGACGACCGATCTGGCGAATACCTATCTGATGTCGCCGGTGAGCGGCGCGCGCGTGCCGCTCAATGCGGTGGCGACGCTCGAGCCGGGCTGGCAGCCAGGCCGCATCGTGCATCGCAATGGCGTGCGCACGCTCACCGTGCGTGCCTTCCCGACCGGAGGCCGTCTGGCCAGCGAGATTCTCGCCGACATTCGCAAGCAGGTCGATACACTGCCGCTGCCGCAGGGCTATCGCATTGAATATGGCGGCGAGTATGCGAACCAGAGTGAGACCTCGGGCGAGTTGATGCTGGCCCTCGGCATCAGTCTCGTGCTGATCTTTCTGATTCTTCTCTTTCAGTTCCGCAGCTTCCTCGATCCGTTGATCGTGATGATGGCCTTTCCGTTGGCGCTTCCGGGCGCGGCCTTTGGCCTGCTTGTTACGCGCAACACCTTCGGCTTTACCGCATTCATCGGCATCGTCAGTCTGGGCGGGCTGGTCGTGCGCAATTCCATCATTCTCATCGACTACATTCACGTGCGCATGCGCGAAGGCGTCGCTCTTGAAGAGGCCGCGCTTGAGGCGGGCGAGCGCCGGCTGCGCCCGATCTTTTTGACCACGATGGCCGCGGCGATTGGCGTGTTGCCGATGATTCTGTCGGGCTCGAGCCTGTGGTCGCCGCTGGCCAGCGCCATCGCCTTCGGCCTGCTCGGTTCCATGTTCTTCACGCTCGTGGTGATTCCGGTGCTCTTCGTTGCGGTGCATCAGCGTTGGGGATGGATGCGCGCGGTGAAGACTGCGGCGCCGGTCCTGCTGCTTGTTGCTTTTTGCATCAACCATGCGCAGGCCGAGCCGCGGCACCTGTCGCTCGAGGAGGCCACGGCGCTGGCGGCGGAGAAAAATCCTGCCGTGCGCATGGCGCGGCTGCGCGTCAGAGAGATGGAGGCACGTGTCACCGAGGCGCGCGCCAATTATTTTCCGACAGTCGAGAACACCAGCAGTGCCGCGCATGCGGGCAAGACCGAAGACCTTACGCTGCCGGCCGGTGTGCTCGGAACCTATCCGGGCGCGGGAAAGATTCCCGGTAAAAGTATCTCGATTCAGCTTGGCAATCCGAATTTCTTGCTGAGTTCGACGACCGCCGCCCAGCCGCTGACGCAATGGTTCAAGATTCATGCCGGTGTGGGCGTGGCGCGCGCCGATGCCTCGAGTGCGCGCGCGGATGCGCATCGTGCCGAGGCGGAGGTGGCCTTCGAGGTGCGCAAGCTCTATCTGAGCCTGCTGGCCGCGCAGAAGAAAAAACGTGCGGCGGCGTTGCGCATCGAGGCTGGCGAGCAGCAGCTTGCCGAAGCGCATGCCGGCGTCGAGGCCGGAGCCGTTCTTGCATTGCAAGAGCTCGAAGGCAAGGCGCAGTTGGCGGAAGCGCGCCATCAGCTCGGTTCGCTCGATGATGCCATTGCCGACATGCAGGTGGAGTTCAATAACCTGACCGGCCTGCCGCTCGATACGCAACTGGATCTGGCTGAACCTGTTTTGCAGGCTGCGCCGCTGTCGCGTGAGCAGCTTGAGACGGACGCGCTTGCACACAATCCGCAAGTGTCAGTGGCGCGCGCCCAACTGGCCAAAAGCCGCGCAGGTGTGGCCGCTGCGCATGCGGAGTTTCTTCCCGAGATCGCGGCTTACGGTCAGCATGTTTATCAGACCGGTGTGCCGTTGCTGTCGGAAAACAATGTGGTCGTCGGTCTGCGCATGAACTGGACGATCTTCGACTTCGGCAAACGCACCGGGCAGGTCAGGGAGCGGGTTGCGCAGCGTTCCCAGGCAGAGATCCATCTGGCCGATACGGAAAATCGGGTGCGCGTCGACGTGGAAAAGCAGATCCGCAAGGTCGAGCGGGCCGAAAGTGGTCTGGCCGCAGCCCGCGATGGCGTGGCCGCGCGCACCGAGATGAGGCGTATCGTCTCCGAGCAGGTTACGGCGAAGACGGCCAACGCCTCTGCACTGAAGCAGGCTGAGGCGCAATTGGCCGCCGCCGAGGCCTCGCTCTATGAAGCCGCGGTGGATCGCGCCGTAGCGCAGGCCGATCTTGCGCGTATTGTGGGGCAGTAGCTTTTGGGACTGGCGCATTCTATCAATCGCGGTCTATGCTGTTGGCATCGATGTAGAGGAGTGCTGACGATGAAATATCGCGTGTTGACCGTGAATCGGGAGTATGGCAGCGGAGGCGGAAGAATAGCGCAGACCATCGCCGAGCGATTGGGCTGGAAGCTGCTGGATCGCGACATCATCGACGCGATTGCCTACAATGCGCATGTGGATGCGAGGCTGGTGCAGCGTTACGACGAACACATCGTCTCCTGGCTGCGGCGCCTTAACCAGCAGGCCATGCGTGGTGCCGCGCTCGCGGCGGGCATTGAACTGGGTGAAAACGCTGTCTTCGACGCCGATGAGATGGTCAAGATCAGCCAGAAGGTCATTGAAGAGGCTTGGAGCGAGGGCAACTGCGTCATCGTCGGGCGCGGCGCGCAGTGCGTGCTGCAATGCAAGCCCGATGTCTTCCACGCCTTTGTTTACGCGCCGGTAAAAGCGCGCATTGCGCGGCTGAAAAAGCGTCTTGATCCCGGTGTCAATGCCGAGGAGCGCGTGCATACCGTCGATGCCGAGCGCGCCAAATATCTGCAGCAGTACTTCGGCAAGAACTGGTGCAACATGCACCTCTATGACCTGATGCTCTGCTCGCACGATGACGAAGATGAGGCGGCGCGCACCATTCTGTACGCCATGGACGGCAAGCATGCGCTCGAGGCAGCCAGCTTCTAGACAACGCGTGCTGCCGCGGCGCTTTTGCTACGACAGCACGCTCGATTTGTCCGTTGAGGCGCGCACGACCAGTCTGGGTTCGATCAGCACGGTCTTGTTCTGTTGGGGCGTCTTGTCCTCAAGCAGCGAAAGCAGCAGACGCGCCGTGCGTTCACCGGTCTGTTCGGTCTGCTGGTCGATGGTCGACAGCGGAATGCGCAGCTCGCGGCTGTAGTACAGATTGCCGGCGCCGATCACCGCGATCTCTTCCGGGATGCGCAGTCCAGCCGCGGTGATGGCATGCATTGCGCCGATGCCCATCGGATCATTGAAGGCAAAGATGCCGTCGGGGCGCGGAGAAAGCTGCAGCAGCTCCCGCGTGAGTTTTTCGCCGATCTCGACACTGTGCAGGTCGGCCATCGATTGCGTGGAAATGTAGCCAGGGTACAGGGGAATCCCGTGCTTCGCCAGAGCCTTCTGGTAGCCGGCTAGCCGTCCACGTCCGCCACTGGTGTTGGGGCCGCGCAGATGGGCGATCCGTTGGCAGCCGATCGCGATGAGATGTTCGGTGGCGATTTCGCCGACCCGTTCATCGTCGCTGCCGACGTAGTTGGCGTTGAGGCCGGGAAGGTTCCGGTCGACCAGAACCAGCGGCGTGCCCTCTTTGTGAATCCGTTGCAGAATCTCTGATTCGGTGCAGGTGGAGGCGATGACCAGCGCATCGAGCCGGCGGGCGAGCAGCCTTTCGATGGTGCGGTCCTCAAGCTCCGGATCTTCATCCGAGGTCGAAATCGTCAGGCAATATCCCTTTTTCAAAAGCGCCGTCGAGAGCGATTTGGCGATTTGCGCAAAAAATGTGTGCAGAAGGTCGGGCACGACGAGGCCAACCAGATAGGTGCGTCCGGTGACCAGCGAACGCGCCGCCAGATTCGGCGTGTAGTTCATCTCCCGGACTTTGTCGAGAACCCGCTGGCGCGTTTTTTTGCTTATATCTTCATGATTACGAAGAACTTTTGAAACCGTGATGATCGAGACGCCGAGCTCGCGGGCGATGTCTTTCATGGTGGTCGCCATAGGAAAAGGGATCATCCTTTCTTGGGTGTAGCAACGCCGGGCGGAATCTTCGCCACACTCCCGCGAAGGAAAAAGAACCTGCCGCTCGAAAAAAACATTTTACTCTTCGCTGCCGTTAACGTTACACGTCACTATGAAAGACGAATTTTCCCGAAGAACTTCTACAGCGAATCGAGAAAAGGCCAATTTCCGAGCAAAAAATTGCGTGACTTGACGATTGTTTTGCGCAAGAGCGATGATGCGGGACGAACGAGAGTCATCGCTAAAGAATTTCCCCCATTGCTGTAGAGGGAAAACTGGATGTCGAGGGTCTTTTTTCGCAAGAAATAGACCCCTTGCACGAACCGCAACACTGCATGAGTATTGGGACAATGCTCTAAAGTCCGCGAGAAAATTTCGGGGAATGGAAGCAGGGGCAGGTCATTGCGGTTGTTGCGTCGGCGACGTCTTCCGTTAGGCGCGGTGATTTTACTGATTTTTTGAGGGGTTTTACCATGTCGGCAGCCTATGTTCTTCCTGAAGTGTCCACTCCGTCGCCGGTAGCCGCCAATGAGGTTGTTCTGGTGGCCAGCGGTGACCTGCGTCCCTCGGCCAACGAGGTCTGTTGGCCAGCCCAGGAGGCGATGGAAACATTGCTGACCGAGGCCTTTGCCGCCGAAGGCATCGCGGTGCGTCGCGCGCACGCCTATAACCCGGCAGAAAAGCACGGTTTCATCCAGAATCAGCGGATGGGCATGCGGGTCTTCGCATCGATCCATCCGGACGCGCCAGTGGTGGTGGCAGAGTCAGTCTGGCAGTACAGCGCGCATGTGCTGGCCGGGCTGCTTGAGCATCGCGGGCCGATTTTGACCGTTGCCAACTGGTCGGGCCAGTGGCCGGGGCTGGTCGGCATGTTGAACCTGAATGCCTGCCTGCGCAAGTACGGCAAGCCCTTCACGACCCTGTGGAGCAGGGACTTTACCGATCCGCTCTTCAAGCAGGGGCTGAGGGAGTGGATCAGGAACAAGAGCTTCACGCACGATAGCTCGCATGTGCACGCCTTCGATGCGTCCAAGATCGGCGCGGCGGAGCGCGCGCTCGGCGTGGCGCTGGCCAGGCATCTCAAGGCCAGCAAGGGCCTGTTCGCCATCTTCGACGAGGGCTGCATGGGCATGGCCAACGCCATTATCGAAGACGACCTGTTGAACGCCGCGGGCATCTACAAGGAGCGGCTCAGCCAGTCGGCGCTCTATGCGGCCATGCGCGAGGTCTCTGATGCCGATGCGCAAAAGGTGCGCACTTGGCTCGATGCGGCGGGCATGCGCTTCAACACCGGCCCCAACGAAGAGACCGATCTGACCGACGCGCAGATTCTCTGGCAGTGCAAGATGTACATCTCGATTCTGCGCATTGCCGACGCCTTTGGTTGCGATGTGGCGGGCATCCAGTATCAGCAGGGGTTGAAGGACCTGACGCCAGCCTCGGATCTGGCCGAGGGGTTGCTGAACAATGCCGAGCGTCCGCCGGTGTTTTCTCTCGATGGGCGCGAACTTTATGCGGGCCAGCCCTTGCCGCTGTTCAATGAGGCCGACGAGGGGGCGGGCGTGGATCTGCTGGTGACCAACCGCGTCTGGCGCGCGATGGGCTTCGATCCGGCCTCGACGTTGCATGACGTGCGCTGGGGCGAGTGGTACAAGGGCGAGGGGATCGACGCCTTTGTCTGGCTGTTGCAGATCTCCGGTGCCGTGCCGCCCTCGCACCTGGTCGGCGGCTACAAGGGCGCAGTCAGCGAGCGCCAGCCGTCGATGTACTTTCGTCTGGGCGGCGGCACCATCAAGGGCGTCGGCAAGCCGGGCGAGTTGGTCTGGAGCCGCGTCTACATTGAGGCGGGCGTGCTGTCGGTCGATCTGGGCCGCGCCACCTCGGTCTCGCTGCCCGCGGCAGAAATCGAGCGACGGTGGAAGCAGGTGAGCCAGGAGTGGCCTCTGGTCAGCGTCGTGTTGCACGGCGTCAGTCAGGAGCAGTTCATGGCGCGCCATGCCTCGAATCACGTGAATGTGGCTTACGCGCCCACGGCCGAGGCCGCCGACCGCGCGCTGGCCGCCAAGGCTGCCATGTTTGAGGCGATGGGCCTGAAGGTCTATCTCTGCGGCGTCAGGCAGTAGGGCCTCATGGTTCCCCAAAAAAATCGTGTCTCCGTGAAAACCAGGGAGTTCCGGCTTTGCCGGGGCTCCCGTTTTTTATTTAGCCCGTTCATGCGACACTGAAGTTTCGCGGAGGGCAGGCAATGCATCCCGCGAGGAAGTGAGATTTGCCGATGAGCTTGCAGTCTTGGTTGGGCCGCACGGCGGCCGTGTGTGTGTTGGTTGGAATGGGTGCCGGGTTGGCCTCGGCGCAGACAGCGAAAAAGCATGCCTGGGCGATTCAGGTCCATGCGGGCGCGGGCGACATCTTCCGCGCGCAGACGAGTCCGGAGCTTGATGCGGCCGAGCGTGCCAAGATCGCCGAGGCCATCCAGGCCGGAGCGGCGGTGCTCGATAAGGGCGGCTCGTCGATGGACGCGGTGGAAGCGGCGATTCGCATCTTTGAGGATGCGACGCTGTTCGACACCGGTCGTGGGGCGGCCTTCAACGACAAGGGCGTGGTCGAGCTCGACGCGGCGATCATGAACGGCAAGACGCTCGATGTGGGCTCGATTGCCGCCGTGCATAACACCAAGCACCCGATCAGTCTGGCGCGCAAGGTCATCGAAAAGTCGCCGCATGTGCTGATGGTTGGCGAAGGCGCCGACGCGTTTTCGCGTGAGCAGGGTCTCGAGCAGGCGCCGCAGAGCTACTTCTTCTCGGAAAAGCAGTGGGAGACCCTCGAACAGGTGCTCAAGGAGCAGGGCAAGCCGATTCCGCCGCGTCCGGCCGGTGTGCCGGCTGCGCCCAAGCAGCAGTTGGCGGGTCTCTGGTCGCCGCACTCGCGGCACTACGGTACGGTGGGCGTGGTGGCGCTCGATCGCGAGGGTAACCTGGCGGCGGGCACCTCGACCGGCGGCGCGATGGGCAAACATGCGGGCCGCGTGGGCGATTCGCCGATTGCCGGTGCGGGCACCTACGCCTCGAACAAGTCCTGCGCTGTCTCGGGCACTGGCGTCGGCGAGTACTTTATCCGGCTCGGCGTGGCGCGCGAGGTCTGCAATCTGATCCAGTACAAGGGCATGACCGCGCAGCAGGCCGCCGATGAGGTGATCCACACCGAGGTCGAGAGCCTGAAGGGCGTCGGCGGCGTCATTGTCGAAACCCCCGATGGGCAGCAGGCCTGGAGCTTCAACACGCCGGGCATGTTCCGCGCGCGGCTGCGCGAGGGCGGCCCGCTGACGGTGGCCATCTACAACGACGAAAAGTAGGCGCGGCGTTTTTTGTGCGAGGGGCGCGGCTTCGGCTGCGCCTCTTCTCATAGAATGGAAGAGAGATTCTTCGCGGAGCAGAGACGATGAGTGAGCAGACGGTGACGAAGTGGGACTACCGGTTTATGGAGATGGCGCGTCTGGTGGCGAGCTGGAGCAAGGATCCGAGCTCGAAGGTCGGCGCCGTGATCACGCGCGGCAAGTTCGTCGTCTCGGTCGGCTTCAACGGCTTTCCGCAGGGTGTCGCCGACTCGGCCGAGCGGCTTGAGAACCGCGAGATCAAGTACCCGACGATTCTGCACGCCGAGATCAATGCGATCCTTTCCGCGCGGCAGGACGTGCGCGGCTGTTCAATCTACGTGACGCCCTACATGCCCTGTCCGCAGTGCGCGGCAGTCGTCGTGCAATCCGGCATCACGCGCGTGGTCTACACGCCGAGCACGAATGAGAAGTGGGGCAAGCCGCCGTTGAGCACCGGCCAGTTTGCCGAGGCCGGCGTCGAGCTGGTGGAGCTGCCGCTTGAACCCGCTTTGTAGTCGTTTGACGCAACAAGGACGCCAGGGCCACCCGCGCGGTGGCCTTCGTTTTTTGCCGACCAGTTCCGGCGTTACCAGAGAGGCACCACGGGGCCAATTCTGTTGCCGCCTTGATCGGATTCGGGATAGCATAAGGTTCTTCATCGAGCAGAAAATCCGCAGGGAATGGTCTGCCGCGCCTTTTAGCCATTCTGTAACAGAGTTTGATGCACAATAGTCTGATAGGAGAAATTGCCGTGCCGCGTATTCACTTTCATCAGCAACTGGTCGAACTGAAGGACAAGATGCTGGCCATGGCCGCGCTCGCGCAGCAGGCGGTCGAGTCCTCGGTCGACGCATTCTTGCAGCGCGACAAGGCTCTGTGCAAGTTCGTCAAGCAGAATGAGGCGGCCATCAACACCTCGCAGCGCGAGCTGGATGAGATGGCCTATGAGCTGCTCGCCAAAGAGCAGCCGATGGCCATCGACCTGCGCTTTATTCTGGCGGTCATCAAGATCAACGGCGACCTGGAGCGGATCGGCGATCAGGCGATGGGCGTCGCGCGCCGCACCAAGGAGCTGGTCAAGCTCGGCGATGTGCCGTTGCCGGTCGACTTTGAGGCGATGGGCGAACACGCCAGCCTGATGATCCGCACCGCCATTCAGGCTCTGCTTGACGGCGATGCGCAACTGGCCGATTCGGTCCGCGACATGGACGACGAGATCGACCACATGAACCGCAGGGCGCATGACGAGCTGCTCAAGCTGGTGCAGGCCAAGCCCGAGTTCACGCAGCAGGCGCTCAAGGGCATTCTGGTCGCCAAGAACCTCGAACGCATCGCCGACCACGCCTCGAACATTGCCACCGACGTAATCTTCTGGGTGCGCGGCGCCGATGTGCGCCACCAACTCAGCATCGCGATGGACTAGAGCGGCTCTCTTCACAAAAAACAAAAAACCGGCTGTCCTTCGGGAATGCCGGTTGTGGGGTGGCTGCCTTAGTACAGTTGCCCCTACAGGTTGTGGATGGGGCATTACAACTTATCAGCTTTGAATACGTCCTATTAAGGATTGCTTTTCATTGGTTATCCCCGTCAGAAAGTTTTTAAATACGCCATCATCGTAATACCCCATGATGGCGTTGCCCCGTTCTACCAGCTGTTGCTCCCATCCTCCCGATTTAACGGTCCAATCGCCCTTCATCTTTCGGGATGCTGATTGGCGCATGACGTAGGCTAAAAGATCTGCTGTCTGAAGAGGAATGAAATCACTCTTATCGTCAAACGAGATTGACCCAAGACGGCATTGCGGGTCTCGTATGCACTTGATTGTACTGAACGTGCGTCTGGCTCTGTCCTCCATTTCCGATTGTCGGTCGAAGTGAAAGTCAACTTTATCGGTTGGGCAGAGAGGTGGCTCAAGATGGTTATTTACGGCGTATAGGAGTTGGTCGAGGAATAGCTGGAAACAGAACTGGTAAGGATGCTCCATGTCCTTCTTGTGCTCTTCCGAAATGTTCTCATCGTAGGCCCGGACTACCACGATGCCTCCCACTGAAAAGTAAGTACCATCTCGCGCAATCGTGATGAGTTTGCGGATGAAGGAATCTCTTGTTGCGTCATCCCAACCACGATACGGCCATGCCGGATTATTGGGGCCGTTTTTCCGATTCGCGAACTCTGAGGCATGGAAGCATTTCACCCCATACTCAACAAGGGTGCGAGTCCATTCTTCAGCAACAACCTCCCACTCCTCAGGCGAGGCAATATAACCGAACACGCCAGCCGTATCAGCGCCCTGAGCCAAACCTTTGGCATCATGGGTGCCGCTCTCATCAACATAGGCAATTAGATTCACTGACCAAACCTCCTTGAGAACATCTAGCAGCTCGAAGGTACGCTGAGGCTGCTTCATGTCGCACCCCCATTTTCCACCCGCGCCGGTCTTGGTAAAGTTGTCGCTTCCATGAAGCCCCATCCACAACCTGGAGGGGTAACTGTACTAAGGCAGCCACCCCACTTGCCGGTTTTTTGTTGGCGTAAACCGCAATCAGAAGCCGATCACCGCGCACAACTCCTTGACGGAGGCGGCGCTTTTATCGAGCGCGGCCTTTTCCTCGGAGGTGAGTTTGATCTCGACGATCTGCTCGATGCCCGCCGCGCCCAGCTTGCAGGGCACGCCGATGCAGTAGCCCTTGATGCCGTACTCGCCATCAAGATAGGCTGCGCAGGGCAGAATTTTTTTCTTGTCCTTGAGAATCGCCTCGGCCATCTCCACCGCCGCTGCCGAGGGCGCGTAGTAGGCGCTGCCGGTCTTGAGGTGCTGCACGATCTCCGCGCCACCATTGCGCGTTCGCTCGACCAGTGCCGCGATGCGCTCGGGCGGGAGCCACTCGCTGAGCGGAATGCCGGCCACGGTTGTGTAGCGAACCAGCGGCACCATGGAGTCGCCGTGGCCGCCGAGCACGGCCGCATTCACGTTTTCGACGCTGACGTTGAGCTCCTGCGCGATGAAGCTGCGGAACCGGCCCGCGTCAAGCACGCCGGCCATGCCGAGCACCCGTTCGCGGTTGAAGCCCGAGAGCTTGTAGGCGGTCTGCACCATGGCGTCGAGCG
>DBTV01000018.1 GCA_002307235.1 Acidobacteriaceae bacterium UBA1307
TACGGCGACGAGATCGGCATGAAGACCACGCCGCCCACGCGCAGGCAAGACGTGAAGGACCCCATCGGCCTGATCGGCTGGCCCAAGGAAAAGGGCCGCGACGGCGAACGCACGCCGATGCAGTGGGACGCGAGTCCGAACGCGGGCTTTACGCAGGCCACGCCCTGGTTGCCGGTGCCCGAGACGGCTGCGACCGTCAACGTGCAGGCGCAGCGCAACGATCCTGATTCGCTGCTGAACTGGTACAAGAATCTGATCAAGCTCAAGAAGACGATGCCGGCCTTTGCGCGCGGCGTCAACACCATGCTCGACGTGAACAACGACAAGGTGCTGAGCTGGTCGCGGCAGGTGCCGGGCTCATTGCCGGTCGTCGTCGCCGTCAACTTCACCGCCGATCCGCAGACGGTTGACCTGAGCGGCGCGACGAAGAAGCCCGTGCATCCGCACACGCTGCTCAAGAGCCCGGGCGGGACTGATCCAGCCGCGCTCAATCACATCGAGCTGCAACCCTTCGGCGTCTACATCGGCGAACTCAATTAGTTTTTCTTGATTGCAACAAAAGCGGCGCGAAGAGAACATGCTCTTCGCGCCGCGTGTTGTTGCCCTTCGTGATTTACGAAAGTTTTTCCGGGTAAACGCCGGAGCCGATCAGCTTCTGAATGCTGTCGACGACGTGCGGATGATCCTCGCGATAGGTGACGCCGAACCACGCGTCGTTGCTGTGCAGAACCTTGACGCGCGCCTGATGGGCATGCACCAGTTCGTTGACCGTGTTCGGAATGTAGCACTCGCTCTTGGCCTCGGTGCCGCTCTGCTTCAGGAATGCCTCAAAGCTGGCCTTCAACTGCGGGAAGATCTCCGGCGTAAAGCCCCACAGATTCATTGAAACCGGCTCGTCGCCATTGAGCGGCGTCACGGTGCCGTCGGGCGCGGTGTTCCGGGCATGCGAGCCGTCCGGGGTGATCTTGGTCATCTCGACCACGTTCTCCAGATAACCGCTTGCGCCCACCTGACAGACGCCGCGCGCCACCGAGCCGTACTGCGACAGAGTGTTGCGCAGCACGAAGCCCACCATGGCGTAGTCGGGCGAGCCCGAACGCAGATGATCGGCCAGCACCTTGAAGCTCTCAGCGCCGTAGAAGTCGTCGGCGTTGATGGCGGCGAAGGGCTCATGGATGACATTTTCCGTCAGCAGAATGGCCTGCGTGGTTCCCCAGGGTTTGGTGCGGCCCTCGGGCATGGTGTAGCCAGCCGGCAGCATGTCGAGCTCCTGCATGACGTACTCGACCTTCACGCGCTTTTCAAAACGCGAGCCGACGACCTCGCGGAACTGGTCGGCAAAGCTCTCACGGATGACGAAGACCAGCTTGCCGAAGCCGGCGCGCAGAGCGTCATAGATGGAGTAATCGATCAGGGTTTCGCCGTTGGGGCCGATCGGCTCGATCTGCTTCAAACCGCCGTAGCGGCTTCCCATGCCGGCTGCCAGAACCAGCAGGGTCGGAGATGTAATCGTTGTCATAGCGTCCTTCTCGCAGCTCTCGTGCTGTGTTGGTGGCACAACCGGCTCTAGGAACCTTTGTGCCGATCTCTCTTTTTGTCGGCCTATTTCGCGCGGCGCTTCCGTCACGATGAGCCTCTACCGGCCTCTGTGACGTGTGCCTTCATCCTGTTTTCCCGCGGTGGAAACAGGGGCCGAATCGTACCTGGAAATGATACCGCCTGAGGGGGCGGGTCGGCTTCCCGCGCAATTGACGCGTACCCGAATCCGTCCTATGATGCGCCCTATAGTCGCTGAACTCCTACGACTACAGAGGGCGATGCGAAAGAGTGCGAATTGGTCCGGAATCCTCCGGAATCTTGTGGCGGCGGTCGAGCGTCCGATGCGGTTGCGCCAACAGCGCTGGGGCTATGCCGTGGCCGTCCTGGCCGCCGTGGTCCCCTTTGTTTTCAGGCAGTTTCTCGCCGTTGCCTTTCATCTGCCGTTGCCGCCCTATCTACTGTTTTCGCCCATTGTTCTGCTGGTCGCGCTGGCCTATGGCTTCAGGGCCGGGCTGCTGACCACGCTGCTGGCCGCCCTGATGGCCCAGTACTGGATTATTTTTCCGGTGCAGCACTGGGCCATCATGTATGGATCTGACACAGTTGCACTGGCTTTTTTCTGCAGTATCGGTTTTTTTATGAGTCTGGTCGCAACGTCCTTTCGCGAACGGATGCGTCGCATGGCCAATCTTGAGCGCGAGCAGCAGTTGCGCGCCAGCCGCGAGAGCTTCTGCACGCTCCTGCGTGACTCGCGCGACATCATCTACCGCTTCAATCTGCGGACCCATCGCTACGAATACATCAGCCCGGCGGTCAAAGCCGTGCTTGGATACTCTCCCGACCAGTTAAGCAACCTCTCCTTCGGGGCCATGCCGACGCATATCCACCCCGATGATCGCAGGATGTTTGTTGAGCAGAGCAAGCGCGCCGAAACCTTTGGCAGAGCCGAGTTCGAGTATCGCCACATGGCCAGCGACGGGCAATATCGATGGCTGTCCGTGGTCGCTTCCTGCACTCTGGCCGAGGATGGAACGCCGCTCTATCGCGAGGGATTTGCCCGCGACATTACCGAGAAGAAGCAATCCGAGGAAGCTCTGCTGCGCAATGCCACGCTGGCCTCGGTCGGTCGCATGGTGGCGGCCATTGCGCATGAGATCAACAACCCGCTGGCCGCGGTCACCAATCTGCTTTTTCTGGCCGCCTCGGACAAGGAGGTGCCGGCCTCGGTACGTGGCTACCTGGAACAGGCCGATGCCGAACTGCAGCGCATCGCACACATCACGCGCCAGACGCTTGGCTTTTATCGCGAGGTGAATGCGCCCGAGCCGGTGCGGATTGATGCATTGATCGTTTCAGCAATTGACCTGTTCCAGCGCCGCATCGAGGCCGCGCATGTGACGCTCGTGCGCGAATGGAGCGAAGGTCTGCAGGTGGTGGGCGTCGGCGGCGAACTGCGGCAGGTCGTTTCCAATCTTCTGGCCAACAGCCTTGATGCTGTCGAGGATGGCGGCACGATCCGCATTCGCGCCTGCACCCGGTTGCGCAACGGACTGCCGTACATGCGCATCCTCATCTCCGACAACGGCAAGGGCATTGAACGCGGCCTGCGCAAGCGCATCTTCGAGCCGTTCTTCACGACCAAGGGATCGGTCGGCACCGGCCTCGGGCTCTGGGTGACGCATCAGTTGGTCGAGAAGCACGGCGGCACCATCCGTCTGCGTTCAGCGACCACGGGCCCCTGGCGCGGCACCCTCTTCCAGATCGATCTTCCGCTCGAGCAGCCCATCGCGACCCCGCGCATCGCCGTCGACAATTCCGTTCTGCAACCAACGTAGGATGGCTCCAAAACAAAAAGCGGGCCCGCGCATGGTTCGCGCAAGCCCGCCTTCGCCTGAAGCAGAAAAAAACTACGCCAGTTCGACCACGATCTTCTTTGAGGCCGCATCGAGTTCGGTGATGGTGAAGCTGCGCACCTGGCCCGGAGCCAGTGCATCGTTCTTGGTCTCGGCCGCCGGAGCGCCGCTCTTCCAGCGCGCCGAAAGCAGCGAGGTCAGCGCTGAAAGATCAACCGGCGCGGCCTTCGGAGCCTCCTGCTTGGCCTCGACCGGTGCGGCCTTCACCGTGCAGGCGCAACGGATACCATCGCCCAGTTCGACAATCGCATGGGCGCCGTTGACCGAAACCACGCGGCCCGAAACCTTGTCGCCCACCTTGCGCTCTTCCATGTACTCGTCGAGCCCGGTCGGCAGCAGTTGCTTCATCGAGAGCTTGATCTGACGCTTCTCGGTGTCGATGGCCAGAATCTGCGCCTGGACGATCTGCCCGGTGTGCAGCACCTCCGACGGATGATCGAGACGGCGGTCGTCGACAATCTCCGAGATGTGTACCAGACCCTCGATGCCCTCGGCCACCTGCACGAAAGCGCCAAAGGCCATCAGCTTGGTCACCGCGCCCTCAATCTGCGATCCCACCGGATGCAGCGTCTGCACCTCAAGCCACGGATCGGCCAGCGTCTGCTTCAGGCCGAGCGCGATGCGCTGCTCCTCCGGCTTGATCGACAGAATCACCGCCTCAACCTGCTCGCCTTCCTTGACGATCTCGCTGGGGTGGTTCACGCGCTTGTTCCAGGCCATCTCCGAGATGTGGATCAAGCCCTCGACACCCGGCTCGATCTCGACGAAGGCGCCGAAGTCGGTCAGGCGCACGACCGTGCCCTTGATGCGCTGCCCGGCCTGATAGCGCGCGGGCACTGTCTCCCACGGCTCCGGCGCAAGCTGCTTGAGTCCGAGCGAAATCTTTTTCTTCTCGCCGTCGAGCTTCAGGATGCGGACCTTGATCTGCTGTCCGACCGAGAGCACGTCCTCGGGCTTGTTCACGCGGCTCCAGCTGATGTCGCTGACGTGCAACAGGCCGTCGATGCCGCCCAGGTCAATGAATGCGCCGTAGGGAACCAGCGAGCGAACCGTGCCGTCGAGCGTCGCGCCCACTTCGAGCGTCGACCAGCGGGCTTCGAGCTCGGCCTTCTGTTGCTCTTCAAGCACCACGCGGCGGTCAACGACCACGTCTTCCGATTCCACGTCGAGCTTGGTGATGCGGCAGTTGATCTCGGTGCCGACCAGCTTTTCCATCTCGGCGGTCTCACGCACGCCGCTGCGGCTGGCGGGCATAAAGGCGCGCGTGCCGATGTCGACGGAGAAGCCGCCCTTGCGCAACTCGGTCACGGTGCCGACCACGGCTGTCTTGTCGGTAAAGGCCTTCTCAATCGCCGACCAGTCCTTGGGCTGCGCCACCTTGAACAGCGACAGCTCGTAATAATGCTCCTCGTTCCGGCCAGTGACCGAAACCGGGAACTTGTCGCCGGGCTTCACTTCCTCGGCGTTGTTCTTGAAGACCGAACGGGCAACAACGCCCTCGACCTTGTAGCCGATGTCGAAAAAGACACGGTCTTCGGAGAGCGAAATCACGGTGCCCTCAAGCTGCTTGGCGCCGCTCGCGGTCTTGTGCTTGTGGCTGGCTTCGAAGGCGCGCAGCAGGTCGCCGAAGTTTTCTTCTTGCTCTTCGGGCGCTGGCGTCGACGGGGTTGCGGGAACGGCGGCAGTAGCGACTGCGGCGGGCTCGGAGGTGGAGGCGGAAGCGGATAGGTTGTTCAATTCTTCGGTCATGGCGTCTTGCTCTTTATTCTCCCACGAGCACCTGAAAAGATTCACGCGGCCAACTCCTTCGCGGCCAGTCTGTTGCAATGGATTCCGTTTTTTGCCCTAAAACCAGTGCAGTTTTTTGCAAAAAAATCGCAATCGCCACGCACTCGGCGCTCATCCAACGAAAGCGATGACAACGATTCTTGATGAAAAACGCACGGAGCTTGAGCGCTTCGAATTCATGATGGGCCCGGAGCGCGGGCGGCTGGCTGTGGCTCTCGATCTGTTGACCGACGCGCTGATCCTGGTCGGCCAGCACGGCGTCTACTGCGCCTCGACGCGCAACCCGAGCAAACCCGCGCTCGATCTGCAAGCGGTTCTCGGCGGCGTCGAGGGCGCAAAGGAACTGATCCAGTCGGTGATGGCCTCGCTTGAAGCCCAACGCGCCGCCGCGTCCAGCACCACGCCCAAGGAACGTTAGGCTCGGGCGGATTTCGTTTCCGCGCCGTCCGCTTTTGCTGTATGCTGTAGATACGCGCCCGTAGCTCAGCTGGATAGAGCGAATGCCTCCGGAGCATTAGGTCGGGAGTTCGAATCTCTCC
>DBTV01000042.1:0-45663 GCA_002307235.1 Acidobacteriaceae bacterium UBA1307
AGACGGTCGTCAGATGACGCTTACAAAAAACAACCGCAGAGCGCCTTTTGAAAAGCAACCGCATATCCTTTGACTCACCACCCCCGGGCTGAAGAAAACGCCCGGGCCCCCGTTGGCTCAGGATGACATTTCCATTGTTTTTTCAATCATCGACTTGCAGTTTCTATGTCGATACGGCTTAGGCCGGTTTCGCGCTCAGGCACAGGCGCGCATCGTGCACCAGGCAGCTTGCCTCTGCCTCGTGCGGATCGATGCGCAGTGACTGGAGCTCGAGAATCGAACGCGAATGAATGCTGGCACGCAGCTTCATTTGCAATGCCTCATCGCGCAGAGAAGTGCAGGGATAGATTGCGACGGTCGTCACCGGTTCTGCGGAAAAACCGCCACGTTCGGTGCGGGCGATGCGCAGCACAAGCGCGTCGCGGGACGCGAGGTCAGGCCCTACGAAAAACGGAGCGACCAGCGTTCCGCGCAACTGTTGCAGCCAGAGCGGCGGAAGATGCGTGACTCCTGCATTGACCAGAATCGCATCGACCTTCTGCGGAATGAAGCAAGCGGCATCGCAGCGCTGAACATTTGCCTGCGGGTAGGCGCGAAGAGCCTTCGCGGCGCTCTTTGCGAGTTGCTCATCGATTTCGAGCGCTGTAACCGAACCTGATTGGCCCACGATCGTGGCGAGAATGGCGGTGTAGTAGCCGCTGCCGCAGCCGAGATGCAAAACATGCTGCCCGCGCGTGGCGCCGAGAGCGTCGATCATGCGCGCCATCAGGCTGGGCTGGGCCGTATTCAATTTTCGTTCGGGGTCGAGCGCTACGACGATGTCGTGATAAAGATCATGAATGCGTGAGGTGCTGCGATATTGCGGGCGGTTGAGTGAGGTTCCTGAGCCGAACAACCATGGCGGCGGGCCGAGAAACTGCTCGCGTGGAACCCGTGCAAAGGCTTTGCATATGGTGGTGGATTCGATGCCGGTGACAACGCGCAGCTCTTCGGAATAAAAGCGCCGCCATGCGGAGATGGAGCGAGGTGTTTCGTTGGCCATGTTCCCCCATCGTGCAAGGGGCAATCGCGTCCCTTGCACGAATACAGGAGATGATACTTCTAGACAGGATGGCCGCGGAAGGCATAGTAGAGTTCGATGAGCAGGATGAGCACGACGGTGACCTCGAGAAAGAAGGCGCGGCTCTGGTTGAACTGCTCGACCATGTATTGGTAAAGATCCTCGGCGGTTTTGAGCTTCTGCGCGACCAGGTTCTTGTAGTCGGGCACGCCGATGCGGGTTGAGGCCAGCCGGTAGAGACGCGCCGAGAACATATCGCTCAAAAACTTGATGGCATTGTCGGCGCGTTCGGTGAGTTCTTCGACGTCAAGCAGAACGGTGTGCAGTTTGGTGGCCGAACTCGACATGCGCCAGCGGGCAAGCATGCCGCGCTTCTCGTCGATCATGTCATAGACGTTGTCGAGGATGCCGGTGAGCAGTTCGTCGTAATGGCGGAACTCGAGCAACTGCGTGTTGGCGTATTCGAGCAGTTGGATGGCGGTCTCGGCGCCGGCGATGGAGTCGTACAGAAAGGCGGCATTCCAGCCGACGACGGCGGCGTCGCTCGCATAGTAGGAGATCTGCGAGTTGAGCACCTCGGCGCACTCGCCAGGCGAGAGCAGTTGGCGGTCGCCGCGCACCAGTTGCGCAATCTCTTGTCCGCGTTGATGCACCAGTTCGCTGGCCGTGGGGTTGCCCTCGGCTTCGCGCACATGGAAGATGAAGTAATCTTCGCTGAGCCAGCTTTCATAGGGCTTGACCATAGCCGCGCGGGCGTTCTCAAGCCGCTGGCGGACCAGAGGCTCGACGAGTTTGGCGAAATCGATCTCCCAGATCCAGCGGCTGGCCAGTTGCATCAGGCTCGACCAGTCGGTGGCAAAGGGCAGATGGTAGATGACGCTGACGACGCCATAGTCGTAGTACTTGATCTCGCCTTCAAGCCGTTCGCCGCTTTCGAGCACGAGCGTATCGAGCGGTTCGGTGAGCGGAGGACGTACGTACTGTACCGACGAAGGAACGGTGGGTTTGACGCGAGGCTGATGGATGGGGCGCGCGTTGGCGGCGCCTTGCAGCACATCGAGGCGCAACTCTTCGCAAACGGCGAACTGAATCAAAGCCAGAGTGGTTCCGCAAAGAGGCGTGGCAGTGTTTTGCTTGATTTCGACCATAGTATGCGCCTGCTATCGACGGGAAAAGCAATCCATAGAGGCTGTATGTGCATCATACACGGAGTTCTTTACGGCACGGTGTATGAACCGGCTCTCGGGCGCGGGGCCGGCTCTGCAGCGCGATGCGGAGAGGCTGGGCGGGAAGATCCTCTCATAGAGTCCGTCACTCTGTGGAAAATCTGTGGAAGCCACGTGTTCGCTAGGACGAGAATGGTTCAAAAACGGACAGGATACGCCTATTTTGGAGTATTTCGGTAGATTTACACATTTCCACAATGAATAGACGTTGAGAGTGATGCTGGCACAATCTATAGTGGTCTATGCCGTAGTTCCTTGCGCCGCCGGTGCAGGGGGGTAGACGGGAATCCGGAGCGCAAGTCCGGCATTGCCCCGCAGCGGAGAGCAGGTACCGGCGCCAATGATGAGACGGGGGACGAAGCCCGGAAACGCTGGCGTTGTGCTCTGAGCCTGCAGAGTCCGAAGATCTGCCACGGAAATATTGCATATGCCTCCGAGGGTGAGGCGAAGGGCCATGATTGCACGTCCTCATTGTCAGCGAGGCGCTCATCGCATCTTCGTGTCTCCAGGGGCCAGGGAGAGTTGTTTCATGTCCACAGTTGAGTCGTCCGTCGCATCGTCGCCGGTTCTGCCCGGTTTCCCCGAGCAGGATCCAATGCCCATCATGCACGTCCGCAAGCGCAATGGCGCGCTGGAGCCGGTCGATGTGAACAAGATTGTGCGGGCCGTGCAGCGCTCGGCCTCGGGGCTGCCGCATGTGGATGTGATTCGCGTGGCCTCAAAGACCATTGGCGGGCTTTACGATGGCGCCACGACGCGGGAGCTCGATTCCATTTCGATCGACACGGCGGCGGCGCTGATCGCCGAAGAGCCGCAGTATTCGCGCCTGGCCGCGCGCCTGTTGCTGGCGACGATCGGCAAAGAGGTTTCCGCCTTCAATATCTATTCGTTTTCGCAGTCGATTGAATACGGCTTCGAACGTGGATTGATTGGCGATGCGGTGGTGGCGTTTGTCCGCGAGCATGCGCGCAAGCTGAACGACGCGATTCGCGATGAGCACTCGGATCGCTTTGAGTACTTCGGTCTGCGCACGGTCTATGATCGCTATCTGTTGCGCGACCCGGAGACGCGCAAGGTGATCGAGACGCCGCAGCACTTCTTTTTGCGCGTGGCCTGCGGCCTGTCGCGTACGCCGCATGAGGCCATTGCCTTCTATCGGCTGCTCTCGTTGCTGGAATACATGCCCTCGTCGCCGACGCTGTTCAACTCGGGCACGCGTCATGCGCAGATGTCCTCCTGCTATTTGCATGACTCGCCCGAGGACTCGCTCGAGAGCATCTACGACACGTACAAAGACGTGGCCATGATGTCGAAGTTTTCTGGCGGCATCGGCCTGGGCTTTCACCGTGTGCGTTCGACCGGATCGCTGATTCGTGGCACCAATGGATTGTCGAATGGCATTGTGCCGTGGCTGCGCACGCTCGACAGTTCTGTCGCGGCGGTGAACCAGGGCGGCAAGCGCAAGGGTGCCTGCTGCGTTTATCTGGAGCCGTGGCACGCCGACGTATTGCAGTTTCTGGAGCTGCGCGACAACACGGGGGACGTGGCGCGCCGCACGCACAATCTGAATTTGGCCAACTGGATTCCTGACCTGTTTATGCGCCGCGTTGAGGCCGATGCGCTCTGGTCGCTCTTTGATCCGAAGGACGTGCCGGCACTGCCTGATCTGTTTGGCCCTGCGTTCGACGAGGCCTATGAGAAGGCCGAGGCCGAGGGGCTGTTCCGAGAGCAGGTGAAGGCGCGCGAGCTGTATGCCCGCATGATGCGCACGCTCGCCGAGACCGGCAATGGATGGATGACCTTCAAGGACGCGACGAATCTGAAGTGCAACCAGACCGGCAAGCCGGGCAATGTGGTGCATCTGTCGAACCTGTGCACGGAGATCACCGAGGTGAGCGCGCAGGATCAGGTGGCGGTGTGCAATCTTGGCTCGATCAACCTGGGCCGCCATGTGGTGACGGGCGAGGATGGCAAGCCGAAGTTTGACTTCGAGAAGCTGTCGACGACGGTGGAGCTGGCCGTGCCAATGCTCGATCGCGTCATCGACATCAATTTCTATCCTGTCGACAAGGCGGCGCGCTCGAATGCACGCTGGCGTCCGGTGGGACTCGGTGTGATGGGCTTGCAGGATGTCTTCTTCCAGCTGCATCTACCCTTTGATTCTCCCGAGGCGCTGGCGCTTTCGACGCGCATTCAGGAGGAGATTTATTACGCGGCGCTCAAGGCAACCTGCGCGCTGGCCGAGGAGTTTGGCCCGCACGAGAGCTTTGCCGAAACGCGTCTGGCGCAGGGACAGTTCCAGTTCGATTTGTGGGGCGTGGAGCCTACGGACAAGGTGCGTTGGGAGGCATTGCGTGCGCGCATCGCCAAGAGCGGCGTGCGCAACTCATTGCTGATCGCCATTGCGCCGACGGCGACGATTGCCTCCATCGTGGGCAGCTATGAGTGCATCGAGCCGCAGATTTCGAACCTCTTCAAACGCGAGACGCTCTCGGGAGAATTCCTGCAGGTGAACCGCTATCTGGTGGAAGAGTTGAAGCGGCTGAATCTTTGGAATGATGCCATGCGCACCAAGCTGAAGCTGGCCGAAGGTTCGGTGCAGAATATTGAGGAGCTGCCTGAAGAATTGCGCAACCTCTATCGCACTGTCTGGGAGGTTCCGATGCGCGCATTGATCGACATGGCCGCCGCGCGCAATGCCTACATCGATCAGTCGCAGTCGCTCAACCTCTTCAGCGAGTCGCCGAATATCGGCAAACTCTCGTCGATGTACATGTACGCGTGGAAGAAGGGGCTCAAGACGACCTACTATCTGCGTTCGCGCCCAGCCACGCGCATTGCCAAGACCACGGTGGCCGGTGGATCGCATCAGAAGGCGGTGGCTCCGGCAGAGGCTGTTGCCTGCTCGCTCGAGAACCCCGAGTCCTGCGAAGCCTGCCAGTAACTTCAAACCAAGTTCAGAAAGAGTTCAATGTCTACTTCAGAAAAGTCTTTATTGCAGGGTTCCTCTGTCGAGGTTCCCGAACGCATTCTCGATCCGGGCCTTTGCCTGACGCTGCGCCCGATGCGTTACCCCGAGTTTTATGAGATGTACCGCGACGGCATCAAGAACACCTGGACGGTGGACGAGATCGATTTCCAAACCGATCTTATCGACCTGAAGCAGAAGCTGACGCCGGCCGAGGTGCATCTGATTCAGCGGCTGGTGGCCTTCTTCGCCACCGGCGACAGCATCGTTTCCAATAACCTCGTGCTCAATCTCTACAAGCACATCAACTCGCCCGAGGCCCGACTCTATCTTTCGCGGCAGTTATTCGAAGAGGCTGTGCATGTGCAGTTTTATCTAACTCTGCTTGATAACTACATCCCTGATCCGGATGAGCGCGCCGACGCATTCTCCGCGGTCGAGAATATTCCCTCGATTGCCAAGAAGGCGCAGTTTTGCATGAAGTGGATTGACTCGATTCAGCAGCTTGATCGCATCGAGACGCGCGAACAGCGCCGCCAGTTCCTGCTGAACATGATCTGCTTTGCCTCGTGCATCGAGGGATTGTTTTTCTTCGGCGCCTTTGCCTATGTGTACTTTTTCCGCTCGAAGGGCCTGCTGCACGGGCTTGCGGCGGGCACCAACTGGGTCTTCCGCGACGAGAGCTGCCACATCGACTTTGCCTTTGCCATTGCCGAGATCGTTCGCAAGCAGGAGCCGGACTTCTGGGATGCCGATTTCGAGCGTCAGATTATCGAGATGCTGACCGAGGCCATCGATGCCGAGGCTCAGTTTGCCGAGGATCTGCTCTCGGGCGGCGTGGCCGGTCTGTCGGTCAAGGATATGCGTCAGTACCTGGGCTTCGTCGCCGACGGGCGCCTGCGGCAGATGGGCATTGCGCCCGTCTTCCACTGCACCAATCCCTTCCCGTTCATGGAACTGCAGGACGTGCAGGAGCTGACGAACTTCTTCGAGCGCCGCGTCTCGGCCTATCAGGTCTCCGTGCCTGGCGAGGTTTCCTTCGGCGAGGATTTTTAAGCAGAGACAACAGCGCAAACAAAGGGCCGTGGGAGGAAAACTCTCACGGCCTTTTTCTGTCTTTGGCGAAGGGCCTTGCCTACCAGACGCGCACGGCCTCAATGCGCGGTGAACCAGCGATGCCATTGACGACGTCGGTGCTGAGAACCGCTTCGAAATCGCGCGAACGAAAGCCTGCGCCGACGCGGGCACGCAAGGTGCGCATGGCGCGCTCGTCCGCCAGAAACTGCCCTGCCGCCGCCGTGGCGCACATGCCGATGCCTGCCACCACCACGACAACCTTGCCGGTCGATTCATTATGAAGGCGTGCGACGATGGCGTAATCGCGCTTGACCGATGTCATGCGCAGATTGGTGTCCAGTCCCCAGAGCTTCGAGTCTGGATGATCGGGGTTGACGATCCAGTAGCGCTCCTGGGGTGTGCCCGCGAACCGGAAGGGAAGTGCGCTGACCGCGCGCAGGGTCCAGGGATTGTCGATGCCGCCAATCAGCACGACGGGCGCATTGCGCAGATCCTCAAGATTCATCGCCGAAGTCAGACGGAGAATGGAGTCGCGATGTTGAACTTCCAGATGGCTGGCGATGGCGTGCGCAGCCACGGCATCAGAGAAGATGATGCCCTCGTCGAGCATCTCGTAGGCATGAAAGCTGCCCGGATCTGATCTTGAGGGTTTCGCGGAACCGGGGTCCGCGGCATTGGCCGGAGTTGCTTGTCCCGGCTCGAGAATGCCCTCCGCCGAGGCCGTGGAACTGCCGGAATCGTTGCCGCGCGGCATGCAGAGCACGATGGTGCGCTGGTCTTCGAGGAAGGGCCGCCAAAATTCTTTGAGTGCCGAAGGATTGAGCCATTGCCAGGCAGTGAATCCGTAGCCGAAGAAGAGAAGAACCACGCAGGCAGCAAGCACGAGGCGTATGGAATGTGCTCTTCCGAGGCGCAGAAAGGGAAGAGTGATTTTATTCCGCACTCGAACTTGATCTTCGGACGTGAGCGCGCCGACATCCTGCGGCACGGCGGGTAGTGGCGCAGCAGTGGGTGCGGCCTGCTCGCGGCTGAAGGAAAAGCGCGGCATATAGTGGCCGGAAAGAAGCTCGATATGCACGGCCGCGTCGCGATCTTCTTCCTGATAGTACTGGGCCAGACGCCGGCGTACCTCGGCGATGGTCACGCGCACAACGGGGTTTTCTGCTGTGTCGTAGTCCGCGGGACAACCGAAAACGCGCACGCCAATGGTGCGTTCCTTCAGATATTCTCCGCGGCCTTCTAGGGTTTCTTCGACAAGATAGCGCAACAGGGAAGGGTAGCGACGGCTGTTTTTGAATCGCTCCGAACTCAGAACGCGAAGCATCTGTTGCCGGATCTTGTCGATCTCCTCGCTGTTCTTTGGAACCGAGATTTCGTATTCGGTATCGGCAGGGATCATCCGGAAGTGCCTCTTTAAAGCTGCACGCCAGCATAGTTGAATTGAATCGAAATGACAATCGGTAAGATTTACTGTTATTAACAAGTCCGTAAATGGCTGTTTGTTAGTGAGTTACATAAAAAGATCAGATAAGATACCGGAAAATCACTGGACATGGAAATCTTCTGCTCTTAATCTTCGGGCCGAATTGTACGCGGGCATTTCGACATTCTGTGCAAAAGACAAGAGGTTGGCCCGGCATCACAAGGAGGCAATTCATGAAGATGCAATTCAAACAAAAGAAGAAAGACCCCCTCTGCGGGTTCTCGTGGATCTGGTGTTTCGCTCTTGCTCTTGGGGTGATCCTGTGCGGATCGCAGCAGGGCAGAGCTCAACTCACCACGGCCGACATTGTCGGCACGATTAGCGATAGCACCGGTGCCGTGGTGCCCAACGCCAGTCTGACGCTAAACAATGCCGCCACGGGCAATCGTCGCACGGCAGTTTCCAGTGGCAGCGGCGACTACCAGTTCGCGCTGCTTCCTCCGGGACATTATTCGATTACCGTAAAGTCTCCCGGCTTCAAGACGGCGACGACCTCCATTGCGATTGAGGCCGGTGACCGCGCGCGCGCCGATATCCACCTGGAAGCTGGCGGCGGTGCGGAGACAGTCGTGGTCGAGGCGCAGTCGCCCCTGTTGCAGGCAGACAATGCCACCGTCAGCTCGACGGTGACCGAGCAGTCCGTGCAGGATCTTCCTCTGAACGGCCGCAACTTTGTGCAGTTGGTGCAGTTGGTTCCCGGTGCGAATGAGGGCCCGGGCAATGGCTTGACCAGTGGCGGTCGTCCCGATGATCGCCGTTCGACGAATGGATTTTCCGTCAACGGTCAGGACGACACGCTCAACAACTATGTGGTGGACGGCATCGACGACAACGAGCGCATCATTGGCACGATTGGCGTCAAACCGGCCATCGATGGCATTCAGGAGATCACGGTACAAACCAACAGTTACGCGCCGGAGGCAGGACGCACGGCCGGTGGCGTTGTCAATCTGGTTACCAAATCGGGCTCCAACAAATTCCATGGAACCCTCTTCGAATATGTGCGCAACGACGCCTTTGATTCCAAGGACTGGTTTGCGACGACGGGCAAGATTCCCGAGTTGCGTCAGAATCAGTATGGCGGCAGCATCGGCGGCCCCATCCTTCACAACCGGACCTTCTTTTTTGGTGACTACGAAGGCTTCCGTCAGGTGAAGGGCACAACCTATACCAACACGGTGCCGTCGCTGGCGGAGTACACCGCAATCAATGCAGCCAGCAGCACCAGCACCATCAAGCAGGTCTTTCCGAGCCTGTTTCCCAATGGAACCTACTGCGCGGGCACAACGAATCCGTGCAGCACGAACGGCATTCCCGCAAGCCAGATTGTCGACCCGATTGCGCTTGCGTATCTGAAGCTGTATCCGGCGCCAAACGTGGGCACCAACACCTATTCCATCAGCCCGAACAAGACGCAGTTCAATCACACCTTCGACATTCGTGTCGATCACACCTTCAGCGCCAACAATCATTTCTTCGGCCGGTATAACTTCAACCGGTCCACGACCGATATGCCGGCCTATCTTCCGGCTGGCTCCAATCCCAATGCGCCGAGCGCGATCAAGGGGATTACGCCAGGCGGAAACTACTGGGCCTACACGGGCGCGGCAAAGGACGATGCGCAGCAGTATGCCTTCGGATTTACGCATCTGTTCTCGCAGAATCTGGTGCTCGATCTGCGCACGGCCTATACGCGCGTCAATAACTTCTCAACGCCGCAGAACTACAACTCCAATGCCGATGTGACCATTGGTTTTCCGTCGAACACCTACAGCCTGACCGCAGGCCTTACCCCTGTGGACATTAACGATTTCTCCTCGCTCGGTGACGGTGCCTACGTCCCCTTGCAGGACATCGACAACACCTTCCAGTACTCTGGCGTCGTCAACTACACCATCGGAAACCACAGCCTGAAGGCGGGCGCAAGCCTGATTCGCCGCCAGGCGCGGAACCTGCAAAGCGCATTTCCGTTTGGCCACTACTCGGGCTTTGGTTTGCCCACGGATTCAACGCCGGATCAGGTTCTGTCGACAACCTTGGCAGGAGCCTTCACGGGGTCGAGCTTCAACATCGATCTCAACACGCCCGACTATCGCACTTGGGAGACGGGACTTTTTGCGCAGGACAGTTGGAAGGTGGGCGCAAAGCTGACCGTCGTCTACGGATTCCGGTATGACATCTACACGCCGTTTACCGAAGCGCACAACCAGATCTCGAACTTCGATTACTATGGGGCGCTCGCTGCTACCTCCGCAACGGCGGCGCAGGCCGCATTGAAGGTGGCCAATGTCAACGGCGTTTCGGCGAATGCGGGCATCAAAACCGACTATGCCGACTTTGCTCCGCGCATTGGCTTCTCGTATGCAGCGTTGCCGAATCTTGTGGTGCGCGGCGGTTACGGCATCAGTTACTTCCCGGGTAACTACACCTCGAATGCCGATTTGAAGAATGCACCCTTCACCTCAGTGTATTCGCCAAGCTGCGAATCCATCGCGGCCTATAACATTCAGATCAATGCAGGTGCCAAGGCTTCTTCCGTGAAGTCGGCCTGCAGCGGCTCTGGCTTCCAGTCGGTCTTCGACAGCGGCTTGCCGACGCCGGTACCCCAAACCATCACCAGTTCTTCTCTTTCGTTCGTGGCCGAGGATCCGAGCATCCGCTCGTCCATGATTCAGCAGTTCAACCTGCAAATCGAGCGGCAGTTTGGGCCCAACGTGCTGACCATCGGCTATGTCGGCAATGTCGGCCAGCATCTGCCCGAGCCTTTAGGCGACATCAACGATCCAACACCGGCGCAGGTGAAAGCAGGTGGCTACAACACGCCGCGTCCGCTCAATACGTTTTTGCCCAATGTCGGCGGCATTAACTGGTTGCTGACCGGCGGTGTATCCAACTACAACGGCCTGCAGATGTCTTTCCAGCGCCGCTTCGTCAAAGGCCTCGCCTTTGATGGCAACTACACCTATAGCCACGCTCTGAGCGACATCGTCGGATTCTCCGAGGAAGGTCATCAGGGATGGGGCGATGCCGATCCGACGAACATTCGTAAGTACGAATACGGCAACGCGGAAAACGACATCCGCCACCGTTTCGCGCTTTCCATCAACTATGAACTGCCGCTGAAAAACTTCAGCAGCCGGGCGGAAAGAATCGCACTGGGCGGCTGGCAGATCAACTCGATTGTTGCCTGGCAAAGCGGCAAGCCGATCTCCGTTGTCAATGGCACTGGACAGACGGTGAGCGGCAGCTCGACCACGTACAGCAACTGGGCGACTCCGCAATACAACGGCGGACCCGATCGTCCGAACCAGATCGGCGACCCCTTCCAGCCCGGTAACTTCGCCGCAAACCCCACATGCGTGGGACCGACGAAGATCAAGGCAATCGGTCAGCCCGGATCGGGCAGCGACTGGTTCAATCCCTGCGCCTTTGTGCCGCAGGCGATGGGCACGGTCGGCAACACGCATCGCAACTCCATCTATGGTCCTCACTTCCGTCACATCGACTTCTCGCTCTTCAAGGATTTCGTGCTCATCGAAGGTGTGAAGTTGCAGTTCCGGGCCGAGGCCTTCAACCTTACCAACACGCCCAGCTTCTACTTGAACAACAACATTCACTCCTCTGAAGGTGTGATGAGCAACTCCGCTGGCAACAAGTTCGCGCAGGTCGTTGCGACCGACCCGAACTATGTGCCGCGCCAGTTGCAACTCGCGCTGAAGTTACAGTTCTAAATCTTTGCCCTCCCCTGTTTGCTGGTCCGTTCTTCGATGAGCGGACCAGCAAACCTCACCGCGGCAATCACACAGGATCAGCATGTCCACTCGTGTTTCTCGTCGATTTCTGGCTCGTCTGGCGGGCTGTTGCGCAGCCACGATGTTTCTTCCTGGAATGGATGCGGGCATTGCTGCCTACGCCTCTTCGCCGGATTCTCCGAAAGGCCGTTCGGCGTTTCCCAAGGGGTTTCTTTGGGGAACGGCCACGGCATCCTATCAAGTGGAAGGTGCTGTGCGCGAAGATGGGCGCGGCATCTCTATCTGGGATACCTTTGCGCACACCCCAGGGCGCATCGATCATAATGACACCGGCGATATTGCCGACGATTTTTATCACCGCTATCACGATGACATTCAGCGCATGAAGGCCATGGGCATCAAGGCCTTTCGCTTTTCCGTTGCGTGGCCGCGCATCTTTCCTGTGGGAACAGGTGCGTCCGAGCAGCGCGGAATCAACTTTTATCAGCGCCTGGTCGATGCCCTGCTTGAAGCAGGCATTGAGCCCTATTGCACGCTCTATCATTGGGATCTTCCGCAAGCGCTGCAGGATCGCGGCGGGTGGGAGAATCGCGATACGGCGCGGGCCTTTGCCGATTACGCGGGCTTCGTTGCGGGCAAGCTCTCTGATCGCGTGCACGCGTTCATGACCGTCAATGAGGTGCGCACTTTTATCGAGAACGGCAATGTTGAAGGCACGCATGCGCCCGGTTTCAAGCTCGATGCAAAACGCATTGCGCAGATGAGCCACCATGCGCTGCTCGGCCATGGCCTTGCCGTTGAGGCCATTCGTGCGCAGGCAAAACCGGGAACGCGCGTGGGGCTTGCCGACAATGTGCTGGCAACGATTCCCGCCATCGACTCGCCGCAATATTGTGAGGCCGCGCGCCGCGCCATGCGCGAAGAAAATGCCATGTATCTCACGGCGATTCTTGAAGGGAGTTATACCCCTGGTTATTTGAAGCGTCTGGGCGCCAATGCCCCCGTGCATACCGCCGAGGAGATGAGGTCGATTGCCAGCCCGCTCGATTTTGTGGGGCTCAATCTTTATCAACCCTTCTACGTGCGCGCCGATGAAAGCGAAGCGGGCTATGCGATGATCCCCGTGCCCGCGTCGTATCCGCGCATGCTGAGTCCATGGATTACCCTCGGCCCCGACGTGCTGTACTGGGCACCAAGGCTGGTGCACGATCTATGGGGAGTAAAGAATCTTTACATTACAGAAAATGGAACTTCATCTACGGATCAGATCGCGGCCGACGGAAAGGTTTATGACACCGACCGCGTCATGTTTCTCCGCAACGGACTCACGCAATTACAACGCGCCATAGATGAGGGCGTCCCGGTGAAAGGATATTTTCTTTGGAGTTTTCTCGATAACTTCGAGTGGGCCGATGGTTATGAAAAGCGCTTTGGCATTGTGCATGTCGACTTTGCAACGCAGAAGCGCACGCCGAAACTTAGTGCGGAGTATTATGCGCAAGTTATACGGAAAAACGCCGTTTGTTGAATCATGCATGTGCATTGAATTCCTGAAGGCGCGCGGTTCAAAAAAACTATTGCGGCTCACCTGCTAAAATGACTTATATATGTTTTCACTATTCGCGTAATATTTATCGATAGATAAATCTCTGTTTGCCCTTTGTTTATGCGTGTTTCACAGAGTGAACCCTATGTCTGTTTTTTTGTTTTATAAACGATAAGTTACTTCTACACACCTCGATGGCCTCGCGCCACGGGGCAATCAGCAGCCAGCATGAATCCATTGTGCTGCGCAAACATCATCTATACAGGTAATTTCCCCCGGAGGATAAAATAGATGGCTCGTGAGTTGTTGACAGCCAGGCTTGATCGCAAAGTTTGCATCTCGGAATCCGCACAGTGCTTCCATCTGGAGTTTTCAATCGATGGCGTGAAGGAGTTCCCTTTTGCGCCCGGGCAGTTCATCTCGGCTGTGGCCGTTGACGCGGCAGGAAAGCAGCAGACGCGGGCCTATTCGCTGGCTTCGGCGCCGCATGGCAAGCAGTTCGAGCTTTGCGTGAATCGCGTGAAAGACGGTTTCTTCTCGAATCACCTCGCGGATCTTTCCGATCTTGATTCCGGCGATACGATTCAGGTGCATGGGCCGCACGGCCTGTTTACGCTGCGTGAGCCGGTCACGGATTCGATTCTGATTGCGACAGGAACGGGGATCGCTCCCATGCGCTCCATCGTGCAAAAGCTGTTTCCCGCGGATGGCTCGGACCAGAGCCAGGGCAAGGACATCTGGCTGATCTACGGCACGCGCCATGCCTCTGATCTTTACTTCCGCGAGGAGTTTGAAGCCCTTGCCGCAAAGCACTCGAACTTCCACTATCTGCCGACATTGAGTCGCGCCGAGGAGAACTGGACGGGGCCTCGCGGTTATGTGCAGGAGCATGTGGCACGCATCGTCGAAGAGCGCGCCGCGCGTTTAGGCCAGCCTCTTCCGCAGCCCACCGTCGACGCCAATACGCCACCGGCGGATCTCAAATTCGATATTCATGCCTATATTTGTGGCCTGAATCGCATGGTCTCCGGCGTGCGCGATACGTTGACCGGCTTTGGCTGGAATGGCAAACAGATCATCTATGAGCGCTACGACTAGAGCCTTTTCGGAATACGCGTAGCCTCTTTTTTGAGCGGCGTGCAAGACTCGGCGAGTGATAAAAAGTCATTGCGGATTTTCATGCTTCCTGTATGATGGCTTCGTTTCTTGATTCTTTCTTGCATTGCCTCTCTGCAATCAAAGTTGCAACTAAAAATCAATGTAATTGAGCCTGCCCGTCATGGCGTCCTCGACAGTGTCGACACAACCCGCCAAAGCAAGCTGTGCCTTTCAGCCTCCGGCGCCGGATGCCTCCGTGCATCTTGATGCGTTGCGCGGTTTGGCCGCATTTTTCGTGATGATTTCTCATTGTCGCGAGTCATTATTCCTGGACTACCGGCAGATCACGGAGCATCACTGGTACACGGCGCTCGCATTTTTTGTCACCAATGTCGGGCACGGGTGGGTCATTGTTTTTTTTGTGATGAGCGGCTATCTCGTCGGAGGAAGCGTTCTGCGGGCGCACGCCGCGCAACGCTGGTCGTGGCGCAGCTATCTGGTGGCGCGCCTTTCCAGGCTGTACATCGTGTTGATTCCCGCATTGCTGCTCGGGGCCTGCCTCGACGCCTGGGGCATGCATCTGCCCGGTGCCGCATCGCTCTATGCGGGCACCTCGGGGATGCATCATCTGGCCTATGACGTGCGCGCGCGCTGCACGCTGCCGGTTCTATGCGGCAATCTTTTTTATTTGCAGTCGATCATTTTGCCGGGAACACATCGCTTCGTGGTTCCTCCCTTTGGCAGCAATGGCCCGCTGTGGAGCCTGAGCAACGAGTTCTGGTACTACCTTCTGTTTCCATTTCTCGTTGCGGCCTGCTCCCGGTCGAAGACATGGAAGGCGCGGCTGGGCAACCTTGCGGCTGTGCTGGCCTGGGTGTGGCTCGTCGGGCCTATGGTCGCCTGGCTCGTGCTTCCCTGGCTGATGGGCGTCTTGATTCTGTTTCTGCCGAGCACGGCATCCTTGGTGCGTTGGGTGCGCACGGCGCTTCTTGGCAGCGCCATCGCTCTGGTTGCCGCGTGCATGGTGCTTGAGAAGCTCTATGCCGGTTATGGCGTGGATCTTTTGCTCGGCCTGGCGGTGAGCGCACTGGTTTGGAGCCTTCAGGGATGTACGGCGCATGCGTTGCCAGGATGGTATCGCGTGGTGGCTCATCGCGCGGCGCGCAGTTCGTACACGCTCTATCTTGTGCACATGCCCATGTTGGTTTTTCTTTTGGCGTTTTTCCATCTCAACCGCCAGCAACTGCAGTCCAGCGCGCTGCTCGCGGGCCTGGGCCTGATGGTGGCGCTCATCGTGTATGCGCAGATTGTCTACGAGGGGTTTGAGAAGCACACGGACCAGTTGCGGCGTTGGCTCTACCGCCTGCTGCCCGGCGCTACAGGTTGAACAGTTCGCGCAGCCGTTTGGTCTGGGCGCGGCTGACGGGAATCTCCGTCTGTTGCCGGTCGTCCATGCGCAGTTGATAGCTTGACTTGAACCACGGCACCACTTCGCGAATGTGATTGATGTTCACGATGAAGCCGCGATGCACGCGCCAGAACTGCGTCGGGTCCAGTTGTTCCTGCAATTCTTCGAGCGTGCGCGCACGCGCATGGCCTTCGAGGGCGCGCGTGACGATGCGGATCACGCCCTCGTCGATCGCCGCAAAGCAGATCTCCGACGGATCGACCAGCAGCATCCGGTTCTGTGCCTGCAGAATGATCTTTGCCGGCTGTCGTTCGACAGCGACGGGGCGGTTCAACAGGCGCAGCAGCGCGTCGATCTGCGCATCCTTGCCCGGCGTTTCGACCGGCGCGGCATTCATGCGGTTGCGCGCTCGCTCGACGGCGGCCTGCACGCGCGCCGCGTCAAAGGGCTTCAGCAGATAATCGACGGCATTCACGTCAAAGGCGCGCACGGCGTACTGATCGTAGGCCGTCGCAAAAATGAACTGCGGCAGTGCTTCCTGTTCGTCGCCGCGCGCAGCGGCCACGCGAGCTTTATCGACGAGGCGCTGAATCACCGCAAAGCCGTCGAGGCCCGGCATCTGCACATCGAGAAAGACCAGATCCGGGTGTTGTTCCTCGACCAGATCGACGGCCTCGATGCCATTCGACCCCTGCCCGACAACCTCGACGTCGCCCATCGAATCGAGCAGATACTTCAACTCTTCGCGCGCCAGTTGTTCGTCGTCGATGATGAGTGCGGAGATTGTCATGCAATAGAAATTTGATTGTAGGCAGCGCGCCCGGTTGGGGTCAACGGCGCGGTGCGTCTCATCTTAGCCTAAAACGCTTAGTCGTGCCGGGCGTTGATCGGAAGCCAGCTCATGGCCGCACCGCGTGCAGTACTGGTCCGAGGGGCGCACCGTGCGGAAGCAGTGGCCGCAACTTGCCGTCAGTTGATAATTGCACTGCGGGCAGAAGTGAAAATCGCTCAGTACCTGCGTCCCGCAGGAGGGGCAGCGCGTCACCTCGGGTGCGCGCAGCAAAAAGTACAGCACCGCTCCAATGCCGGCCGGAACCACAAAGCAGATCGACATCCAGAAGCGCGTGCTCATGCCTCGGCGCGGCGCGTCCTTGCTGATGTAGCCGATCATCAGGAAGTAGAGCGCGCACATCACGCCCCACGACAGATTGAAGTAGATGCGGAAACCGAGTGCCGGTGGCGCGTGATGCCGGTGCAGCGGGGCCACGAACCAGAAGTAGTATTCGATCGCCACAAAGGCGATGCTGGCCAGAATCATCGACCAGATGGGAATCATGCGTTCGTCTTCGGTGGTCAGAATCGACTCTGGATTGCGCATGGCTTCCTCCCTTCGCGGAACCTTGACCGGCTTGTCTCATTGTAGAAGACGGCCTTCAGGGGCGCGAAGTTGCTGGCAGAGGAGGAATATTTACGGGCGCTTGCGCAGCCAGCCAGCCACCAGCATCGAGGCGACCAGCGCCGAGGCAACCGCGCCAGCACCGAGCGTGATCTGCGCCGTGTAATCGAGAAAATGATCGCCTTCGAGCAGCTCATAGGAGAGCCGCCACAAAAAGGGGCCGAGAAAGACCACGCTCAGGATCAGGGCGGCCAGGGCCAAAGAAATATTGCGCTTGCGGTGAACTTTCTGCTCTTGCAGCACGCCCAGCGAGGTGCGCACCACGCGTCGGGTGCGATCGGCGGTCACGCGCTCCGCGCCGGCCTGCTTGCCTGCCAGGGCTGAAAGCAGCCCTTCGTTGCCGGAGAGCGCCTTGGCGAGTCTTTCCTCGTTCACACTGCCTCCTGCGGGCGGGCGGCCAGCCGCGCCAGCGTGGGCCGGATCATCGCCATGCCGCGATACAGCCGCGACTTCACCGTCGATAACGGCGCATGCGTCACCTTGGCAATCTCTTCAAGCGACATCTCTTCGTGGAAGCGCAGCACCAGAACCTCGCGATGCAGGGCGTCGAGTTCGAGCAGCGCCTCGGCCACCCGTTCGCGGTCCTCCATGCTCGAAAACCGCTCAAAGGGCGTCGGATCCGTGTCGGTTATCTCGATGCCCATCGGCCGGTCGTCACTGTTGCCGACCTCGAACAACTCATCGAGACTGCTCATCGTGCGCTTGCGACGCTGGTCGATCAGCAGGTTCCGCGCAATGGAAAACAGCCAGGTCTCGAAGCGCGATTTGCCGTTGAACTGCGCCCCGCGCAGCAGAACCCGCATCCAGACCTCCTGAAACAGGTCTTCGGCCAGCGGGCGCTCCCCACACAGAAATAAAAGATAGCGCAACAAGCGATGCTGGTAGCGCACAATCAGCTCGTCCAGCAGTTGCGGGTTCTGCCGCTTGAGCCCCTGCGCGATGGCAAGGCTCTCCTGATGCGCGGCCTCGGTGGCTTCGGCCGACGCCGTGCCTTTCGTCGTCAGTGTGCGGAAAAAGGCTGTGCTCATCTTGGCCTATTAGACGATAAATCCATCGGCGAAGGCGATCTTTTCTTGATGGATTTTTTGTTTGCACCGTTTTTGGTGCACAAGTTCTGCCGCAGGGAACTCTCTATTCCGCCTGCGGTTGCAGATCCTTGCGTGCACGGAGCATCTCGTTGCGGTAGGCGTCGCGTTTGGTGTGGACCGAGGCGATGGCCTCGGCGGCTGGAACACCGATGCCGACCAGAGCCGCCTCCGACAGTTGCAGGCTGGCCTCGATGGTCTCAGGAACCGCATAACTGGCTCCGGTTTCATACAGATGCCGCGCGTGGCTGGCATCGCGCGCCCGCGTAATGATCGGCACATGGGGTCGCAGTTGGCGCACCATGGCGACAATGGCGTCGGTGGCCTCGCGGGCGTTGATCGTCACCACCACGCCGGTCGCCTCGGCCAGTCCACAGGCCTTTAACAGCTCAGGGTTCGCTGCATCGCCGTAGTACACCTCGGCCCCCTCCTGCCGGTCGTGGAGAATCACCTGCGGATCGTTGTCCGTGGCGATGTAGGCGATCTCGTGTTCTTTCAGAAAGCCGCAAACCACCTTGCCCACGCGCCCGTAGCCGACGACGATCACGTTTTTGCCAATCGCGATGGGTTTTTCCTTGAGCTCCGGCGCTTCGGTGCCGTCGATCTTTTTCAGCGTGGAACTGAAGCGGCGGGCGACCAGGGCCAGCAGCGGCGTCAGCGCCATCGTGACCGAGGTTGTCGCCAGCCAGAAGCTCGCCGTGCCCTCGTCGATCCGGCCGAGCCCGGCGGCCATGCCGAGGCCCACAAAGGCGAATTCGCCGCCCGGACCCAGCAGCAGGCCCATCTCGGCGGCCGTGTGCCAGGGCAGCCGGAAGAGCCGCCCAAGCCCGGTCAGCACCAGTGCCTTGAGCAGAATCAGGCCGAGGACGGCAATGGCCAGCCGGACCGGCTCCCGCACCAGTTCCCGGAAGTCGATGCCCATCCCGATGGTGAAAAAGAAGATGCCGAGCAGAAGGCCCTTGAACGGGTCGGCCACCGCCTGAATCGCCTTGCGGTACTCGGTTTCGGCCAGCAGCAGGCCGGCGACAAAGGCGCCCAGAGCCATCGACAGGCCGGACTGGTGCGCCACCACGGCCGCGGCCACCACCACAAACAGCACTGCCGCGATAAACAGCTCGCTCGAGTGCGCCGCGGCCACCAGCCGGAAGAGCGGCCGCATGAACAGCCGCGCCCCAAAGACGATGGCCAGCAGCGTCGCCGCGGTCTGCCCCAGCGTCAGCAGCAGCGTCGTGTAGGCCGAGCCGCCCGTGCCCGTGTTGCCCATCGAGATGTACATCAACAGCGGAATCACAGCCAGATCCTGCGCCAGCAGCACCGCGAAGCTGGCCCGGCCGACCGCCGCCGACATCCGTCCCTGTTTCGATAGAATTTCGAGCACAATCGCCGTCGACGACAGCGACAGGCTGAGCCCGACCACAATCGAGGTCGTCGGGCCCTGGCCGGTGAGCGCCAGGACGGAGGCGAGAAGTGTCGCCGTCAGAAGCACTTGCAAGCCGCCGAGGCCGCCCACCAGCGCGCCCATGCGCCGCAGCCGCTTAAGCGACAACTCCAGACCGATGCGAAAAAGCAGAAAAACAATGCCCAGTTCGGCGATGCCCTCAACGCTGTGCGCATTCGAGATGGTGCACCAGTAGAATCCCGGCCAGCTACCGACCAGCACCCGCAGCCCCAGTGGCCCCAGCAGCGCGCCCGCGCCCAGATAGCCCAGGATCGGGTTCAGATTCCACTTGCGCAGCAGCGGCACCAGGATGCCGGCCGTACCCAGCACCACCAGCGCATCGCTGTAGGCGTTCATGTTGACGGTATCGACCAAGCCAGTCTTCCTCCGCTCACTTTAATTCTGCCTGCCACATCGGCAAAAATCGGCAAAATCCTACGTACCTATTCTTTGACTGTCGAACTAGACCCATGGGTGCTGCCGATCTTCTACACTATCCCTCATGGACGTTTTGTATGGTTTGCACGCGGTCGAGGAGGCCTTGCGGGCCGGTCGACGCAAGTTCGATCACGTATTGGTGGCACGCGAGCGGCACGATCCGCGCCTGACCAACCTTGTTTCCCTTTGCCGCGAAGCCGGAGTGCGCGTGCAGCAGGCACCACGCGAGCAGCTCACCGATATGACGCAAACCACGGGCCATCAAGGCGTCGTGGCCTACGTGCGTCCCCAGGATTTTCTCACGATTGAAGACCTTCTGGTGGCCGAAACTGACCAGGACGGCAACCCCAAGGCCCGTCTTCTGCTGGCGCTCGACGGCGTCGAGGACCCGCAGAATCTGGGTGCGTTGTTGCGCGTGGCCGATGGTGCCGGCGTCGATGGAGTGATTCTGACCGAGCGCCGCGCCGCGCCCCTGAGCCCGGTCGCGATCAAGACCAGCGCCGGAGCCGCCGAGCATCTGCGCATTGCCCGCGTCGTCAACCTTGTCCGCTCCCTTGAAGAGCTGAAGAAGAAAAACATCTGGGTCATCGGCCTCGACGAGCGCGGCGAATCCGACTATGACCAATTCGACATGAAGGGCGATTGCGTGCTGGTGCTTGGCCGCGAGGGCGAGGGGCTGCACGATCTGGTTCGCCGCACCTGCGACCACATGCTGCGGATTCCGATGGCCGGCGGCGTCAGCTCGCTCAATGTTTCAACGGCGGGAGCCGTGGTGCTTTACGAAGCTGCTCGTCAGCGCCGTGCCGCTGCTCTCCCCGCCGCCCCGGCTGCGTCGAAACCGAAGAAGAAGCAGAAAGGCCTGGGTTCATGAAGTTTTTCACCCTCTTTGGCGTGGCGGTGCTCGGCGCTCTGCCGGTCTGCGCACAAAAAGCGTTGCCGCCGCCGCCCGCGCAAAACGGCTCGGGCGCGGTGATCTTTTCCCGCTCGACTGACGCCGAGGGCCGCACCAGCACGGAGGCCGCCGCGCCGCCGGTGGCCAAGCCCGCCGCCGCGCCCCTGGCCACCGACGCCGAGCGTGCCGCGCTGAGCTTTACCGACTATGACATGGACGTGCGTCTGCGCACGGCCGAGCAGAAGCTCGCCGTTCGCGCGCTCATCGTCGTCCGCAATGACGGCAAGACGCCCCTCACGCGCCTGCCATTGCAGCTATCTTCCTCGTTGAACTGGGAGAGCATCCGCGTGCAGGGCCGCGAGGTGAGCTTTCAGTCGGCGATCGTCAACTCCGACGCCGACCACACCGGCCAGTTGCACGAGGCGGCAGTCGCGCTGCCTGCGCCGCTGGCTGCTGGCGCGAGCCTTCAGCTCGACGTGACCTACTCGGGCGCGATCGTGCAGACCGCGCAGCGGCTGCTGGCCGTGGGCACGCCCGAGGCTGTGGCGCTGCACTCGGACTGGGACCGCATCTCGACCGACTTCACCGGCCTGCGCGGCTTCGGCAACGTGGTCTGGTATCCGGTGGCGAGCGTGCCGGTGATTCTGGGCGATGGCGCGCGTCTGTTTGATGAGATGGGCGAGCACAAGCGTCGCATCGCCGGGGCGCAGTTCCGCCTGCGGCTCACCGTCGAGTTTCCGCACGGGCAGGCACCCAACCTGGCGCTGGTCAACGGCCACCCGGTCGAGCTGGCCGTGCATGATTCGCCGGTCACCAGCGAGTACGACGGCGTGGCGACGGCCGCGACCGAACGCGCTCCGCTGGGCTTCGAGGCTCCGAGCCTCTTTGTCGCCTATCGCACCGCGCAGGCGGCCACCGACGCCACGCTGTGGACCCAGCCGGTCGACGTGCCGGCCGTGCCAAGCTGGACCGCCTCAACGGCCCGCGTTGTACCTTTTTTGCAAGGATGGTTGGGCCAGAAGCCGCGCGCGCAGCTTACCGTGCTCGATCTGCCCGACGCCGAGGACGCGCCCTTTGAGACCGGAGCCCTGCTGGCGACCTCGATCCGCATCGCGCCGAATGACCAGTTGGACGGCATTCTGAGCCACGCGCTGACCCATGCCTGGATGCAGTCGCCGCGCGCCTGGCTGAGCGAGGGCGTGGCGCACTTTATGGGCACGCTCTGGCTGGAGAGGACGCGCGGTCGCAAGCTCGCGCTTGAGTCGCTGGAAAACACGCGTCCGGCGCTGGCCATGGTCGAGCCGTCGAGCCCGGGCGTTAGCGTCGGCCAGCCGCTGGCCGAGGCGGTCTCGCCCATCTACTACCGCACCAAGGCGACCTACGTCTTCTGGATGCTGCGTGACGTGGTCGGCGACGAGGCTCTGTCGGCGGCCCTGCGCGCCTACAATCCGGCCGAGGACGCGCGCGCCGGTTCGGGCCCGAGCGTCTTCCAAAAGCTGCTTGAACAGGCCGGTGTGCGCCGCGATCTTTCCTGGTTCTTTTCCGATTGGGTCAACGCCGACAAGGGACTGCCCGATCTCGCCGTCGATGGCGTCTTTCCCTCTTCAACCAATGCCGGCAACTGGCTGGTGGCGGTGAATCTGTCGAACAATGGCTATGCGGCCTGCGAGGTGCCGGTGACGGTGCGCTCCGACAAGACCTCGGTGACCCAGCGGATGCTGGTGCCCGCCCACGGCAAGGCCGTGCAGCGCATCCTCATCCAGGGCAGGCCCATCGAGGTGCAGACCGGCGACGGCACCGTGCCCGAGACCGGAGCCAGCGTTCACCTGTCCAAAATGTCCGACACGCTCGTCGGCACCCCCGTGCAGGTTTCTCCGCCGGTGGATGTGCCGCCCACGCCGCAGCAGCAGTAACGCGCGGGCAACAAAAACGGGTGAGGCCGCATCGGCACATCGCGTTGAAAGGTCGCACCGTTTTGGGAGGGAGCAGGGGCATTCATGCCCCTGAAATTCCGTGTGACAAGAACAGGCTTTAGCCGCGGGCCTTTGCTGGCCAACCCCCAAAGACCCGCGCCTGAAGGCGCAAAGTTTTGAGCGATTCCTCCAGGGGCATGAATGCCCCTACTCCCTCCGGCAGAATCCCGCAAGAAAATGCTCTTGATGTGGAGGCAGCGCAGCTTTGTCGTCAACAAAAATGGGTGAGGCCAAGGCCTCACCCATTTTTCTTTGCTGCGAACCACGCAGACTACCGGCGATGCTCGCTCCGGTCGTCCCGCTTATCTTTCTTGTCCGCATTGCGTGCCTTCACCTTGAACCAGATCGGCGTGCCCGCGAAGCCGAAGGCCGCGCGAATCTGATTCTCGAGGAAGCGCACAAAAGAGAAGTGCAGCTTCACGTCGCGATCGGTAAACAGCACAAAGGTGGGCGGCGCCACGGCGGCCTGCGTCATGTAGAAGATGCGCACGCGCTTGGACATCGGCACCGGAGCCCGCTGGAAGTCGATCTTGTCGAGGAAGCGGTTCATCTGGCCGGTCGTCACGCGCTTGCGCCGCTCGGCGGCAATGGCGACAACCTCGCGCAGCAGCTTCGGCATCCCCTTGCCTTCCTTCGCCGACAAAAAGACCACCGGCGCGTAGCTCAGGTACTTGAGCACGTTGCGCAACTGCTTCTCGAAGATCTCCTTGTCGGCCGGAGGCTTGCCGTCGGTGCGGTCCGTCGTCACCGCGTCCCACTTGTTGACGACGATGATCACGCTGCGGCCGCTCTCATGCGCGTAGCCGCCGATGGTCGCATCGCTTGCCGTTACGCCCTCGGTTGCGTCGAGCACTACCAAGGCCACGTCGGCTGCTTCCAGGTGACGGCGCGCCATCACGACGGCCAGTTTTTCGGCCATCATGTGCGTCTTGCCCTTGCGGCGAATGCCGGCCGTATCGACAAAGCGCAGCTTCGAGCCTTCAAACTCCACCATCTCGTCGACCGCGTCGCGCGTGGTGCCGGCGATGGGCGAAACAATGGCGCGCGAGGTGCCGGTCAGCGCATTCAGCAGCGTCGACTTGCCCACGTTCGGCTTGCCGATGATGGCAATCGAGGTCTCGTACTGCTCATACTCGCCGTGCGTGCGATGCTTCGGGTCCCCGTCTTTGTCTTTGCTCTCGCCGTTCTCGTCCTGCTCGGAGTCCTCGGAAGAAATCTCTCCCTCGGCCTCTTCGATCTCTTCTTCGACGGCTTCGGTCGCAGCGGTTTCCGAGGCGCGCGCCGGAAGGGCCTTGGCGATGGCGTCGAGCAGATCTTCAATGCCCTTGCCGTGCTCGGAGCTGACCGGGAACAGATCGTACAGGCCCAACTGGCGGAAGTTCTCCGCCTCAATGGCCAGTGCGTCGGTCTCGACCTTGTTCACCGCCAGAAAGACCGGCAGCTTGCTGCGCTGGAGCAGGCGCACCAGATCGTAGTCCGGGCTGGTCAGCTCGGTGCGTACGTCAATGACCATGATCAGCGCGTCGGCCTCGGCGAGGGCGACCTGTGCCTGATAAAAGATTTCGCTCGGAATCAACTCCGGGTCGTCGGGGACAATGCCGCCGGTGTCGACCAGCCGGAAGTGCCGGCCCGCCCACTCATACTCGCCGTAGATGCGGTCGCGCGTGATACCGGGTTCGTCGCCCACGATCGAGCGGCGGCTGTGGGTCAGCCGGTTGAAGAGTGTGGACTTGCCCACGTTGGGCCGTCCCACGATCGCCACCAGGGGCAAGGCATCCGCGCCCGGTCGGACGGGTACAACCGATCTACGATACGTCGGCAACTTCTTTTCTCCACAGGCGGGCAGGTGCTTTTTCTCTGTCCGCCGGACCGGATTCGAAGCCGGTCCATCCTTCTAGTGTATCGTTGTCGGAAACTTTGACGAAACTCATCTTGCTAAGCCTTTTTTTATTTGCGCTGTGTCTTTTTTGGACAGCGACGTGCCTCGCAGTGGGCGGGGTCAGTTGGAGTGGTTTCCCGAAGGAGGCTTTGTGCCTTCATCCCTCCGGAAACCAGGGGGCAGGGCCGCGTGGGGCGCGTTTCAAGTCGACTTGAAATGCGTCCGGCGCACTGGAGGGGACCCATGCATGTTGGAATGATGAACGTCAGTGCGGCTCTATATGCCGCCGAACAGGCGGAACGCATTGATGCTGCCAAGAACACCGCGGACCTTCGCAAGCGTCTGCGCAAAGCCATCGACGACCTCGATGCCGGCCTTTCGACCGAGGCCGACGCGATGGCCGATACCTGGAAGATCGGGCGCAAACGCGACGTAGACAACTACCGGCCCGGATATTGAAAGATATAACCGCTTTGTTTGCATCGCGGTCGAAGGGGTATCGCCCCGGCCACGCCGCCGGGGCCGCGCCGCCACTATGATGGAGGCATTGGCTTATCCGATGCCCGAGACCGACGACGCAATCCGCCCGCTGCCCACACTCTACGAATTTTTTTCGCCGGGCGGTCTGCTGGCGCAATCTCCACTGCCCTACGAAGACCGTCCAGGCCAGCTTGCAATGGCCAAGGCTGTTGAGCAGGCGCTTGACGAACGCCGCCACCTGATCGTCGAGGCAGGCACTGGTACGGGCAAAACGCTGGCCTATCTGCTGCCTGCCCTGCGCACCGGTCAGCGCGTTATTGTCTCGACCGGCACCAAGGCGTTGCAGGACCAGCTCTTTTTCCGCGACATTCCCTTCCTCGAGTCGCTGCTCGGACCCCTGCGCGTCTGCTATATGAAGGGCCGCGCCAATTATCTTTGTCGCCACAAGCTCTTCGCGCTGCGCGACCAGCCGATTCTCTCCGGTCTTGAAGAGATTGACCAGTATCGCCAGATCGCCGACTGGGAAAAGACCACCGAAACCGGCGATCGCGCCGAGCTCGACGACCTTCCCGAGGTCAGCGCCCTCTGGCAGAAGCTCGATGCGCGGGCCGAGGCATGTCTGGGCTCCACCTGCCCGGACTACCAGCGTTGCTTCATCACCGAGATGCGGCGCAAGGCACTCGAATCCGACCTCATCATCGTCAATCACCATCTCTTCTTTGCAGACATCGCCGTACGGCAGGAGGCGGCAGGTGCGCCCGATGCAGGAATTCTGCCCGAGGCTGCCGCCGTCATCTTCGACGAGGCCCACGAGCTTGAAGAGGTGGCGTCGAATTATTTTGGAATTTCGGTCAGCAATGTGCGCTTTGAAGAGCTGGCTCGCGACACCGAGACGCTGTTGCGCGGCAAAGAGGGCGCCGAGAGCGTTGCCGCCGCTACGCAGCAGGTGCGCGACCGCGCGCGCATCTTCTTCTCGTTCCTCCCCTTCGAGGGCGAGGGCCGCGTGCCTTTCCTTGGTCGTGATGAGTTTCTGGAAACCTCGGGCGATATCTACAACGGCGTCGGCACGGCGCTGAAGGTGCTCGATGCGGAGATCGGCAAGGTGAAGGGCGTCGATGAGGCCATCGGCCTGCGCAAGCGCGTGGCGCGCCTGCGCACCGAGTTCGAGTTTCTGCTCGAATCGAATTCGCCGAACATGGTCTTCTGGCTCGAGCGCCGCAGTTCGACCTCGTCGATGCGCAGCTCCTCGATCACCCACATGCAGGCGACGCCGATCAATGTCGCCGAACTGGTGCGCGAACAGATCTTCGAGGCGATTCCGACCGTCGTGCTCACCTCGGCCACGCTCACCGTCTCCGGCAAGTTCGAGCACATGCGCCACCGGCTTGGGCTCGACGACGCGCGCGAGCTCGTCATCCCCTCGCACTTCCGTTATGAGGAACAGGCGCTGCTCTATCTGCCGCCGCGCATGCCCGATCCGCGCGATGCCGGTTACGTGGATGCCGCCGCGCGCTGCATTGAGCGCATTCTGCGCATCACCCACGGCCGAGCCTTTTGCCTGTTCACCAGCTACAGCCAGATGCGCACGCTCTATGAGCGGCTCATGCCGGTGCTCGACTATCCGATTCTGTTGCACGGCACCAAGCCGCGGCGCGCGCTGCTGGAGGAGTTTCGCTCGACGCCGAATGCGGTGCTCTTTGGTACGTCGAGTTTTTGGCAGGGTGTCGACGTGCAGGGCGAGGCGCTCAGTTGCGTCATCATCGACCGGCTGCCCTTTGCCGTGCCCTCGGACCCGGTGGTGCAGGCGCGCATGAAGGCTATCGAGGAGAACGGCGGCAAACCCTTCTTCGACTATCAGGTGCCCGAGGCGGTCATCACGCTCAAGCAGGGCTTTGGCCGCCTGATCCGCTCACTCGAAGATCGCGGCGTGCTGGTGCTGCTCGACCCGCGCATTCAGCGCCAGCGTTACGGCAAGGTTTTTCTCGACAGCCTGCCCCCCTACAGGGTGACCCAGACCATTACCGACGTTGAGGATTTTTTCGCGCCGGCAGAGCCCGCGGAGTAGCACACCCACATCGTGAAAAACAAAAAAGCGGCAGAGCCCGAAGGCCCTGCCGTTTTCTTTTGTTATGGGATTGGGGTTAGAACTCCAACCGCAGCGAGACCTGTCCCTGACGGGGAGCAAGGCCGCTGGTGATGACGCCGAAGCTCGCATTGCTCAGGTTCAGGTTGAGGTTGCTTCCATCCAGGTTGAGGTTGTTGAGCACGTTGGTGAAGGTGCCCTCGGCGCGCAGGTGAACCCGCTCGGTGATCGGGAAGGCCTTCACGATGCCGGAGTTCAGGCTGAAGTAGCCGGGGCCGTTGACGGCGCCCACCGGCGAGTTGCCGAAGCGGCCAATCGGCAGCGGCACGGAGCCGGAGCCGGAGCCCGTCGTGCAGGCATTGCCGGGGGTCCAGGAAGAATCGCCGGGGCAGGTAAAGGCCGAGGCGTTGATCCAGTTGTTGCGGTTCTGGTGTGCGGGCTTCCAGTTGGCGCCAGCCACACGGTCAGGATGCTGCGCGATCTTGCTGGGGGTCCAGCCAGCCGCGGTGCTGGTCAGGCCGGAACCGGTGCCCGAAGGGTCGCCCTGTCCCGCCGGGAAGTAGGGCGTCAGGAACGCGCCGCTCTGCCAGGTGAGAATGTTGCTCATGCGCCATCCACCAACGATCGCGTCGAGCGCGCGCGGCGCGGAAGCGCCAAAACGCTTGCCGTGACCGAAGGGAAGATCGTAGACCATGGTGGTGTTCCACAGGTGATGACGGGTGCCCACCACGTTGCCGTAGTCGGCATGGCGGTCAAGGATGGAGGTGGCGCGTCCGCCGCCATTTTCGCCGGCGAAGCTGGTGTTGTTCGGGCCCTGGTTGTCGGCCTTGGCGTTGGCCAGGGTGTAGCTGGAGTTGAACTGGAAACCATGCTGGAAGCGGTGGCTTGCTTCAATCTGCATGGAGTTGTAGATGGCATTGGCGCCGGTGGCGCGGTTGTAGATGCGGCCCCAGTTCGGGTACTTGCGCGCGCTGTTCGGCTGGTTGTAGGCCGAGACCGTTGAGGAAAACGGCAGCGTATTCTCGTCCGGTGCCCAGACCAACTGATGCGAGGCCGAGCCGATGTAGGAGGCGCGGACGGCATAGCCGGAGCCGAAATCATGATCGACACTGACCGACCACTGCTCGGTGTAGGGGTCCTTCCAGTTCGGATCGTTGGCCGTGCCGAAGTACGCCGTGCCGTAGTTGGTGGCGTTCTGGTCAGAGCCCGAGCCCGCGTAGATCGACGGCCACTGATAGCCGATGGCGTGCGAGCTCTTGTCGTAGGTGTTCTTGTATTCGACGGTGTCCGCCTGCAGGGTGCCGGTCAGCGAATAGAAGTTCGAGCCGAGCATGGTGATGTTGTACAGGCCGAAACCGCCACGGATCGAGGTCTTTTCGTCGCTGAACGGACGGAAGGCGAAGCCCACGCGAGGCAAAAAGCGCAGATGCGGAACCTTCTTGAGGCTCGAAGGATAACCGGCCTGGCTGTTGGTGAGCACCTTCATGCAAGGCGCGCCGTTGACGGTCGCCGTGTTGGTCGTTGTCACGCCATCCGGGTTGCAGGCGTTGGCCGAAGCCAGAAAGGCCTGTGAGAGCAGGGAGGATTTTCCGGTGGGATAGATCACTTCGCCCGCGCCATCGCTGGTGGGGATGAAGTTGCCGGTGTTGCCACTCGGATCGTTGTAGCCGGGGTGCAATTCGTAGCGCAGGCCATAGGTCACGGTCAGGCGCTGCGAAACGCGCCACTGGTCCTGCGCGAAGAAGTGATAGTGCTTCGTCTTGCCGTCGTTGTCCTGCTGCACGACGTCATAGAAGGTGTTGTTCGGAATGCCGATCAGGAAGTCGGCGAAGTCGACGCCGGTGTACTGGCCGGTGGCATTGCCGCTGTTCGAGTAACCGAAGGTGCCGTAGTTGTCGGAGCCGTTGAAGCCAAGCGGCGTGATGGCCTCGATGGTGCGGACGTCCGCGCCGAACTTGAAGACGTGCCGGCCCGGCGTCCAGGTCAGAGAGTCGGCGTAGATATAGGTCTTTGACTGATTGATGGAATTCAGGCGATCCGCGTCGAGGCTGGTCATGTTGGCGAAGTCCAGCTCGGGCAGACCGTTATAAAACAGATTCTCAAGACCATTCAGGCCGAGTCCGTTGGTGAAGGACTTGCCGTTGAAGGTGTTCACGGAGCCGGTCTTCGTCAGCGTGAAGCCAAAACGGCCCTCGTTGACGAGGTTCGGATGAATGGTCCAGTTAGCGCTGGAAACCAGCGAGTGATTGACGTTGGTGTTCTGCGAGGTGTTGACGGCGAGCGTCTGCGGGGAATCGACAGGGAAGTTCTTGTAGGAGTAGCGGCCCCACAGTTGCACGCCCTGGTTCGAGCCGAAGTACTGGTCGCCACGAATGTCGAACTGGTCTGAGTGCTGGTTGGCGGATTTGTTGACGTAGTAGTTGGGGGCCTGACCATCGGTGTAGGTGGTGGTGCTGCCGTGGTTCGGGTCCGGGAAGAACTTGAGAAACTGGGCGGCCGCGCTGTTGATCGACGGCAGCGTGTTGCCGCTGCTGTAGGCCGCGCCGGTCGCCGGATTGATCAGGCTGGTGAAGTTCTTGGCCGTGTAGTTGGTGAAGTCGCCCTTCTTCATGGCCGCGGTGGGCACAATGTATTGGCTGCTGGTCTGCTGCGGAAAGCGGAAACCCTCGTAGCCGGCGGCAACAAAGCTGCGACCGCGTCCCTGGTAGAGGTGAGGGATGCTGACCGGGCCGGAGAAGCGTCCACCAAAGGTGTTGCCTACCTTGTGCGTCTTGCTGGCGGAGCCGAACTGAATTGCGTCGAAGGCCGCGTTCTGGTGATACCAGTAGGTTGATCCGTGATACTGGTTCGAGCCGCTGCGCGTGATGACGGTGACCTCGCCCGGCTGTCCGTATTCGGCATTGTTCATCACGCCGTCGGCGCGCAACTCGGCAATGGCGTCGGTCGAGGGGAAGGCGTCGGCAATGGGCTTGTTGTTGGCGGCATTTTGCACGCTGATGCCGTCCACCTGAACCTCGGTCTGGAAGGGAAGACCGCCCTGCAGGGAATAGGTCCCGCCGTTGGTCTGCACGCCCGGCAGCGTGCCGATGAGGCTGAGGCCGCTGGTGCCGGAGGAGCTGGCGCGCGAGTTGGTGGGCAGGTTCAGTGCGTCATCGGCCCCGTAGACCGCGCTGATGGTGGGCGAGTCGGTTTCAATGGCGGAAACCTCGCCGCCGGAGACGGTAATCTGCTGCGCTACGGCACCAATCGAGAGCGTGGCATCGAGGCGCAGTTGCTGGCGCGCGGCCAGAGCCGTGCCGTAGACCGACCAGCGTTCGAAGCCGGATGCTTCAACCACCAGCGTATAGTGGCCGGGCTTGATGTTCTGGAACTGGTAGTCGCCGACGGCGTTGGTCTGCGTCGTGCGTGTGGAGCCATCTTCGGTCTGGATCAATTTGATCTCGGCTTTGGAAATCGCCGCGCTGCTGCCGTCACGCACATTGCCGAAGATTGAGCTTTGCGTGGACTGGGAAAGGGCAGCAAGACTGCTCATGGTGCAAAGCAGTACGAAAAAAGCCCAACGTCTCTGCGCGTGCAGAGGGCGTAGGGCAGCGTGAAGCACATGCATACTGGTCTTCTCCTGAGTTTTAATCGGCTGGGTTATAACAGAAAACAAAGATAGAGTGGCGCTGCATGTTCCTGATCTTCTGCGGGTTAGGTAACGGTCCCATGAGAAGAGGATGAATTTAAAGTTAATTTGCCCTGCGCGCTGCGATGAGGTGCTTATGAATCATTCGAGGTTTTGAAAAGGACAGGTTTTACAGGCTGCGGGAGAGCATCGAGTGAAATTGGAGCGAGTCAGACAAGGACGTAGGGTTCGATGCCTCTTCTGCAAATTAAAGTCAGAAAATTTATCGCTTGTTCGCGCGGGGCACGCGCACGATGGGCGGCGCGGTCAGCGGATCTTCGGGCCACGCGTGGCGCGGATAACGTCGCATCAACTCACGCCGCACCTGCGGATAAAGCCGCTCCCAGAATCCCGCCAGGTCCACCGTCGTTTGCACCGGACGGCGATTCGGCGCCAGCAGATGCACCACCAGCGGCGTCCGTTCCGGCCCCACGGTCGGCGTCGTCGTCGTGCCGAAAAACTCCTGTAAATACGCGGCGATCCACGGTTGCTTGTCGCGTTCGTAATGCACCTTGGTCTTGTGCCCCGAGGCCAGTGTGATCGCCTCCGGCGCCATCCTGCGCAGCTCCGGCGTGTTCAGCCGCTGTTCGAGCCACAAGAAAAAATTCTTCCCCGCCGAACGCAACTCGGCGAAGCTCTTCATGCCTGTGCAGAACTCTGTGAAAAATGCGGAGAACTCCGGCGTGTCATTGCCCGCAAAGACCAGCCGCGCCTGCCACGCATACATCTGATCCATGTCGAAAAACCGCTCCAGCCCCGCATCGAGCGCGCGCGCGGCCAGCATCGTTGCCGCCGCCTCGGCCTCGGGCGCGGCCTGCGATTCTTCAAGCACCAGCTCGTCGTAGAGCAACCGGCTGATCGCTTCCACGCGCTCGGTCTGCCTGTTCCATTCGATCGTGTTCACCTCGCGCACATGCTCGGGAAACGCATCGATCAGCCACTCCGGTTCGAGCCGCGCCGCCAGTCGCACCAGGGGCTGCGCCTTCTCTGTGCGGTCTTCCACGTCGAGCGCAATCAGAAACGGCCACTGCGGCGTGGCTCCCGTCAACTCGGCAGAAACTCCGTTTGATAAAAGAATCTGATTGCCTCCGCGCCTCCGCGCCACGCGATCCGGAAAGCCCGCCAGCACGGCCTGCAACAGCGCATCGTCATCATGGCTGCGCTTGGTGTCGGGCTTGGCCATGCGCAGCAACGCGCGCAACTGGTGCCGCGTGCGCTCGTCGAGTGGCTCATCAAGCGCCGCCAGCAGATCGCAATGCGTGCGTCGCGCACCAGCCTCAAGCAGCGCCGCCGTTGTGCAGGCTGCGAGGCCCACGCCGCGCGCCATGGCCTCTTCAATCATCCGCGCCAGTCGTGGATGCACCGGTAGCCTCATGATCTTTTTTGCCCGCTCGCCGCTCGCGCCAATGCGGTCGAGCAACAGATTCGCCTGTGCCAGTGCGGCTTCGGGCGGCGCGTCGAGCCAGCGCATCGCACGCGGATCGTTGATGCCCATCGCGCGCAACAGCAGGCAGAACTGCGCAAGATCGCCGCGCAGAATCTCCGGCGTTGCGTGCTCGGGGCGCTGGCGAAAATCCGCTGCCTCATACAAGCGCAGCACGCGTCCGGCGGCGGTGCGACCCGCGCGGCCCGCGCGTTGCACGGCCGAGGCCTGACTGATGCGGCCCACGCTGAGCGTCGGCAGCCCCGTCCACGGCGACCACGAGGCCTGGCGCGCAAGGCCGCTGTCGATCACCGCCGTCACGCCGTCAATCGTCACCGAACTCTCGGCCACGTTGGTCGACAGAATGATTTTTCCTTTTTGCGAAGGCGCAATCGCGAGGTCTTGCTCCGCCGGTGCAAGGTCGCCGAACAGCGGCAGCAGCAGCCGGTCCGTGCGTCGCGCCACAGCCTCGCAGGCCCGCTGCGCGCGGCGAATCTCGGCTGCGCCGGGAAGAAAAACAAGAATGTTGCCGCTCTCGCCTTCGTTCACGAGCCGCTCCACCGCGCCGCGCACCTGCTCTTCGAGCGGCGCCGAAGAGTAGTACGGCTGGTGCTCGATGGTGAGCGGAAAGGCGCGGCCCGAGCTGCGCAGAACGGGGCAGTCGCCGAGAAACTGCGCCACCGGCTCCGCGTCGAGCGTGGCCGACATCACCACCAGCCGCAGCTCCGGTCGCTTCTCTTGCAGGCGCCGCAACAGCGCCAAGGCCAGATCGCTTTCCAGGTGCCGCTCGTGAAATTCGTCGAGCACCACGGCATCGACGCCCTGCAGCTCCGGGTCTGACAACATGCGCCGCGTCAGCACGCCCTCGGTCAAAAAATGCAGCCGCGTTGCCGGGCCCGCCACGCGCTCAAAGCGCACCTGATAGCCGACCGTCGCGCCCGGCTCCTCGCCCATCTCCGAGGCCACACGCCGCGCGGCAAGACGCGCCGCCAGCCGCCGCGGCTCCAGCACCAGAACATGGCCCGCGACCACATCGAGCATCGCCCGCGGCACACGCGTGGTTTTGCCCGCGCCCGGCTCAGCCACCAGCAACAGATTCGACGCGCGCTTGAGCGTCGCGCAAAGTTCAGGCAGCAGGGCATCGATCGGCAGGGGAGCAGCTACAGGCATATCCACCATCCAAGCCGATGGTGCCGCGAATGTCAATTTTTCTCACTTGGCATCTTGACTGTTGTATATATTCAAACGACAATTCATATATACAAGGAGGACCGATGGCTACATCGTTGACGTCGATACGGCTCGATAAAAAGTTGGCGGACGAGGCTGTGCGTGTCCTCGGCGTCAAGTCCCGCACCGAGGCCGTTCATATCGCCCTGCGCGAGATCGTGGCGCTCAATCAGTTCAAAAGCACGATGAAGAAGTATGGCGGCAAGCTGCGCTTTGAGAACTTCGATGAGTGAGCCGGTGATCTTCGACAGTTGCGTGCTGATCGATCACTTTCGCACGAACTGTCACGCCGCGCGCCTCGAGGCGTTGAGCGGATCGATTCGCCACTCTTCGGTGGTGCTGGCCGAACTTGAGCGTGGCGCGAAGACGCAGCAGGAACAGGCTTTTCTCGCGCAGTTTGCGCAACAGCATCCCATCCTTACGCCGGGCGAGGATGAGTGGCTGGTCTCCGGCCGTTTGCTTGCCGCGTTGCGCAAGCGTCACGGATTTGAACCGGCCAAGCTGCGCGACCTGCACTTCGACACGCTCATCGCGCTGACCGCCCGCGCCCACGGCGCGCGCCTCATCACCAGCAACCGCGCCGACTTCGAGCTAATCCGCAAACACGTGGAGTTCCGGTTGGAGCTGTGGTGAAGGGCTTTAACAAAGATTATTTCAATGCGTAATGGCGCTGTTGGTTTGCAGTAGATCCTATCTCATCGGAAAAGGTGTATCTGGAGGAATGGGTGACTCACTTGCAAAGAAGTAATTTGCATGGTGCGCAACTCTATTCCCGTCATCTGTTCTTCCTGTTTTTATTTCATTAGGTGTAACTAGCTTAATACCATCGCAGGATTTAGACTTATTCGCTAATCGTTCTACAAACTTGTGAGACTGAAAATGCTCGTGATTTATATCATATACGTCAAAGATGCGCAGGCTAGTGTACCTTACGGAAGGCTCATAATGAGGGCCCTCAATAACAGTTCGGATAAAGTTGAGGCTAAGCCTAGAGGGGCTGTATCGCTCACCGATTTCGTTTAGCTCTTCTTTGATTTCTCTATGTATGCAGTCGGCATAGTCTTCTCTCCCTTTGCCGGTTTTTCTCCAGTTGTTAAAAGATCCGATATGTTTCCTCTTTGTGAAGCCGCGTAAGTCAGAATTCGCGTGATCATTTGTTCCCAAATAATGTGGTTTGAATTCAATCTTATCGATAAAGTTTTCTCCCTGGGCGCTGTACTTATAAATTCCGCCAAACGGTGCAAAGTTTTCAGGTCGGTGCAAGTTGCGAACTAAAATATACCTGTTGTCTGTTGTTTTCATACGTACAATCGCAGAATAAGCTATTCGAGCATCGCGTTCACGCCCCAGAATGGAACATGCAATGAATTTTTTGTTGTGGATGAGCCATTTAGCAGTTTTCGAAATAAATGAGGGCGCTTCTTTCACTAGTACGGTGCTAATTAAACTTGGAACCACTTGCTCTCCTTGGGAAACGTAGATGTTAATTTGTCGTTAGTATAAATGTCCAGGGGAAGTGCTTATGTCGTGTGCCAACCGCAAAAAGGCCGCCCCAAAGGGCGGCCCTTCCTGCGCCGAAGGCGCGTCTGCTGCATGCAATGCCTAGTCCCCGGAGACCAGATCCTTGGCTTCTTCCTTGGCCTTGGGGGCCGGAGCGATTTCGCCGAGCGAGATCACGTTCGGGTCGGCCGGTTTTTCGCCGAGGATGTGCTCGCGATAAAGCTTGGCCATGCGGGCATTCTCTTCGGGGCTGAGCTGCTTCTTGTCGCGGGCGCGGATCTTTTCCTCGCGCGCGTTCTTGGCAATGCCCAGTTCGTCGAGCGTGTGGTTGGCCTCGGCGTTGACGTGGTCCAGATTCAGCTTCAGGTCGTGGCCGATGTAGGCCATGTTGACCTTCTTGCCGCCGGCGAAGATCTCGTGACGGCCGTGCTCCTCGTACCACTTGGTCAGGGTGGCCGTCATGTGCATCTTCTCGATGATGTTGCGCCAGCCGATGCCGGTGTTATACGCGCAGAAGCTGATCTCGCCTTCCTGGGTCGCGTAAGGAATGATGCACTGCTCGGTGCGGCGGAAGTCGTAGTTGAACAGATCCTGGAACCACATGCCGGCGATGAACAGGAAGTTCCAGCGGTCGGCGCGGCGCTTCTTGATGTCTTCGAGCGTGCGGTCGCCCTTCACCGAGCCGTAGTCCTTGCCGGTGGCGTTGAAGGTCTTGTCCATCTTCTTGAGCATGTCGGTGATCTTGAAGTGGGTCGGCGACTTGAACGGATCGTAGTTGCGGAGCAGCGCCAGCGCAAAGCCGACCACCGACATCCACTTGCCACGGGCCGCGTCATTGACCTTCGCCAGATCCTTGGCCACCTGATCCATGTGCAGGAAGGCGGTCACGGGAGCGGCTTCCTTGGTTTCCTTGTCGATCATCAGCGCCATGCCGATGCCGCAGTTCGGGTGGCAACCGCAGGAGAGCTGGCCCCAGTCGGCGCTCGGTCCGTGGATCAGATCGGCCCAATCGGTGAAGGTGCTCATGAAGCTGATCGGGAACCAGTCGCGCTCCGGCTCGCCAAAGCCGCACTGCTTCTTGATGTCGTGCGCCATGTGCGAGAGGGTGTAGCGCTGGGCAAAGCGGCGCTCATCGGTGATCTCTTCGTCGCGGCCCGTGAAGCTGACCGGCTGGAAGCTGATGAAGCTGATCTTCTTCGGGTTGTCGAGGGCGAACTGGATGATGCGGCCCACCTGCTCGTTGTTGATGCCGTTGATGATCGTCGTCACCGGAACGATGTCGACGCCAGCCTCGTGCAGGTTGTTGATCGCCTGCAGCTTCACGTCGAACAGGTTGCCGATCTTGCGGTGCGAGTTGGCCGCGTTGCCGATGCCGTCAAACTGGAGATAGACGTAGCGAAGGCCAGCCTCGGCCGCAGCCTTGCACAGCTCCTTCGACTTCGCGAACTCAATGCCGTTTGAGGCGGCCTGCACGCTGTTGTAGCCAACCTTGCGTGAGTAGGCAATCGCGTCGAGGAAGTAGGGCGACAGCGTCGGCTCGCCACCCGAGAACTGGACGCTCATCTGACGCCGGGGCTTCACGGTGATGGCGTTGTCCAGCATGGTCTTGATCTCTTCCCAGTTCAGTTCATGCACAAAGCCGACCTGGTTGGCGTCCATGAAGCAGGGATCGCACATCATGTTGCAGCGGTTGGTCAGATCGATGGTCAGAACCGCGCCACGGCCGTGGGTCACGGTCGAGGTGCCGTGATGGTGCAGGTTCTTGTCGCCCTCGCCGTGCGCGCGCATGTCGCGGCCGGGGAAGGTCTCTTCCAGATGCTTGAAGAAGGGCGCGTCGATGGACATGATGTCCTCGAAGTGGCCGTGCTTCGGGCAATCCTTCACCATCCAGATCTGGCCGTCGCGCTCGATGATCTGCGCCTTGATCTCGCCGACCTTCTCGTTCATCAGCACTTCCATGGGAAGCTTGCCGTCGAGAATCTGCTGGCGGATCTCCGGGACGCACTTCGGACAGAGCGAATCGGTTTCGCGCGGCCAGCCCATGACCGGCTTTTCCTTCTCCCAGCTCTTCAGAAGGGGCTTGTCGCTCCACTTCGGGGTGAAGGAGGGGTTCGGGCTGATGCGATTCAAACGCTCATAAACGGCCCAGGCTCCCTTGGCTGCATAAACGACGGCTTTCTCGGCGTACTTGACTGCTTTGGCCATAATCTTGATCTTCTCCTTATGAGTTAGCCGCCGGCGTAGTGCGCCTGCCCGGCTGTGCCGCGCCATTTCAGGGGAATGAAATGCGGGCTGGATATCCACTAGTAGGGTAAGGGATTCGCCGTTGCAACCCAAGCAGAGAGCAGTGAATGGCGCAAAAGTCGCCCGAACGGGGATAGGGGGGGGGCGAACGGGTGTTGCCCTGAAAATGGTGCAATTTCTGGGTTTTCCGGTCGAAAATATGCCAGGAACGCGGCTCTGGAGATGCCTTGTCTGTTGACGCATGCGGTTACTGTGGCCGTTCCGGCGCATTGACGGTGCCGGGAGCAGGCCCGCAGACTGAAGGAAGAGTCCTGCTTTTTGAGAGACTTGCGCGCGTTACTCCTCTGGGTCGGCCTGGAGCCGATGGGCTGAACAAGCGCCGGTGATCGCCGATCTAAATGAATAGAAATGGGTTATCAAACCCGGGAGAAAGTGCCCTTTTGATGTCCGGTTGCTGGAATTCGTGGAAGTGCATGCCGCTTGCGGGCGGTGTCCTGGTGCTGGTTGCCGGTTGTCATCACAGGGATGTAAAGCCTTTACCGCCGGACCAGGCGATGGCCCCGCCGGTCTACCGGCAGCCCGCGCGGCCACGGCCACCGGCCCGGATTGCGCCGACGCCGGTGCCCGAGGGCGGCGTCAGTGACGAGGATCTGGCCTTTATCGCCACGCATCGGCCGATCTATCACGAGGAAGGTTATGCGAGCTGGTATCGCGCGCCCTACAAGGGACGCCGCTCGGCCAACGGGCAGGTCTTTGACGACAACGCCTACACGGCCGCGCACCGCACCCTGCCGATGGGTTCGCTGATTGTGGTCACCAACCAGAAAACCGGCCAGTCGGCGGCGATGCGCATCTCCGACCGTGGTCCGTTTGTCGAAAACCGCAATCTCGATCTGACCATTGCCTCGGCCCGTGCCGTCGGCGTCTATCTGCCCGGCACGGCACCGGTGCGGATGGACGTGTATCAGACGCCGAAGCCGATGAATGTGGGCGGCCGCTGGTGCGTGCAGATCGGCGCTTTTTCTGACGAGGACGAGGCCATCAAGCTCAAGGCCAAGCTGCGGGACAAATACCCGACCGCGACCGTGATCGAGTTCCCCGGCGAGAACAAATTTTGGGTGCGCATCCGGCCCGAGGGCGATGACCGCGCCGTGGCCGAGTATCTGGCCGAGCACCTGAAGCCGCGCGAGGGCAAGGCCTATCTCACGCGGCTCGATTGATCGTAGAATCGCGCTGTGAGCACAGAACGGATTGACATTGCCGCCGTACTGAAAACGACCGCACTGTTTGGCGCGCTGGCCGCGCCGGAGCTGGCGGTGTTGGCCGCGCGCATGAGCCGCAAGCGCTTTGCCGCCGGAGAACTTCTGTTCTCCGAGGGCGAGCCCTGCAACGGGCTGTACACGATTCTGCGCGGGCGGGCGCGCATCTTCAAGACCAGCGTGAATGGCCGCGAGCAGGTGCTGTCGATCGAAGGCTCCGGTGGCACGGTGGCCGAACTGCCGGTCTTTGATGGCGGTCCGTACCCGGCCTCGGTCGTGGCCGTCAACCCGACGGAGATTGCCTTCATCTCGCGCCGCGATTTTCAGGCTTTTTGCATCGAGCACCCTGAGGTGGCGTTGAAGGTGCTGGCCGTCGTCGGTGCACGGCTGCGGCAGTTGGTCGGCATCATCGAAGAATTGTCGTTCACGACGATTCGCCAACGGCTGGCCTCGACGCTGCTCAAGCTGGCGCAGAACGAGGGCACGAAGACTGTGGACGGCATCGCGTTTCGTCTGCCGGCCAGCCATCAGGAGATGGCCCACCAGCTTGGTACGGTGCGTGAGCTGATTTCGCGTAACCTCGCGCGGTTGCAGGCCGAGGGCTTGCTCGAAGTGAATGCGCGCGAGGTGGTGGTGAAGGATCTGCCCGGACTGGCGGCGCTGCTGGATCAGGGATGATGTAGCGACCAAGGGACCAGTGCATGGATTTCTCTTTGGTCGCTCGCGTGAAAAACAACCGCAGATCTTTCGACGCACCCCCCAGGCTGAAGAAAACGCTGGAGCTCCCGTTCGCTGAAGATGGCGGCCGTTCTGTGGTTGTTTTCTGCGCTCTGTTCTCCTCAGCCCCTAGCCCCTAGTCCCTTTTGGTCCCTGCCTCACTGCTGTTCTCGCCAGTGGGCGGGCGGCACGCCCTCCCAGGTGCGGAAGGCGCGGACGAACGAGTTCACATCCTCATAGCCGAGCAGGTAGGCGGTTTCGCCCAGTTCCAGCGGCGAGTGGCGCAGATAGTGGCGCGCCATCTGGTGGCGGGCCTGCTCGAGCGCCTTTTGGAAGCTCGATCCGTCGTCTTGCAGGCGGCGCTGCAGGGTGCGCGCGCTCAGATGCAGCGCCCGGGCGATCTCGCCGACCTTGGGGCGGCGGCCGGTGAGCCGCTGCTGAATCGTGGCGCGAACGCGCTCGGCAAAGCTCTGCTGGCTGTGCTGCTGCTTGAGTTCGGCGTCGAGTTGTGGCGCGAGCAGGGCGAGCAGTTCGGCGTTGTGCGTCAAAAAAGGCCGCCCGGCATCGGTTGCGCGAAAGACGATGGCGTTGGCCGTGACTCCATCGTGAATGGGGCAGCCGAAGTGCGATTGAAGGGCGGCGGCATAGCTGCGGCGGCGCACAAAATCCACGCGCAGCGGCGTGAACTGCGTGCCGGTACCCTGACGCGCAAGGTTGAGTAGCCAGGCAAAGCAGAGGTCGGTGAGCACCTCGGGTTCGAGGTTGTCGGACTCGATCCATCGAAACTGGATGCACCACTCGTTGCCCTCGACGAGGCTGCGAATCTCCTCGGGGCAGGTGAGTTGTTTGTAGCGCGCGGCCTGCTCGACGGCGGCGCCGAAGTTTTCTGAAGAGAGCGCGGCCAGAATCATCGGATCGAATTGCGCGGTGCAGCTTTGTGCCGCGAGCGCTAGGCCGACGGACGGCTCCGGCGCTAGCTCGCCCACGGCCTTCCAGAAGGCGAACAGCGGCTCGGTGGCTACCAGCACGCGCGGCTGGTCGAACAGGTCGGCGGGCAGCCCGGCCCGGCGAAGCACCGCCGGAACCGGAACGCCCTGGTTTTCAAGCCGCCCGGCCAGTGAGCCGAGCAGACGGAAGTGTTTGCTCATGATTTATGCGTTTTTCAGCGATGCCATGTCGATCGAGAAGCGGTACTTCACGTCGGACTTGAGCATGCGCTCGTAGGCCTCGTTGATCTGCTGGATGGCGATGACTTCGACGTCGGCGGTGATGTTGTGCTGGCCGCAGAAGTCGAGCATCTCCTGGGTCTCGGCGATGCCGCCGATGATGGAGCCCGACAGGCTGCGACGGCCGACGAGCAGGCCGAATCCCTTGACCTCCAGCGGCTTGTTGGGTACGCCGACCATGGTCATGTTGCCGTTGAGGCCGAGCAGGTTGATGTAGGCATTCACGTCGTGGTTGGCGGCGATGGTGTCGAGAATGAAGTCGAAGCTGTTGGCGTGCCTGGCCATCTGGTTGGCGTCGCGCGAAAGCACAACCTCATCGGCACCGAGGCGGAAGGCCTCTTCCTTCTTCGACTCGGAGGTGGTGAAGACCACCGTGTGAGCGCCGAGGGCGTGCGAGAACTTGACGCCCATGTGGCCCAGACCACCGATGCCGGCAATGCCGACCTTCTTGCCCTTGGTCACGCCCCAGTGGCGCAGCGGCGAATAGGTGGTGATGCCGGCGCAGAGCAGCGGCGCGGCTCCGGCCAGATCGAGATTTTCGGGAACATGCAGCACGAAGTGGTCGTTGACCACGATGCTGTCGGAGTAGCCGCCGTAGGTGACCTTGCCGGTGTGCTTGTCCGGCGAGTTGTAGGTGAAGATGGTGTGCGGGCTGAACTGCTCAAGGCCAGCCTTGCAGGCCGGGCACTCGAAGTCGTTGGAGTCGACCATGCAGCCGACGCCAGCCAGATCGCCGACCTTGAACTTGGTGACGGAGGGGCCAACCTTGGTGACGCGACCGACGATCTCGTGGCCGGGGACGCAGGGATAGACGGTGGGCATGATCTCATGCCATTCGTCGCGGGCCTGATGCAGGTCGGAATGACAGACGCCGCAGAAGAGAATCTCAATCTGAACGTCGTGTTCGGTAAGATCGCGCCGCGCGATCGTGGTGGAGGCTAGCGGCGAACTCGCACTGGCAGCGGAAAAAGCTTTGGCGTTGACCATGGACTAACTGTACGATGCTTCGGCCTGTATTAAATATGCAGAACATGCCAATCTTTATGCGAAATGCGCCATCGGATGATGCCGTTGAAGGCAGATGCTTTATCGGTTTCTATCGGGGGCTGGGAGTGAGCAGGGGCATCGATGCCCCTGCTCACTCCGCGTCGTACCAGCGTTTTTCTGATGGCCGTGCTACTTCGCCACGGGCTTGAGGTTCTTCTCGAAGTGCTCCACGATGCGCGTGTAGAGGTGTACGCGCGCGGTGGGGCCGCTGATCGAGTGCGTCTTGCGCGGGTAAAGTTGCAGGTCGTAGGGGATGTTCGCGTCGATCAGCTTCTGAATGTACTGGATGCTGTTGGCGACGTGGACGTTGTCGTCGCCGGTGCCGTGCACCAGCAGCAGATGGCCCTTGAGGTGCGCGGCGGCGTAGACCTCCGACTGCTTCTCGTAGCCTTCGGGGAAGTCCTGTGGACGGCTCATGTAGCGCTCGGTATAGATCGAGTCGTAGTTCTGCCATGCGGTGACCGGGGCAACCGAAACACCGGCGCGGAAGCGGTCCGAATGCGAGAGCGCGTAGAGGGTAAACGAGCCGCCCCAGCTCCAGCCCCACCAGCCGAGCCGCTGCGGATCGAGCTGCGGATTCGTCGCCAGCGCCGCGTCGATCATTGCGCTTTGATCGGCGAACTGCACCGGGCCAAAGTTGTGATAGGCCGCCTGCGCAAAGGTGCGGCCACGCGCCGCTGAGCCGCGATTGTCGGCGTGCAGCACGGCAAAACCATGTTGTGCCAGCAACTCGTCGAAGAGCAGGCCATCGCCCCAGCGGTTGGCAACGGTCTGGCTGCCCGGTCCGCCGTAGGGATTGGTGATGAGCGGCACCGAGTGCGCGTTGGTTGCGCCTTCGGGCAGCAGAAGGGTTCCGTAGAGCGTCGATCCGTCGGCGGCCTTGGCGGTGAAGGGCTTGGGCGCGACCAGGTGGTAGGGCTTGAGCGCGTCGGTGTGCCAGAACTCATGGCAGCTTCCGGCCTGGCAGAGGCTCAGGGTGGGCGGCGTCAGGCGCGTCGAAAAGCGGTCGATGAAGGCCACGCCATTCGGCGCAAAGTCGCCCGCGTGAAAGCCCGGCGTCGAGGTCAGCGCGGTTTTGTGGCCGCTGAAGTCTACCTGCCAGAGCTGCTGCTCAAGCGGGTTGCCCTCGTTCGAGGCGTAGGCGATGCGGCCATGCGCGAAGTCGACGTTGGTGATCTCGCTGACCTCGAACTCACCCTTGGTCAACTGCCGTTCGAGCTCGAGCGTGGCAGGCTTCACCTTGTCGTAGCGATAGAGGTAAATCTGCTTCCAACCGTCGCGCCAGTCCACCAGCACCAGATGGCCGTCTTCGACGTCGACGTTGTACTTTTCGTCGAAGAACTTGTCGTCGGTGAGGGCGAGGGCGCGATGCGCTTCGCCGGTCGCGGCATCGGCGAAGTAGAAGTCCAGATGCTTGTGATCGCGGGTGAGGGTCTCGATCCAGACGGTCGAGGCGTTGGCCCAGCCAAAGCGCGGAATGTAATCGTCGCCAGCCTTGATGGGCAGGTTGACCCAGACGGGGTCGCCGCCGGTGGCCGGGACAATACCGACGCGGACGGCCGGGTTCGGGTCGCCCGCCTGCGGATAGCGTTGCATGACGTTGGCGGAGTGGCCGGGAATCCAGTCGGTGAGCGGGTACTCGGGCACCGCCGTCTCGTCCATCGCGAGGAAGGCCAGGGCGCGGGAGTCGGGCGACCAAAAGTAGTTGCTGCGCGCGGCGAGCTCCTCGCTGTAGACCCAGTCGATGGCGCCGTAGCTCACGTTCTTGTTGGGCGGCGTTACGAGTGTGACGGGCTTGGCGCCGGGCTTGAGCACGGCCAGACCGCCGCCGCGCAAAAAGGAGATGGTCTTGCCGTCGGGGGAGAACTTCGGATCGTCGCCCGAGGCCGCGCCGCTTTCACCGGCCAGCGTGCCCTTGCCCGTGGCCAGATCGTAGACCCAGAGGTGGCCGTCGGTGTCGAAGAGAATCTGCCGCGCGTCGGGCGACCAGAGGTAGCTGGCCATGCTGTAGCGCTCGCGGTGGTCGCGGTCCTGCTCACTGCCGCCCTTGGTGGTGAGCCTGGCCAGCGCGGCGCGGTCGATGAGGGTGCTGCGTTTGCCGGTGGCCGGGTCCAGCGCGATCAGTTCATCATTTTCGAGAAAACTCAAATGCTTGCCGTCGGGCGACCAGGTCAGCCCCTCGGGCGGTTTGGTGTCGAGCTTGTGCGCGCCCTGAATCGCTTCGACGGTCAGCGGATTTGTGGCCTGCTGCGCGGCAACGGGCAGCGAGGCGCAGAGCATGGCAAAGGCAACGAAAGTAGATTTCAAGAAAACCTCCGGAACGGGCCGTGCGGCAGAGATGAAATCGCGTTCCTTCCTGCGCCCGGTCGTGCAATCGATAGAAACGATTGTAGGCGACGGCGGATGAAGATCTTGTAGGCGGCTTGCCTGATGCAGCCAGCCGGTGTATCTTCCGGCCATGCAGACTCCATCGGTTAAGCAGCGGCGCGCACTGGGGCAGGCGCGGCGCAAGCAGGTTGCCCGCTCGCAGCATGGCGCGTTTTCTGCCAAACAGCGCGCAACGTCGGCGCTTGCGCTCCTCGAACAGTCGATGAAGGGCCGCGTACCGGCGCTGGTCGCGGAAAAGTATCGTCGCATGGCCGCTTCGCCCTTTGCCTACTTTCGTGGCGCGGCGATGGTGATGGCCGCCGATCTGGCGCGGATGCCCGCCACCGGGCTCGCGGTGCAGCTGTGCGGCGACGCGCATGTGCGCAATCTGGGTGCCTATGCCGCGCCCGATGGCCGGCTGGTCTTCGACATCAACGACTTTGACGAGACCGTGCGCGGCCCCTTCGAGTGGGATCTGAAGCGCATGGCCGCCTCGCTGGTGCTGGCCGGGCGCGAGTCGGGCCACAAGGCCGCCTCGGCCGAACACGCCGCCGCGCTGTGCGTCGCCCGCTATTGCGCGCAGATGCGGGCATTGGCCAAGTTGCCGGTGCTTGAGGTGGCGCGCTTTCAGGTACACCGGATGGGCGGCGCCGAACCGGTGCATCTCGCGCTGAAAAAAGCCGAGCGGGCCACGCCGCAACACTTGCTCGAACAGCTCACCGAGCCTGCCGGAGAGGGCCGCCGCTTCAAGGAAGCTCCGCCGGTGCTGACGCGTGTGAAGGATCGCGTGGCCGCCGCCGTGCTGGCCTCATTGGCGGCCTATCGCGAGCGGCTTGTGCCCGAGCGGCGGCACCTGCTCGACTTTTACCGGCCGGTGGATGTGGCCTTCAAGGTGGTCGGCACCGGCTCGGTCGGGCTGCGCGACTACTGCATTTATCTCGAAGGCAACGGGGTCGCCGATCCGCTGTTTCTGCAGGTGAAGGAAGAGGTTGCCTCGGCCTACGCGCCGTGGCTCGTGCCCGCGCACGCGGTGGTGCATCAGGGCCAGCGCACGGCCGAAGGGCAGCGGGCGATGCAGTTGCAGTCGGACCCGTTTCTCGGCTGGACCGAGTTCGGCGGCCGCCAGTATCTGGTGCGCCAGTTGAATGACCACAAGGGCACGGTCGAGCTGACCGATCTGGCCGGCGACAGTCTTGCCGCCTATGCCGAGGTCTGTGGCGAACTTTTGGCGCGGGGCCATGCCCGCTCGGGCGATCCTGTGGTGCTGGCAGGCTACCTGAGCGAGGGCAGCGGCTTTGCCGAGGCGATTGCCCGCTTCGGCGCGCTCTATGCCGACCAGACCGAGAAGGACTGGACCGCGCTCAAGCGGGAGAAGCGGCTTTAGGGCATTTTTCCAAGACACGTGCCGTGTTCGATGGCGTGCAAGGGGTCTTTTTCTTGAGGAAAAAGACCCTCGGCAGCCTGCTTTCGCTCTACAGCAATTGGAAAAAGGCTTTAGGGTGTATCGACATATAGCAGCTCGTCAGCGCTGGGCGCCAATTTTTTCGAGATCAAGGATCGACGAGCGACGGATATCGGGTATCTCCTAGCGAGGAGCGACGCCGAGATCGGAAAAATTGGCCCCAGCCCTTCGGGTTGCGG
>DBTV01000042.1:45912-56193 GCA_002307235.1 Acidobacteriaceae bacterium UBA1307
CGGGTTGCGGGTTAAATCGGGCCACACTTTGTCGTCGTCGTTGCTTTGGGGTGACCAAAGCGGCCTCCTCCTTCGCGTTTGGCCCGATTTCTCCTCGCAACGCTGGCAGTTGATATATGTCGATACACCCTAGCTTCCGTAGCGTTGCCAGAATGCGGCGGGCGTAAGAATCGGGTAGCGGTCGGCGAGTGCCAGCAGATCCTTGTCGCCGGTGACCAGGGCCTGCGCGCCGGAGGCAAGCAGCGTGGCGAGGATCGGCTGATCGGCCGCGTCGCGCAGCGTGGGCTCCGGGGCGGCCGCCGGTTCAACGATCTCGGCCAGAAACAGAAAACTGTCGGCAAGGTCGCGTATTGCGGCCGGGGTGAGGTCGATGCGTGCGAGGCGTGGCAGCACGCGCACCATCTCCTCAAGAATGTAGCGGGAGAGCACCAGATCGAGCGCGCCCTCGCGCCATGCGGCCAGAATGCGGCCCGGAGTCGATGCAGGGTAGGCCAGGCCGGAGACCAGAACATTGGTGTCCAGCACGATGCGCGGAGCGCTCATCCGCGGCTGCGCTCGGTGGCCACGGCGGCCTCAATCTCGGCCATGCCTTCGGCGACGGGCACCGCGGCGTAGGCCTCGCTGACGCGGCGGCCCAACTGCTCGAAGCGTTCGCGCATCCGGCGGATGCGGGCAAACAGTTGCGCGTCAACCAGCGCGGCGACCGGCTTGCCATCCTTGTTGATCAGAATGCTGTCATTCCGGTACTGAACCTGATTGAGCATTTCGCCGAGATTCTGGCGAAACTGCACGGCATTGACCTCGTTGACCATGAAAAGCTCCCGCGTGCGTTTCGCACGGATTGATCAGTACGGTCATTATGATCGATATGATCTGCGGCGTCCAGAGATTATTGCCCGTTGCGCCGGTAAACGTCATAGGCGCGCAGGTGGGTGGCGAGGGTGTAGTCGGGCAGAAGCGCGGCGAGGGTGGCCGCGCGGTCGGGCGTCGGGTCGGAGTCCATTTGCAACTCCTGCTTGAGAATCAGCCACTTGACCTGCTGCTTACGGGCCTCGGCGGCCAACGCGTCGGGCGAAAACGGGTCGGTAGCCGGATCAAAGAGCAGCACCGGGAAGCGGGGCGCTCGCCCGCTGGCGAAGTAGAACGGATCCTCGCCGGGCAGCAGCAGAATGGTGTCCAGCGGATCGATCTGCCTCTCGGCGTAGTTGAGCAGCTCGTCGAAGTCAGCCAGATAGGGCCCGGGCGTGTGCAGGCCGGCGAGTGCCGGGTGAGTTGAGGTGGCGGGTACGGCCTCGGAGAGGTCGATGTAGCTGAGCCGCTCCTCACTGACGGTGTAAAAGACGCCGCAAATCAGCAGCGCCAACGCGGCGGTGAGCCCCAGCATGGGGCCGACCCACTGGGCGCGCGGCACGAGGGTCAGTTCCCCAAGCACCTCGGCCAACAGGTAAGAAAAAATGGGCCAGAGTGCGTAGGTGGATCCCCAGAGCTGCTGGCTCATCAGCGCGCCGTGCGCGGCGGCCAGCGCCGCCAGGGGCAGCAGCGGGGCCAGCGCAAGGCCGCTCCCGAACGAGCGCAGATGGGCCAGCGCGAGCAGCCCCGCCAGCACCAGAAGAACCGGAAACAGAGCCAGAAAAGCGTCGCCACGGACCTCGCTCTCCTCGTAGAGCGCCAGCACGGCCAGGGGAAACAGCAGCGGCGCGGCCAGCAGCAGAAAGGCCGCGCGACGGGCCCAGGCCGTCGCCGCCCAGCCGTAGCCGGTGAGCGGCCCGCGCAACAGAAGCAGTCCCGCCACCACGCTCGTCAGCGAGAAAAGCAGAAAACGGTCGGTGTAGATGGAGGCCATCGCGGCCAGCCCCGGCATGCGGCGGTGCGCGGCAAAGCCAAGGGTCCAATGCAGATAGTTGGGCAGGCCGACGAGCCCGTGCAGGGTGAACAGGGCCAGGGCCAGCGCCGCCGCGGCTCCGGCAAGAACAATCCAGAGCACGCGTGCTCCGGGCCGGGTAGGCGCAAAGCGGTTGGCCCCCAGCAGCAGAACAACAAGAAAAACAACGGCGGCGAGAAAGGCCAGACCGATATTTTGCTTGAAGAAGAGCGGCAGAACGGTGGCGGCTCCGGCGGCGAGAGCGAGCGTCGGCTGATGGTCGTCGAGCTTTTGCAACAAAAACAGTGCAAGCAGCACGGCCAGCATCGCGTCGCAATCATACGAAGGGTGCGGAAAGACGCAATAAAGGCCAAGAAAGACGAGCGGGGCGGCGAGCAGCAGAGCCAGCGGAGCGACGCCGGGCCGGTCAATGCGGCGGGCCAGCGAATGGAGCACGATCCGCCATGTGAGCACGGTGCCGAGCCCGCCGAGGGCGGCGATCAGCAGCACATGAAAGAAAAAGACGCGGCCTGCGAGCCGGATCAGCAGGGCGTGCAGGGCGAAGGTGAGCGGCGCGTGGGCCAGCGGGAAATCGCGGTAGGGAATTTGGCCGTGGCTGATGCGGGCGGCGGTGTCGAGTACGTAGCTCAGATCCCAGAGCACGGCGACGTGGGCGTTTTGCCAGAGGACGATGGCCGCGGTGGCCAGAAAAAGGCCGATGGCGGCGAGCGCATCGCGGCCGCGCCAGCGAAGCAGGTCGGATTGGGCGGGTGTGAGCATGGCGCGCTGAGGAAAGAGCCTTGCAGAACAAGGTAGCAGAATGGGCCCGCATACGCCGTTACAATAAGTCGGTATGTCTACGGCAGTACGTTCGCACGCAAAGATCAATCTGGGGCTGGCGATTGGCGCGCCGCGCCCGGACGGCTTTCACGCCCTCTCGACGGTCTATCAGACCCTGGAGGCCTACGATGTTGTGACGGTCGAGGCCCGGCCCGCGGCCGCGACGGCGCTCACGCTCAGCTCGAATGATGACCGGGTGCCGACCGACGGGCGCAACACGGCCTGGAAGATGGTTGAGCAGGCGCTTGCGGCGCTCGAAGCCACCGCCGAGGTTCACATCCACATCGAGAAAAAACTTCCGGTGCAGGGTGGACTGGGTGCCGGGTCGGCCAATGCGGTGGCGGCGCTGGTGGGCCTCGAGGCCGAGCTGCAGATCTGGTCCGACGGGAAGAAAACCCGCTGGTGGCAGGCGAAGCGGCTGGAGATTGCCGCCCGGGTTGGCTCGGATGTGCCTTTGTTTCTGCTCGGTGGCGCGGTGCTGGGGCTTGATCGCGGCCAGGAGGTTTACCCTCTGCCGGACTTTGATCCGGTTTGGTGCGTGGTGGCGACGCCAGCGGTCGGCGTCTCGACGCCCACGGCGTTTCACGACTGGGACGCCCTCTGCGCACGCGAGGGTTTGACCGCAGAGGCAAGTACCGGTAAACTAGCTGAGTTGAGCCGTGCCTACGCGAGCGCCTTTTCCGGAGTCCTTCCGGCGGGCGACGAGCAAGGGAGCGGTCTCACCGGTGTCCCTTCCAGTCGAAGGGACCTAGCCGAGACCGCAGGGTTCGGGCTTGTCCGCACCGGGATTACGAGCTGGATCGAGAATGACTTCGAACGTGTGGTCTTTCCCCAGCATCCTTCCCTTGCAGAAATCAAGCAGATACTTGCAGGAACTGGCAGCACCGGTGAGGCACTCCATGCCTCGTTATCGGGGTCCGGTTCGGCGCTTTTCGGGTTATACGCAACCCGGGAGGCGGCCCAGGCAGCTTGCCGCCGTTTGCATGCGGCCGGAGTCGCGAGTTTGTTGACGCGCACTCTGCCCCGCACCGCGTACTGGCAGCAGATGCTTGAGCCACGAATGCAGTGAAGACGGCCTACCCCGTCGCACTGTTTTGATTGATTGGGCGATCGTCTAATGGTAGGACAGTGCCCTTTGGAGGCACGAGTCCAGGTTCGAATCCTGGTCGCCCAGCCAGGTTTTGTTTTTTGACGTAAAGCCGAAAGACAGCCAAAGCCAACCAGCTTGGAGGAAAGTCGGAATGGAAGCAGGAAATACACCGGTGACAGGCGAAGCATCCAAGGCAGAGAACAAAGACACGCAGACGGCCGCAAAGCCCGCAGAGGTCAAGTTCGGTTTTGAGCGCAAGCGGACCAGGAATCTGAGCGAGGACAAGCGGTTCAAGCTCTTCAGCGGTTCTGCCAATCGTGCGTTGGCTGAAAAGATCGGCGCCTACATCGGAGTCCCGGTCGGACAGGTTCGTTTGCAGCGTTTTGCCGACGGCGAAGTTTATTTTCAACTGCTCGAGAATGTACGCGGCGTGGACGTGTTTCTGGTTCAGCCGACCTGCTTCCCGGTGGACCAGAATCTGGTGGAGTTGCTGATCATGATCGACGCGCTGAAGCGCGCCTCGGCAGCCCGCATCACGGTAGTGGTTCCCTATTACGGCTATGCGCGCCAGGACCGCAAGGACCGCCCGCGTGTGGCAATCAGCTCGAAGCTGGTGGCCGATCTGCTGACGACGGCCGGCGCTGATCGCGCTCTGTTCGTTGACCTGCACGCGGCGCAGATCCAGGGATTCTTCAACATCCCCGTGGATCATCTTTTTGCTTCACCGGTTCTGGTCAGCTACTTCCGCGAGCGGAATCTGCCGAACCTGACCGTGGTTTCGCCCGATGCCGGTGGCGTCGAGCGCGCCCGCTTTTTTGCGCAGAAGATCGGCGCGCCGCTGGCGATCGTCGACAAGCGCCGCACCGACATCAACGTCACCGAGGTGATGCACGTGATTGGCGATGTGAAGGGCAAGACCTGCCTGATCATCGACGACATCATCGACACGGCGGGCACGCTGGTCAAGACGGTCGACGCGCTCTATGCCAATGGCGCTCTGGCGGTCCATGCCTGCGCCAGCCATGCGGTGCTTTCGGGCCCGGCCGTTGAGCGGATTACGAATTCGCGTCTGGCCGAGCTGATCGTCACCGACACGATTCCTCTGTGCGAGGCCGCGCAGAAGGTGGAAAAGATCAAGGTGCTGTCGATTGCGGGCCTTCTGGGCGCGGCCATCGAGAGCATCCACATGGAGACCAGCGTCAGCACGCTGTTCTCCTAAAAGCAGCCTTTGGTTACGAGCTTCGAGCTTTCAGCAAAGAGTGCTTGATGCAGAGTTTGGATGGAGCCGGATTAAGTCAATGCCGGACGCAACGAAACCAGGCAGCGCAGAGTGGAAGACTTAACTCCGATGCGCTGCTTCACAAAGGGAGCGAAGCCCCACAGCGTTGACGAGCCTTGAGCCCTTAGCTCCTAGCTAAAGGTCGCTAGTTAACAGCTAACAGCTAAAAGCTAGCGGCTCGTAAAGCAGCTGCGCTTCGTGCCCGACAGAAACGAGAGACCCATGCCTGAAGTCGTTATCGCCAAGGCCCGTGAGGGCAAGTTCAACAAGAATGCAGCGCGTCGCGTGCGTGTTGCGGGCAAGATTCCGGCCGTGATCTACGGCGCGGGCGAGCCGATTGCCATCGAGCTGGAGCCCAAGCAGATCAGCCGCATTCTCTATTCCGAGACCGGCCACAACACGATCTTCGACGTCGAGATCGAAGGCCAGCCGGAGACCAAGGCGATGATCGTGGACTGGCAGCTTGAGCCGCTCAACGACAAGCTGATCCACGTCGACCTGAAGCGGATCGCGCTCGACAAGAAGCTGCACCTGAAGGTTCGCGTCAAGCTGGTCGGTATTCCGAGCGGCGTCAAGAACGACGGCGGCATTCTTGATCAGGTTCTGCGCGAGGTCGAAATCGAGTGCCTGCCGGCAAACATTCCGAGCCACCTCGATGTGGACGTGACGGGTCTGGGGCTGAACTCGAACCTGCGCGTGGCCGATCTGCCGCATCCGGAGGGCGTGACCTTCCTGAATGCTGCCGATGCGACCGTTGCCCACGTGACGGCAATTCGCGAAGAAGCTGCTCCGGCTCCGGCCGAGGGCGAAGCTGCCGCGACCGAACCGGAAGTGGCCAAGAAGGGCAAGACCGACGCCGCCGCCGAGGGTGCCGACAAGGCAGCCGGAGCAAAGAAGTAGGCCTTGGCAGACAGCAATCAATCCGGGGTGCGTACCAGTCCCTTTCTTGTGGTGGGACTGGGCAACCCCGGAGCCGAATATCAGTGGACACCGCATAACGCGGGGTTCATGGCGATCGACCGGATCGCCGAGCAGGAGCAGGTGGTGGTCAACAACCGGCGTTGCCGGGCACAGACTGCCACCGTACGGATCGCGGGCCGCCAGGTGATTCTGGCCAAGCCCGAGACCTACATGAACCTGAGCGGAGAATCGGTTCTCGCCCTGGCAAAAGAGTTGAACGCCGACCCGTCGCACGATCTTTTGGTGATCTACGACGAACTGGATCTACCGCTGGGTAGCTTCAGGCTTCGTGAACGAGGTTCGGCGGCCGGGCACAACGGAGCCCGGAGCATTATCGGCCAACTCGGCACCCAGGAATGGATGCGGATTCGGGTCGGGGTTGGACCCCAACTGCCACCGGAGGCCAAAGCGGCCGGACGGCGTGCAGGTGGAAAAGATTATCTGCTCGCACCGTTGAAAAAGGCGGAGCTGGCGGTGCTCGACGAGGTTTTTGACCGGGTGGCTACGGCGACCCGACGGATCCTCGAACAAGGGCCGGCAGCTGCGATGAACGAGTTCAACCGCCGCGAAGAGTAGCGGGCAGCAAGGCAGGGCATGGCGTTCTACAGGGACTAAGGACTAGGGACTTAGAAACCAGGGACGCTGGGCCGGGCCAAGACAAGAGGGGCCGTTCAGGGGAACGGCAAAGGCCAAGGCTGACGAGCAGCCACGGCAGAAAAGGAATACTGATGGCGCGTGTGTATGAGGTAATGTTCATTGTTCGGCCGGACGTGGCCGAAGAGGAAATCGATAAGCTGATCGCCGGCTTTTCGACCACTGTGACCAATGGCAAGGGCGAAGTGAAGTCGGTCGAGAAGATGGGCCGCCGCAAGCTGGCGTACATTGTGCGCAAGTCCACCGACGGTTTCTATGTGTTGATGACCGTCGAGGCCGATGGCCCGACCGAGCTTGAGCTGAAGCGCCGTCTGCGCGTCTCCGAGCAGGTGATCAAGTTCATCGTGGTGCGTACGGACGAGGAAGAAAAGCGTCTGGCCAAGGTCAAGGCTCTGCGCGGCACCAAGCGCAAGGTCAGCGAAGAAGCGGCCCCTGCGGCGCATGTCGCTCCGGTGGCGGCTCCCGTAGCTCCGGCAGCCCCTGTGGCAGTTCCGGCGGAGGCCCCTGCGGCTCCCGTGGCCGAGCCGGCACAGCCGACCGCCTAGTTCAGCAACGATGGATTGCCGCCCCTGAGGGTGGCCCGAGCCAACGCCGTGCAGCCGACTGACTGCCGGCACGATGAGAGTAAAAGAGGGAAGCATTATGGCTGAAGAGATTCAAGCAAAGGCGCCCGAGAGCGGCGCAAGCGCAGCGCCCCAGACGGGCAGCAGCGAGGCCAGCACGACGACGGCTCCGGCGGCAGCGCCGGCACCGCGTTCCGGCGGCCGTCCGGCCGGTCGTCAGGGTGGCCCGAATGGCCGCAACAAGTTTTTCCGCCGCAAGAAGGTCTGCAAGTTCTGCACGGAGAAGATCGATGCGATCTCGTATCGCGACGTGCGCCTGCTGCAGGGCTTCGTGGCCGAGCGGGGCAAGATCGTGCCCCGTCGTTTGACCGGTGTCTGCACCACGCACCAGCGGCGTTTGACGCGGGCCATCAAGCAGGCTCGCAACATCGCTCTGCTGCCCTTCGCCACCCGCCACTAGAATGTGGCCGTCGGAGCCGCGTGCTCCGGCCGGTGAAGTAGACCGTCAAGCATAGCGGGCAGGCCGCCGAGGCTCTTGAGGAGCGCCCGGCCTGCCGAGGAATTTGGAGAGTTTCACATGGAAGTCATTCTCAAGCAAGACGTGGACAATCTGGGTCTGCGCGGTGATGTTGTGAAGGTGGCCGACGGCTACGCTCGCAACTACCTGCTGCCGAAGAAGTTTGCGATGCAGGCCACCGAGGCCAACAAGGCCGTCATCGAGCAGATGAAGGCCGCCGCGGCCCGCCGTTCGGCCGCCGAAAAGATCGTTTCCGAAGAGCTGGCCGCCAAGCTGGCGCCGGTTGCGCTCAGCTTTACCCGCAAGTCGGGCGAAGAGGGCCACCTGTTTGGTTCGGTCACCTCTGCCGACATCGTGGCCGAGCTGGCCACCAAGGGCTTCGAGATCGATCGCCGCAAGGTCGCGCTCTCCGAGCCGATCAAGACCGTGGGCGAGACGACCGTGAGCATCAAGCTGCATCGCGAAGTCGTTGCGCAGATCAAGGTTTCGGTTGTTGCCGAAGCCAGCGAAGAGACCGCGGCGGCTGCTGAAGCCACCGAGGCTCCTGCTGCCGAAGCGCCTGCCGCCGAGGCCGCTGCCGAGTAACTTCGGCCGCAAAGCTCAACAACGAGCCGTCCCTTCGGGGGCGGCTCGTTTTGTTTTGCGCGGTTATTGCCAGCGGCTGCGCAGCCAGCGTTCAACCGGGTTCGAGAAAAAGTGCATGACCAGCCAGCCGAGAAGCCAGCAAAGAGCAATGGTGGGCGGGTAGATCGCCCAGGCCCACTGCTTGCTCTGCGGACTGAGCCGATGAAAGAGTGCGACGACGGGCAATGCGACAAACATGTGGGTCAGATAGATCTCATAGCTGAGGCGTCCGCCGAACTGTAGCCATCCCGTGCCGACGAAGCTCCACGGCTCTCCGTCGGCCGCCTGCCAGTGCAGAGCGAGCAACAGGGCGAGCGCCGAGAGTGTAAGCACAAGCATGATGCTGTCGTGAAGCAGTGGCCAGAGAAGACTGGTGGTGCAGAAGCTGCCGAGGAGTCCTGCTGTGCCGAGGACAACCAGCAGGTAAACGATCCAGCGACGTGGAGCAGGAAACCACCGGGTGAGCATGGCGCCGAAGACGCCGGTGGCAATGGCGGCCATGCCGGGCAGGTAGGCTTTTTCCTGCCAGACCTCGCTACCGCCCGTGGAGACGATCCAGTAAGGCAGGGCCAGCGCGAGGGCGGCCAGAGCTGGGGCCAACAGCCAGTCTCGGCGCAACAAAAGACAGACAAGTGGGAAGGCTAGATAGAACAGTTCCTCGATGGAGAGCGACCAGAGCACGTCCCAGTTGGCGGGCAGATAGCCGGTGAGGCCTTCGTACCAGTTCAGATGCAGGGTGAGCGCGGCAAACCATGCGTGGCCAAGCGACTGCTTCGACGCGATTCTGTAATCGGCAAGGCCTGCCCAGTGCAGCAGACTGAGCACCGCGAGCAGGGCAAGCAGACAGGGAAGAATGCGCGAGGCGCGACGCAGATAAAAGGCGCGGGGGTGAATCTGGCGCAAGCTGCCCCAGCGCGTGAGGCTGTTGCGCGCAATCAGAAATCCCGAGAGTACAAAGAAGAGAAAGACAGCCTGATAACCGCGGAAGTTGAGCAGCGCGGAGAACCAGCCCGGTAGCCAAGGTTTGAGCATCGTGTGCGCGAGCGGCAGGCGGATGCCGATGTGATGAAAGATGACCAGAAAAATGGCGATGCCGCGCAGGAGATCAATGCCGGCATTGCGATTGATTTTGTTTTGATCGCTAGAAATTTCGGAAGATATACGGCTCGGCAACACGGACGTAGTGAGCGTGACGGCTTCTCCTGAATTGGCTGTGGTTTGTCTATTTTATGCCACGGTGAGAGCCTCAGCCGATCTCGGCCAGCGGCCGGTTTGCGTGGTGGTGCAGCGGAGGGAGCCGGGGCATTCATGCCCCGGGAAGCCATCATTGCTAGGAGGCGGCTTTAGAGCATTTTTCCAATACACGTGCAGTGTTCGATTGTGTGCAAGGGGCCTTTTTCTTGAGGAAAAAGACCCTCGGCATCCTGCTTTCGCTCTACAGCAATTGGAAAAATGCTTTAGCCTCGGGTTCTTTTGCTGTTGGATGGCCTCCGTGCCTGAAGGCACATTGCGCGGCCATCAATTTTCCGGGGCATGAATGCCCCGGCTCCTTCCTGAAAAGAAGCAACGATGGCTGTTGTGCTGCGGAGAGTTCGCTTCCCTCAGGAGGCGCGGCAATCTCCACACGGGGCTAGCTGATCTCGGCCAGCGGTCGGGCGCGGTCGGTCTGCATCGTCGGCACGGCGGCCAGCAGCGTCTTGGTGTATTCCTGCTCGGGCCGCGAGAGAAGCTCGCTGCAAGGCCCCTGCTCGACGAGCTGGCCGTGGCGCAGCACGGCGACGCGATGGGCCACCTGGCCGACCACCGCCAGATCATGCGAGATGAACAGCATCGAAAGGCCGCGCTCGCGCTGCAAGGTGGCGAGCAGGTCGAGAATCTGCGCCTGCACGGTGA
>DBTV01000042.1:56446-118122 GCA_002307235.1 Acidobacteriaceae bacterium UBA1307
CCTGCACGGTGACGTCGAGCGCGGTCGTCGGCTCGTCGGCGATCAGCAGCCGGGGCTGGTGGATGAGCGCCATGGCGATGAGAATGCGCTGGCGCTGGCCGCCGGAGAACTGGTGCGGGTAATCGGCGAAGCGGCGTGCGGGCTCGGGCAGCAGCACGGCCTCAAGGGCTTCGAGGGTCTTCTGGCGGGCCTCGCGGCGGGTGGCCGAGGGGCTGTGCGCCTCATAGGCCTCGGCGATCTGGCGACCGATGCTCATCACCGGATTCAGCGCGGTCATCGGTTCCTGAAAGATCATCGCGATCTGGCGGCCACGGATGCGGCGCAGCGCGCGCTCCGGCAGGCCGAGCAGATCGGTGCCATCGAAGAGGATTTTGCCTGAAACCTGAGCGGAGGGGCCGAGCAGGCCGAGTGTGGCCAGTGAGACGGTGCTTTTGCCCGAGCCCGATTCGCCGACCAGGCCGAGCGACTCGCCCGCGTCGATGTGCAGGCTAAGCCCGGCGACGGCCTCGGTGGAGCCGAAGCGCACATGCAGATCTTCGATGGAGAGCAGAGGAGCCATAGCTCCATCGTAAACAATCGGGTGGGTGGGGTGCAGGCGCAAAAAAACTCCATCCGGCGCATGGAGGTGTCACCGGATGGAGTTGGAGTAGTAGCGCGCTCCTAAAAACTGAAGCTCATCATCATCTCGACGGTGCGGTTGGCAGCGGCGGTTCCAAAGAACCCGCCCGACAGCGCCGTGGACTGGCCAAAGCGGCTTGAGGTGAGCACGCCGTTGGGAGCCGCGAGATTCACGTGGTTGAGCACGTTGTGCGACATGACGCTGAAGTTCAGCGCATAGCGGCGCGGCACGTCGGCATCGAGCTTCGGCGGTCCGCCACGGCTGCCGCTGAGTCCGCCCGGTCCAAGGCCACCGCCGCCCGGTCCGCCACCGCCAGGGCCTCCTCCTCCCGGAGGTCCGCCCGGTCCATTGCTCGAGCTGCCTGCAGCGTTGGTGACGCGCGGGCCAATGCCGAAGGACTTGGCGATGCGCATGTTCACGCTGAACTGGCTGGGGCCGGTTCCCATGTTGTAGGCAATGCGCTGAGCATTCCAGGCCGGGCTCAGGTCGAAGGTGCCGTAGGCCGTGGTTTTGGTGTTGGTACTGGAGGCCGTGGCCCAGGCCGGACGATCGTTGTACTGGTTATCGCCATTCAGATCGTTGCCGACCGTGATGTTGAAGGGCGTGCCCGAGGTGGCGTCGATCATCGGGCTGATGGAAATTTTGAACGGTGCCTGATAGTTGCCGCCGAGGATGAAGCGGTGGCGCACGTCAAAGCTGGCGCGACCGTAGTCGGCGCTGGGGTTGGACTGGTTCGAAGGAAAGTAGCTGGCGCCGCTGGTATCGGCCTTGGCAAAGTTCAGCATGTAGAAGCCGAACAGCGAGACCTTGCGCGCGCTCACGCTGTAGTTGACCATCAACTGGTTCTGCTTGAAGATGCCGCCGGACTGGAACTGGTTGATGTTCTCGTTGACGCCGTTGGGGCGCGTCCCGGTGCCGGTGTCGAAGTCATAGGTCGACGCATCGTAGGCGTTGACGTTGTCGCTCAGGTACTGGTGCACGCCGCGCGAGTTGAGGTAGGTGGCCGAAATCTTGATGGCCTTGCCCAACTGCCGCTCAATGCCGATGGCGGCCTGCATGCTGACGGCGGCGCGCAGATTGGGCGAGAGCGTGTAGAGGGTCGGCGTTGACGTGCTCTGCGCGGCCAGCGTCGCGGCCGAGGGCGCGTCCTGATAGAAGCTCGGATTGGTGATGGTGTAGCTTTTCTGGTTGACGCCGTTCTGGCGCATCGTGGTGAGAATGTTGCTGGCCGCGAAGCGGTCGTAGAACCAGCCGTAGCCGCCACGGATGACGGTGCTGGCCGTCTTGCCCTTCTTGGCCCCCGGTGCCCAGGCGAAGGAGAGGCGCGGCGCGACGTTGCTGTAGTCGGTGATGCCGTTCTGCACCTCCCAGCGCACGCCGTAGCTCAGCGTCAGATTCTGCCGTGCCTTCCAGTCGTCCTGGTAATAGAGGCCGAGGTCGAAGTAGTGCACCATCGCCGAGGGTGTACCGGTGGTCACGCTGTACTGCGAGGGCGCGTGCGCTTTGTACTTGTCCATCGAATCGTAGGTGTAGCTGCCGTTGAAGCCCGCCGTTGACGAACTGGCGTAACGGTTGAAACGGAAGCGGCCGCCGAAGTTGATGGCGTGCGCGCCCTTGCTGATCATTGTCGAGTTTTGCAACTCAAGCTGATCTTGGCTGGTGTGGCTCGAGCCGGCGCTCGAACCGCCACTGGTAAAGTCGCCGGTGACGCTGACCGTGGGATCGGTGCTGTACGGCGTCTGGTTGTTGCGGTCGCGCATGTACTGCAGGCGCGTCTCATTGACGACGTGATCGTTGATCATCTGCGTGTCGCTGATCTGCAGCACGTTCTCGTAACCGGTCGTGTCGTAGCCCTGGCTCTCGAGCGCAGTGCCGCTGACGCCGTCGTTGGTCTCCTTCGTGCGGTTCAGCATGTAACGCATGGTGAGCGTGTTTTTGTCGCCGAGTTGCAGATCAAGACGCGGTGCAAAGTCCATGCGCGAGGTCGGATTGGCGACGGCCTTGGTATAAGTGACGGTGTTGTTGTTTGCGTCGAGCTTGGAGGCGTTGATGATCGCGTTCGACTTGTTGTCGCGGCGGAAGAAGTTGGCAAACCAACTGGCGCTCTTGTTGACCGGGCCGCTGGCATTGGCCGCCATGAAGGTCGAGTAATAGGATGGCTCACTGCTGACGAACGGGTTCAGCGAGTTGAACCCCGAGTAGTTGCCGTTGACCATGAACATGCCGCGGAGCTTGTCGGTGCCGGGCTTGGTCAGAATCTCGATGCGGCCGTAACCGAGCCGGTCATACTGCGCCGAAAAGGGATTCTGGTTGATGCGGATCTCGCGGATCGAACTCTTCGGCGGAAGCTGCCCGCCGGTAAAGCCGTCGATGTAGATCTGTCCGCCGTTGGGCCCGGCCGAGGGGCCAGCCAGCGCGCTCAACTCGTTCGACAACTCGTCGGGATCGTCTGAAAGCGCATCGAGCGCCGCGCCCTTGATGACGATGGCGCCGGCGTTGTTGTCGGCGCTCACATCGAGCCCGGCAGAGTCTTCCTTGACCTCGATATTGTTCACTGCGACGGGCAGTTGCAGCGCGATGTTTTTTGTCGTGATGCGGTCGGAAAACACCTGCACGCTGATCGGCGCAAAGGCGGCGAAGCCGTTGGCCGCAGCCGAAAGCGCATAGTGGCCGGGCGTCAGTTGCGCAATGGAGTAGGCGCCACTTGCGGTGCTGGTGCCGGTGTGCGCGGCGCCGTCATCGCTGGTGGCAGTCACAGTGGCCGAGGGAATCACGGCACCCGACGGATCGGTCACGGTGCCGTGAATGCTTCCCATTTGGGCCAGTGCGGGAATCGCAGAGAGGAGAAGGAATGCAAGGGCAATGCAGCAAAACGATGGAGCGCGAAAATGTTGTGAACGGTTCATGGACGTTCCTCGCTAGTCTTACATTCCTAGAAGACGCCCTGCGGGGATTGCGTGCGGTCACAATGGGTAAAGCTGTGTAACAAAATGTCACCGCGGCCGTGACGATTTATTACACTTCCGTTGCGCCGCGCGAGTGGGAATGGGCTAGGCTTAGGACGTGACCTTCCGAACCGTTGTTGCTGTCTGGCGCATGTGCGGAATGTCGACAGGATGGAATGCCCGTGGACGAGATACTGCTGATCGACGACGACACCGAGCTTTGCTCGATGCTGACCGACTATCTGAACCGGTTCAGCTTTCATGTGACGGCGGTGCATCGCGGCGACACCGGGCTGAGGATGGCGCTCGAAAAACAGTACGCGCTGGTGCTGCTCGACGTGATGCTGCCCGGGCTCGATGGCTTCGAGGTGCTGCGCAAGATTCGCGCTGCCTCGGCGATCAATGTGTTGTTGCTGACCGCGCGCGGCGAGGATGTGGACCGCATCGTTGGCCTTGAAATCGGTGCCGACGATTATCTGCCGAAGCCCTTCAACCCGCGCGAACTGCTGGCGCGCATGCGCGCGATTCTGCGGCGCAGCAGCGCAGTCGATGCCAAGCCGGAGCAGAATGTGCTGCGTGCTGGCGCGCTTGAGCTGAATCGTGGCGCGCGCTCCGTGACGCAGAATGGCGACAAGGTCGATTTGACCGACATCGAGTTTGCCCTGCTTGAGGCGCTGATGAGCGCGCCCGGCAAGGTCGTTGCGCGCGAGGAGATTTCGGAGAATGTGCTCGGTCGCAAGTTTCACCCCTTCGATCGCAGCCTCGACATGCACGTCAGCCGGCTTCGCCGAAAGCTGAGCGACAAGGGCGCGGCCGAGGATCTGGTGAAGACCATTCGCGGCGCGGGCTATCAGTTGGCCATCAGTTTTGAGGCGGGCGAATAAAGCAGCGAAAGGACCGGCGCGATGCGCGGACTGTTCTTCAAGATCTTCATCATCTTCTGGATTGCGCAGAGCCTGATCTTCGTGATCTCGACGGCGCTGATCGTCCGTCACCACTTTGAAGGCCCCGAGCAGATGTTCGACCTGGCCGACAGCAGTCTGTTGCTGGAGTCGCGCGCCGCCGTTGCCGCCTATGAACAGGGCGGTTGCGCGGGCTTCAATGCGTGGAGCCTGCGTCAGGAACGCACTGCCGCGCTGGCCACCGGCTCCGGCGAAAAACTCTGCTGGTCGCAGAGCGTGGCCGTGCCCGCGAATCTTGCCCATGCGCCGCAACGCATTCTGGGCCAGCTTGTGGATGGACAGTATCTTTGGACGGTGCAGAATGTCGTGCAGGCGGGGCACGGTTATACCTACGTCTTGCGCAGGCCGTACGTGCCGCGCCAGCGCAGCCTCTACCAGGACCTGCTGCATTTTTCGTTTCCGCAACTGCCGGTGGCCATCGTCGTCGGCGGCCTGACGACCTTCGCGCTCGTGCTTTTGTTTACGCGTCCCGTGGCGCAACTGCGCTCCGCCGCCCGCTCGCTGTCGAAGGGCAATCTGAATGCGCGCGTGCATCTGCCCGAGGCTGGTTCGCCGCTGTTTCGTGGCGATGCCTTTGCCGCGCTCATGCGCGACTTCAACCACATGGCCGAGCGGCTTGAGCAACTGGTGGGCGCGCAGAAGCTGCTGTTGCGCGATGTTTCGCACGAGCTGCGTTCGCCCCTGGCGCGGTTGAGCGTGGCCCTTGAGCTGGCGCGCGAAGACGCAGGCGAGCCCATGCGCGCCCACTTGGACCGCATTGAACGCGAGGCTGACCGGCTCAATCAGTTGATTGGCCAACTGCTCACGCTTTCGTCCATGGAAGCGCTCGAACGGCAGAAACATTTTGCGCCGCTCAGCCTCAATCAGCTTGTTGAAAAGATCATTCCCGATGCCGAATACGAGGCGCAGCAGCGCGAGTGCACGGTGGCCTTCCACGCCGAGGCCGAGTGCGTGGTCTCGGGCAACGAGGAACTGCTCTATCGCGCCATCGAGAACATCATTCGCAACGCGATCCGCTACACCGGCAGCGGCACCGGGGTCGAAGTCGCCCTGCGGCGCGTGCAAGAGGGCGGCGCGGCAAAGATCGAGCTTGAGGTCAGCGACCGGGGCCCGGGCATTCCCGAGAACGAGCGCGAGGCCATCTTCCGGCCCTTTTACCGGGTCGATGATGCTCGCTCGCCGCACACGGGCGGCTTTGGCGTCGGCCTCGCCATCGCCGAGCGCGCCGTGCGCCTGCATGGCGGCGAACTAAGCGTGAGCAATCGCGCGGGCGGCGGCGCCACCCTGCGCATGCGCTTCGACGCGGTGTAGGCGTTTGCGCGGCACGATGCCCCGCCTGTGGCAGTACGGACGCAAGCACAGGCGAATAAAGTTTTTTGGGGAGGTGTCTGCGCGGAGAGAGGTTTCGCAACGGGCGCACCCTGAAACGTTTGCCCCGGAAACGAAAAGGGCTTCCACGAGGGAAGCCATTCGATCAAAACTTTTGGTGCCGAAGAAGGGACTCGAACCCCCACACCCTTGCGAGTACATGGACCTGAACCATGCGCGTCTGCCAATTCCGCCACTTCGGCACGGGTACGAGACAAGCACTCTGCAAGTGCCCATCCGGCCGTAATCTAAGTCTCGCAAATGCGAGCCGATGTGTCAAATCAAATCGGACGAATTCGCGATAATTCCTAGAAGAAAAAGGGATTACGCAAAACGGCCCGAAACCATCGATGGGCTTCGGACCGCTTCGTTCCCTGGTCGCCCCGGCCCTGGTTGGAGCCGGTGCCGGTCTGGTTAGACCAGCTTGGCGTCAAGCAGAATCTCGGTGTTGTTGGCGAAGAGCTTCGAGATCGGGCAGCCGGTCTTGGCGCCCTGCGCGGCCTTCTCAAAGGCCTCGGCCGAAGCATTCGGCACCTTGGCCGTGGTCGTCAACTGAATGCGGGTGATGGCGAAGCCGCCCTCGACCTTGCCGAGGGTCACGGCGGCGGTGGTCTCAATCGACTCCGGCGTGAAACCGGCATCGCCGAGCACTGCGCCGAGCGCCATCGAATAGCAGCCGGCATGCGCGGCGGCGATCAACTCTTCGGGCGTCGTGCCCACGTTGGCGCCCTCAAAGCGCGAGGCGAAGGAGTAGTTGGCATCCTTCAAAACGCCCGTTGCCGTCGAGATAACGCCCTTGCCCTGAGTCAGTGAACCGGTCCAAACCGCTGTCGCCTTGCTTGCCATGATTCCTCCTTGCGAAACCTGTGTCGAACGATGAGTTCGAAATTTTTCGAGCGATCCAGTCTTGAATCTGCTCTGTTTACAAGATGCGGCCTGGGAGCGGAACGATGCGGTTTTTTCTAAAAATAATCGGAAGAGCGATTCCCGAAGCGGTTGAGGGCAAAGAAAATGGGCGCCCCGTTGTGGATGCGCCCACCGTCCTTTCCCGATGAAGTTTAGCGGTTGAGACTCTTCTGCCGCGCGGCCTCGAACTCGTCGCCCGTCTGCCAGTGGATCGGCGCGGTCTGTTCGCTGGCCAGCCAGCCGAGCACGAAGCCGATGCGGGCCATCTTGGCGTTACCGGCAAAGTCCCACGAGGGCTGATACTCGTCGCTCGGCTGGTGGTAGTGGTGCTCGTTGTAGTCGACCTCCTGAGCGCGGCCCCAGGCCTCGTCGTGGCCCTCGTAGAGCGTGCCGTTATCGAGCGAGAAGGCCGGTATGCCGACCCGGGCCAGCGAGAAGTGGTCGGAGCGATAGTAGGAACCAGCCGAGGGGCGCGGGTCAGGCAGCAGTTTCAGGTCAAAGGCCTTGGCCGTCGTCTCGATGGTCGGCCAGAAGCTGATCCGCTCGGCACCGCCAAAGCTGGCCGACAGCGGCACGCCAACCGGCAGCACCATGTCATAGTTCAGGTCGAGCGCGATCTGGCCTGCCGGGACCGGCGGATGCTGGCCAAGATAGGCCGAGCCGAGCAGTCCCTGTTCCTCGGCCGTGACCGCGGCAAAGTAGACCGCGTGCGGCGGGCGCTGTCCCGATTGGCCGTAGGCCCGCGCCAGTTCAAGCAGGATGCCGCAGCCGGTGCCGTTGTCGGCCGCGCCGTTATAAATCTTGTCGCCCTTGGCGTCGGGATCGATGCCGAGGTGGTCATAGTGCGCTGTATAGAGCACGGCCGGGCCATCGCTCGCGCCCGCCAGCCGGGCCACCACATTGCTTGAAACGAAGCGCCGCACGCGGCTTTCAAGGTGCGCCGTGAGACGCACCGGCAGCTCGGTTGCGTGGAAGCCGCCCGGCTTGCCCGCCGCCGCAATGGCCTGATCGACATCGCCAAGGCCCGCGGCAGTCAGCAGCTTCTGGGCCACGTCATGCTGAATCCAGGCCGCCGCGCTCAGTCCCGTGCTGGCCTCGCTTTCGAGGTAACTCTTCTCGATGGCCTGCGAGTTGCGCACCACGTCCCAGCCGTAGCTGGCCAGATCGCTGCGATGGATAATCAGCACGCCGACCGCGCCGCGTCGCGCTGCCTCTTCATACTTGTAGGTCCAGCGGCCGTAATAGGTCAGCGCCTCGCCCTTGAAGAACCTGGCGTCGGTCGAGGGCGGCTCGCCGACGATCACCAGTGCGATCTTGCCCTTCAGGTCCACGCCCGCGTAGTCGTTCCAGTGATACTCGGGCGCGTTGATGCCGTAGCCGACAAAGACAATCGGCGCATCGAGGTCGGCCGTCGCCTGCCCGGTCTGGTCCTTGGCGACGATCTGCGCGCCGTAGCTGAGCGCGAGGGGCGCGCCCTGCGCGGGCACCAGGCTGAAGCGCGTCTTGTCCTCAATGGTGTGTACGGCGAACATCGGCACACGCTGGATGTAGCTGCCGTTTTCGCCCGCCGGTGCAAGCCCGTCAAGCGCGAACTGGGTGGCGATGTAGTCGGCGGCAAGTTCGGCGCCGCGCGTGCCCGGGCCACGACCCTCGAGCAGATCGCCTGAAAGAAAGCGTACATGCGCACGGATTTTTTCGGGGTCAATCGAGTTGGCTGCCTGCCGCGCGGCCTCGGGCAGTCCCGCAACCGCCGGAACCCTGGGCTGTTGGGCCTGTGTCAGCGCTGCCGTTCCCAACAGAACGGTGGAAAAAAGAAGAGAAAGACTCGGTCGCATGCATGCCTCCGCGAAAATAAATATCGGGTACAAGACGGGCCGCGCATCAACACTGCGACCTGTTTCGAGTATAGCTAGGGCGTGCCTGGCGCAACGGTGTCGAGCGGCGGTGCGGGCAAAAGATGTGTGCGCGCCAGCACTTTACGTGCGAGCCCGGTTAGCGCCATGGTGGCTGCCGTGTCGAGCGGCACCCAGCGCCGTTCGCCGGCGGGCTCAATGGCCAGCCGTTCCACGTCGTCCTCAAAGACGGTGCGGATGCGCACGTAGTAGTTCACCTGCATGATGGCGTGGCGCACGGTCAGGCGCAACACGGACTCGGGCACGGCGGGGTCGCGCAGCGGGGGCAACTCCCACAGCCCGGGCATCACCGTTGCCTCAGCCGGTCGCTGCTCCAGCAGCACCTCGCGTTGTGAGCGGGAGCCGTCCTTGCCATACGCTGCGTTGGTGCGCACGGTGAGCGCGTAGCCTGCCTCCTGGCTCCGCATGCGCGCGCGGGGCGCGGTCTTGTGTTCGCCGCGCGTCTTGCAGTGCTTGCGCAGCGGGCAGGTCAGGCATTGCGGGCTGCGCGGGGTGCAGACCAGCGCTCCCAGCTCCATCATGGCCTGGTTGAAGTCGCCGACATGGAGCCTGTCGAGCATCTGTTGGGCGAACTCGGCCACGCGTTTGCGCAGCGCCGTGCTCTGCGTCTTTGTCGGAGCTTCCCAGCCCGCCAGCCGGCAGACCACCCGCTCCACGTTGCCGTCGACTACCGCAATCGGCTCGCCATGCGCGATGCTGGCGATGGCCGCCGCCGTGTAGTCGCCGATGCCGGGTAGCGTGCGCAGCTCGGCCGCGGTCGTCGGCAGCGTGCCGTGCTGCGTCTCGGTCACGTATTGCGCGGCCTTGTGCAGCATGCGCGCCCGGCGATAGTAGCCGAGGCCGCTCCACAGCGCCAGCACCTCTTGCTCAGGAGCCAGAGCCAGCGCCAGCAGCGTCGGAAAGCGCTCGACGAAGGCCTGATAGCGCTCGATCACCACCGCCACGCGCGTCTGCTGCAGCATGATCTCCGAGACCCAGATCGCGTACGGGTCGCGGCTCTTGCGCCACGGCAGGTCGCGGCGATTCTTCCGGTACCAAAGCAGAAGCGCGCGTCGTAACGTTGCAAAGGGAGGTGCAATGTCTTTCTGGCCAGCCACCCCTCCAGCTTACGGCATCCATCAGCCAGGCGTGCAAGAGGATGGCCGAACCCGCCAAAATGCGCGCAGCTTTTCATCGGCGGATCGACATCGGGAGCCTGTTGCCTCGAAGGTTTCCTGCTCTAGGAATTCATGGAAATTGACCGCCCCAAGGATTGTTGCCTGGCTCTTCCGCTGCTAGGCTGAAAACAACCATTTGTACAACATCGTGCGTGAGGCGAGACTCCGCGTGCCGACGAGCGGCTGAACAAGGCCGCCGGAGTGCGGAGTCTGTGTCCGCGCACACGAGAACGATCCTATTGGAGGCTGTTTTGAAGAAGTTCGTTGTTTGTTTTGCGTTGGGCCTTTTGGCTGCGTCCGGAACCGTTGATGCGCAATTTACCGGCGCTCCCGCCGGGTTGATGACGGCGCGTGCGCAATCGCAAGCGCCGGCCGTGGCGCGCGCCCAGCGTGAGGTGGCCGCCCTGCAGGCAGCCAAGCAGGCTGCGGCCAATGCCGTTCCCAAGCCTTTTTCGCGCGTGGCCGTCAGTGCTGGCATCTCGGCGATGGGCGTCAATATGCAGGTGGCCACCAACGTGAACAAGTACATCAACGTGCGCGCCACCGGCAACTACTTCAGCTATACGATGAGCAACCAGTCCTTTGACGATTACACCGTCAACGGCAAGCTGGACTTTGCCACCGCGGGCCTCTCGGCGGACTTCTATCCCTTCCCGAAGCACGGTCTGCGCTTCAGCCCCGGCGTGCAGTTCTATAACCAGAACGGCGCCACGGCAAATGTGACCGTCAAGGGCGGCACCAGCCTTTCGCTCAACGATGTCGACTACTATTCGTCGAGCACGAATCCGATTCAGGGCACGGCGGAGTTCGGCCTCAACACGCGCAAGCAGGCCTTTACCGCCACCACCGGCTGGGGCAACCTGATCTCGCGCAAGGCCAGCAAACACTGGTCGTTCCCGGTTGAGCTGGGCGTGGCCTTTGTTGATGCGCCGACCGTCAAGATGGCCCTCAACAGCGGCCAGGCCTGCAATGCCAGCGGCCAGAACTGCGTCAACGTGACCGACTACGCCGAGCTGCAATCGAACCTGCAGGCCCAGATCAAGAAGTACCAGGATGATGTGAACATGCTGAAGTTCTACCCGATCTTTTCCTTCGGCGTCGGTTACAGCTTCCACATCCGGTAAAGAAAGGACGAGAGACGTAGGGAGTGGGGAACGAGGGAACAGTCCACGGCTGTCGGGAAACAGAAACACCGAAGGTGTTATCCCGAGAACGGGGCGCCAGGCGTTTTCTTCAGCCTGAGGGTAGTGCGTCGAGGGATCTGCGGTTGCTTGGCAACTCTGCGCCCCCTCGCCGACCAGCATGAGAAGAGCGTTACCGCAGCCCAAGCGCAAGTCTGTTCCAACAGAATAGCGGCGAGCCTTTGAGGTCCGCCGTTTTTTTCGTTTTTATTTCAGGAGCCAAGGACCTGGAGTCCACAGCGCGTCCCTCGTTTTACACTTGCGCACACCAGTGAGAAGCTCGAAGCTAAGAGCTGAGGAGCTGCCCTTTTGACCTTTTCCGCACAACCGCGCAAGCCAAGGCCGCCGCTCGACGAGGCGGGGCTGTTCGACTATGCCGTGCGCTCGCTGGGGCGCATGATGCGCACCGAGGCCGAGTTGCGCCGGCTGATGGAAAAACGCATTGAGCCCGGTCCCGCCGCCGAGGCAATGATGGCGCGGGTCACGGTGCGGCTCAAGGAATACGGCTATCTGAATGACACCGTCTTCGCCGAAACCTACACGCGGCTGCGGCAGGAGAACGAGAAGTTTGGCCAGCGGCGCGTGCGGCAATCGCTCAGCCAGAAGGGCGTGCCGCAGCAGATCATCGGCGACGTGATTGAGGCGCGCTACGGCAACACCAACGAAGACACGCTGGCGCGTGAGCATCTGGAACGCAAGCGGATCAAAAAACCGGAGAACGAGAAGGAAACGGCGCGGGTGATGCGGCGGCTGATCGCAGCGGGGTTTTCGCCCTCGACCGTCTACAAGATTTTGCGCCAGTGGGATCTGCCGGAGGAGACGCTGGCGGCGCTCGAATCGGTCGACGAGGACTCACCCGTCGAATGATGCCCGCGCGGGTGATTGCCATCGACTGGTCAGGCAGCCGCGAAGAGGCCGCGCAGCGCAGGCACATTGTCGCCGCCGAGGTCTGGCGCGGGCAGGTGCGGCTGGTCACGGGGCTGACGCGCGCCGCGATGATCGACTGGCTCACGGATGTCGTCCAAAATGAGAAAAAGACCGTCGTTGGCTTCGATTTTTCCTTCTCGTTTCCCGAGGATTTCTTTCGTACGCACAATCTGAAGAGCGTTGCTGCGCTCTGGCAATGTGTTGCCGAACATGGAGAAGAGTGGCTGGCCGCCTGTCCGCCGCCGTTCTGGGGCAGGCCGGGAAAAAAGCGGCCCGTGCCCTTTCCGGGCGAGGAACTGCGGCAGTGCGAACGCGAGATTTCCGTCGGCGGCATCCGGCCCAAGTCGATCTACCAGATTGGTGGAGCAGGCGCGGCCGGAACCGGCTCGCTGCGCGGGATGCCGTGGCTGACCCGGCTGCGCGCGGCGGGGTTTTCGATTTTTCCCTTTGATGTGCCGGCGTGGCCAATGGCCATGGAGATTTATCCGCGACTGCTGACCGGGCCGGTGGTCAAAAGCAGCGGACCAGCCCGCAGCTCTTTTCTCGACTCGGAGAAGTTTGCGGCCCTGTGCGGTTCGCTACGGATTCCGCCGGAGGTTCTGGAGCAGGGGAAAAACTCCGAGGACGCCTTCGATGCGCTGGTGGCGGCGCTCGCGATGTCCCGGCGACGGAAGGAGTTTGCCGCGCTTGAGGCCGCGCGAAGCCCGCGAGAGATGCTCGAAGGGCAAGTGTGGGGGGAGGCGAGGGACTGAGGGGCTGTGTCTGTTTTCTTGCGTGAAGGGCAACCGCAGATCCCTCGGCTCACCACCCCCATACTGAAGAAAACCTCTGGGGCCCCGTTCGCTCGGGATGACAGCCGTGGAGAGTGAACAGGGAACAGCGTATTGACTGTTCACCGCACACTGTTCCATTGTTCCCTCAGTCTCTGGTCCCTCGTCCCCTGTTTCCCACCTTCCCCGCCTCATCTCATTTCCCCGGTTCGATCCTTAGCCCCGGCCTATTACACTGGGAACGACATGCAATACCGCTCAGGAAACGACATTCGCGAGACCTTTTTGCGCTTCTTCGAGTCGAAGAGCCACCGGCGCGTGCACTCCTCCTCGCTGGTCCCGGCCAACGACCCCACCCTGCTGTTCACCAACGCCGGCATGAACCAGTTCAAGGACATGTACCTGGGCGCGGAGAAGCGGGACTACACGCGGGCGGCGACCTCGCAGAAGTGCGTGCGCGCCGGCGGCAAGCACAATGACCTGGAAAACGTCGGCTTTACCCGCCGCCACCACACCTTCTTTGAGATGCTGGGGAACTTTGCCTTCGGCGACTACTTCAAGCGCGAGGCCATCGCCTACTCGTGGGAGCTGATCACCAGCCCCGAGTGGTTCGGCATCCCCAAGGACCGGCTCTACGTGACCATCTTCTCGGGTGAAGACGGCGTGCCGCGCGACGATGAGGCCGAGACCTTCTGGAACGAGATCGGCGTGCCCAGCGACCGCATCCGCGAGTACGGCCTGAAGGACAACTTCTGGCAGATGGGCGAGACCGGCCCCTGCGGCCCCTGCTCGGAGATCTTCTACGATCTCGGCATCGAGGCGGCGGAGACACCCGGCGTCGACAAGCCCTTCGGCGAGGACGACTCCCGCTACGTCGAGATCTGGAACCTGGTCTTTGACCAGTTTGACCGCTCGGCGGTGGTGGACCCGGTGACCAAGAAGACCACCTACACGCTGCAACCGCTGCCGAACCCCTGCATCGATACCGGCATGGGCCTTGAGCGCATTGCGGCCGTGCTGCAGGGCAAGATCACCAACTACGAGACCGACCTGTTCACGCCGCTGATTGCCAAGGCGGCAGAGCTGACCGGCGTGGCCAACGACGTCAGCATTGCTAGCCTGCGCATCATCGCCGACCACGCGCGCGCGGCAACGTTTCTGATTGGCGACGGCGTGCTGCCGTCGAATGAGGGCCGCGGCTACGTGCTGCGCAAGATCATGCGCCGCGCCATCCGCCACGGACGCCTGCTCGGCCAGGACAAGCCTTTCCTCTGCGCGATGGTCTATGCCGTGCGCGACCTGATGCAGGGCGCATACCCCGAGTTGGTCGATTCTGCCGACCGCGTGGCCAAGGTCGTCGAGGCCGAGGAAAAACAATTTGACCGCGTGCTCAAGGTGGGACTTGATAAGCTCAATTCCGAAATCGAAAAGGCAAGAGAAGAAGCGAACTCTCTCCCTATCCCATCCGATCCAGAATCGCCCTTGCATAAGAATAACGACGAATCTCCGCAAGTACGATCGATCCTTTCAGGCAGAGTAGCCTTCCATCTGTATGAAACCTTCGGCCTGCCCGAGGACTTTATCGCCGACGCCTGCCGCGATGCGGGTGTGACGTTTGACAGCGAGGGCTTCAACGCCGCGCGCGAGGAAGAAAAGACCCGAGCCCGCGCAAGCTGGAAGGGGGGCAGCCAGAAGACGGCCAGCCCGGCCTTCCGCGATCTGCCGAAGACCGACTTCCTCGGCTACAAGCAGTTGCAGAGTCCCGGCAAGGTGCTCGCCATCGTCAAGGACGGCGTGGGCGCGCCGGCCGCCAAGGCGGGCGAAGAGGTTGAGGTGGTGCTTGACCACACCAGCTTCTATGGCGACTCGGGCGGTCAGGTGGGTGACACCGGGCTCTTCCTTTCGCTCGACGGCAACACGACCGTGGCTGAGATTACCGGATGCGTGCTGCCCGTGCAGGGCGTGCGCGCGCACAAGGCGCACCTCAAGCAGGATCTTGCGGTCGGCGATGAGGTTACGACGGTGGTCAACGCCGAGCGGCGCGACGCCATTCGCCGCAACCACACCGGCACGCACCTGCTGCATGCGGCGCTGCGTCGGGTGCTCGGCGATCACGTCAAGCAGGCTGGTTCGGCGGTGGACGAGACGCGGCTGCGCTTCGACTTTTCGCATTTTGCTCAGGTCGCTGAGGAAGACCTCCAAGAGGTAGAAAACATCGTCAATCGCGAGGTGATGGGCAACGCGCTGGTGGAGGTCTTCGAGGACATTCCCATCGATCAGGCGGTCAACGAGTTCCACGCGACGGCGCTGTTCGGCGAAAAGTACGGCGACCGGGTGCGCATCATCAAGCTCTCGGATGGCTTCTCGACCGAGCTGTGCGGCGGCACGCATACCAGCGCGACCGGCGACATCGGACTCGTCAAGATTCTGGGCGAAAGCGCGGTCAGCTCCGGCGTGCGGCGCATCGAGGCCATCACCGGCTTTGGTTCGCTTGCCACCTTCCGCGAAGATTTTTCGCTCGCGCACTACGTGGGCCAACTGGTTCCTGCGGGCGGCAATCTTCTGGAGCAGTTCCGCACCAAGATGGCCGCGCAGGAAGAAGAGTTCAAGAAGCTGCGGCGCGAGTTGGACGAGTTGCGCATGAAGTCGGCCTCGAGCACGCTTGACGAGGCTCTCTCAAAGGCCGTCGAAGTAAAGGGCGTCAAGCTGGTTTCCTTGCGCGCCGACATGCTCGATCGCGGCCAACTGCGCACGCTGGTCGACAATCTGAAGGGCAAGCTGGGCGAGGGTGTGGTGCTGGTCGCCTCGGCGCAACCGGAAGAAAAGGTCGCGCTGATTGCCGGTGTAACGCCGGGCCTGGCCAAGCGGATTCCGGCGGGCAAGTTCGTCGGCGCGGTCGCCAAGCTGGTGGGCGGCTCGGGCGGCGGCAAGCCGGAGATCGCCGAAGCCGGCGGCAAGGATCAGTCGCAGATCGACGCAGCGCTCAAGGCCGCGCCCGAGATTGCGGCCGGGTTCTTGGGGTAGAAAAGGCAGGGAACCAGGGACTCTAGGTGCTTGGTTCCTCAAAATAAAAAGCAGAAAAAAGCGGCGGGCCTCATGGGCTCGCCGCTTTTCTGTTGAAGCAGAGTTTCGCTTGTATTCTCAGGATGGTCTGTGGGGAAGGTGCCGTGTTGAAAGGCAACCACAGATCTCTCGATGCACCACCCCAGGCTGAAGAAAACGCCTGTTCCCTCGTTGCCTACGTCCCTCAGTCCCCTACTTTCCCGTCCACTGGTCCACCCAGTCGTTCACGGTCTTGTACCAAAGCTCGGAGTTCTGCGGCTTCAGTACCCAGTGGCCCTCGTCGGGGAAGTAGAGCATCTTCGAGGGCACCTTCAGTAGCTGCAGTGTGGTAAAGAGCTGATAGCCCTCGCTCACGTCGAGCCGGTAGTCGAGCTGGCCGTGAATCACCAGTGTCGGCGTTTTGAAGTTCTTTGCCGACATCATCGGCGACCACTTGCGGAAGGGATTCTCCGCGTCCGGCTTGCCGTAGTAATCCCACGGCCGGCCCTTGAACTCCCAGGTGTTGAACCACAGCTCTTCGGTAGAGCCAAAGGCCGACTCCGGGTTGAACATGCCGTCGTGGCTCACGATGCACTTGAAGCGATCCGTGTGGCCCAGAATCCAGTTGGCCATGAAGCCGCCGTAGCTGGCGCCGAGCGCCGCCTCGCGCGTTTTGTCGATGAAGGGGAATTTCTTCTCCGCTGCGTCGAGGCCCTGCATCAGGTCCGAGAAGGGCTTGCCACCCCAGTCACCATTGACGCCATCGACCACTGCCTGCCCGTAGCCGGTCGAGCCGCGCGGATTCACCATCACGACCACATAACCATTTGCCGCGAACAGCTCCGGGTTCCAGCGATAGCTCCACGCATCGCCCCACGCGCCCTGCGGCCCGCCGTGAATCAGAAACTTGACCGGATATTTTTTGCTCGCGTCGAAGGCGGGCGGCGGAATCATGAAGCCCTGCAACTTCGTGCCGTCCTTCGCCGTGAACCAGAAATCTTCCATCTTCGGCAGATCGAGTTCGGCGAGCAGAGCGTCGTTGAGGTGGGTCAGGTGGACAGGGGAATACCCCTTCGAGCTGTCTGCCTCTTGATCCAGATCGATCACGACAATCTCCGAGGGGGCAGTCACGCGCATCAGCGTTCCGACAATTCGCTGCTTGCCATGATCTCCGATGGGCAACAGATGGATGGCACTCCACTCCCCGGAGACGTTGTCGAAGGAATGAAGATCCGCACCCGCGACGCTCACGCTATGCAGCACCGACTTCCCCTTTTCGCCGGAAACAAAATGGATGTACTGGGAATCTGCGCTCCACGCAAATTCATCAATCCACCGATCAAACTTCGGCAGCAGGTTTTTCTCCTGCTTCGTTGCCCGGTCATAGAGCGCCAAATGAAACTGATCGCTCTCGTACCCCGGCCGCTCCTCCGAGCGCCACGCGATGTACTTGCCATCGGGCGAATACGCCGGATTGAAGTTTCCGCCCTTGGAGGTGCTGATCTTCACCGGCTTTGTCGCAGGGTTCGTCAGGTCAAGCGTGAAAATGCTGGCGCTGACCGAGGTCGCCGGAACCTCATCGAGATTTTCTGTAAATGCCAGCTCCTTCGCGTCAGGAGAAATAGAAAATCCCCCGTCGCCGCCGAGCGCGAAGGGCGGCACATCGTGCGGATCGTTCGGCGTCAGGTCGCGCATTCCACTGCCATCGACCAAAACATAAAAGAGGTGGGACCTCTTATCGCCGGTGAAGTGGTCCCAGTGCTTGTAGAGCAGCGTGGTAAAAATCTTCGCCTTCACCTTGCTGGTGGTCGCTGCCAGATCCCGGTCGGCGTTGCACTTGTCGGCCTCGGCAAAGTTCGCGTCGTGAATGGCCGTGCAATCGGGATACACGCTCGAGATGAAGACGATGAAGCGGCCATCGGGCGACCAGCGCGCGTTGTCGGCCTCGGTGGAGATGTTCGTCAGCTTCGTCTCATCGCTCGCCGTGCCCGTCGCCGTGTCGAACTTTGCCAGCCAGATCTGCTGCGAACCCTGCCGCGCGCTCAGGAAGAGAATCTGCTTGCCATCGGCCGAAAACTGCACACCGGAGTCGCCCGGCTGCGTGGCTGCGAGCTTTTTCGCCTCGCCACCGGCCACCGGCTGAATCCACAGCTCCGTTGTTTTCTTGTTTTGGTCGAGGTCAACGGTCGAAACGGAGTAGAGCAGCCATTTGCCATCGGGGGAAACGGCGGTCTCGCCCAGCCGTTTCATCGCCATCATGTCCTTGAAGGTCATGGGCCGTTTGGTCGGGGCGGCCGTTGCGGCCGTCGAAACAGAGAGCGCCGAGGCAAGCACGGCAGAGACAATCGCAGTTGTACGCATGGAATCCTTCTCGTCGAGCGGTGCAGTCTTGAAAAAGCCGCTCGAAAGGAAGTGTAAACCGAGGGACCGGGGGAAGGAGCAGGGCATTTGTGCCCCTGCCCCCTCGCCCACTGACACTTCCTCCTCCGCTCAACTACAATCTTGTTTCGCAGCCAATTTTCGTAGCCTTTGCTACCAGGAGAAGCCATGAGCCAGGAAAAAGTTGTCTTCGTCGCTTCAGCAACGCCTCAACCCGTTGTGCCCGAGCCCGGCGCCAGCCGTCAGGTGCTTGCTCACAACGAAAAACTGATGATCGTCCGCAACAGCTTTGTCAAAGGCTGGTCCGGCGCGCGCCATGCTCATCCGCATGAGCAGTCGGTCTACGTCGTCAAGGGGCACATCCACTTCGAGGCCGAAGGAAAAAGCTGGGAACTGCACGAGGGCGATAGCATCGTGCTCGCCGGCGACGTTCCGCATCAGGCTTCGGCCGTCGAAGAGTCGGTCGTGCTCGACATCTTCACCCCCTTCCGTCAGGATTTTCTATAAACCGCGCTGCGCGCGCGAGAAAGCTGCTCTTCATGAAGATTCGTTGGTTCGCCGCGCTCGCGTTTGCCTGCGCGAGCGCTCTTTCCCTCGTTGCCCAGGCGCCTGCCGCCACCGGCATCGCTCACGTCGCCTACCGCACCAGCAACGCCGAGGCCGAAACCGCCTTCTTCGCCAAACTCGGCTACGAGCAGGCCTTCAGCTTCACCAACAAGCAGGGGCAGGTCTCGCAGATCTTCGTCAAGATCAACGACCGCCAGTTCATCGAGATCTATACCCTGCCCGATGCCAAGCAGTCGCTCGGCTGGCAGCACGTCTGCTATGAGTCGACCAATCTGAGCGGCTACGCCGAGGCGCTTGTCGCTCGCGGCCTTCAGTCCGGTACGGTGCACAAGGCCGGCGCGGGCAATTTGATCACTGCCTTCAATGACCCCGATGGCCGCACCACCGAGTTCACCCAGTACATGCCCGGCTCGCGTCACACGCTTGATCAGGGGCAACATTTGGGGAGCCACCGCATCTCGGAGGCCATCGAGGGCATCGCCTTCGCCACCCCCGACCTCGCCGCCGCTCGCACGTTCTACCAGCAGATGGGCTTCAAGATCGCCGCGCAGGGCAAGGGCCTGCACATCCAGATCACCGAAAAGCCCGCTCCGTGGATCGACCTCAGCCCGGCCGGTGCCAAGTCCGCGCTCTACCTTGCCGTGCCCAGCCTCAAGGCCGCCGAGACGCAACTCCGCGCCGCGGGCCTGAAGCCTACGCGCGAGAAAAAATCCATCTCCGTCACCGATCCCGACGGCAATCTTTTCTTCTTTGTCGAAAGGTAGAGACTGAGGGATCAGTCACTGGTCCCTCGTTCCTTTACGCGTGTGCCGCGTGACTACTCGGCTCGCCCATCATCTTCTTTTGGAGTTCGGCCAGAACCCGCTCCGGACAGAGGTGCCGCGCCTCGGCCCTCTCCATCTGCGCCTCGGTCTCGACACACGAGGCGACGGTCATAAAGCAATACAGGCAGCGCGTATTATAGGTGCCGTTCTCATTTTGCGTTCGGCTGTACAAAGTCTGATCCATAGGATTCTCGTAGGTTCCTGTAAAAACAGGAATTTTCCGATGCTAGACTGCTTGAGCAGGCTCCAATGTGACCAAAATCACAACACCTTGTGATGAGTTTTTTCTTAGAACCACTCTGCTACCGTCCCGAAAAAGATCGCCCCAGCCTACAGGTCGGTTCGCTGCTCGGGGTGTCGGCGCAGCCACCAGCAGGGGCTCAGTCCCGCCTGCGGAAGCAGAGCTTTGGCGCAGGCCACCTCGAGCGTTCCCTGGTCGTCGTACTCGGTCTTGTTGCCCTTGAGCGGAACCGCGATGTAGCGGGTCACCGTCACGGTGCACTGCGGCCTGCCGCGTAGCCGGAAGAGCGCGCTATCGCCGCCATACACCGCCAGACAGGCCACCACCAGCGCCAACCCGACCCTCTCCCCCCATCGCCCGATCCACCGCCCCATCGATCGCCTCGTCGCTCTTCAGCATAGAACGCCGTCCGGTTTTCCCGCGGGTGTTACGCTTTTTCTAACATGCGCATTCATTCCTGGTTCATTCTCTTTGCCGCCGCCGCATGGCCTTGCCTTGCGCAAACCACTGCGCCCACTCCGACTGCTGAACTACCCAAGGATCCTCGCGCCGTCTTCGACCTAGCCCGGCCGCTGTACGATTTCTCGGACCCCGCGCTCAAGCCCTGGCATCTGAAGGCCAGCTATCAGATCTACGACGAAAAAGGCGCGTCTACCATGAAGGGCACCTTCGAATACTGGTGGGCCTCGCCCAAGCTCTGGCGCGTTCGCTGGACCCACCCCGACGCTGAGCACAACGAATGGCACACCGCCGATGGAAAAATTGCCGAGCTCGCCACCGGCGGAAATCTCAATTATTACGAATACAGACTCCGATCAGCGTTGCTTGAGCCTTTGCCGAAACCGGGCGATCTTGACCCGGACAAGTTCTGGTTAAAGAGAGAAGAGATCAAGCTCAATCCCAATGCTTCCGTGGGGTTTCCTTGCATCGAAGTCATGCCGCACATGAACTGGAAGACCTCCGATGTGTCACTGGGCCTTTTCCCCACCTACTGTTTTGACCCCTCGCAGCCAGTTCTTCGTTTTCAAAGCTCCTTGGGAAATCTGTCCATTCAATACAGCAGATTTGGCAAAACGCAGAATCACATTCTGGCGCAAGAAGTTCTTTTCCAGGAACACACACGCAAAATTCTTACGGCGCAGGTCGATCAGATCAATGCCATTGCGTCCACCAACGAGGCTCTGACGCCCTCGGCAGATGCCAAGACGCGAACGCCGGATGTGCCCCCTTCTGGCAAAGGCAAGAAGGTCGTTGCGCCGGGCGAGATGCTGGGGAAGCTGTTAAGCAAGGTGCAGCCTGTCTATCCTGGCGATGCCGAACACGCTCACATTACGGGCACAGTCGTCCTGAAAGCCATTATTGGCCGTGACGGTCAGGTGCACGAGCTGAACGTTCTTTCCGCCCCGTGGCCTTCGCTGGCGGCCTCGGCCCTGCAGGCGGTCTCACAATGGCGTTACAAGCCGTACATGATCAATGGCGATCCGGCCGACATTGAAACCACTGTCAACGTGGTTTATGAGATAAACCACTAGAAATCACAGCCGCAAAAGAGAATGGCCAGCCCGCAGGCTGGCCATTCTCTTTTGCATACTTCCTTGTAGCCGCTAGAACTGCTGCGAAGCCGCGCGCGGTGAGATGCCGGTCATCTCGGCGGCCCGCGACTCGGCGTAGGCTGCCGCGCCCAGCAGCGCTGTCCGGCTTTCGAGAATCACGCGCACCGGCATATTCACCAGCAACTGGCTCAGACGGCCCTTGTCGGTAAAGGCGCGCATGAACGTGCCGTCCTTCAGCTTCTCGATGATGCGTGGCGCAATGCCGCCGCCCACATAGAGTCCGCCGACCGACAGCACCGACAGCGCCAGATTGCCCGCCTCGGCCCCGTAGGCCGAAACAAACATGTCCAGAGCCTTCTCGCACAGCTCGCTCTGCGCCTTCAGCGCGCAGGCGGTGACCACCGCGTTCGGATCTTCCTGCGCCATGCGCTCGGCCAGCCACGTCGGCTCCTCGAGTCCGCGCACGTCGCGCAGAAACTCATAGCAATTCGTGATGCCCTGGCCGCTGACCACACGCTCCCAACTGACGCGCCCGTTGTACTTCTGCCGCAGAAACCGCAGCAGGTCAAACTCGTCCTCGTTGCGTGGCGCAAAGTCGCCGTGGCCGCCCTCGGAGGGGTACGGCTCATGGTCGCGCCCATCCCAGACCATGAAGGCCTCACCGAGCCCGGTGCCCGCCGAAATCAGCGCGCGGTTGCCGATCTGCCCCGTGTCGCCCTCGCTCAGCGTAAAGATCTGGTCAGGCTTCAGCTCGCTGATGCCGTAGCCGTTGGCCTGCAAATCGTTAATCAAAAAGACGTAATTGATCTTGAGACTCGTCGCCAATTCGCGACTATCGAGCGTCCACGGCAGATTCGTCAGCCGCAACCGTCCGTCGCGCACCGGCCCCGGCACGCCAAAGCAGGCCGCCGTGATCTTTTCTGAAATTACAAACTCGCGGACAATCTCCTCAAGCCCTGCGTAGTCCTTGGCCGGAAAGATCTTGTCCCGTGAGTGCTTTAAGTTGCCATTGACAAAGTCGTACAGCGCCAGGTGCACTTTGGTGCCGCCAACATCGCCTGCAAGAATCATCCTTCCCTCTCGATCAGGCCGCGTCCTGCCCCGTCTGTCGCGGGCAATTGCGCAGCCGCTCCGCTGTCCAGGAGCAGAGTCAGTATACCGCTCGCCGGACGTATCAACTGGCTCGGCAACCGCTCCACATCGCGCGGTCCCAACACCACTTCTTTCAGCCTCTCGGCTTTCGCCGCTCCCCCGATGAGGAAAAACACCTCGCGCGCCTGGTTAATCACCGGCCAGGAAAGTGTAATGCGCCAGGTGTCCTTTTGTGGAACCCGATTTGCGGCAACAAGTCGCATCATCTCGTAGATGGCGTCGGTGTGCGGAAAGATCGAGGCCGTATGCCCATCGTCGCCCATGCCGAGCGCGACCACGTCAAAGCGCGGCAGCTCGGCGCCCTCCAGCCGAAAGCTGTTGCGCAGCTCCGACTCGTAGCGTTCGGCGGCCGCCTCCGGCTCAAGCTCACCCTCCATCCGGTGAATCTGCTCCGGCTTCAGCGGCACATGGTCGAGCAGTGCCTCGCGCGTCATCCGGTAGTTGCTCTCGGCATGGTCCGGCGGCACGCACCGCTCATCGACCCAGAACAGCTCGAGCTTCTCCCAGGGCATGCGCCGGTACCAGGGCTTGTTCACATCGGCCAGCAGTTCAAAGACCGCCTTGGGTGTCGATCCGCCGCTGACGGCCATCCGCACCCGACCCCGCGCCGCCACGGCCTCCTCGGCCAACTCCACCAGGTGCCCGGCCGCCCGCGCCGCCAGCGTCGCCCCGTCCGGCGACACAAAATACTCAATTCGCAACTTGCTCGCCATCAACCCCTCTTGGCTTTACCTTACATGGAAACAGAGAAATTGTAGACGATGTATTAAAAGAGTGACTGGGCAGTCACAAACATGCGTGTTAGTGTGACCGCATGACATGGCGAAAGTATATTCCTGAAGATGTCAGCAATCTGTACGAAATACATGACTTCCATCACGCAGCATGCATCTTAACTAACGAATTCCCACAAGAATTTGAGGAAATTCTAGCGGCCCTCCGTTCTTTTAGAATCACGACTGAGGACATCGCAGTGGCTGGTGGAAACGAGTCCAACATTCCCAAAATTATTTCAAGGAGTTTGCGACCTCTCAAATGGAAAGAAGAAAAGCTGAAGTCAGAATTAGTTGTTGATGGCAAATCGATTCGCGAGGATTCTCATAAAGTAGATTACGTCAAGGGAAGGGTCGCCTTCGATTTAGAATGGAATTCGAAGGATCAAACCTTTGATCGCGATCTATTTGCTTTTCGCAGTTTCCACGAAAATGGAAAAATCAGCCTCGGCATTTTGTTGACTCGAAGTGCAGAATTGAATCCGGTGTTCAACTCTATAGGCAAAAAAGCAAAGTTCGGTGCATCCACCACGTGGATGGGAAAATTGTTGCCAAGAATTGAAGCAGGACGAGGCGGAGGTTGCCCAATACTTGTTTTTGGCATTACCCCACAGCTAGTAGCTGATTGGGCAGAGAAGCAGGAGTAGTATGACCCCTTGTGCACAAGAACTATTGGACCGCGTTGGTCGCAAAAAATACACGACCATCTTGGCTGACCCACCCTGGCAATTTAACAACCGTACTGGAAAAATGGCCCCTGAGCATAAAAGGCTAAACCGCTACGGCACTATGCCTGTGGAAGAAATCAAGGCTCTTCCTGTTCATAAAGTTGTTACGGACAGGGCTCATTTATATTTGTGGGTTCCAAATGCATTGCTTGCAGAAGGATTGAAAGTAATGCAGGGGTGGGGCTTTGAATATAAAACAAATATAGTGTGGCACAAGATCCGCAAAGATGGGGGGTCGGATGGAAGAGGGGTTGGTTTCTATTTCAGAAATGTAACAGAACTTGTTCTGTTTGGCGTGAGAGGGAAGAATGCTAGAACTCTTGCCCCGGGGCGTACGCAGGTCAATATGGTGCAAACTCGCAAGAGGGAGCATAGTCGTAAGCCCGATGAAATGTATACCCTAATCGAGGAGTGCTCTCCAGGGCCATACCTTGAGCTGTTTGCTAGAGGTACTCGCCCAGGATGGACTACTTGGGGAAACCAAGCAGAGGATTACGAGATTTCTTGGAACACATATTCAAACAATAGCCAGCATGAAGCGGCACTTTTTGCAGATTAGATAATTTTGTAAAGCTGCAAAGATGAGGATGTCCTTTACCGAGGGCATCCTCGTCCCTTTACCGCCCCAGATAATCCCGATATTTGGTTTCGAGCAGGCCGGCGGCCTGCGCCAGTTCGAGCTTGGCCAGATTGAACTGGTACAGGCTCTCGACCAGATTGTTTTCCGCCGAGGCCAGCGAGGCCTGCGCCTCGACCAGCGGCAGGTTGTCGTCCACGCCCGCGTTCACCCGGTCGGTTTCGTCGCTGACCGTGCGCGTCGCCAGCTCCACATTCGAGCGGGCCACCCTCACCAGTTGCTGGGTCGCCGTCACGTCAAGCAGCGCCGCCCGCACCTGTTGGTCGATCGAGCCGCGCAGGTCGTCGAGCGAGGCCTGTGCGCTGGCCCACTGGGCCCGCGCCGTATCCACGTCGCCGCGCAGCTTGGCCTCGCGGAACAGGGGCACCTGGATCGATCCGGCCGCCTCGAAGTTGCCGTGCGTGCCGGCGCCGTTGACCCGGCTCGCGGCATAAGAGCCGCTAAAGCTCAGGCTCGGCAACCGCTGCAACCGATAGGCCAGGTGGATCGCTTCATATTCCTTGGCCAGGCTCTGCAACTGCTTGTAATCAGGACGGTTGGACAGGGCGACGGTCTTCACCGCCTCCGGCGTCTCCGCCGCCAGCTCGTTATAGGGAGCCGGGTCGTTCAGCTCGATCTTCTGTCCCGGAGCCACGCCCATCGTGCGCTTGAGCAGGATCAGCGATTTTTCGTAGGTGTTTTCCGCCGCCAGCAAGGACTGCTGCTGCGTCTGTAACTCGACCTTGGCCCGCAACTCGTCGAGGTTTGCCGCCACGCCCGCCACGTGCCGCTCGTGCGCGTGGTCGGCCAGCGTCTGCGCCTGCCGCACCCGCGCTTCGGCGTTGGTCACCTCGCTTGCGGCTGCCACTGCCCGCAGATAGGCCGAGGCCACCGTCTGCACCACACGGCTGCGCGTGTCGGCGGTGGCAAAGTGCGAGGCATCCACCGCCGCGCCCGCCGCCTTGTAGGCCGCAATCACCGGCCCCGAAAACAGCGTCTGCTGATAGTCGAGCCGTCCCTCGGTCAGGTCGTCGCGCGTGATCGAAGAAAAGCTCGTTCCCGCGCTCATGCCCAGCAGCTTGGCAAACTGTTGCACCGTAGCCGGTGCAAAGCCCATCGAGGCCAGATTGTGCTGGTGGACGCCGGTGCCGCCCGTCAGCGTTACCGTTGGCAGAAACATCTGCAATGCCTCATTGCGCTGCCCGTGCAGGTTCTTTTCCTGGCTCTCCGACTCTTTCAGCCCCAGATTGTTCCTGAGCCCGCCGGCAATGGCCTCGTCGAGCGACAGCCGCAGCGTCGCCTCGGTCGCCGGAGCCACCGTCACGCTGCCATAGAACGGATTCGTCGCTGAACTAGGGTTCTGCGCCGGGGCCATCGCCGCCAACGCCAACAGCGCGCCAGCCAGCGCGCCCTTCCGCACAACAGAGATCTGCATCACACTCACATTCTCTCAGATGTTTTTTCCGGCGGCGAGATTCGCGCGTTACGCACGATTGCGCGGATTTTCATTGCGGAAAGGGGCGTATCGTGGCCCCAATCGGCCATTTTTTACCGTAAAAAAGCACAAAAAGCAGGCTAAAATCGCGTAAAAAAGGTGATTTTGGCCTGCTTCTTTGACCTTTCGCTGCATCAGTCCTCGGCAGGCCCGCGTGCCGCCCGTCGCCGTTGCTGTTCGCGGTAGAGCACGACAAAGCCGGTGACGTAGGTTGCGAAGGTGAGCACGTAGCAGACCGCGTATAGAGCGGCAAGGAGCACGCCAGCCACGACCCCTGCCACAATCGTGACCGCCTGCGGCAGATGCAGCATGCCGATGAGCAGCATGCCGATGCCCATGGTGGCGATGCCCAGCAGTTCAAGGGCCAGAAACGCCGCACAACTGATGGCGCAGATCACCAGAGAAACCAGAAAGATGCGGCCGCGCAGGCCGCGCGTCAACGGAAGGCTGCGCCAGAAGGAGCGCCACGCCGTGCGGTCTTCTTCAAGCAGCACCGGGTAGGCAAAGGACAGGCTCACAATGGCGATGACCGCGTAGGCCATGGCGCCGACGTAGCCGATGACCCAGAGCGGAAAGAGGAAGAAGGCGCCGCCCGGTGCCATCTGCCCATGGCCATAGGCTGCCGCCAGAGCCGTCGCGCCGCCCAGCAGCACCACCATGGCAGAGAGCGGCACCACGACGGCCAGGCCGCGCAGCCAGCCGAGGGCAAGCGCCCGGCCCCAGGGCAGAGCGCGCGTTTCCACCGGTTCGGTTGCAGTGATCCTGAGCGCAACCCGCGTCAGCACGGCCTCAAAGAGGAAAAAGATGGAGTAGAGAATGAGCAGGCAGGGAGCCCAGGCGGCAAAGAGCGCCAAGAACTTTTGCGGATCGTTGGTGACTTGATCCTGCAACGTTGTGGGATGAACGATAACGGAGGACAGCCCGATCAGCACCAGTATGAGGACGAGCGTGGCCACCAGCACCCATACGGAGCTTTGCGCAAACAGCCGCCAGTGCGTGCGCACGAGGCGAAGGATGCGGTCGAGGGTTTCGCCAAAGGTCAGCGGCGTAAAGCCGTTCGCGCTGCCGGAGGTAAGCTCTGGCGCGGGCTCGGGTGCGGAAAGATGTTCGCTCTCGTCCATGCATGTCGCGCGCGGCACAGATTCTCTGCCGCGCACGTGTCTCCTTTAAAAAGATCTGCTTGCGGGCATTGTAGAGGATTTTCGGATGCGGCGAACGGCAAAATCGGCGGAGCGCTCAAGACCAGTCCCCGTCGCTGGCTCCGCTCAGATGAAGTGCAGCGCCTCATCGGCCCAGAGCACGGCCTCGGCGTAGAGGGCCAGCAGAAGCTCCTGTGCCCAGCCGCGTTCGGTGGCGATCTGCGCGGTCCGGTTCCAGTCGCCGTATTCGTGGCAGACGATCCAGCGCAGCAGCTCTCCCTCGTCGATGGGCTCGCCGACGAGCGCCCGGCCAATCTCGGGCCGCAGAGGCATCGAGGGCAGCAGCTCTTCCATCGGCACGCGCACCATGGCGGGCAGCAAACTCAGCAGTCCCAGCAGATACTGCTCGGTGGGGTTCATGCCGCAGTGCGCGGCGGCCAGTTCGCAGAAGCGGCCACGGACAAAGGCCATGCGCAGCAGTTCCATGGGGCCGCCCTGGCAGATTGCGGAGGCTGTGGCCAGCGTCACGATGCGGCGAAAGCTCTCTTCGCCGACGATCAGCAGCGCCGATGCAATGGAGCGCACCTGCTGGCAGGGCGTGCAGACCGGCGAGTTGATCAGCCGCAGCAGCCGGTAGGTCAGCGAGGCATCGCGCTTGAGCGCCTCGGTCAGTTTTTTTGTGTTGCCCGGGTCGTCGCGCAGCAGGCGCAGAATCTCCAACTGCGAGCAGTGGTTCGCCGGCACCGTGTGATTTTTGAGCATCGTCGGTCGGCAGAAGTAGTAGCCCTGAAAGAAGGCAAAACCCTCGGCGCGGGCCTGCAGATATTGCTCCTGCGTCTCGATCTTTTCGGCGATCAGCACCAGACGCTTGCGGTCGAGCGTGGTGAGCAGTTGCCGGCGCTGCTCCTCATCAAGAGCCAGAAAGTCGATCTTGATGTAGTCGGCCAGTTCGACCAGGGGTTCGATGCCCGGGGACCAGATGAAGTCGTCGAGAGCGATGCGGAAGCCGTGCTGTTTCAAATCGCGGCAGGCGGCAATCACCTCGGGCGTTGGTTCAACTGTTTCCAGCACCTCAAGCACAATCTGCCGGGCGGGCAGCACCTTGACCAGATCACTTGTCAGCGTCATCGCCGTGCAGTTGACAAAGGCCGTCGCGCCGGTCGTCAGCCGTTCCAGGCCAAAGGCGATGGTGTTGTCGATGGTCGCCAGCGAGGCCATGTCGCCATCGCCATGAAAGGCGTTGACACTGCTGTCGCGAAACAGAAGCTCGTAGCCGAAGACCTGATTGCTGAGGTCAAGAATGGGCTGTCGGGCGACGTAGCACAATCCCTCGGATGGCACGTGTTCCTGTGTGTTCTCTTGCTCTGCGTTTGCGTTTCCCACTGTCCGTAACACTCTTTCGCGCCCTGCGGAAGACAGGCACCTTCGCGCGGCAATCCAGTGTGTACAGCGCGCCTTTCCTCCCGGAAAGCTGCACTGCTGCTCGACGGCTTCTTCAACTTGGCCCGGGGTTCGCCCTATTTATCGGCTGCCGAATGAGAATGTTTAGACAAAAAGATGGGATGAAGGAACTTGCGTCGCGCAGGCAATCGCGAAAACGGGAAGAGGATTCCCGGCAATGCAGCAAAACAACGGCGGCGCGGGCTCTGCTCCCGTGCCGCCGTTGTCGCAATCAACAGACAACTAGGCGCCCATGAACATGCCGCCGTTGACGTCGAGCACGTGGCCGGTGATGTAGCCAGCGGCCTCGCTGGCGAGAAAGACCACGGACTGGGCGATGTCCTCGGGGCGGCCGGGCCGCGCGAGAGGAATCGCGGCCATCATCGCCGTGCGCTGCTGCTCGTTGAGCACCTCGGTCATCGGCGTTTCAATGTAGCCGGGCGCGATGGCGTTGGCGGTGATGCCGCGCGAGGCCAGCTCGCGAGCCAGCGAGCGGGTAAAGCCGATCAGGCCGGCCTTTGAGGCGGCGTAGTTGGCTTGTCCGGCCTGGCCGGTGCGGCCCACCACGCTCGAAATGTTGACGATGCGGCCCCAGCGGTTCTTCATCATGGCCGGAACCAGAGCCTGGGTCAGCAGAAAGGCACCGGTCAGGTTGGTGCCGATCACCTCGTCCCAGTCGGCGCGCTTCATGCGCATCAGCAGGCCGTCGCGGGTGATGCCCGCGTTGTTGACCAGAATCTCGACCTTGCCGAACTGGGCGAGCACGGCCTTGGCACCGTTCTTGATCGACTCTTCGCTCGAAACATCGAGCGCGAAGGCCGCGGCCTTGCCACCGGCGGCTTCAATCTCGGCCACAACCTCGGCCAGCTTGGCTTCATTGCGGGCTGCCAGCGCCACGGTGGCGCCGGATTGGGCGAGCGCAAGCGCACAGGCCCGGCCAATGCCCTGGCTGGCGCCGGTCACCAGCGCGATTCTACCTTCCAAACCTGTCATCATTCCTCACATCCGCGCACGCGAGGGCGCACGCTGCAGACCCAGTATAAGGGAGGGGGACGATGAGGCAGGGACTAGGGACTAACGGTGAGCAGTGAGTAGTGAATCGGGAGCGGACAAGCGGCTGGCCCTTGAGAGTGTCGCTTGTCTGTTGGTCGATCTGTCGCGTTTGAACGGAGGTGCGCAATCCTCATGCTCGTTTGTGAGTGTCTGCAGAGTTTTTAGAGCAACCCTGTTCCTACGTCCCTGCGTCTACCCCGAGGGCGAGACGGCGACGGTGACCGGGCGACGGGCCAGCGCGGGGCGGACCAGTTCGGCGGGCCAGACGTAGACGGCCAGACGGCGCGAGTAGTGCAGAATAGGCTGTGTTGGCGGCAGCGTGAGGCCAATCGAGGCGGCCAGCGAGTTGTATTCGATCTCGGCCTCGGCCTCTTCCAGCGGCCAGGCCACCGTGTGCAGGCTGGCGCGCTGCAACTGGCCGACGTGGGTCATGCTGTACAGGCAGCCGCGGTCGGTCATATAGCTCTCAAAGGAACCGGCGATGCTTTCGGCCTGCCGCCCGTTCGGCCCCAGTCCGCGATAGCGCGCGTGGAAGGCGACGATGGGGTTGTGGGCCATGCGGCGGCGGCTGAAGAAGGAAAACTCGTGCTCGCCGCGCGGCTCCATGCTCATCTCGGCCCAGTAGTAGGGCAACTGGTAGCCGAGCCGGGCCACGGTCACGGCCAGCAGGCTGCGGGCGTCGATGGAAAAGCAGTAGACCCCGGCCGTCTTGGTGTGCGGCTCACGCACGTAGGTGCGCAGATTCAGATCGGGGCAGTGGCGTCCGAAAGAGAGATAGGGCAGGCGATGCAGGCGGATGCGGTCCAGCCAGAAGGGGACGATGCCCAGCCAGGCCGTGCCCTGAAACAGATCCGGCTCAAGGCCCGGCGGCAACAGATCCGCCATTTGCCCGGCCGGGATCGGCCAGTGGGCAAAGAGTAGATCATTCCAGCGCTCGGTCGCCGCCCAACGTCCGGTGGGAAGCGGCCGGGGCCGGTACGAGGTCCGGATTTGAAACTCCCGCATCTGCCGACTCCAGCGCATCTGCTGTGTGCTACGTTGAGCGAGTCTCAACCGAGACCGGCTGCAACGCCTCCATGGAAGACCAAGGAAACAGGTTTATCCCCTGTCATGAACATCGTCCCGGCTCGTTAACCCGGCCGCGGATCGCAGAGGGTCTCGCAAACAGGCCCAATGCCGTATTCTGTTCGCGAGAGCTCTCCTATGTCCAGTGAATCTTTAACGACCCCCGCCGCTCAAAACCAGACCGAGGTCTTCGCCGTCCATGGCGCCGACCCCGAAGTGCTGGCCTACGCCATGGCCAAATACTCGCGTTCCGCCCTTTCGATGCGCGAGTCGATTGCCGAAATCAGCGCCCAGCGCGCCGAACAGTTCCTTAACACCTTTTATTTTCAATACGGTCACCGCTCCATCGCCGATCTGGCCCACGTTGCCTTTGCTGTTGAGCGGCTCAGTCTGCTGGCCGCCATCACGCTGGTTGACGAGCAGCGCTGGGACGGGCAGGAGCGCTCGACCCGCTACCAGAATTTTCTGAAGTCCGGCTGGTTTCTTCCCGGCTTTGGCGAAGACAAGGCCTCGGCCACGCTCTATGCGGAGACCGTCGGTCGCCTCTTCAACGTCTACCAGCGCACCACCGCCGCCGTTTTTGAGGCCGTGCGCCGTCGCGTGCCCAAGCCCGAGGATATGAAGCAGGACGCCTACGAGCGCACGCTCAAGGCCCGCGCCTTCGACGTGGCTCGCTACCTGCTGCCGCTGGCCACCAACACCTCGCTCGGACAGATCGTCAGCGCCCGCACGCTCGAGACGCAGGTTGCGCGGCTGCTTTCGCACCCGGCCGCCGAGGTGCGCGATCTGGGCCAGAAGCTGCGCGAGGCCGCCACCGGTGCCGCCTGGACCCTGCGTCCGGCCGCCGTCGAGGCTCTGGTTGCGCAGGCCGCCGCCACGCCGGAGCTGGCCGAGGCCGCCGCCGCGGTGCTTGCCAGCGAAACCCGCACCGCGCCGACGCTGGTCAAGTACGCCCAGCCGGTTGCCTACCAGACCGAGACGCAGAAGGAACTGGCCGCCGCGGCCCGTGAGGTTCTTGCTCCGCTCGCCAGCAAAACGCTGCCCCAGGCCGTGGTCGATCTGGTCGAGCCCGGGGAAAGCCTTGAGGTCGAACTGGCGGCGACGCTGCTCTATTCGGCCAGCCATTACGGCTACCGCGCCATCCGCGACCTTCTGCTCGATCTGCCCGAGGCGCGCATTCACGAGATCATCGATCTCGGCATCCGGCACCGTGGCAGCCACGACGAGGCTCTGCGCGCCTTCCACGTCGGCGCGGCCCTGCGCTTTGACATCACCATGGACATTGGCGGCTTCCGCGACATGCATCGCCATCGTCGCTGCACGCAGATCATCCAGGAGTTTTCGCCGGTTCTGGGCTATGAAACGCCCACCAGCGCCGACTTTGCCGAGGATGTCGACATTCTTGCCGAGGCAGGGATCAAGGACGAGTTCGAGGAGGCTCTTGCCGAGGCTCACGCGGCGAGCCGCGCCATCGCGGCCAGCACGACGGCGCCCGAGGCGGCCAGTTCGGCGCAGTATCTGCTGCCGCTTGCCACCCGCTGCCGGTCGCTGTTCAAGATGGACTTTGCCGAGGCCCAGTACATCATCGAAATGCGCTCGGGCGCGGCTGGCCACTTCAGCTATCGCCGCGTTGCCTGGGAGATGTTTGTGGCCCTCAGGCAACAGCATCCGGCGCTGGCCCGGTACGTCCGCGTCACCGACTTCACCCAGCCGATTGACCTGCTGAAGCGATAAAGAGCAGGAAAAAACCTTCCCAAAGTTTCGGGAAGGTTTTTTCTTGTCGTGCAAAGTAATGCAAATCTGCATTACCCGTCCACGCTCCAGTTTTCAACCACCTGAATCTCCCCGATTTTCGTAAAGATCCGGTCGCGGCTCACCAGCACAGCTTCGGCGGCAATTGCTTGCGCGGCAATCAGCAGATCCATCGCGGCCACGGTAATGCCTTCGGCATCGAGCCGTGCACGCAGTCCACCGTAGACCGCGGCCTCCTCCGCTCCCCAGGGCAGAATCTGCACATAGGCGAACAGGGATTCGATGGCCGCGCGCCGCGCCTTCGACAGGCTGTGCTTTGCCATGCCGTAGCGAATCTCGGCTTCGGTGACGACCGACAGGCACAGCCGCGTGGTTTGATCCTGCGCGTGGTGGGCAAAGGCCGCGCGGGCCGCCGGATGTGCGCCCGTCACCACGTCGCTGAAAATGTTGGTGTCGAGCAGATAGGTCTTCATGGTTAAGCGATGCCCAGCTCAGGCCGCTCTTCGGCGGGCCGGGTGTCGCGGTCGGCCTCGCTCAAAAATCCCTCGGGGAAGGGCTCGGCGGAGAGCGCGGCAAAGATGGTTTCAAGTGCTGGAATCTCGGAGAGGATCACGTCGCCCGAGGCCGGATCGCGGCAAATCGAGACCATGTCCGAGCGAAAACGAAAGGCGCGGGGAATGGTGACGTGCTGGCTGCGCCCGCTCATGAAGACGCGCGCATGGGATTTTACGGGAGCCATCTCGTCCCTCCTTGTGCTTTATAGCATAGCTCTATAGCAAGTCGGCAGCAAGGGCTTTCTGCGCCTCATCGCGCGCACGATTCCACAATTTTTGCGCACGCTATGAGAAAATCAGACTTTGCAGACGCAGACCCGCTATCGACTGCTCGTGGTTCGACTTGGAGCCATGGGCGACATCCTCCACGCCCTTCCGGCGGTTACGGCCCTGCGCCTTGCGCACCCCCACTGGGTCATTGACTGGGTGGTGGATCCGCGCTGGCGGCCGCTGTTTGCCGCACCCGGCGCCGAGGGCTTTGGTCCGCAGCAGCCGCTCGTGGACCATCTTTACTTTGCCCAGACAAAAAAATGGAACAAGCGGGCGTTGAGCCGTGCAACGGCCAAGGAAATCTGGGCCTTGCGGCACGAACTTCGCCTGCCGTCCTACGGCACCGTGCTCGATCTGCAGGGCGCGATCCGCTCCTCGGTGATCGCCCGGCTCTCCGGCTGCCCGCGCCGCATCGGCTCGAACACGCCCTGGGAGAGGCCCGCGCGGCACTTCTACACCGACCGCGTCATCACGACGGCCGAGCATGTGATCGAGCAGAATTACGAGATTGCGACCGCCGTGGCTGCCGATGAGCTGGAGCATACGTTGCCGCTGCTGCCGGTCGATCCGGTCTCCGAGCAGTGGTGCACGGAGCTGCTTGGCGACGATGCCGCGCCGGTCGTGCTGATCAATCCCGGTGCCGGGTGGGGGGGCAAGCGTTGGCCTGCCGAGCGTTACGCGCAGGTATCCAAAGAGCTTACTCGCCGTGGCTGCCGTGTTTTTGTCAATGCCGGCCCGGGCGAGGCAGAGCTGGCTGCGCCGATTCTTGCCGAGGGTGGCGCGCAACTGCTGGAAATTACGCTCGATCAACTGATTGCCTTCACGCGGCGCACGGCGCTGATGATTGCCGGAGACACCGGGCCGTTGCATCTGGCCTGCGCGTTCAACCGTCCGGTTGTGGGCATTTACGGGCCGACCGACCCGAGCCGCAACGGCCCTTATGGCACGGCCTTCCGCGTGCTGCGCAGCCCGGAGAGCCGCCGCAACCATCGGCGCACGGCCGAGCCCGAGGCCGGCCTGCTGACGATCACCCCCGAGGCGGTGCTGGCTGCCGCCGATGAACTTCTAGATTTCCCTGAGGTTACGCAATGAATTCGCACGACACCCCTCTGCAGACCTGGCAGAAGATTGCACGCAGGATTCGCGTGCCGCTTGGCTTTGTGACGGCCGCGCTGTACATTTTCAAACTCTGGCAGCAGGCACCGTGTCCGCGGGCGGTGGCCTGGAGCCTGGCGCTGGTGGTGCCGGGGGTCTGGCTGCGCGGCTACGCCTCTGGCTATGTGAAGAAGAATGCGGAGCTTACGGTGACCGGCCCGTATGCCTACACGCGCAACCCGCTCTACCTGGGCTCGATGCTGATCGCCGCCGGTTTTGCCGTGGCGCTCGAGAGCTGGCTGGTGGCGGCGGTGCTGGCCGTGGGTTTTGCCGTAATCTACATTCCGACGATTGCCAGCGAGGAGCGGTTTTTGCGGGCGACCTTTGCCCGCTTTGACGAATATTGCCAGCGGGTGCCGCGCATCCTTCCCCGGCTGACGGCGGCGCAAATGCCTGAGGCAAAAGGCGATGCCGAGGCCACGGCGGGACGGTTCTCCTTTGCGCTTTATCGACAGCATCGCGAGTACAATGCATTGATAGGGGCTGTATTGCTGTACCTCTGTCTGCTGCTGGCCCGACCGGCGGTGGCAGCCCTGCTGCACGGGGCGCGCTAGAGAAAAATCCGAGTTACCGTGCCCTCGCACGAGAGACGTGCAGGTGGCTTTTTCTTGAGGAAAAAGCCCCTTGAGTGAGTCGCCCCTGGGGGGCAGCAACTCGGATTTTGCTTTAGAGCGTTCACCGTTTCGAACGAGTCTATTTCGAAGGAGCAAAACGCCGTTGAGCAAGCGTACCCACGGAATTCTGAACTTTTGCGCCCTGACGTTGGCTACCCTGCTGGCCGCGCCGCTGGCGATGCCGCAGACGGCGCAGTTGCCCGCGCCGCGTCCCGGCTACAGCTTTCCGCAGCGCCAGACGTTGACCTACGCGGTCGACTGGCGAGTTTTTCCGGCCGGCACGGCCACCATCCGCTTTGAATCGGTGGGCGAGAACGAGCGGGTCACGGCCAATGCCGACACGATGGGCGCGATCAACATGCTCTTCCACGTTTCGGACCACTTCCAGTCGATCTTTGACCGGCAGAAGGGCTGCACGTATCAGTTCGGCAAGCAGACGGCCGAAGGGCGGCGGCAGATCAGCTCGACGCTCAAGCTGGACTACTACCTGAACAAGTCGACCCTCGACGAGAAGAATCTGGTCAATGGCCAGAGCAAGCATCTGGAGGCGCCGATTCATGGGTGCCAGACCGATCTGCTGAACGGCATCTTCTATGCCTCCTCGCAGCCGATGATTCCCGGTCACTCGTTCGTGCTGCCGGTGGTCGATGCGCAGCGGACACTCTACGTGACGATGAAGGCAGAGAGCCGCGAAGAGGTGAAGACGCCGATGGGCACCTTCCACACCATTCGCGTGCAGCCGACCGCCGAGGCCGGCGTGGTGAAAAATCGCGGCAACATCTGGATCTGGTACACCGATGACGAGCGCCACATTCCGGTGCAGATGCGCGCGCGCCTGTTCTGGGGCACGATCACCTTCCGGCTGACGGGCAACGAGTACAAGTAGGGACCAGGTTTTAAGGTAATCATTTTTGGGGAAAAGAAGAAGGCGGCTTGCCGAGGGGCAAGCCGCCTTCTTGTGCGTTGGAGCGCGGTTTTTTAGCGGTTGAGCCAGCCGCCGTCGACGACGAGGATGTGGCCGCTGATGTAATCGCTGGCCGAGGAGGCGAGGAAGACGGCGGTGCCGCCGAGGTCTTCGGGGGTTCCCCAACGGCCTGCGGGAATGCGCTCGAGGATCTGGCGGGCACGCTCGGGGTTGTTCTGCAGGGCCTCGGTGTTGTCGGTGGCCATGTAGCCGGGGGCGATGGCGTTGACGTTGACGCCCTTGGAGGCCCACTCGTTGGCGAAGGCCTTGGTGAGCTGGGCGACGCCGCCCTTGGCCGCGGCATAGGCCGGGACGGTGACGCCACCCTGGAAGCTGAGCAGCGAGGCGATGTTGATGATTTTGCCGTAGCCTTTGGCGAGCATGTGGCGGCCTGCCAACTGGGTGAGGCGGAAGACGCTGTTCAGATTGACATTGATGACGGCATCCCAGTCCTCGGCCGAATATTCGGCGGCCGGAGCGCGGCGGATGATGCCGGCGTTGTTGACCAGAATGTCAATGGAGCCGAAGGCGGCGACGGTCTGCTCGACCAGGCGGGCGCAGACGGCGGGGTCGCCGACGTCGCCGGTGAGAGCGACGGAACGCGCGCCGGTGGCGGCCACGTCCTTCTGCACCTCTTCGGGAACCGAGCGGGAGCCATGCAGGGCAACGCTAGCTCCGGCGGTGGCCAGCGCGACGGCAATGCCGGCACCGAGGCCGCGCGAAGATCCGGTCACGAGAGCGGTTTTTCCTTCGAGAGAGAATGCTGAGAGGTTCAGTGGAGTCGATCCTTTCCGGTTGGGGCGGCGGCGGGGGATCGGCAGGGTGCCGGAGTTTCCGTTGGCCGCAAAGGCGCGCCGGATGGTGCCAAACGCGCAGACACTTTCAGAATAGCGATTCGTGAGAAGTCGGCGCAACCGGTGCGTCTCAGGCGACGGTGGCGGCGGTGTCGGGGCAGAGCAGGGTGGAGACCTGATTGCGGCCTCGATGCTTGGCCTCATACATGGCGGCGTCGGCACGGCGCATCATCGCCTCCCATGTGTCATCGGGGGCGGCGAGCAGGGTGAGACCGATGCTGACGGTGATGTGCAGGGGGCCGGTTTCATAGGGAATATCGTGGAGCGCGATGGCGGTGCGAATGCGTTCGGCGATGTTGAAGGCGGCATCGGCGTCGGCACCGGGCAGAAGGATGGCGAACTCTTCGCCGCCGGTGCGGGCAAAGAAATCGGAGACGCGCAGGATCGATTGCACGGTGAGGGCGAGGGCTTGCAGGGCGCGGTCGCCGGCAATGTGCCCGTGCTTGTCGTTGAGCATTTTAAAATTGTCGACATCGATCATGATCATGCAGAGATTGCTGCCGTGGCGCAGGCTGCGGGCGGTTTCGCGCAGGGCGGCATCTTCAATGGCGCGGCGGTTGAGGGCTCCGGTGAGTGAGTCGGTACGGGCCTGCTCGGCTAGTTCGCGCTGAAGTTCGGCGACGAGAAAACCGAGTTGGCACAAGACCATGAACGTGGCAAGGAAGGCCATGACGGCCAGCGAGTAGAGCCAGCGCGGATCGTTGTGGGCGTGGAAGGTCTCCCAGGGGCGCTGGTAACAGAGGTTGGTGAGCACGGCGCGGTAGGTCGAGACGGCCATGGTTGCCAGCAGCACGGCGGCGGTGAGGCGGGAGATGACGGTAAAAGGAGGTTGGCCCTCGCGCAGGAGCAGATGGGCCGAGAGTGCGCATAGGATCACGAAGGGAATGTTGAGGACGTTGCCGGAGTAGGGCACGTGCGCAAAAAAGAGCGTGGCATAGAGCGCGAGGGTGAGGCCGAGCGCCGTCGAGGGCCAGTAATCGCGCATGGGTTGGCGCACGACAAACCAACGCAGACCGAGATACTGCATGAAGAGAGAGAGCAGGTAGAACTCGTTGGCAACCATGCTGAAGGCTGTCGAGGTGTGGCCTTCCAGGCCCTGAAGCACGAGCTTGATGAGACCGACGACGAGTGAGGCGGCGAACCAGCGCATTCCAATGATGCGCCGGTTCCAAAGCGCCAGAAGGCCGATGCAGAGAGTAAACGCCGTGACAGAAACGATGTTGGCAAAGAAGAAGGTCCCGTAATGCATGACACACCACCGCCGTACGTGGTTCGAACGTATGAACCTATACTTTTCAGGCCTAGGGAGCAAGAAAAGATGTGTGGAAGGCAAGTGAGGCAAGCAACAGATGCATTCGTCCAAGGCCATAGAGAGGGAGGGGCGAAGTCGAGCGCCGGCGCATGAGACAGACCGCGCGCCGCCGGAGCCCAAAAAAGTGAGTCGAACAATCTTTTCTGGCCTTATCGGCAAAAATTAGAGAAACGTAATGATTTTTCTGCCTCATTATACGAATATTTACTGAAAGGACAAAGAGATTAAATGAGGTGCACATGTTTTTCGTCCTGTCATAAAAGGCCTGGACTTATGGAGTGTGGGGCACTGCAAAGAGACGGATTCCGTAGGTCGGCACGTGTGGAAGTGATGGCGCTTGCGAGGCGGGCAATGCGCCGGGATAATCGATTCCATGCGATCTTTCGGGTGGATGAGTGTGTGTGCACTGGCAGTGTGCGCGTCGTTGAGCGGCGCGCAGGGCGTGGTGGTGCTGCCGACGGCGCAGCCCGTGGGCGGCGAGCTGGTGGAGCGGTTTCAGTTTGCCTCGGATGGTTCAGTGGGGCCGGGCTGGTCGCGGCCCGACGAGATTGCGCGCAAATATTTTCACGATGAGCTGCCTGCGTTATTCGCGCGGACACTGGTGCTTGACGACGAGACGCCGCAGCATGCGGAACTGCGCTGGATCTTCACGGGCCCTCATGCGGGCTTTACGGTAGAGCTGGGTGCACACAAGGTTCGCATCGTAGAGCGCTACTACGATTCGTTTGGACTCTACGAAGGCCAGGGAAATTATCCTGAGAAGAAAGTTTTCGAGCTGGCGCAGCAGTTGACGGGGCGGGCGCGCACGCTGACGGTGGAGGCGGACAGTCACCTGTCGGTGCGCGTGCGGGTGAATGGCGCGACGCTGCTTGAGGCTCCGCTGAAGTTCGATGTGACGCGGCATCAGTTGCAGTGGTCGGCGCCACGGATCGAACACGCGGTGATGGCGGGTGCACTGCAACGACCCGCGGCGAAGACGGTGGCAATTGCGCTGGAGCCGAACAAGCGGCACCAGACGATGCTCGGCTTTGGCGGTAGCCCGAGCATTCCTGCCTATGAGGCGCTCAGCGAAGAGGGCAAGGCGGCGTACTGGCGGCTGCTGAAGCGCTACAATCTTCTGTTGCAGCGCGAGTATCCAATGGGCACCGAGCTGAAGCCGGACCTGAGCAACATGGACGATCTGGCCGAGGCGACGCCGCACTACTATGGCGACAACTTTCCCAATGGCGAGGTTTCGAGCTTTGCCTACAACAAAAAGATTCTGGCGCTTGGCGGCGATGTGATCTATGAACTGTGGGCGCTGCCGCGGTGGGCGACCGAGCAGTACAGCGGGCCGAGGGTGATCGACGCATGGAATAAGGCGATCAGGCAACAGGCGAAGCCCGACGAGTATGCGCGGATCGTGGCGGAGTTCTGCAAAAAAGAGAAGGAAAAGACCGGCGTGGCTCCAGCGATCGTCGGCATTGGCAATGAGGTGGAGCAGCCAGCGGCAACGTACGCGGCAACGACGCGGGCGGTGCGACATGCGCTGGATGCGGCGGGATTTGCGACGACGAAGATTCACATGGCCGATGCGCCCTATATGTACATGGGCACGGCGCGCGTGCGCGATCTGGCGCTCGATGCGGCGGCGTGGAAGGTGACCGACTACACGGCGGCGCACGAGTACGACTTTCAGGAGTTTGCTGAAAATCCCGATTTGTACGATGACCGTCTGCGTGCGATGAAGGCCGCCATGAAGGAGAAGAATTTTCTGGCGACGGAGATTTGCCTGAATGATGCGCGGTTGCAGGAGGCATCGTATCGCGTGGCGCTGGCGGCGGCGCAACTCTACCACAAGAATCTGACAGAGCTGGATGCGGTGGGGCTGATGTACTGCTGGTTGCTGCTCGATGTGGAGCAGCCGAGTTTTGGCGCATCGCGTTCGTTGCTGGTGCCGGACAGAACGAAGGGATGGACGGCGGTGCCGTCGAGCTTCCAACTGCGCGTGCTGGGCGCCTACAGCCGCCATGTGCGCAAGGGCATGCAGCGCGTGGAGGCGACGACGACGGACAGCGACCTGATGACGTCAGCCTTTGCCGATGCGAAGGACGCGACGCTGGTGGCGCTGAATCGTGGCACGGAGCCGCGACGGTTGCAGATGACGGGCGCGGCCCAGTGGGTGGAGATGGAGCGCACAGGCGTTGAAGAAGAGAACGCGGTGAGCGCGGTGCCGCACGAGATTGTGGTTGCGCCGGGCGAGATCGTGGTGCTGTCGACGATCAAGGCTGAGTAAGAGAACGCAGAGAGCAGGAGAGAGCGTGAAGCTGGAGCGGCGGAGATTTTTGTGGCAGGCGGGTGCGGCCATGGCAGCGGCGTGGTGCGCGCCGCGAGCGGTGCGCGCCGAGGGCAGCGAGGTGATTCGAGCGACGCTGACGCTGGATCGCGCGAAGAAGCTGGCGAGGCTGCCAGCCGATTACACGGGGCTGAGCTATGAGTCGGCGCAACTGGCGAACCCGGCTTTTTTTGCGCGAGAGAATCGCGAGCTTGTGCGGCTGTTCGGCGAGTTGGGTGCGCGGGGCGTGCTGCGCATCGGCGGCAGCTCAAGCGAGTTTACGGCCTTCACGACGAAAGAGGTGAGCGGGCCGCCGATGCTGGAGACGGCCAATCCGGGCCTTGATAAGGAACGGCGCAGCGATACGCCGGTGACGATCCGTTCGCTCGAAAATCTGCGCGCGTTTCTGGATGCGACCGGTTGGGGCTGTATGTACGGGCTCAATCGCGGACGGGGCAGCGTGGAGGTTGCGGCGGAGGAGGCCGCGTACGCGTACAAAATTCTTGGGCCGCGGTTGATTGCTCTGCAACTGGGCAACGAGCCGGACTCGTGGAAGAATCGCTATCGCGGCGCGGACTGGACCTATGGGGATTACTGGAAGGAGTGGATCGTTACGCGCAAGGCGGTGCTTGAGCGCGTGCCGGGGGCGAAGTTTGCCGGGCCGGATATTTCAAACAAACTGGGGTATGTCACCGGCTTTGCCGCCGATGTGAAAAAGAGCGCGCCCGAGGTGACGATGCTGACCTCGCACTATTACACGATGGGGCCGGCGGGAAAACCGGGAATGACGATCGATGCGATGCTGGCGCCTGACACGAAGCTCGACCGCACGATGAAGATCATCATGGAGGCGGCGCGCGGGGCGGGGCTTCCGTACCGGATGTGCGAGGGCAACTCGTGCTGGAACGGCGGCCAGCAGGGCGCAAGCGATGTGCATGCCAGCGCGCTGTGGTGCGTGGATACGATGCTGCACCTGGCCGCGCTTGGCAGTGTGGGCGTGAATCTGCATGGCGGCGGCGAGGGCGTGTATGCGCCGATTGTCGGTGGACCAAAACAGTTCACCCGGCGGCCGGTGTTTTATGGCATGCAGATGGTGCGTCCCTTCTTTGGCGCGACGCTGGTGGAGAGCACGCTCGCTTGTGCGAGTGATCGCGTGCGTGCCTACGTGGCCGAGAAGAACGGCGCGCTGATGGTGGCCTTGGTGAACAAAACCGATGCTCCGGTTGCGGTGCAGACGCCGCTGCGGCATGCGCGCAGGCAGTGGACGTTGAGCGGTCCGTCGCTTGACGCGCGGCAGCAAACCACACTGACCGAGAGCAAGCCGAGCGTGTTGCACCGGGGCGTGCTGCATGTAGAGCCGCACGCGGCAGTATTGCTCGAAGCCTAGAGGCGCAAAAGAAAAAAGCCGTGACCTCTCAATGGGGTCACAGCGTTTTTGTGCGCGCGCTATTTTGATTTTTTCTCTTGGGCAGCGGCGATGAAGGCGTGTTGCGCATCGAGCTCTTCGGCGCTGGGTTGCGCATCTCCGTAAGCGACGGGCGTGGCAGCGGGCTCGATGCCGGCGTTCTTCATCACCTGTTTGGCCTCGTCGGGCCACGCGTCGTTTTCGATGGGGTGATCGTCGAGGATCAGGTCGTTCTGATAGTTGGTCCACATGCCGCCGACCTTGGTGCCGTCGTGCCAGTTGGCGATAGCGGTGTTGTCGGGCGAGATGCGCATGGGATAGGCGGCCTTGACGGTGTTGATATTCAGCCACTCGCAGCTTTTGCACGCGACCACGTTGCGACGCAGCGTGAGGTAGCGCGAGCCCTCATCGAGATAGAGGCCGATGCCGTTGTTGTTGTCGTAGATATAGTTTTCCGTGACGAGCATCGAGGGCGCGGCGGAGAGGTTGTAGATGGCGCCACCATCCTTGAAGATGCGCTTGGCGTTGTGAATCCGGTTGCTGGCCACGACCACGTCGCGATGCGTGGTGGGCGTCGTGTAGACGAGGTTCTCTTTCCAGTCGTAACCATGCATGCGGACGCGATAGTTGGGGTTGCCGCCGACATCTTGAATGCCCCAGCCGTAGCCGGTATCGATGGCGTCATAGGGCACGTCGCTGATGTCGTTATGCAGAATGACCGCTCCGGTGACGTAGGTGCTGAGGATCGCGGTCTGATCGCGATAGTCCTTGCTGACGGATTGAATGCGGTTGTTGGTGATCAGAATCTGCTGGTTGATCTGGCGCGCATCGCGAGGATGATGCGCGTCGCGACGAATGCCGCCGGCCATGATGGCACCACCCGCATCGTCCGTAAAGACGCAGCGATTCACCCTGACATCGCTTGCGCCGAGGCCCGCGCCGGTAAGGTTGGCCACGGCGTCATTGCCGATGCCGAGCGCGTAGGAACCAAGGTGCGCAAAGACGTCCTGCTCGAAGCTGATGCGCGCCGCAGCGGCGACCTGCACGGCGGCGGGCACCTGCGTCCACTCATTGCGCCGCGTCTCAAAGGCTGGGCAACCGAAGGGACAATCGGCGATGGGGTTGGCGGGATAGAGCGGCGTGCGGCCGGCGAGATACGCGCCACTCTGCTGGCTTGCGTAGCCCTCCTTGGATGACGGCCCGAGCCATGTGGTATGCGAAAAACGCAGGCCACGCAAGGCTAGATCGGTGACCGGCGCATCAAGGCTGTTGCCGATGGCGACGAGCACGGCGAGCCGCGACAACTCGACGGCAAGATGCGCAATGTCGGTGCCCGTGGGTGGAATCAGATAGAGCTTGCCCTCGTCGGGATCGATGAACCAGTCGCCGGGCTGGGTGGCGAAGGCCAGCGCGTTGTCGAGATAGAGGTGCGCGGTCTCGGGATGATAGGGACTGTTGAGCGTGTCGTAGCCCCAGATGTTGTTGTTCCAGGCGGGCTGCTGCATGGTGAGCGTGCGGCCTTCGATCTTGGCGACGGGCGAAAAGCGATCCGTGAAAAATCCGGTGGCCTCAACCTCAATGCGATTTTGATGGGGCAGCTTCGCGAGGAAATCGTAGCGGGCGTTCTTCCACTCGATGCCGTTGGCGGTGAAGCTCACGTCGGCGCGAGGAAGCTCCATGGAGGCGCGATGAGCGAGGTGATTGTTGACCCAGAGCTGGCGCGTGTCGAGGCCCTTCGGCGTGTCTGCGACGTAGAGATTGCGCGTGCGGTCGAAGAGCTTCCAGCCGGTGACGGGGATCGCACCGGAGAGCACGGGGACCTGTTCAGAAGAGAGATCGGGCGCGGCCTGCCAGGTGACGGTGTGGCCGTTCTGCCCGCCGTCGGCCGCTGTAAACAGAAGCGGTGCGGTGAGGCGATAGATGCCCGAGGCGAGTTCGACCGCGACATCGCGCCCGGTGTTATGCAGGCGCACTTCGGCCTGCGCACGGGTGAGTGTGCGGAAGGGTTTTTCGCGCGTGCCGGCGTTGGCGTCGTCGCCCATGGGTGAGACGGCGATCACGAAGGGCTCGGGCCGTGGCTTCTTTGCGGCATGGGCGGCAAGCGTGGAGAGCAGCACGAGAATCAGCGCAGCGCACGCGGCGCATCCGTACCCGGCAACGAAGTGAGTCTTCAAGAAAAATTCCTTTTGTTTCGCGGGTCGGAAGACTGTATTGGAAAATTGCCCGCGTGCAACAAAGCAGTGCCAAGCAATGATTATGACCGAGAATGGGGGCGCGGGCGCGAAGGATTTTACGCTGTTCCTCTGCGCGGAACGCGGGCAATGGAGCGACGAGGAAAGCGCAGACGCAAGCGCGCATTGCCGCTATGATCGAAGCACGGCGCGCGGTGATGGCGCGCCAAGAAAAAGTCGGGAGCAACCGATGCGAGTGAGACGGGGCGCAGTGCGCCTGCTGGTTGTTTTTATGCTGACCTGGGCCGTGGCGGGTGTGCAGCGCGCGGCGGCCGAGAAGGGCGCGTGGCTATTTGCCTACTTCCATGAGCCTGCAAATCAGGGCGTGTATTTTGCGCTGAGCCGCGACGGGTTGCACTACACGCCGCTCAACGACGATCAGCCGTGGATCAAGCCGGAGGTGGCGGGCGAGATCATGCGCGATGCTTTCTTGACGCGTGGGCCCGATCATCGCTTTCATCTGGTCTGGACCTGGGGCTGGCACGTGAATGCGATGGGGTATGCGTCGTCGCCGGATCTGGTGGCGTGGAGTGCGCACAAACGGATTGCGATCATGGCGCCGTTCCCCGAGACGAACAACGTGTGGGCGCCGGAGATCTACTACGACAAGGCCAGGGCGAAGTGGTTGGTGATCTGGGCCAGCGCCGCGAAGGAGGCGAAGGATCGGCATCGGCTGTGGTCTTCGTTCACCGCGGACTTTTCTGACTTCACCAAGCCGGAGATTTTTTTCGATCCGGGCTACACGGTGATCGACCAGACGATCTTTGCCGAAAAGGGCAAGCCGTTTCGCTTGATCTTCAAGCAGCAGACGAAGGATCCGCTGACCTATCAGGAGCGCGTGGCGACGGGGCCAACGCTCGAAGGGCCGTGGAGCGCGATCTCGGAGCCGATCAACGAGCCGTGGTCCGAAGGCCCGTCGGCGATCAAGCTCGGAGGCCGCTATGTGGTCTTCTACGATCACTATCGCGGCGATCACATTCGCTATGAGGCCGTGGCGACGCGCGACTGGAAGCACTGGGTTGACATGACCGAAGCGACCGGTCTGCCCAAGGGGGCCAAGCACGGCAGCTTTTTGTGGGTCACCGAGGCCGAAGCCCAGCGATTGCTGGCGCGGCACGACAGGCCTTCGACGACACCGGTGCAGTAGACGCAATGCAACACAAGAACGCCGCGATCCTTGATAGGGTCGCGGCGTTTTCCTGCTGTGCAATGCGTTAGATTTTTTCGAAGAGAATCGCGCGATAGGCTTTGCCGGGGAGCTTGATCTTGCTTTTGCCGGAGAACTTTCCTTCGAGCGGAGTCCTGGTCATCTCCCAGGGATCGATGAGCGTGGCCTTGAATTCGATCTTCTCCGGCAGCGGGAAGGTGTACTCGCCAACGCAGTGATAGTCGAAGAACCAGAGATACAGTTTGTTGGCGTTGAAGGCGTTCAGATAGTAGGGATCGGTGGCGGCGGTCAGGCCGGTGGTGCCGGTTTCTTCAAGCAGCTTGCGCAGAAAGGTGATGCGTGCCGGGCTTGTGCCGCGCAGCTTTCCGGCATCGGTCCAGACGGGAAGATCGTCCGACGACGTGTAGGTTTCGCCGTGCGTGGCATAGACGCCGTTGACGATGGCGCGCCAGAACCGATGCGTGATCTCCTCGGGTGAAAGGTTGCCCCAGCGACGTTCGATGTTGCCCTCGTACTGAATCTCGTCGTAGATGATTGGCTTGTTCCAGGCGCGCAGCCGGTCGGCGGATTTTTCGAAGTCGTACTCCTGCAGGCTGGCGTGCGTGCACCAGTGCTTCGCATGATCGTAGATGACCTTGCTGTGATGGATCGAGCGCAGGCGCACGTAGGGGTCGGACTCCTGCACGATGCGGAAGAAGCGATCCCAGTCGGTCATCGACTTGGTTTTGACCAGATCGAACTCGTTGGCGATGGACCACCAGACGTTGCGGTAGGCGGCGAGGCGCGCGACGGCGTAGCGCAGATAGAGGTCGTCGGCCTCAGCATTCATTGCAGAAAATCCCACCGGGTCATAGGGGTGGAAGAGGATGATGTCGGCTTCGATGCCCGCCTTTTGCAGATCGACGATGCGTTTTTCAATGTGTGCGAAGTAGGCCGGATTAAGCCGCGTGAGGTCGAAGTGTTTTGATGCGGCATCGCCCTTGCCGTCTTCGGGAATCTCGGCGAGAGCCGCGCCGGTGGCGGCGAAGGGCATGGCGACCGGCTTGCGCTTGCCGAGCGATTTGGGCAGAAGGCAGAAGCGCACCTTGTTGAAGCCCGCGGTTTTTAGCTCGGCCAGCGTCAGGTCGCCAATGGCGTCTTCGATAAATCCATAGGAGTAGCAGGTGGTGCCGAAGGGAAAATACGGCGTGCCGTCCGCGTACTGAAAGTGGAACTGATGCGCGGTGTTGACCGGGCCGCGATTGCCCGATGCGGGCGCGGTGCAGTGGAAGCCGCCGGTTTTTCCGGCAAGCTCGGCCGCGCTGCTGGTGGTCTCAAAGCTCCACGCGCCGCCTGCGTCGGGCGAAAAACGCACTATGTAGATGCCGTCGCCATTGTAAAATCCTGTGACCTCAACGCTGCGATGGCCGCAGGAAAAGCGCGCACCAAAGCTGACATCGACAAAGGGATTGCCCGTGGAAGGGCCTTTGAACTGCGCCTCGAACAGGCCCCACTGCTCGATGGTTTGCGTGCTCTCCGCGCGTTGGACGGGGTGTGGGGTTGTGCCTTCGGCAGAGGCCGCCGGTGCGGCAACGCCGGCGATGAGTGCACCGGCACCGAGCTTGATCAGATTTCTGCGATCCATGGTTTCTCTCCTTGCGGCTTCTGCCGTCGATAACAGTGGAGGCAACGAATCCGGTTGTACGGAAACAGGCGCGGCCGTGAACTCTCGTTCTGCTGGATTCCTGCCGTAGAGTACGCGATGGATGCGGTCGATGCAATATCGATGATTGGATTGACGATGGTTTTCGCGCAGGCCTAGAATCGGCGCATCAAAAAAGAGATGTCGATTGCTTGACGGAAAATCGCAGATGCGCGGAAGGGTTGAAAATGCTGAAGGGAATTTCACCGTTGTTGAGTCCGGAATTGTTGAAGATTCTGGCAGAGATGGGACACGGCGACGAGATCGTGTTGGGCGACTCGAATTATCCGGGTGTCACCAATTCCAGGCGGTTGCTGCGCGCGGATGGATTGTCGATTACAGCATTGCTTGGTGCTATTGCACCGCTGTTTCCCTTTGAAACCTGCTTTCCGCCGCTGGTGATGATGGATGCGGTGAAAGGCGACAAGCTCGACCCGGCGGTGGAGGCGGACTATTTGCGGGTGATTCACAAGAGCGACGCAAAGGTTCCGGCGCCGGTGCGCATCGATAAATTTTCCTTTTACGAGCGTTCCTGCAATGCCCATGCGGTGTTGATGACCGGCGAGACGCGACCCTATGGCAACCTGATCCTCAAAAAAGGCGTGATCGCGTAGCTCCTTTGTCCGAGCGCGCACACCAGTGTTTTCTCGCGGCGGTCCGCGCGGCGGAACGAATCCACGGATTCACCTTCCAACGCGCGGGAAAGCTGCGTGCGCGGGCTTTCTTGCGTACCTCTTCCTGTTGTACCGTGACAGAGTAAAGTGCTTGCCCGCGATTCCGCGCAATGGAATCAGGATGCAGTGCGTGCCAAGGAGCAACGTGACAAAGTTGGCTATCGAGCAGACGGGTGCGGACGAAAGAGCGAAGAGCGTTGCCGATCGCAGCGAGTCGCAGACGGTTTTGCGCGCCTGTGCTGTGCTGAAGGCCTTTGCGCACGCGGGCGAAGAACTGTCGCTGAACGCAGTGATTGAGCGGACCGGTTTGCCGAAGACCACGGTCTTTCGCCTGTTGCGCACGCTGGTGCACGGCGGCATGGTGGAGAAAACCGCGCGAGGAACTTATCGCAACAGCCTGGGCCCTGCTTTGTCGCGACGCTTTCGCATCGGCTTTGCCGCGCAGGGTGAGACCGAGTTTTCGCGCGAAGTGGCGCGCAGCGTCGAGGCCGTGGCGGAGCGCGAGAACGTGCAACTGGTTTCCATGGACAACGGGTACAGCGCGCGCACAGCCTTGCGCAATGCCGAGTTGATGGTGAACGAGAAGGTCGATCTGATGATCGAGTTTCAGACCTTTGAGCGTGTGGCCCCGGTGATCTCTGAAAAATTTCAGGCGGCGGGGATTCCAATGCTTGCCGTCGAGGTGCCGCATCCCGGCGCAGTTTACTTTGGCGCGGATAACTATCGTGCCGGGCTGATGGGCGGCCGCGCGCTGGGCCGCTGGGCGCGCGAGAACTGGGAGGGGCGCGCCGAGCAGTTGTTGCTGCTCGATCTGCCGATTGCCGGGTCGTTGCTGGAGTTGCGGCTGGTGGGTTTCATCGATGGCCTGCGCTCCGAATTGCCGCACATTCTGGATGTGCCGATGGTGCGGCTCAATGGCCGCGGCAGCCCCGATCAGGTGCTCGACGAGGTGCGCAAATATCTGCGCCGGTGCGGACCGCGGCGCACGCTGGTGGGCACGGTCAATGACATCTGCGCGCTGGCCGCCGTGCGCGCCTTTGAGGATGCGGGCGCGAGCGCATTGTGTGCCGTGATGGGGCAGAATGCCTTGCGCGCGGTGCGCGACGAACTGCGTCGGCCCGGAACGCGTCTCATCGGTTCGGTGGCGTACTTCCCCGAGCGTTATGGCGAAGACCTGATTCCTCTGGCGATGGCGATGTTGCAAAAGCGGCCGATTCCCTCGGCCATCTTCGTCAAGCATCAACTGCTGACGGCGCGCAATGTGGATGAGGTGTATGCGCTCGATGCGTCGGTGCGGCAGTCTACGCATGCTCGTGATGATGCGGCGCGACCCTTGCAGCCGAGTTGGGGCTGTGCCGCGCAAGGCCCGCTGTTGGTCTGAAGAGCGGTGCGTCGCCTGCTTGCGGCGTGCCCCCGGAGACAAGAAAATCGCATGAACGAAAACGGAATTTCGCGCAGGGAATTTCTTGCGGGCGCCACGGCCTCGGCGTTTTTAGGCGCATCGCTGAAGGCGGAGACAGGTGCGGCGACCAGCCCTCTGCAAGAGTTCGACTACGATCAGGTGGAGTTGACCGCGGGCCCGCTCCACGCGCAGTACGAATGGATGCGCCGCTATTATCGGGCGCTCAATGACGACAGCCTGCTCAAGCCCTATCGCGAGCTGGCCGGGTTGCCCGCGCCGGGGATTGAATACGGCGGCTGGTACGGTCATGATGGCTTTGTCGCCGGACACACGCTCGGCCAGTACATCAGTGGACTGGCGCGCATGGCCCGCACCACGGGCGACCCTGCCTGCGCCGACAAGGTGCGCGCGCTGGTGGAAGGCTTTGCCGCGACGGTGCGGGCGAAGGGAAAAATCTTCGCCGGGCCGAGCGCGGAAAAGATCTGGCCCTGCTACATTCTCGACAAGCATCTGGCCGGATTGATCGATGCCTGGCAGTGCTGCGGCCTCGAGCAGGGCCGCGCGCTGCTGCCCGAGGTTTATCGCGCCGGTCTGCCCTTTATGCCGGCCAGGGGCCGCGACCGCATCGGCAAAAAAGATCCGCCCTATGACGAGACCTTCATCATGCCGGAGACGCTCTTTGCTGCCTGCGAGGTCACCGGCGACCGGGTCTATCGTGATCGCGCCGTCGCCTATCTGCTTGACCGCGAGTTCTTCGATCCGCTGGCGCGCGGTGTGGACGTTTTGCCCGGCAGCCACGCCTACAGTCACGCCATCGCGTTGAGTTCTGCGGGCAAGGCACACCTCATCCTCAAGGACGAAAAATATCTGCGCGCAATGCAATTTGCCTGGAAGCAGTTGACCGAGACGCAGCAGTACGCCTCCGGTGGCTGGGGGCCGAACGAGACCTTCATCACGCCGCATCGGGGCGAGCTCTACGACAGCCTCACCAACACCGTCGACAACTTCGAGACGCCCTGCGGCAGCTATGCGGCCATCAAGCTCGACCGCTATCTGCTCTGCGCCACCGGCGAGGCGCGCTATGGCGACAACCTTGAGCGCGTGGTCTACAACGCCCTGCTTGCCGTCCGAAATCCGAATCAGGACGGCGATTTTCCCTATTACTCGACCTATGGCCCGCGCGCGACGAAGACCTATTACAAGATGAAGTGGCCCTGCTGCTCGGGCACGCTCATCGAGGGCGTCGCCGACTACGTCAAGAACATCTACTTCCGCGCGCCCGATGGCATCGCCGTCAATCTCTTCACCCCCTCGCGTGTGCACTGGAAGCATCACGGTCGCGAACTCGCGCTTGAGCAGAAGACCGGATACCCTTACGCGGACACGGTTGCGCTCTATCTTGATTGCGCCGTGCCCACGCTCTTTGCCGTGCATCTGCGCCTGCCGGGATGGTTGCAGCAAAGGCCCACGGTGCGCGTGAATGGGGCGCCCGTCCCTGTTGTGACGGAGAAGGGCTTCGCCGTTGCGCGTCGCGTGTGGAAGCGCGGCGATGTGCTCACTGTCAAGTTCGCGCAGCCGTTTCGCCTTGAGGCCATCGACGACAGGCATCCGGAGACGGTCGCCGTGCTGCACGGGCCGCTACTCTGCGTTGAAGAGAATCCGGCCGGGGGCGCGGCCAAGCTCGAAGCGCCCGACGGATGGCGCGCCGAGGGCTCTGGCCGCTATACCTCTGTGTCGGGACGAAAGTATCGTCCGTTCCATGGCGTGGTCGATGAGAGCTACACCACCTACTTTGAAAAAATCTAGCCCCGCGCAGGAGGAAGACAATGTTTCACGAAAAATGGTCGCGCCGCGACATGTTGAAGATGACCGGATCCGCAGCCCCGGCGGCCGCGCTTGCCTCGCTGTTGCCCGCCTCGTTGCATGCGCAGGTAGGCGCTCCGGCGGGCGCGCCCGATGCCTTTGCCAAGGCTCGGCCCGACCTTGCCGGTCCCGTGCGGCCTGACTGGAAGAGCGTGCGCGATTTTTATCAGGTGCCCTCGTGGTTCAACAAGGCCAAGATCGGCATCTTCATCCACTGGGGCCTCTACGCGGTGCCGGCCTACAAAAATGAGTGGTACGCCAAGCTGATGTACACGACCGATGTGCAGTGGCATACCGATCACTTTGGCCCGCCCGACAAATTCGGCTACAAGGACTTCATCCCCATGTTCAAGGCCGAGAGGTTTTCGGCCGACGAGTGGGTGCAGCTCTTTGAGCGTTCCGGTGCGCGCTACATGTGCCCAGTTGCCGAGCATCACGACGGCTTTGCCATGTGGGATAGCGCGCTGACGCCGTGGTGCGCGGGCAAGATGGGGCCCAAGCGCGACCTGATCGGCGAGATGGAGCGCGCCGCCCGTAAGCGCAACATGGTCTGGGGCTGCTCGACGCATCGCATGGAGCACCACACCTTCATGTATCCGGCCAAGGGCGTGCCCAACGACCAGTTCGATCCCAGATATGCCGGCTTCTACGGCCCGCCGGTTGAAGACGTCGACATGAACGGGCCGAATGCGAGCGAGGCCTTTCAGCAAGATTGGCTGGCGCGCATTCAGGAGCTGGTCGACAAATACCATCCCGAGCTGATCTACATGGACAACGGCGTGAACCCGCGCCAGTACGATCCGGTCAAGCTGCGCGCGGTCGCCTACCTGCTGAACCGTGCTCACGAGCGCGGCCTTGAGGCGACCATGTGTACCAAGCAGTGGGCCTACCTGTACGGCGCGGTGCTGACGGCCGAAAGCATGGGCGGCGCGCCTGAGTGGATCTATCCCGGCGCATGGCAGTGCGACACCTCGATCGGCAACTCCTGGGGCTATATCAAGGGCCTGCGTGTGCAAGACGGCGCGACCCTGGTGCGCCAGCTTGTCATCATCGCCAGCAACGGCGGCAACTACATGCTCAACGTTGCGCCGATGGCCGATGGCACGATCCCCGACGATCAGAAGAGGTCGCTGCTCGCCATGGGCGACTGGCTCCGGCTCAACGGCGAGGCCATCTACGATTCGCGCGCCTGGATGCACCCCGGCGAAGGCCCGGCCGTGCCCGAGCAGGCGCCGCAGAGCTGGCGCGGCTGGCCAACGGCGATGGGGCTGCCCGGCGGCGGCGTCCACAAAAAACTGCCCCCCGCCACCACCGCCGACTTCCGCTTCACGCTCAACCACGGCGCGCTCTATGCCACCGGCCTGCTGCCACCCGAGGCCAGCCTGGGCGGCTTCGAGGCGCGCCTCAAGACCTTCCGCAAGGGCCATGCCCACATTGAGCGCATCACGCTGCTCGAAAGCGGCCAGCCGGTCCGCTTTACGCAAACCGACGAGGCTCTGCTCTGCCAGGTTCCGGCGCGCACCTCCGCCATGGCCCTGATGCCCTACACGCTCAAGATCGAGGGCTCGATGAGCAGCTTTGGCATCTAAATTTCGTGTAAATTTTCGTGCGAAACCCTGTCTGTGCAAAACTCGCAGGATTCGTGCAAAACTCGCACAAAATACAGAGGTTGATGCAACCGGCCGCCATGCCTGTCGTCTCGCATGGCGGTCATTTTTGGCCCAAAATCACGATTTTGAAAAAGCGCTTGCACGGAGTCGCGAAAAAATCGGCAAATGCGGCGCACTACTTTTGTGACAAACGGACGGCTTTTCCTGCCGGGTTGCACACAGTTTCAACAGGCTTTCATCAGGTTAAGTCGCATGAATTGTGCCCACTGAGCAAAACTCGTACGTTACAGGTGGATTTTCAGCCAGATTTTCGCTTTTTATTTCCTCTTTTCACCGCTCTCCGAGGCTCGTACTGTTAGCAAGCGTTGAAAGAAGTTCCCCGGCACAGTGCCGGTTAAGAAAAGTTAATACTCGTTGTCTTCGCCACGATTGCGAACTCGCACGAGAGAAGTGAATCTGGGGCTGGCTTGATGCCAGGGGCGCATCCGTTCGGATTGCGTCGGCCCCGAGAGGTTCACTGCACGTTCTCACGCGACCGCGGCCACACGACTTTTCGCAGCAGACGCCCGCAACCGCCCCTTTGGAGCGGCGAGGAGAGCTGTTGTCTTTAGACCGACGAGTGAACCGAGCAAGAGGAGCGAAGCTGAACGATGCGTCCAAAAAAAATTATTCTCTGCGTTGACGATAACGAACAAGAACTTTCTGTTCTGAGCTTTACCTTGTCGACCAATGGGTATCGCGTGCTTTCGGCCCGCAATGGCCAGGAGGCGATTGAAGCCTTCTCGTCCTATGCCGTCGACCTGGTTCTCTCCGACTTTTCCATGCCGCAGATGAACGGCGGCCAGTTGGTGGGCCGTCTCAAGGAGATTGCCTCGCATGTGCCGATGGTGCTGCTGGGTGACCCGCAGGCGATCAACGGCGAGGGCTATGCGGCCGATGCCGTGCTCTCGAAGAAGAACTGCAGCCCGGCCGAGATGCTCGAGCGGGTCAAGATCATGAGCGCCCGCAAGCGCGGTCCGCGCAAGGGTGCACAGCGTCATCTGCCCAGCTTTGAGCTGGCGGCGGCCTCCTAAAAACCATTCCGGGCCAACGAGCCCACCTTGGCCGTTCAGGTTCCGTCTGGTTAATCTGCGCTTGACGCTGTTCGTAACTGCCCGCATACTCGGCAGTTGTGAGCCGGTTATGCTGAGAAGGTTCCAATCCGGCGGGGGTTGGACCATGGATCTGATTTTTCTTCGTCTTCTTTTTGTTCTTCTTCTGGCGGGCATCTGCTTCTTCTTCCGGCCCTTCGGGGCAGAGGGATGGATGGGTGCCCTGGGTGGCGGACTAGCCGCCATGGCCGTCATTCTCTTCGAGTTGCGCGTGCGTGCCCTGAGCCTGCGCCAGTTGATTGGCGCCGTGGCCGGCAGCATTCTCGGCATTGGTGGCGCGGCCCTGTTCTGTACGGTGCTGCGTTCAACCTACGGGCCCGGTGCCTCGCTGGCGCAGATCTTCGTCCTTTTGCTGATGACCTATGTGGGCTTGGTCGTCGGCGCGCACAAGGGCGAACTGCTCAACCCGGCGGCGCTGGGCAGCATCTTTTCGCCCGACCATCCGGCACGAAACAACGTCAAAGTTCTTGATACCAGTGTGATTATCGACGGCCGCATTGCCGATATCGCCGAGGCCGGCTTTTTGGATGGCGCCCTGATCATCCCTGAGTTTGTGCTGCGCGAGTTGCAGACGGTGGCCGATTCGACCGATTCGTCCAAGCGCCAGCGCGGCCGTCGTGGCCTCGATATGTTGCAGCGCATGCAAGCCAACGAGCAGATCGAGGTGCAGATCGTCACCGACGACTTTCCGGCGATCCGCGAGGTCGACTTGAAACTGCTCGAGTTGGCGAAAAAGCGCGAGGCGAAGGTCGTGACCAACGACTTTAACCTGAATAAAGTTGCGCGTTTGCACCGTGTCGAGGTGCTCAACATCAATGACCTTGCCAATGCACTCAAGCCGGTGGTTCTGCCCGGCGAGCGGATGACGATTCTCGTGCTGAAAGAGGGCAAGGAGTTCAACCAGGGAGTCGGCTATCTCGATGATGGCACGATGGTTGTTGTCGATCATGCGCGCAAGCTGATCGGCAGGAGCGTCGACATTACGGTGACCAGCGTCCTGCAGACGGCCAGCGGCAAGATGATCTTTGGCAAGATGGATGAGGCGTTGCGGCCGGCCGAGCCGCAGATGGTGAAAGCCGCAGTGGAATGAGGGGGATGGGGCGGCCTTGTGCGGGGCCGCCCCTTGTCGGGCAACGCTCTAATAGGTGGGGATCTTCGGGTCAACCTCGCTTGACCAGGCAAGAATGCCGCCCGACAGGTTTTCGACCTGCGAGTAACCGGCCTCGGCTAAAAACTCGGCCACGCGCTGGGAGCGCACGCCGGCCTTACAGTGGACGACGATGGGCCGGTCGCGGGGAATCTCGTTGATGCGCAAGGGGATTTCGTTCATCGGGATCAGCGTCGCGCCCAGATTGGCGATCTGATACTCGAAGGGTTCGCGGACGTCGAGGATGTAGGGAGTTTCACCCGCGTCGATCCGTTGCTTGAGCGTGCGGGCGCTGATTTGGGGAATATTTTTCATCGTGTTTGACCTTCCATGCTGTTGGATGCGGCGGCGGGGGCGCGGGAGGATTTATTTTGCACGGGGTTGCCGTGGAACCATTGCCGATGGCCCGGTTGTGAGGCAAGATGAAAGACAACCGGAGGTCGGGGACAGAGCATGAAAAAGAAGAAGAGCCATCCGAACTTTGCGCAGACGCTCGAGAACCTGCGCGCCAATGGATACACAACGGTTCCTTATGCGGAGCCGGAAGGCGGCATTCTGGTGGCCAAAGGCGGCCTGGGTGCGGTTCTGGTGGGTGATGAGGAGGGCGTGGCCCACGTGGTGCGCGAGCCCGGTCTGGTCTATCGCGACGAGCTGGCGCGGCTGGTGGATCGCGGCTATCAGAAGTTCATGAAGAGTTCCCAATTTGAGCTGCCCGCAACGGCATCGCAATTGCATCAGATACAGGCATTCAGTGAATCGCTGAAGCAGTGGATCGGAGCCGAGACTCTGTTCAATGAGTCGCTGGGCTCGACGAGCAACCGGTATCAGTATGATCGCGTGCGGGGCCGCAGAAGCGCCGAGCCGACCGGGGCCACCCTGTAAACAGCAGAGCAGAAAGAGGGTCGATGCAGACCGGCGGAGCGGAGATGAGCGGAGAGGATTCTGGGGAAGAGTTGAAGGACACAGGGAGCGAACGGCGCGGGGACGCGCGCTATGAGACCGATGCAGATTCCGTTGTCTTAATGATCGAGAGCAGCATCGAGACCGATGGACGGGTCGAGAATCTGAGCCTGAGCGGATGCCGGGTCGAGATCGCGACGCGGATTCCGGCCGTGGCGGGCATGCATGTCGAGGTGGCCTTCAAGGTTCACCGCGAGGCATTGCGGCTGGGCGGCGTGGTGCAGTGGTTCGATGGCCAGCGGCATATCGGTGTGCGTTTCGGTGCCATCAGCGACCGGCGCAAGGATGCCCTGAATGCGGTGATCGAGGAGCTGGCCGAGGCTGAGCTGTTCCGCACGGGACTGATAGAGGGGCTGGATAATTCCGGTGAAATCTCTGCGCAGAAGGTCGATCAGGCAGAGCACGACAGGCCGGTGGAAGGGGAGAGCATGGAATTAGCGACAACCACGCAGGCCGCCGACCAGTATGCCGAGCGGCGTCACTATCCCAGGCAGCCGATGCATGCGGTGGCCGCGATCTATCCGATTGAACTTGGCGGCAAGCTCAACGCCTGGATTCTGAATCTGAGCCTGGGCGGCTGCCGGTTGCAGCTCGAAGAGCAGGCCTCGGTGGATCTGCAGGTGCGCGTCGAGGTGGGCTTCTTCTACGAGGGGATGCCCTTCCGCGTGGCGGGCCTGCTGCATGGCAGTTATGCGCCGCAAGAGGTGGGCATCAAGTTTGTCGAGGTCTCCGAGCGCAACCAGAAGCGGCTGGAGAGCCTGATTCAGGAGTTGGAGCAGAGGGCGTTGCCGGGCGGCAACGGCCCGGGCCTGAGCGCGTAGATTGGCATGAAGAAACCCCACCGAGACTGGTGGGGTTTCTCTTGGTACGAAGGCGAAGAGGTTAGAGCATTTTCCCAATACATGTGCAGTGTTGCGGTTTGTGCAAGGGGTCTTTTTCTTAAGGAAAAAGGCCCTCGACGTCCAGATCTCCCTCTACAGCAATTGGGAAAAATCTATAACGCTGTACGAGAGAAAAAGCAGCCGCAGATCCTTCGCCTCATCACTCCAAGGCTGAAGAAAACGCCGGGGGCCCGGTTCGCCCAGGAGGACTCTGCTCTTATCTCTTCAATTATTTACAGCATAAATTCTATGTCGATACCGCTTAGCGCAGGCGGGCGCGTTCGCGTTGCAGTTCGCGATAGAGCTCGCTTTTGGACTGGCCAAGCTGGCGGGCGAGCCGCTTGAGCGCTTCCTTTTCGTCGATCTTTTCCTCGCTTTGCAACTTGGCGAGGCGCACGGAAAGCGTTGCGTGGGTGGAGGTTTCGGCGGCGTCTTTTGAGCGCGCGGGAGCCTCGACGAGCAGGGTGAACTCGCCACGGACGCGGTCGCGGTCGGCCAGCGAGGCGCGGGCCTCGACGACAGTGCCGCGAATGAACTCCTCATGCAGCTTGGTCAGCTCGCGCGCCAGGACGACGCGCAGGGCGGGACCGAAGACGGAGGCGAGATCGGCGAGGGTCTCCTCGATGCGGTGCGGTGCCTCGTAAAAGATGAGGGTGAGGGGCTTCGAGCGCGGCTGCTCGGCCAGCTCCTCGAGCCGGGTGCGGCGCGCGCCGGCCTTTTCCGGCAAAAAGCCGATGAAGTGAAACTCCTCGGTGGTGAGGCCGGAGGCGATCAGGGCGCTGAGGGCGGCGTTGGCGCCGGGGATGGGAATGACGGTGACGCCGGCCTTGATGGCCTCGGCGACCAGCCAACTGCCGGGGTCGCTGACGCCGGGCAGCCCGGCGTCGCTGACGATGGCGATGCGGCCACCGTTGCGGAGCGCCTCGACCAGCTCGGTTGCGCGCGTGCGCTCGTTGTGCAAGTGGCAACTGACGGTGGGCGTCGTGATCGCAAAGTGGTTGAGCAGCTTCTGGGTCTGGCGGGTGTCTTCACAGGCGATGCGGTCAACCGAGCGCAGCACCTCGAGCGCGCGCAGGGTAATGTCGCCGAGGTTGCCGATGGGGGTGGCGACCAGATAGAGCCCGGGGGCGATGGGGGAAAGGGTTTCTTCAGGCACGCGGGCTAGTCTCCGGAGTTCTGGCGCTCGATGCGGCGCTGCTCGGAGAGCAGGGACATCGAACCCATCAAATTCTGCACGCTGACCAGGCCGATGACGCGGCCGGTTTCGATGACAGGGATCAGGGCCAGACCACGACCGGCCGAGAGGCGACGGATGGCTGCGCCGAGCGTGTCGTCGGGGCCGGCGACCTGGAAGCTGCGATTCATGACCGACTGAATGTAGCCGTTGCCGTCGGTGCGCAGCGCATCGAGGATGCGCTGGCGGCTGATGATGCCGACCAGCTCGGGGCCGCGCACGACCGGAAACTCCTCCTGCAGGGAATGGACGCAGCGGGAGAGCGCATCGGCGAGGGTGTCGGAGGGTGAGAGGGTGGCGAAGTCGGTGAGCATGACCTCGCGCATGTGTACGGTGTCGACGACGGACTGGAAGAACAGGCCCTGGTCTTCGATCTGCGCGCCGATCAGGATGAAAAAGCCGACCAGCATGAGCCAGGGATTGCGCAGCAGCATGCCGGCGATCATGGCGCTGAGGGCCAGTGTCTGGCCGAGCCCTGCGGCGGCGCGGGCGGCGGTGACGCTGTCGCGATTGCGGCTGAAGAGGTTGCGCACGATGCGCCCGCAGTCAAGCGGATAGGCGGGCAGCAGGTGCAGCGCGGCCATGGCCACCTGCATCCAGACCATGCTGCGGATCAGCACCGAGGCATCGACGAGCGGAAAGGCGAAGAGCGCGAGCGTGGGGCTGGCTCCGAGAAAGATCGCCGTGAGGGCGAGGGCGGCCAGCAGGTTCGCGACCGGGCCGGCGGCGGCCAGCGCATATTGGGCCGAGCCCTGCGCGGATTTTTCCTGGCTTTCGGGCGTGGCCCAGGCGTAGAGTCCACCGATGGGCAACAGCATGATGGTGCGCAGCCGCAGACCGAGATAGGCGACGACCAGCAGCCGCGCGACCTCGCGTACGGCGACGGCCGCGATCAGCAGCAGAAACAGTGCCAGCCCGCTCTGCCATCCACCGGCAGCGCCCAGACTGAAAAAGACCAGCGAAGCCAGCGGAAAGAACAGATGCATACGCATCTCGACACCGGCCCAGCGGCCCAGAGGGATTGACCAGCCACGCATACCCCGATTGTACGAGGTCGCGCCGCTCCGGGTCGCGTATGCTGGCAACGTGCGAATTATTGCGGGAGTTTATCGTTCGCGGCGACTTGAGGCGCCGGAGGGAATGGCGACGCGGCCCACCACGGATCGGCTGCGCGAAACACTGTTCAATGTGCTGACGCCGAGAATCGAAGGCGCGCGTTTTCTTGATCTGTATGCGGGCTCGGGCGCGGTCGGGCTGGAGGCGCTCAGTCGCGGTGCCGTTGAGGTCATTTTTGTGGAGCGGGCGCAACCGGCGCTCAAGGCGCTGCGCATGAATATGGACCGGCTCGGCGTGCGGGCCCGTGTGCAACCGGTGAGCGTGGCCTCGTTTTTGCGCAAGGCCTCTGGCCAGCAGTTTGATCTGATTTTTCTTGATCCGCCCTACGACGCGGCCGAGGAATACGAGGCGACGCTCAGGGCGGCGGCCGAACTGCTTGCGCCCGAAGGGCTGGTCATCGCCGAGCATCGGCGCAAAGACAAGCTTGCGGAGAGCTACGGCAGGTTGACAAGAAAAAGACTGCTCGAACAGAGCGATGCGGCGCTGAGTTTTTTTGCTGGAGCAGGGGACGTAGGGACTAGGGACTGAGGGACTATTGTGGATTTGCTTTGGAAGGGCAACCGCAGATCCCTCGGCTCACCACCCCCAGGCTGAAGAAAGCGCCTGGGGCCCCGTTCGCTCGGGATGACAGGCGCGGAGAGTGAAGAGTGGCCAGTGAACAATGAGCCGCTTGTTTGCTCTCCACTGCCCACTGTGCGTTGCTCCCCCAGTCCCCAGTCCCCAGTCCCCAGTCCCCAGTAGTTCCTAGTCCCTAGTCCCTCAGTCCCTGTTTTTCGTTCCCTCTTGACGATCCTCTCTTCGGCGAGGAAAAATGGCAGCGCAATGGATTTTGATCCGCTTTGATGGCGTTGGAGGAGAAGCAGTGAGACAGGGAATGAGCAAAGTGATGTTGGGAGCGATGGCGGTGCTGGGCGCGGGGCTGGCGCTGGCCTTTACGGGCTGCAAATCGGCACCGGAGCTGGCGCAGGCCGAGGCGCAGAAGCAGATTCAAGCCAATCTGGATGCCAGTCCGGCGGCGGGCGTGACCGTGCGTCTTGACGATCTGGGCATGCAGCAGGGCGCTACCGGAAAACTTTGGTCACGGACGAAGGTCTATCCGAACCGGTACTGGGCGGATTTTACGCTGACGCCCGAGGGCAAGAAGGCCGTGAAGATCTCCGGCGGCGGCGAGACGATTCAGTGGCGCCCTGACAGCCCGGATGACAAGAAGTATTCGCTGACGGTAGAGACTGTGGCGCAGACTCATGCCAAGGCGAAAGACCTGCAACCAGCACAAGATGAGACGGTTGACGGCGGCAAGGGAAAATCCGTCGCCTTCAGCGCCGTGGTGGGCTTTGAGGGCGTGCCGGAGGTGTTGCAGCAGATTGCGCACAATCCGGGCAACAAGCTTAGCACCAAACATGAGGCAAAATTCGTACTCGACGGTGGCGCATGGAAGCTCAAGGAGATCCAGTAGCGGCCGCGCAGCCCAAGAAAAGCAGAAAAACGCCCGTGCCGAGGGGTTAATTTCATTGACCCTCGGCGGGCTTTCTTGGTATTGTAAAAAGGTTCCGCAAGAACGTGTCTCTCGGTGTGCCTTGAGCCAGGAGAGACGGTAGGGCGGTCCGGGGTAGATTCCGGGCTGGTCCCCAGGGCGAGGCAGAGCGGTTATGTCGCCCGTACAGGTTCCGAATTAAGCTCTCGTCTTGCGGGGGGCAGGAACACATCGCATCGGTGCCCGCGCGTTCTCCGCCTTGGAGGGCTATGTGGGCCGGAAGCGGCGAAACGGAGCCGGCTTTCTCCTTATCAGGAAACGACTGGTCACCGTCCCGTTTCTCGTCTGAGATCGTGAAGAAGGCAGACGCGAAGCAGCAATCTTGAGGCGCCCGTGTGCGCGTGACGAAGGTCATGTGTGGAGGGTGTCTGAAGACGGTTGCCCGTGGCTGTCCGGTGAATGGTTCAAGGTTTTCGAGGTAAGGAGTTTCAGTTTGCCTACATTCAATCAGCTGGTTCGCAAGGGGCGTACGGCCCCGCGGTACAAGACGGCATCGCCGGCACTGCAGTCCTCGCCTCAGCGGCGCGGAGTTTGCACGCGTGTTTACACGCAGACGCCCAAAAAGCCGAACTCGGCTCTGCGTAAGGTGGCTCGTGTCCGCCTGACGAACGGAATCGAAGTGACGACGTATATCCCTGGCATCGGCCACAATCTGCAGGAGCACTCGATTGTGCTCATTCGCGGCGGCCGTGTGAAGGATCTTCCCGGCGTCCGCTATCACGTTGTGCGTGGAACGTTGGACTCGGTCGGCGTTGCGAATCGTTCGCAGAGCCGTTCGAAGTACGGCGCCAAGCGTGCCAAGGGCGGCGCGGCAGCCAAGGGTAAGAAGTAGTATTGCGGTTCCGGGACGTTGTTTGGAGCCCGGACTGGGGTAGTGAGCAAGGCGCGATGAGCGCCGGAAGGTAAGGGATCATGCCGAGAAAAGGGCATATTGCAAAGCGGGAAGTGGCACTGGATCCGGTCTACGGATCGACCCTGGTGACCAAGTTCGTGAACTCGATGATGTGGGGCGGCA
>DBTV01000042.1:118398-118952 GCA_002307235.1 Acidobacteriaceae bacterium UBA1307
TGTGGGGCGGCAAGAAGTCGACGGCGCAGGGCATCTTCTACAAGGCAATGAAGAACCTTGAGGAGCGCGGCGGTGGCGAGGAAGCCATCAAGCTTTTCAAGAAGGCTGTCGAGAACTGCAAGCCTCTGCTTGAGGTCAAGACCCGCCGTGTGGGTGGCGCGAACTATCAGGTGCCGATCGAAGTGGCTCCTGACCGCCGCACCTCGCTGGCGATCCGCTGGATTCTGACCTATGGCCGCGCGCGCGGCGAAAAGGGCATGACCGAGAAGCTGACCAACGAGCTGCTCGATGCGGCCAACGGCCGTGGCGGCGCGATGAAGAAGAAGGAAGACGTTCATCGCATGGCAGAGGCCAACCGGGCCTTTGCGCACTATCGCTGGTAGTTGATCTCAGGGCCGGCGCGGAGGCTTCGCGCCGGCATAGATTCCAGAGGGGGCAACTTTGGTTGCCTCAAAGCGGCGGGCCCAGAGCGCTCGCAAGGATGATAGAGACGTGGCACGGACGGTACCTTTAAGTCGTTGTCGGAATATTGGCATCATGGCGCACATCGACGC
>DBTV01000043.1:0-50223 GCA_002307235.1 Acidobacteriaceae bacterium UBA1307
GAGCCGTTGGACTCGAGGATGTCGGAGACGATGCGGATGGCATAGGGCTGCTCGGAGGCATCGGGCAGAACGGCCGTGATGGCCCGCTCGGCGAGTGCGCCGTGGCCGATCTCGCGACGGCCGACACCGGTCATGCGGCCGGTTTCGCCCACGCAGAACGGCGGGAAGTTGTAGTGCAGCATGAAGGGCTTCTTCTGCTCGCCCTGATAGGACTCGAGGCGCTGGCCCTCGTCGGCGGTGCCGAGCGTGGCCGTTACCAGAGCCTGAGTCTCGCCGCGGGTGAACAACGCCGAGCCGTGGGTGCGGGGCAGAACGCTGGTCTCGATGGTGATCGTGCGGATCTCATTGAAGGCGCGATGGTCGGGACGAACGCGTTCCTTGGTCACCTGCGTACGGAACAGACGCTCGCGCATCAGCTCGTAGTAGGTGTCGAACTTCTTCTTCGCGGTCGGATCGTCGGCCGGAAGTCCGGCAACAACCTCGTCCTTGATCTGCTTGACCAGATCCTGGCTCTCGAGCTTGGGGTGGAGCTTGGTGTCGAGGGCGTCCTTGAGGCGGTCGCCGATCTTGGCCAGCAACTCGGCGTAGTAGGCCTCGTCGATGGCGGGCGCGGGATAGACCTTCTTGGTCTTGCCGGCCTTGGTCACCAGCTCTTCGATAACGGCAATGATCTTGAGGATCTGGGTGTGGCCGAAGTCGATAGCGCCGAGAACAATCTCTTCGCTCTCTTCCTTCGCGCCGGCCTCGATCATCACGATGCCGTCCTTGTGAGCGACGACCATGATGTTGAGCGAGGATTCTTCGCGCTCGGCATAGGTCGGGTTCACAATGTACTCACCGTTGATGCGACCCACGCGCACCGCACCGATGACGACGTCGAAGGGAATGTCGGACAGGGCCAGAGCTGCGGCTGCGCCGTTGATCGCGATCACGTCGGGATCATTTTCCTTGTCGGCGGAGAAGACCTGCGCGATGACCTGGGTCTCGTTGCGGAATCCGGCGGGGAACAGCGGGCGGATGGGGCGATCAATCTGGCGCGAGGTCAGAATTTCCTTCTCGCTCGGACGGCCCTCACGCTTGATGAAACCACCGGGGATGCGACCGCCGGCAAAGGTAAACTCTCGATAATCAACCGTGAGGGGGAAGAAGTCCACTCCTTCACGCGGGGTTGAACTGGCAACAGCGGTCGCCAGAACCACGGTTTCACCCGTGGTCACCAATGCGGCGCCAGAGGCCTGCTTGGCCATGCGTCCGGTCTCAAAGACCAGGCGCTTGCCACCGGCAAGCTCGACAGCTACTTCTTGCTTGGTAGACATATATGTCCTCGTTTCGTGTTTTCGCTAGGGAAACTCATAGGAGGGAAAGCACCGCCGAGGCAGACCTGTGCCTGAGGCCACATCGGGCAATGTCGCCGACGTGCCTTCAAATTCAGATGATGTCGCGGGATAAGACAAAGCTGCCGGGGATGCGCACGATCCAAGGATCGGCGCAGGCCCTGGCAGCTTGTCAGATGGGCCAGGTATACGCGTGCCACGGGGTCCAGATACTTCAGAGCCGTGACCGCGTTCCGGTCTGGGCGCTTCCGGGTCAAATGTTTTCTTTCTGACTACTTGCGGATTCCAAGCTTGCCGATTACATCGCGATAACGATCGGAATCGTGCGTCTTGAGGTAATCCAACAGGCGGCGGCGCTTGCTGACCAGCATGAGAAGTCCGCGCCGGGAGGCGTGATCCTTCTTGTGCGTCTTGAAGTGCTCGGTCAGTTCAGTAATGCGCGCGCTCAGAATGGCGATCTGAACCTCCGGCGAACCGGTGTCAGAATCGTGGGTACGGAAGCGGTCAATCAGTTCGGATTTCTTCGCAGTCGCCAGCACGGCGTCAGTTACTCCTCTTCTTCTCAGTCCACTCTTCAGTGTCTGTAGTGAGAGTACCATGAATGGCCGCTCGAAGGCGAATGGGTTTTTCCACGGCAATCCGAAGCGAATTCAAGCAGTTGGCTCTCACTATTTAAGGGTTAGGGTTGAGGCTCTTGCCAGTAGTTGGCACGAGCCACGATGCGGGCGCCGTAGTCCTGGGTCGTGCGCACGCGAATGGTGTGCAGGCCCGGGGCGGCGCTCGACGGGCTGAAGGTGAGCAGATAGCGGTTGCGCACATGCTTGGCCGCCTCCATCACCCGTTGCTCGAACTTTTTGTCGCCGGTAAAGGTCGTGTACTCGCCGCCGCTCATCTCGGCTACCTGCTTGGTGACGTTTTTGCGAAAGCCCTGCACGATCGACCACAGCGCGGAGATCATGTTCATGGTGCGGTCGTCGCCCGAGTCCTTGAGATCGTGGGCAAACTCGGCCTTGAGCGGCGAAAAGGAAACACTCAAGACCAGAACATCGGAGGCGCCGATCTTTTCGGCCAGCGCGGCCGGTTTCATGTGCTTGCTGCCATGGTCGCGCTCTTCGCTGATGAGCAGCAGCACGCGGCGAAACTCCTTGGGCCGGTCTCGCAGCAGATCGACGGAATAACCGATGCTATCAAGAATAGCCGCCCCGCCGTCGCCGCCATCCATGTGCTTGAGCGCCTGATCGACCTGATCGGGGGAACTGGTGTAGTCCTGAATCAGATGCTGCTCGGAATCAAAGCCGACGAGGGCCACCTGACTGCGATGATCGGCCAGAAACAGATCAAGCAGGGGACCGAGTTTGGCCAGCTTGTCGAACTCGAGCACGCTCGCGCCGCCCTGTTCAACGGCAACAACCAGCGCCACCGGGGCGGTGTCCATCTCTTCCTGTACGTGGATCTTCTGCGGCACGCCGTTGTCTTCGAGGATAAAATCCTCCGGCTTCAGGCCGTAAAGAATGCCGCCGCCCTTCTGTTCCACCAGCGTCGGCACCAGAACCTCGGTCGTCGTCACGCGCAGCATCGGCTCGTCGCCGTGTGCGCTGGGCATCGGTTGCGGCGGCTCAACCGGCGGCAACTGCTGCGCGACGGCCACCGAGATTCCGCTTCCCAACAAAACAGCGCTGACCAGACTGCCGATGCGTGACATGGAAGACTCCGTTTTGAGCATGGTGAGACTAGGGACGCCGACGCGCCTCGCGCTGCACCGTATCGGTCCACAGCAGATAGCGCAACAGATCCCAGCGTTCGTTCCAGGCAAATTGAATGATTTTGGTCGCCGTCAGCGACTCGGCAGGAATGCCGGAATAGGTCTCCACGCGCCAGCGCACGTAGGGGCTGCGCCAAAAGGTCAGGCGGTTGCCGCGCGTCGCATTCCAAAGAAACGTGAGTGGGGCTAGCATCTATCCCAGTATAGACGCAGAGCGTTTGCACGACGTAAGCGCACGGAGGCACGCTCTTGTCGCACAGGCGTCGGAGCTATTGCGCGATGGGCCGCAGCCGATACCAGAGGCTGAATCTGCGCGGTTGCGCAGTCTCTTTCACCGTGGTGGAAACTGGGGACTTCGGCATCGTGCAGAGCAGATGAATCGTCAGCAGGTTCATGCGTTCTCCTCTTCGGCATTGGAGGGACAAGTGCACCACGTGCGGCGAACTTGAAGCACAGTATAGGAAGCAGCGCATAAGTTTCCAGTAAAATATTCTTTCCCGGCCATCTTTTTTCGCTCTCCGGGATCCTCGATGGAGAAAGCCATGAAAAAGCTGTTTTCGCGCACACTTGCGCTGGGTATTGCCGGGCTGCTGCCCCTGAATGCACTGGTTGCGCAACTGCCCTCTGCGACGAGTCCCGCGGAAGCCGCCTATGCCCCCACCATCGACCGTGGTGCGGCGGGGCTCTGGCAAAGCCTGCAAAAGCTCAGGACGCGCGCCAGCCTGATGATGATCGTCGCGCACCCGGACGACGAGGACGGCGGAATGCTGGCCTATGAGAGTCGCGACCAGGGCGTCGATACGACGCTGCTGACCTTGACGCGCGGCGAGGGCGGGCAGAACGTGGTTACCGGCGATTACTGGGACGATCTGGGGCTCGTCCGCACGCAGGAGCTGCTGGCCGCAGATGCGGCCTACGGCGTGCGCCAGCGTTTTACGCGGCTGGCCGACTTCGGTTTTTCCAAGTCACTCGAAGAGACTCTGAAGACCTGGGGCCACGACCGCGCGCTCTATGACGTGGTCCGCGAGATTCGCCGCGAGCGGCCGCTGGTGCTGGCCAGCGTCTTTGCCGGCAATGTCTCCGACGGCCACGGTCATCACCAGACGGCGGGCGTGCTCATGCAGGAGGCCTACAAACTGGCGGGCGATGCGACGGTCTTCCCCGACCAGATCGCGGCCGGGCTTCGTCCCTGGTCGCCGCTCAAGGTTTATGTCCGTGTCCCCTTTGCGCATCTCTCTGATAAGGGCATCTACGACTATGCCACGGGCCACTACGCGCCCGCGCGCTTCAAAAATTATGTGACGGGGGAGTGGATCGAGGGTGTGCCGACGGCGACGGTGCGCATTCCCGAAGGCACCTACCAGCCGCTGTTTGGGCGTAGCTATATTGCGTTGGCCCGCGAGGGGCTCGCCGAACAGAAGACGCAGAATGACGGCGTGGGCGTGCCACCAGCCGGTCCCTTCGATTCGAGCTATCACCTCTACGCCTCGCGCGTTGCGGCGACAGGGCCCGCGCAAGAAAAAACATTCTTTGACGGCATCGATACGACGCTGGCGGGCATTGCCGGGAGCGTGCCCGCGGCCGAGCGCGTGTCATGGCAGAACAGACTCAACGCGATTGCCGCACTCGTCGAAAAGGCCACGCGGCAGTACGATGCCACGGCACCAGAGAAGTCCGCCGAGCCGCTGGCCGCTGGCCTGGCCGCAACGCGGGTATTACGCCACGACCTCGCCACCAGCGCGCTTTCTGCGGATGTGCGCTCTTTAATGGATCACGAACTGGCGACCAAGGAAAAAGAGTTCAACCACGCGCTGGCGCTTTCGCTCGGTCTCTCGCTGGTGGCCACGCTGGAGCCGGTCGCGCCCGGCAAGGCGGCGTTTCCGCTGACAGGCTCGCAGCGCGGCAATCAGCCCACGCCGCAGGCCGTCGTCACAGGCCAATCGCTCGCCATCAACCTGCACGTTGCCGATCAGGGCACGTTGCCGGTCGCGATCGAGCGTACAGAGCTTCGTCCGCAGGAGGGCGACTGGCAAACGAAGCCCCTGAATGCGCCGCCCACCGCGCTTGCTGCGGGCGCGGCTCTGGATGCGGTCTTTGCCGCGACGGTGCCCGCCGACGCCGAGCCCACCCGGCCCTACTTTGCACGACCCGCGCTCGAGCAGCCCTACTACGATCTGCAAAAACCGGATCTTCTCGGCGAGCCCACCGCGCCCTATCCGCTGACCGCGCACCTTGCCTACCGCTTCGCGAAGGTCGAGGCCACGCTCGATGCGGTGGTGCAGAGCACGCACCGGCTCAATGTGGTCGGGCCAGTGCTTGAGCCACTGTTGGTTGCGCCGCGTGTTTCGGTCGAGATTGCACCGGGCATGGGGATTGTTCCGCTGGGCACGCAATCCTTTGAGTTAACGGCGCGCGTGCGCAATGACGCCGCACAGACGAGCGATGGCACGGTGCGGCTTACACTGCCCACTGGATGGAGCGCGACTCCGGCCATCGCAGCCTTTCATCTGACGCACGAGGGCGAAGAGCTTGCCGTGCACTTTCGCGTAACGCCGCAATTGCTCGCCGAAAAAAGCTATACACTGACGGCTGTTGCCACGGTCGACGGCAAGAATTTTTCCGAGAGCTACAAGACCGTTGGCTATGCAGGGCTGCGGCCTTCGGTCGCGATGCGTCCGGCCACGTATACGACCACGGGCGTTGATGTGAAGATCGCGCCAGGGCTGCGCGTGGGCTACGTGATGGGGCCGGGCGATGAGGTTCCATCGGCACTGGCGCAACTCGGCGTCACGGTGACGCAGTTGAGCGATGCGGATCTGGCGGCGAGCGAGCTTGCGCGCTACGATGCGATTCTCGTCGGCATTCGCGCCTACACCACGCGCGCCGCGCTGCGCACGCACAACGCGCGGCTGCTCGACTATGTGAACAACGGTGGCGCGATGATCGTCGAGTATCAGAGCGACAACTTTGACGCGCCCTTTGCTCTGGCCGTGCCGCGCGATGCGGAAAAGGTTGTCGAAGAGGATAGCCCGGTCAGCATGGATGCGCGCGATCCGCTGCTCGGCTGGCCAAACCAGATTGCAACCACCGACTTCGATCAATGGGTCGAGGAACGCGGTCACGGTTTTGCTCAACACTGGGCCGCGCAGTTTACCGCACCCACCTCGATGCAGGATGCGAATCAGGCTCCGCAAAAAGGCGGCCTGCTCTGGGCTCGCTCCGGCAAGGGCGTCTACATTTACGCGGCCTACGCCTTCTTTCGCGAGATGCCCGAGGGCGTGCCGGGCTCGTTCCGCATCATGGCCAATCTGCTTTCGGCCGGGCACAACAAGGATCTGCGTTAGTTCCGTGCATGGGCGCAAGAAAAGCCGCGTGGCCTGTCGCCACGCGGCTTTTCTTGCGCTTTTCTTTAACGCGGGCGGATCAGCGTTGCGCCAAGCACGGCAACCACCATGCCGTAGAGCTCGCAGGTGAAGCGCACCGAGGCAAGCTCTCGTTCAGGATCGAGCGCGAGGCCAAGAATCGTCGCCGCGCCACCAGGAATCTCGCGACCTTTTCCCTTGAAGTTTTTCGCATCGAGAATCCGCGTTGCGCCCGTGGCCAGATCGACCCGCGCAGGCAGTGCGGCTTCATTGACGAAGAGATAATCGTCGAGAAGAAAATCCTGCTCGATGGGCCACCATGTGGAGGGATTGACCAGTGGCAGCACGGTCTCGCCGCCATCGGCATAACGCACCGTGATCGAGCCATGACGCATGCGGCTGGTCTGCGGCAGCGTGGTTCCGGTCACGAGCAACGCCAGTGCCACGGCGCGACCGTGCAGCGCAACCTCGAAGCTCTGCGCGTCATTGCTCCAATAGGAAAGGAAACGAGCGTTGGGCGTATTGCCGGTCGGCGTGCGAAAGGGTACCCCCACGCCGGTGCGGAGTGTTCCGCCAGCCTTGCGCAATCCGCTATCGTCAACAGAGAAAATCAGGCTCATTGTTGACCAGCCGCCGATCAACTGCTCGGGAAAGGCCAGCGAACAATAGGGCGAGCGCGGTTCGGAATGATCGCGGGTAAGAATGGTGCGCAGATCATCGCGCAGTTCCGCGTCAAGATCAATCGGCGCCATCTGCGCGGCACTGTAGCTTGCGAAGGGCACGATCTTCGGCGTTGCCGACGCAACAGCGAAGGAGAGCGGCAGCCTCCAACGGCATGCCCCCTGCCGCACTCGCGCAAAGACGGTGTGAAAGCCTTCAGCGGCAATCTTGCCCTCGGCGATGCACCGTTGCGGATCGTCGATTGTTTCCACGATGACGCCTGCAGGCAAGGCCAACGCTGCGCCCTTCTGCAGGGAACGCGCGGCAGGAACCTTCACCGGTTCCGCGCCGCGCCACGCGATGCGCAGAGTCCATGCATGTGCCGCGGGCAGCGTGCAGACAACGGCGGGAGTGCCGACAGCTTCGGCATCGAAGTGCGCTGCGACATGCGCACCATGGAGCGTAATCTCCGGCACTTCGGTTCCGCGCGCTCGCAGACGCAGCGTGAGCGCAACTGGCTTTGACAGACGGCTTGTGAACGCAAGCGTTTCGATGCGTCCCTCGCGCTTCCACGCGTAATCAAAATCAGGATGCGCGAGCGCGGCGTGATCCCAGTGAGCAGGGAAGCCCGGGCGCAGCGTCAGTTTGTCTTCCAGAAGATTGGGTGTGATGCCGAAGAGTCCTTCGACGAGCGCGCGCGCAGTGATGCCGATCGGGTCGGCGAAGTCGCGTTGCGCTTCTTGCCGGTGCGCGTCGAGCTGCGAACTCATGTGGAAGTTGCCCGGCGTGATGCCCTGAAACATGGAGTCGAGCAGGTTGCCTTTCAGCAGCGCGAAGGCCTCCTCGTTCATCCCTGACTGCCAGAGCGCCAGCGCCATGTGCACGCCCTCGGCCAGCACCAGCAGGTTCAGCGACCACATATAAGGCAGCCAATTCGAGCAGCTCAACAGGTACCAATCGCCGGCCGGAACGCCCGCTCCATGCACCGGCACGCGGCGCAGCGCATGGAGCCGCTCGGCAACCATCTGCCAGCTCTGCGCCGGGTTCACCGCCTCACTGTCGATGGCGTGATAGAGCGTCCACAGGGCAGGATTGTCGTAGGCCGTCTGCGGTCCCAGCAGATCTTTCGACTCAGCCAGCACGCCACCTTCAGGGAGCCACAAAAGTTTTTCGATGCCCTCGGCAAGCAGCGCCGCCTCGTGTTCATAGGCCGTTGCATCCTCGCCGAGCAGGTGCGCCAGTTGCGCCGCCCCGCGCAGCGCAAAGAGATTGTAAGCCGACGCATGCGCCACGCCGCCGCCGTTGTACTGCAGGTTGTCACTGGCCCAGATGGCGGCGTAGGCCTCATAGAGCGGCAGTGCGCGACCGTCTTCTGTGCGATAGACACGCCGAAAGAGCCGATGCTCCCAGGCCAGATGCCGTTGCAACGCGGGCCAGATCTCGCGCGCCAAAGCAAGGTCACCGGTCCAGCGCAGATGCCGGAAGAGGGCATCGAAGAAGACCAGATTCATGTCGTAGTGATTCTTCGTGAGGTTGCCATTGGAATGTAGCAGAGCCTCTTTGCGCGTTTGATGCGTCTTGGCATCGAAGGGCCCGGTGGCGGGGTCGGCCGTGGTGACGGGCTCCGTATTTTGCTGCGCGATCCAGTGCCGCACCTGCTGCTGCATGCGCCGATGCGCGCCGAGCGCGTCCAGAGCATACGGTCCGCGCCAGCCTGCCAGCGGCATGCGCCAGGCCACGCCACCATGCATCACGCACTGCTGCTTCTCGTCCCAAACCGCATCGGCAGCCACGTTCAACGCGGCAAAGGCCGCATCGATGCACGCATCCGGGCTTGTCGCCTGCACCGCATTGGCAATCGCGACAAGCTGCGCACGGCGTGTAGCGAAGGCATCTTCCAGATCGTCAAACTCCGGCGGCTCTTTTTCAATGTGCGCGATGGCCAGCAAGGCAGGCCTGTTCTCTTCAAGCGCGGTCCAACCGACGAGGATCGGGCGTTCGGTTGCCCTACGGGTCGAACTTTGCGTTGCGACCACCGGCCGGTCCCAGGCCTCGGCATCCTCGATGCGCAGTTGCGCGCCGCGCGGAAAACGCAGCGCCAGCGCGCAGAAGGGGCTCGCGAGATGCGCCTCGGCCCCAGAGAAAGTAAAAACATTTTTTGCGCACTCCTCCGGGCGCAACCGGAAGAAGCGCGCGACAGGCTCGGCCTCGCAACCGATGTCGCCGCTGCGGCGCCCCTTGCGTCCGCTCACGCCGCCAAAGGCCCAGCTCAGTGCCACACCCGCGCCAACGTTGGTTGCCTCTGCGCGCACCAGCAGGCTCGCTCCCACGCCCGCCGTCAGCAATTCGACGCGCACAACGCCTGCGCCGAGCAGTGCATCGCGCACCTCATAGATCATGCGGCCCGCCGTGTAGCTGGCCTCCACGCGGTCGGCCTCCGCCAGCCATTTGGCTCGTCCGTGCGCGCTCACGCCGAGCCGCAGATTACCGGCGTGGCCCGGCAGATAGAGCGAAAACTCCGGCAGATCGCCCGCATCAACACGAAAACCGTTGTTCGGACCGTAGAGGGGGCGGTTAAAAAACTCGCTGCCATTCGCAATGGCGAAGCCGCGTTCGCGAGCCTGGTAGCGCATGGGCCGCGCCGTGGTCCCCTCAAGCAATGGCCGCACGCTTCCCGCAATCACCTCAGGAGGCAGCGGCGCGCTCGATGCGCCGGGCTGCAGTTGCGCCTCTGTCCGAAGCTGGCTCATGGCCAGGGCCGCAGCGCTGGCTTCCATGAACTGCCGTCGGCTCCAACCGATCTTCCGCGTCTTCTCCATGCCGCTCCTCTGCCGGAATAACCTTTGATCCAAGAAAAAGATACGCCAATTTACCGATGCACGGCCAGCCCCCCGTCTTCTATATTGGTTTAAATCAGAAATTATTTCTGTAATCGTTGCCAGGCGCAGCGTCGATCAAAGGAGTCCTCGTGAAACTGCCCTTTCTTGCTCTTTTTGCCTTGAGTTGCCTCACGGTACACGCCCAGAATTTTGTCTGCGACGCGGCTCGTGTACCCAAGAACGCCGTGCGGCTGAGCGCCGATGCGCAGTTTTCGACGACCACGCCGGGCTTTGACCTGCATACCGCGCCCGTTGTCCAAAAAAATTCTTGCGCGAGCGACAAGCCCTTCTTCTTTTCGGTGGCTCTGCCTGAGGGAAGCTACCGGGTCACGGTTGTGCTCGGTACTGATCAGCCGAGCGTTACGACTGTCCGCGCCGAGGCACGCCGTCTGATGCTCGAAAAAATCGAGACTGCCGCCAACCACTCAGCCACGCGCGTCTTTGACGTGAATCTGCGCCTGCCCGCCATTGCTGGTGACGAAAAGCATCACGTCAAGCTCAAGCCGCGCGAGGTGGGTGGTCTTGACTGGGATGGCAAGCTCACCCTCGAGTTCAACGGCACGCATCCAGGCTTCCGCTCGATTGCGATTGCGCCCATCCACGAGCCGACCATTTATCTGGCGGGTGACTCGACCGTTGTCGATCAGGATGTGGAGCCCTGGGCGGCCTGGGGCCAGATGCTGCCGCGCTTCTTCGCGCCGGGTGTCGTCATCGCCAATCACGGCGAGTCGGGCGAGACCGTGCGCAGCTTCGAGAGCGAACAGCGCTTTGCAAAAATCTTCTCTCAGATTCAAAAGGGCGATACCCTGTTCCTCCAGTTTGGTCACAACGATCAGAAGCCGGTCAACAAGGTTCCGCTCGATCTTTATAAGGAGCTGCTCACCAAATATATTGAGAAGACCCGCGCCGCCGGAGCCACGCCCGTGCTGGTCACCAGCATGTTCCGGCGCAACTTTGACGCGCATGGAAAGATCGTTGACACCATGGCCGGTTATCCGGACGCCATGCGCGCCGTGGCTGCCGCCGAGCATGTTGCGCTGATCGATTTGAATGCGATGAGCCGCACGCTCTTCGAGGCGCTCGGGCCCGAGGCCTCGCGCAAGGCCTTCATGCACTACGCGGCCAACAGCTTTCCGAACCAGACCGAAGCTATCGACGACGACACGCACTTCAACAGCTACGGCGCCTATGAACTGGCCCGCTGCATTGTCGAGGGAGTTCGCTCGAACCGGTTGCCGCTGGCGCAAAAGCTAGCCCGCGACGCCGGACGTTTCGATCCCGCGCATCCGGATTCGCTGACGGGTTTCCAACTGCCCTTGACGCCGATTCCGGCCAGGGAGGGCGATGTGACCAAGGTTCCGCAGATCTAGGGGGTATCGCCATAGGCTCAAACGCACGAGAACGCAGACCGGGCCTTGCGCCCGGTCGCGTCGTTTGGATTCATGGTGTGCTACTGCATGGGGCGAAAACAGATTCGTTCGCCGTCCAGACGATACTCGGCCGAACAGTCCTCGGCACCGCAGATCATCGGCTCATAGCCGATCAACTGCCGCCGGGTAATCAGCCCCAAGGTTCCGCAACGCGGGCAGGACATGACGGCGACAAAGGGATTCTGCGCCTGCCCCAGCTTGGCCTGGTTTTCCAGAACAAAGATCGTTCCGGGGTCCATTCTCTCCGGGATCCACTCTTCCAGATACTGCAAGTCGGCTGACATCGTACCCTCCACAGATGGATGGTTGAGCCACTTCTGCCTTGAACGAACAGGCTCGACGAACTACAGCACGCTGCGCAGGCCAGGTTTCGGCCATCAATTGGAATCAGTCTCCACGTACTCCCGCCAGAAGTCAATGGGCAACTCGAAGAGGAGTTGCCCACCTGGGTTCATAGCTGTCCCGGCTTGCATCTGTTTTTCCGCTTATCGGGACGTGGCGGCCGGATGCGTCCGCGCATATTCGTCGATGGACCGATACATTTCGACGTTGCGCAGAATGGCCTGTACGTACTCGCGGGTCTGCGTAAATGGAATGGATTCAACAAATTCGTCGATGCCGCGGTAAGAGCCTGACGACTTCCAGTCGACCACGCGACCGTCACCGGCGTTGTAGGCTGCCAGCACATATTCTTCGACACCGCCAAATTTATCGAGCAACTGGCGCAGATTCCGCGTGCCCAGCCGGATATTCGTCTCCGGATCGAGAAGCTGATAGGTCTGGAAGCGCGACAGACCTTCTTCGCGGGCCAGCGCTTTGCCGGTCGAGGGCAGCAGCTGCATCAGGCCGTAGGCGTTGGCATAGGAGACCACCGAGGGGTTGAACTCCGACTCCTGCCGGATCAGCGAGGCCACAAAATACGGATCGAGATGGTTCTTCGCCGATTCGGCCCTGATCATCTCCCACCACGGCTGCGGATAAAGGATGCGCCAGTAGGCCAGCGGAAGCGAGCCAATGGGCATGGAGGCTGCCGAGGGCAGTGCACGCTTGGCCACGCGCAGCGCATGATAGGTTTCGCCATAGGAGGCGTAGATCTGGGCCTCGGCCATGCCGCTTGATGCGGCAAACTCCGGATCGGCGCCAATCTCGCGCGCCACATAATCATTCAGTCCGGCATTGGCCAGCAGCCGAGCCTTGGCCAGATGCGGGCTCGCCTCGGGAAAACTCTCCACCGGCTTCGGTGCGGGCGCGGGCTGAAAGTTTTCGATCGTGGCATCGGCGACCGGCGTCGTATTGCCAAGATAGGCCAGCCGCGCACGCGCCTGCTGCGCGTAATAGAAATGCGGGTAGCCGCGCACCACGGCACGATAATTTGCCGCTGCCCTGGCCGGATTGTTCTCGTTCAACTCATAGAGTCGGCCGCGCCAGTAAAGCGCCGCCGCTGTTTCGGGCGATGTGGGAAACAGCCGGATCTGTGCCTCGATCAGCCGCGTCGCATCGGCATAGAGCCCAAGCCGATAGCTCAGCCAGGCCGCCTTCCAGTGCGCCAGCGAGGCATTTTTTGCCGAGGGCACGCGATCAGAAAGAGAGCCATAATACTGGATCGCGAGCGGGTAGTTGCGCTTGAGCAGATACATGTTGCCGCTTGAAAACAGCGCCTCGGCCAGCCACTGGCTGTGTGGATATCGCTGCTGCATCTGGGCGACGATCTGCTGCTGATCGGACTCGCTGTCGCGGTCGCGCGCCAGCTCCATCAGCAGATACATGCGCCGCGCTCCGGCCTCGTCGTCGGTGTCGGCCAGCGCCTCGGCCGCCGCGCGCGTCAGCCGCTTCAGCTTCCAGTCGCACATGGCAGCGGCAGCAAGAAACTCGTTGCGCTGTGCCTCGCTCGTGCCAGGGAGATTGGCCAGCAGACGATACTGTTCCGCCGCATCGCTGAAGCGCTTGCCGCCATAGTAGGCATCGGCCAGACTCTTGCGCTCGGTCACGCTCAGGCTCAGTTCCACACCCATCGCGGCCAGCCTCGCGCGGGCCTGCTGCGCCTCACCGCTGAGCGGATGCGCAATCAGAATTCCGCGAAAGATGCGCTCGGCCGCGCTGGTCTCGTTGAGCGCGAGCGCCACCTGCCCCTGCACCAACTGGAATCCGGGCCGGTCCTCGGCCGCCAGTCCCTGCGCATCGGCCAGCACCTTGCGCGCGTCGGCAATGCGGCCAAGACCGAGCAGAACGCTGGCCTCAAGCTCCGGTGCCTGTTCGTCGAAGATGCTATCCGGGTAGCGGTCGGTGTAGCTATGCAGCAGCTCTTCGGCCGCCGCATCGTTGCCCGCCGCGTGGCTTGCCTCGGCGCCTAAAAACTGCGCGTAGTCGTCGAGCTGGCCTCCGGCCGCGTCGCTCTGCCGCAGAGCCGTGGCCGCATCGGCATAGCGCTTGTCGAGCATATAGGCGTGGCCAAGCGCCAGATAGGCCGCTGCCGCCACATCGCCCGCGTGATTGCGCGCATAGGCTGCCACGCCCGCATAAGCCTCGGCCGTGCGCAGATTCGCCAACTGCTGCGCCATCGGCCGCAGCTCGCTCGATGCCACGAAGGCCTTGCGGATCGCCGTTGTCTGCGCGGCGCGCGCCTCGCGGCTGGCCTGCGCGTGGCGACTCTTCGGCTTGCGGCTCTTTTTGCTTTTGCCGCGCCGCGTCGAGGTTGCATCCTCGTCCGAGGCTGCGACCGCCTTCGCATGCGCGCTTCTTTTGCCGGAATTTTTTGGCGCAATCCCGTCATCGAGCGCGCTGGCACTGCTCTTCGCCTTGCGCGAGGACTTCGCCGTCCGGGCCGGAGCATCGTCCTCGGCGGATTTTTTCTTTTTTGCCGATTTTTTCGTGCTCGCGGCCGGCGCGGCCTGCTCGGCGGCATCGGCTTTGGCCGTCTTTTTCTGGCCCTTGCGTGTCTTTGCGGTCGGCGCGTCGGCGTCGGCCTTTTCCGCGCTGTGCGCCTTTGAGGACTTGCCTGCTCCGGCCATCGTAGCCGGTTGAAAAAGCACCGAAACCGCAAGCAGCAGCGCCAGCATGCGCGCCGCCGAACCCGAAAATCCTGCCCAAGAAAAAACGACCTTCATAGCAACACTCTATTCCGGATTCACAGCGCGCCGCCACCGCCGAACCAGGGCTGTTACCGTTTGCGGCAGGAATCGGCATTGATTCCCGCTTTGTGTCACAGTGCGGGGATCTCGTTTGTTCTCCGCACCCCGCTCCTTTACACTGGAGATGTTGCCTTTTTACAAGAAAGAAAAAACGCAACCTTTTTTGCAACCAACACCCATGACGACCATCCAATCGATAGCGGACGAGTCCGAGCAGCACCCCGATCTTGCTCTTGTCGCAAGAGCCCGCGGCGGTGATGTTTCGGCCTACGATGCCCTGGTTCGCAAGTACGAGCGCCAAATCTTCCGGATCGCGCAACACATTACGCAGAACCGCGAAGACGCCGAGGACGTGATGCAAGACTCGTTCCTCAAGGCCTACGAAAAGCTGGACCAGTTCCAGGGAAACTCGAAGTTTTACACATGGCTGGTGCGGATCTCCGTCAACGAAAGCCTGATGCGCCTGCGCAAGCGGCGCACCGGAAAGATGGTCTCGATCGACGAAGATCTGGAGACCGAAGAAGGCTCTGTGCCGCGCGATCTGGCCGACTGGGCGCCCGATCCGGAGCAGAACTACACCCAAACCGAGCTTGGCGAGATTCTGGAAAAAACCATCAAGGGTCTGCCGCCGGGCTTCAAGGTCGTCTTCGAGTTGCGCGATGTGCAGGGGCTTTCGACCGAGGATACGGCCGAGGCGCTCGGATTGAGCGTACCTGCCGTCAAATCACGTCTGCTGCGCGCGCGGCTTCAGTTGCGCGAGCGGCTCAGCCGTTATTTTCACAAAAAACAGGGAACCAGCCCCATGGGACATTCGCTCAAGGGCCGTGCGGCATCGGAGGGTAAGTAGCTGAGATGACCTGCAAGGAGTTTCTCGCCCATCTTGATGATCTGATCGACGGTTCGATTTCACCGGAGATCCGCGCCGAACTTGAGACGCATTTGCACTGCTGCGAACACTGCGAGGTCGTCTTCAATACGACCCGCAAGACGATTCAGGTCTACCGCTCGAATGAGCTCTACGATCTGCCGGAGAATCTGCGCGATCGTCTCCATGCGGCCATCATGGCCCGCTGCAAAAAAAGCAGCTAGCAGTTTTTATCTACAGAAATTTTTCTTCAAAGAAGACCCCGGAACCTCCGGGGTCTTTCTTTGGGCGGCAGTGCTCCGCGCGTCCGTGTTCTACAATCCATCCATACACTTCCATACAAGGTGGGCACCATGAAACTCGCGCAACGCATTGCCTGCGTCTGTCTTCTATCACTGACATCCGTCTCGTTGCTCGCGGCCCAGGCCACGGCAGCGCCGAAGGAATTCGACGTCGCCACCATCAAGCCATCGGCGCCGCTCGATCTGGCCAAGCTTGCCGCCGATGTGCAGGCCGGTAAGATGCCGCACCTCGGTGCCTTTGTTGACGCCTCGCATGCCGAGTATGTCTACATGTCGCTGAAGGCGCTGCTGGCCGAGGCCTACAAGCTCAAGGACTACCAGATCACCGGCCCCGACTGGCTTGCAACCGAGCACTTCGACATCAACGCCAAGCTGCCCGAGGGCGCTACCAAAGACGATGTTCCCGCCCTGTTGCAGGCCCTGCTCGCCGACCGCTTCAAGCTGACGGCGCACAAGAGCATCGACGAGCACAAGGTGCTGGCGCTCATCATCGGAAAAAACGGTGCGAAGCTCAAGGTCTCGCCGCCCGATCCGGCACCAGCGGCCGATGCGCCGTTGAAGTCCGGCGAAACCGAGCTCAAGGGCAAAGACGGCGCGCTACGCATCAAGAAGAACTCCGATGGCTCCGTCACCATGGACATGGGCGAGAAGGGCATCATCACGCAGCGGGTCGACATGCAGGAGCAATCGCTGCATCTCGATTCGAGCAAGGTCACGATGGATGGCTTTGCCGAGATGCTCACCAAGGTATTGCAGATGGGGGGCGGCAAGGGCCGTCAGGTCGTCGATCAGACCGGCCTCAAAGGCAACTTCCAGGTTGCGATCGATCTATCGCTGGCCGATCTGATGGCCTTCGCCAAGGAACAGGCCAAGGCGATGGGCATGTCTCTGCCTCCGGGCGCTGGTGGCGCCGACTCTGCCTTGCCCGCCGCGCCGAGCGGTGGCACGTCGATCTACGCCTCGGTCGAAAAGCTCGGCCTCAAGCTTGAGGAGCGCAAGCTGCCCGTCGAGCAGCTCGTCATCGACCACATCGAAAAGACGCCGACGGCGAATTAAAAGACTGGGACCAAGGAAACGAGGGACTAGGATCTAGGGACCAGGGACTACGAGAGTATGAGAGAAGAAGGGAAGAGGGAGCAGGGAACAGTTTCTTGACTGTCCGCTGCTCCCTTATGCTTTAGTGCTTCGCGTACATATCCTGCACGTCCTTGCGCAGTGCCAGACGGCTGGCTTCGCGGGTGTAGAACATGTGTCCGCCGGGGTACTCGCGCACCGCGACGCGGCTCGGTTCGCCCATCATCGGCATCTGGTCGCTGGTCAGCACCGAGCCCATGAATGGGCACGACAGGTCATTCCAGCCGTGCACAATCAGCACGCGCAGCTTGGGGTCGGCCGAAACCGCCATGCGCAACTGCGGCACCGAGCCCGTGCGCAGTTCCTTGCCCCAGTCCCAGGCGCGATTCACCTCATAGGAGAGCGCGTTGTAGCGCGCATCAACCTTCCAGCCCACCGTGCGGGTCACAAAGTCCACCATCGCCGTCGTCACCGGCGCAATCATGCTGGCCAGAATCGGATCGTTCGACTGCTGCTCGGTCGCAAAGGGAAACGGATCGTAGGCCGTCACGTTGGAGTCGTAGACCGAGCCGAGCTTGCCCTCCTGGCGATGCACCTCGCGCAGATAGGCGCGTGTATCGAGCCGCCCGCCTGAATACCGCACAAAGTTCGCGTCAAGCCCGGTCATCTCCGTGACCCGCGCCAGCATCGCATCAAAGGCCGCCGGATCAGAGCGCCCCTTGAGCAGCGTCGTCGCATAGGTGCCGCGCGTGTAGGCAATCACATCGGCCATCGCCTCGGGCGTCAGCTTCTTCTGCCGTTCCAGATTCGAGGCCGTAATCGAGGGCAGCGTCATCATCCACGGCAGCGGCGACAGATCGCCATTGTCGTCCTGCGAGGGATTCAGATAGGGCGAAACCAGCACCACGCCGTTCAACCCCACGCCCAGGTTCGACTGCAATTCATAGGTGATGCGCGGGCCCCGGAAGCCACCATAGCTTTCGCCCACCAGATATTTGCGCGCGTTCAGCCGGCCGTTCTTCACCAGCCAGTCATAGATGATGCGCGACAGATACTGCACGTCCGTTTCTGGCGTGAAGAACAGCTTCTTGGCCTTGTCCTCGGCCACCAGCGAACGGCTGAATCCGGTGCCAATCGGATCGATGAAGACCAGATCCGTAAAGTCCAGCCAGGTGCCCGGGTTATCGGTCAGCACCGGCGCATCCGACGGGCTGTCGCCCTCGTTGCCCGCCGCCAGCCGCTTCGGCCCGATGGCGCTCAGGTTCAGGTAGACGCTGGCCGCGCCCGGACCGCCGTTGAGCGCAAAGGTCACCGGACGATTTGCACCTTCGACGGTGTAGGCAGTCACAACCACCTGTCCGGCCTCTTTGCCGTCCTTGTCGCGCACCGGCAGCGCGCCCACTGAAACCGTATAGCGCAGCGGCTTGCCGTCGAGCTGGATCGACTGCTGCACATGCGCCTCGGCCGGCAACGGCGGCAACTCGATCTTCTCCGCGGGCTTGTCCGGCGCGGCGGCGGGCTTATCCGGCTGCGCGAACAACGGCAGTGTCATCATCGCCATGCACAGGGGCGCGGCGCAAAGCGCAGACTTCGAGAACCAGGAAAAATTCTTCATAGCAGATAGAATACAATCCGGTTGCCGACTGGAACTCCCCCCGTCCACTGTTGTAGTCTCAAAATCGTCATGAGACTCAAGGACGCCCTTCTGCTTCCCGTTTTTTCCGCGGTCTTGGCCGCGATGCCCACCCAGGCCCAGCAACCGGCCGCAACCGATGATCTGCCCGACGCGCCCACCGCCACCACCGCCGTGCTCACCGTGCCCAACGGCCCTTCCGTGATTCTGGAAACATCAATGGGCCGCATCACCTGCCAGTTCTATCAGCGTCAGGCACCCAAGGCCGTCGCCAACTTCATCGCCCTGGCCACCGGTGGCAAGGACTGGACCGATCCGAAGACCCACAAGGTGCAGCACCACAAGCCTTATTACGATGGCACTGTCTTCCATCGCGTCATCCCCGAGTTCATGATTCAGGGTGGCGACCCGACCGGCACGGGGTTGGGCGACCCCGGCTATGCCTTCGACGACGAGTTTGATCCAAGCCTCAACTTCGATCGTCCGGGCCGTCTCGCCATGGCCAACTCCGGCCCCAACACCAACGGCAGCCAGTTCTTTGTCACCGAGCAGGCCAACGAGTCACTCAATCAGCACTACACTCTCTTCGGCCAGTGCGACGCGGCCAGTGTTGAGGTGGTCAAGGCCATCGCCCGCGTTCCGCGCGACTCCGACGACAAGCCGCAGACGCCGGTCGAGTTGCAAAAGGTCACCATCGTTCCCGAAGGCAAGCCGGTTCCTGCGTTCTAATGTCCGTGAAGCTGGCAGGCGCTTAGGCCTGCCAGCTTCGCGAGTCCAAAGGCACCGTCATGGATCTGAAGCAACTGCGTTCGTTCCTCGCCGTCGCCGAGCGGCTCAGCTTTGTGCGTGCCGCCGAGGGCCTGCATCTATCGCAGCCCGCGCTGACCGCGCAGATTCAGCACCTCGAGGCTGAGCTCGAAGTGCAACTGTTCGAGCGCAACCGCCGCACCGTGCGGCTCACCGATGCGGGCGCACTCTTTGTCGATGAGGCCCGTGCCACGCTCGATCGCGCGCAATCGGCCATTGAGCATGTGCGGCAGGCTGCGCGCGGAGAGATCGGTTCCCTCAACATCGGCTTTGTCTCCTCGGCCGCTCTTGAGATCGTGCCCCACATCGTGGCGGATTTTCGCGCCCGGCACCCCGGCGTGCGCCTCAATCTCATCAACCTGCGCACCGTCAGCCAGGTCACCGGCCTGCTCGACGGCTCCATGGACGTTGGCTTCCTCCGTCTGCCCATTGAACACCCGCGCCTCAAGATCACCGTCGTCCATCGCGAACCCTTTGCCGTGATTCTGCCCAAGGATCATCCTCTGGCCGCGGCCAAGCGTTTTTCGCTCGCCAAGCTGCGCGATGAACCCTTCGTCGCCTATGGCCGCCAGTGGGCTCCGGGATTTTTCGACGTCACCATGCGCCTCTGCGCCCAGGCCGGCTTCAGCCCCCGCATCGTGCAGGAGACCGGCGAAATGTATACGGCCATCTCGCTGGTGGCCGTCGGCGTCGGCGTCGCCATCCTGCCCCGCTCGGTCGTGCTGGCGCAGTCAAACAGCGTGGCCGTGCGTCTGCTTCCCGGCACAGTCGGCATCTCTGAAATCGGACTGGCCACCCGCGCACAGCAAACCTCCGTGCTGGTGCGTGACTTTGTGGAGGCGGCGCGCAAGCAAGGCAAGCAATAGGCTATTTCCATGTAGATGAATGTCCTGTTCGCTCAGGCATAGGTCCAGATTGTCGATCAGATCGCCTGCTTTGAACGATCTCCGTTGTCTCTGACAACGCTACGCCGGAGCTCAATGGATATTCATCTTCATGTAATAGCTTTTTTCTATTACTGAGTGCCGGAAATACGATTGGACGATGGGATCGACGCCGTTCCATACTAAAACCAGCCTTTGAGGGGCGATGGTTTTATGGCGGCACACACCTTTACTCTGATTGTTTTTCTGGCTTCGATTTGCGCCGGGCTGGTGGGCGCATTGACGGGACTCGGCGGCGGCATCATCGTCACACCGACACTGACGCTGTTGCTTGGCATCGACATCCGTTATGCCATCGGCGCCAGCCTCGTCTCGGTCATCGCCACATCCTCGGGCGCGGCGGCCAGCTATGTGCGCGATGGTCTGTCGAATATTCGCATCGGCATGTTTCTGGAGATTGCCACCACGCTCGGCGCGATCAGTGGCGCGCTTCTGGCCAGCAAGACGCCGACCACAGCTCTGGCCATCATCTTCGGTGTTGTGCTGTTGCACTCGGCCTGGCAGGTCGTGCAGACCAAGGTCGACGGTCAGCATCTTGTCAAGGTCGACCGCTTCACCGCACGGCTCCGTCTCGGTGGCGTCTATCAGTCAGTGGAAGGCGCAATCCCTTATCAGGTGATGCGTGCCAAGGCCGGCTTCGCCATGATGTATGTGGCCGGTCTGCTCTCGGGCCTGCTCGGCATCGGCTCCGGCGCGCTCAAGGTCATCGCCATGGATCGCGTCATGGGCATTCCCTTCAAGGTTTCAACGGCCACCAGCAGCTTCATGATCGGCGTCACCGGCGTCGCCAGCGCGGCCATTTATCTCAAGCGCGGCTATATTCATCCCATGATCGCGTTGCCGGTCATGCTCGGCGTCATCTGCGGATCAACGCTCGGCGCGCGTTTGCTGCCACGGTTGCCCGTCAAGTTTCTGCGTCGACTTTTTGCCATCGCCGTTGTCATCATCGCTGTTCAAATGATTATTCACGGCCTGCGGGGAAGGATCTAACCCATGCGCTACTCCGACGACAAGCTCCAAACTCTTATCAGCTATACGCTGCGCAGTGGCGTCCTTGCAGCCAGCGCGCTGGGCATCCTCGGCGGCATCGTCTTCTTTGCCTCGCATCCGCAGATGTCCGACTTTCGCAGCTTTCGCGGCACGGCCATGCCCTACGTCTCACCGGTGCAGATCTTTCAACAGGCCTTCGGCATGCAGCAGGAGGCGCAGCGGCTGCGCGGACTCTCCATTGCGCAGATCGGCATCATGCTGCTGCTCGCCACGCCGGTGATCCGTGTCATCTTTTCAATCTTTGGCTTTGCCGCTGAAAAAGATCGCGCCTATGTGCTGATCACCTGCATTGTGCTCGTCACCCTGACCGCCAGCATCTGCCTGCACTAGAGTCCTTTTGACCTTCACGGAGTTGGTGAAGGTCAAAAAAAACAGACTCAGGAAAGCTCGTCCGTCAGCAGCGCAAGCGAGTCTTCTTCCATCTGCCGGTACTCGTGTTTGACGTCATACATCCGCTGATCGGCGGCAATCGCCAGCGTCTCGGGTGTCAATGCATCCTCGGGAAACATGGCGATGCCGATGCTCGCGCCGGTATGCACGGTGTAATCGCCCAACTCGATCGGCTCCTCAAGCAACTCGGCCAGTGCCTGTGCCACCCGTTCGGCATCGGTGCGACTGATTGGCTCTTCCAAAATCACTGAAAACTCGTCGCCGCCGGTGCGTGCGACCGTGTCCGAGCAGCGGATGCGTGACTGGAAGATGACGCCGACGCGCTTGAGCAGCATATCTCCGATATGGTGCCCTAGTTCGTCGTTGACCTGTTTGAAGTGGTTCAGATCGATCAGCAGCAGTGCCGTATGCTGGCGATGACGCCGGGCGCGGGCAAGAGCACTCTGCAGCCGGTCCTGAAAGAGACGGCGGTTCGGAAGTCCGGTCAGGTCGTCATGCAGCGCCAGATACTCGTTATGTTCGATCTGTCGCTCAAGCACCAGCAGGATCATGCCCGCCGCGACCACATACTTGGGCAGGTTCCAGACCTCGTCCTCGATGGCCAGATGCGGAAACCAACAATGCAGCATGGGTGCAAGCGCAAAGATCAGTGCCCAGGCCAGAAAACCAAACAGCGAAATAAAGGCTCCGGTCGTCAGCTTGCGATAGTAGGCGGCAAAGTGATAGCAGCAGCCAAGGTAGGTTGAGAACAGAAGAACATTGAACACCAAGTGGGCTGGTTGGTTGAGCATCTGCTGCATCGCCAGCAGCACCACGGCCAGAAGGCAGTTCTGGGTCACAAAGGCCCAGCGCAGACGGTGTTGCTTGCGCCGTTGTTGGCTATAGACGATCACCAGCGGCAGAATCGCAAACTGCGCGGCCGCTACGTTGTGCATCCATGCCGATGCTGGCCAATAGAGCCACGTGGCGATATAGAAGGTGTTGGCACCCAAAAAGCTCACGCACATCCACCAGCTCGCTCTCTCGTGGCGGTAGGCTACCGTGGCGCGCATGAACAACGTTCCCGCCCAGGTCAAAGTCGAGAGCGTCAGAAGAAGACTGAAGTTGCCTACCCAGCCCGGAATGCGGATCAACATCATCGCCAAAAAATGCAGCACGATCATGCACCAGCCGAGCAGCCAAAGTCCCGAGCCTGGGTGGTCATTGCGACGCGCCACCGAGGCGAAGGCGCAGGTCAACAGCGCAATCGCGATCAGGTCCGGGAATTTGCTGAAATCAATCAAAGAACCATGGCCCTATATGGATATGTGCCTAGCTACTAGCATGGACGATTCTAAGGGGATTTTCATGACCCTTTCGTTGCATGGTGCCGCCAAAAAAGAAACTTTCGTAATTACCTCATGAGGATTTGCACTGCGAGAGGCGGTCTGTAAAGACTTCTCATTAAGTATAACCCTCAAACAAATTGAAATCACAGCCACGCGCGGGAACCAGCCGACGGCATTTCCTCATCGAGGCAGTGCGGAGGCGGTGCGCAGAAAAAATATTTTTTGCCTGTTCCAGCCCCCCTCGCGCGAGGCTCAGACTCTGCGAAAAAGCGTCGCCAACTCTCTGGAAAGTAACGAAAGTCTGCATCCTTTTTACTGCGAGTGGGCGTTTGGTTTGTGACGTGCCGTCGCTGTTCAATCTCTCAAAAACCCTGCAATGCAGAGAAAATCAAAGCCATCGAGCGCCGTGGAGAAAGGCTTGAGCCTGTTTCTCGACAATCCAGCGTTGGTGGTTTTTCATGGGAAACCACTTTGGAACCATTCCCGCGGCGTGCCGAAATTGGAAGTTTCTCCTCTTCTTCTTTCTTTCCAATCTTGTGTTCTATTTCGCTTCAGGCGAAGGTGGTGATGGGCCATTACTTAGCGGCGGCTAAGCGGAGGTCCACTGGCGGTTTGGAGCAGTAAAGCGGGGTACAGCACGTTTTGCCCCAAGGAAAGGTCTTCATGAGGTTATTGGTTGCTGAAGATGACAAAGCGCTTGCGCAGTTTCTCTGCCGCGGGTTTGAGGCCGACGGACATCGTGTCCGGATTGCCTCCGATGGCGGAGCTGCGGTGGAAGCCTTCCAGCAGGAACTTCCCGATCTAACCATTCTTGATCTGAATATGCCGGTCAAGGACGGAGAACAGGTGCTCGAAGAGGTTCGCGCCCTCGATGCCAGCCTTCCGATTTTGATCTTAACCGCCCGGCAGGACGTGGAGGCCCGCGTGCGCTGCCTGGATCGCGGGGCCGACGATCTGATGCTGAAACCATTCAGCTTGCATGAGTTGCGGGCACGCTGCCGGGCTCTTTTGCGCCGCAAGCGTGAGGCCCGTCTACAACTGCGCGCCGGTGACCTTGAGCTGAACCGTCTGGATCACTCCGTGCGCCGCGGCACCCACAGCGTGGAGCTGACCAACAAGGAGTTTTCCCTGCTCGAGCATCTGATGCTCAATCGCGGACAGTGCGTTTCGCGCGTCGAGCTGCTCGAGTCGGTCTGGAACATGGAGCCGACCCAGACCACCAATATCGTCGATGTCTATGTGAATTATCTGCGCCGCAAATTGCAGGATCCTCCCCCGGGGCACCTGATTCGTACCGTGCGCGGTCGCGGCTATGTGGTGCCCTCCGATGCCGAGTTGGCGCTGCAGCAGGTGCCGGCCGTTTCGATCGCCGTGCCGCAGACGCAACCTGCCGCTGCGCCACTGAACCTAGAGGCGCAATAACTGTTCCTGGTGAGGAGAGATTTCATGCAAGCAGTTCCTGTTCCCGCTTCGAATACCACCCCAGCCACGGCGCGCTCCCATCAGCGCGTCGTGCTCGTCGTCAGCGCTGACCATAGCTTTCGTCAGCGCCTGAGCGAGACTCTCAGCGGCCTGCGTTGGCAGGTCGCTGAGGCGGCGAGCGGCGCCGAGGCTTGGTCGGAGGCCGAGGAGACCAGGCCCGAGGCCATCATCGTCGACAGTTGGCTTCCGGATCTGGATTCGGCGGAGTTTCTCATCGATTTCCGTACGCAGTTTCCGGAGACCGACCTGATCGCAGCCGGTGGCGCGCTCGAGACCGAGGGGCCGCGCGGCCCCTACCGGCAGGAGCTTCTCTATGCCTTGCGCTCCTGTCAGGATACCGATACGGCGGCCTGGAATACGGCTCCGGCACTTGAGACCCCCATGGCGCGCCCGGTGGCCGACACTCTGCCCATCCTCGACGCCGAAGAGGCCTTCAGCGCGATCCGTCAGGCCGAGGTGGGTGTCGAATCCCGCCCGGCCGCGGCGCAGCGGGTGGCTGCGACACCGCTGGCCTCCGATCCCTTGCTGGCCGACCGGGTGCCGGAGTTGATCGGTGTTGCTCCCAACATGCTCGAGGTCAGCCGCCGGATCCGTCTTGTGGCCGGGCGCACGACCCCGGTTCTGATCGAAGGGCCGACGGGCTCGGGCAAGGAGCTGGTCGCCGAGGCCTTGCACCGGCTCTCGACGAGAAGCCGTAAGGCCTTTGTTGCCATCAACTGCGCGGCGATTCCTGAAGCGTTGCTTGAGGCAGAGCTCTTTGGCCACACCCGCGGCGCCTTTACCGGAGCCGTGCAGGGCCGCATCGGTCGCATCGAGTCGGCCGACGGCGGAACGCTGTTTCTCGACGAGATCGGCGAGATGCCGCTCGGGCTGCAATCGAAGCTCCTGCGCTTTGTCGAGTGTGGCGAGTTGCAGCGGGTCGGTGACAACGAGACCATCAAGGTCGATGTCCGGATCATTGCCGCCACGCACCGGCCGCTGGCGCAACGGGCCGGCACCGGCGAGTTCCGCTCCGATCTCTATTACCGGCTGGCGGTCTTTTTGATCCGCACGCCGTCGTTGGCCGAGCATATTCAGGATCTTCCGATCCTGGTGGATCACTTCCTCGAGAAGATGGGCCGTGAGACTCCGGTCAAGCGGGTCGACGAGGGGGCGCTGTCCAAGCTGGGTGCCCACGGTTGGCCGGGCAATGTCCGCGAACTGGCGCATGTGCTTGAGCGAGCGGTGATTCTGGCCGGCGACAGCCCCGTGCTGACCGCCCGCGAGATTGATTTTGGTCTATCCATCAACTGAGCAGGGAGGCGAAGGAGAGCGCATGGATATCGAAACGACGATGGGCAATCAGTTGGCCCGCTACATGGACATGGCCACGGACCTGACCAAGGTGACGGCCGCCAACATGGCCAATATCGATACGCCGGGCTATACCACGCTCGGGCTGGACTTTGAGTCCGAGATGCGGCAGGCGCTGGGGGATGTGGTTCTGGGCAAGTCGGCCCGCCACCCGCAGTTGAACCGGGTCGTTGACGGGCTGATCGCGCGGCCCGACGGCAACAATGTCTCGATGGACCGCGAGAGCCTGAAGATGGCCGAGGCCCAGTTGAAGTTCAAGACCGCGGTGAGTCTGCTGCGGATTGAAAACCAGCGGATTACCGACGCCATTCACGCGGACAAGTAAGGCATCCGCGCACGATCCTAGCGCAGGAGCTTCACGGAAGGGATACGAGCGATGAACCTATTTGCGATGATGAATACCTCGGGCGATGCGATGCGGGCCGAACGCATGCGCGCCGAGGTGGTGGCGGCCAACATGGCCAACGCCGAGACGACGCACACCGCGACGGGCGAGACCTATCGCCGCCAGCATGTAGTCTTTGCCTCCAATCAGGCGAACCCCGAATTTTTGAATACCATGAACCCGGGCTCGGCCGAGGGCAGTTTCCTCGAGCCGGGAGCTGTGAACATCGGTGGGCTGCCGGCGGCCAACAGCAACTTTGTCAGTTCGATGACCGGCGCGGCCTCGGTGATTCCCGGCGTGCATATCGCCGCCGTGGTCCAGGACCAGGCGCCTCCGTTGCGGCGCTACGATCCCGGTCACCCCGATGCCGGCCCGGATGGCTACGTCGAGTATCCGGACATCAACCCTCTCACGGAGATGGTGGATCTGATGGGGGCTACGCGCGCCTACGGGCTCAATGGCTCGGCCGTGCAGGCGGAAAAGAGCATGATCACCTCGGCGCTCGAGATTGCCAAGACATAGCTTGGAACAAGACCGGGAGCGGCCGAAACACAGACAGGCGCCGCTCCGTTTCCAAAACTCTCGCGCTCGGATGGAAACGGACGAAGTCGCGAACCTTACGTTGAACGAGGGAGTCAAAACTCCCCGAAAAGGAGATCAGGGTGCTCGGCGCAATCAATGCAATATCACCGGTTTCTTCGATGGCGGCCACGGCGGCCACGGCCGCAACACAGGCCGCAGGCGCAGTGCAGAATGCAGGCGGCGCACAACCGTTTGCCAACCTTTTAACGGATACCATCGGCAGCGTCAATCAACTGGAGGCGCAGGCCCGGCAGGCTGAGATCGGCCTGATGACCGGCACCGGCGTCGATGTGCATCAGGCGGTGATCGCCACGGAAAAGGCCAGCATGGCCTTTGAGATGGTTCTGTCGGTGCGCAACAAGGCCGTGCAGGCCTATCAGTCGGTGATTGGGATGCAGTTCTAGGACTGGATTTCACTCTGGAGCGTGTGGTCCGTCGGCGAGCGGCAGCGGATCAGTGGGTAGGCAGCAGGAACTCCCTGAGATGAACAAGAAACGGTAGAGAACGGCAGATGGCCACTGGAGCACAAATTGAGAAGAGCGCGACGGTAAAACCGGCGCGCAATGGGTTGGCAGGTCGCATGGCTGGCCTATGGGGGCTCGGCAAAGTGCGCTGGGCCGGGATGCAACCCCGGCAGCGTCGCTGGGCGATGATCGCGGCCGGTTTGCTGGCCGCGCTAACAGGCGGATTGTTATGGTATGCGCTGCGCACCGACTGGCGCACTCTTTACGTCAACATGGAACCGGAGGATGCGCGTGCGACCTGCCAGGCCTTGGCACAGGCGCAGATTCCCTACGAAACCACCCCGGACGGCGCCGGTATTCGCGTTCCGGCGGCGAATCTGGACAAGGCACGCCTGGTGACCGCGGCCAAGGGCAGTGCCAAGAGCGGGCGGCTCGGCTTTGAGCTGTTCGACAAGCCCAACTGGGTCGGCTCGGAGTTCGACGAGCAGGTGAACTACCAGCGGGCGCTCGAAGGCGAACTCGAGCATACCGTTGCGACGCTCTCTGATGTCGAATCGGCCAGAGTCCACCTGGTCATGCCGCACGACTCCCTGTTCCGGGATCAGGACAGACCAGCCAAAGCCTCGGTGGTGTTGAAGTTGCGCCACAGGAGCTTGGCCGACGGCGAAGCCGACGCGATCCGTAATCTGGTTGCCTCGGCCGTCGATGGCCTTACCACGGACAAGGTCGTGCTGGTCGATGCGGCCGGCAATCTACCTCTCGGACCGAAGACCGCTGAGGCCCTGCGCCAGACCGCCGAACAGAGCCTTGAGGAGAAGTTGATCTCGACGCTCGAACCGGTAACCGGCTCGGGCAACGTGCGCGCTTCGGTTACCCTCGACTACGATCAGTCCTCGACCGAGGTCACCCAGGAGAGCTACGATCCGGACAAGACGGTGACGCTTTCGATGCAGCGGTCGGAGCAGAACTCGGGTGGGCAGCAGGTGGCAACCGGAGTGCCGGGGACGGCCTCGAATGCGCCGAACGCCCAGGCGCTTCCGGTCTACCCGCAACAGACGACCGGACCGCAGTCGGCCCGGACCGAGACCGGCACCTACGGGGTCTCGAAGACTGCCCGTCATGTGATCGAAGGGCCGGGGCGTGTGCGGCGCCTGACGGCGGCGATCGTCGTCAATGACCGGATGATGCAACCGGCATCGCACGGCAAGGGCGCGCAATGGCAACCGCGTACCCCCGATGAGCTTCGGAACCTGACGGCACTGGCCCAGGCCGCCGTCGGCTTCGATACCTCCCGCGGCGATGTGGTCACGGTCCAGGATCTGGCCTTTGACGACAACCGGCTGCAGCAGTCGGTGCCATGGTGGAAGCAGTTACTCGAGCAGGCGCAGAGCTCACCGGTCATCGTCAAATATACGGCTCTGCTGCTTGGTCTGATGCTGGTCCTGTTCTTCGGGCTGCGTCCGGCTCTTGGCCGGGCACGCAATGAGGTCAAGCAAGTGAAGGTTGCGGCGGGCAAGGGTGCCGCCGGAAAGGATGTCAAGGAACTGCTCGCTGCGGCACAGGCCCCGCCTGTGTTGAAGCCGCCCGAGCCTGCCGAGGCTGATCCGGAACGCGTTCGTAATCAGGAAATTTTGCAGCAAGTGACGGATCATCTGAAGAAAGAGCCGACGCAGAGTTCGCGTTTGTTACAGAGCTGGATTCACACTGAATAACAACTACGCTGAAGCGTGCAGAAAGGAACAGCCTTGGCAGATCAGGGCAACGAGAACGTAGTACCACGGCGCAGACAGACGGCCAATATCGCGGGCCTGCGCAAGGCGGCGATTCTTCTGGTCGCGGCCGGCGAGGACGTCGCAAAGGAGATCTTGCGCGTCCTTCCGGAGATGGATGTGCAGCGGCTGACCGAAGAACTGGCGGACCTGCGCGGCATTACACCGGAGATGTCGGCCGAGGTGATGGAGGAGTTCTGGGAACTGCTGGAAACGCAGAACTTCATGATGCACGGAGGTCTGGACTATGCCAGTCGCCTTCTGGTCGAAACCTTTGGCCAGGAGCGGGCCGACGATCTGTTGAATCTGGTGCGGCGCAGCCAGGAGGCCTCGCAGGGCAATCTTGCCAAGCTGCAGCGGACCGATCCGCAGCAGCTCGGCAAGCTGCTCGACAGCGAGCACCCGCAGACGATCGCGCTGGTGCTGGCGCACCTTGATCCGAAGCGCGCCTCGCAGGTGCTCGATAACCTCAGCGAGGATCATAAGGTCGTCAGTGTGCAGCGGTTGGCCGAGATGCGGCAGTTTTCCCCGGAGATGGCGCAGAAGGTGGCGCACATTCTGCACCGTCGGCTCGAGAGCGTCGGCGACACGGCCCGCAAGAGCTATTCGGGCTTCAAGGCCGTCGCCGACCTGATGAACCGTCTCAACGCCGATGAGGCCAAGAAGATCCTCGACACCATCGAGGAGAGCCAGCCCGAGCTGGCCCTGAGCATCCGCAATCTGATGTTCACCTTCGAGGATCTGGTCACGGTGCCGGCGGCCTCGATTCGCGAGATCGTCACCGGTGTCGACAAGCGGCAACTGGCGCTGGCCCTGCGCGGGGCCAACGAGGAGCTCAGGGCGCAGATCTTCAAGGCCATGAGCTCGCGTGCCGTCGAGATGCTCAAGGAAGACATGGAGGTTCTCGGACCGGTGCGTTCGCGCGAGGTGGCCCAGGCGCAGCAGGAGATTCTCAACCTGGCCCGCCGTCTCGAGGCCGAGGGCAAGGTCATCCTGAAGCTCGAAACCGGCGACGAGATGATTGCCTAGAGCCTTTTTCCAGCCACTTGGAGCCTCGTTGATCGACGGGGCTTCAGGAACACGAGAAGAAAAATCCCCTCGAGCAGAGGCGGATCGAGGAGGCAGCTTTGCCGCAGGCGGAAGTTATGCAGGGAAGCGGTGTCGATCTTCGGATCGTACCCTTCGAGTATCCAGACAGTCCCTATCCCTTTGTGCCGATCGATGTGGATGAGATGTCGGGTCGGGAGGTGGAGACCGAGGAGGCGGAGGCGAGCCCGGAGCCGCTCGTCAACGAGGCCGCTCTTGATCAGTTGCGCGTCGAATATGAACGCAAGCTGGCCGAGGAGACACGCCGGGCTCTTGAGACCGGGCGCGAACTGGGCCGGCAGACCGAGCGCGAGGCGCAGTCGCAGGCCCTGCGCGAGATCGGCGAGGCGCGCAAGCGTCAGGCCGTGGATCTGTTGTCGGGTTTTGCCGAGGCGCGCAACCAGTATCTGCAGTCGGTCGAGCAGGAGGTCGTCAAGCTGGCCATGGCCATCGCGGCGCGCATCCTGCGGCGCGAGGCGCAGATGGATCCGCTGCTTTTGACCGGCGCTGTCCGCGTGGCTCTTGGCCAGCTCTCTGAAACCACCCAGGTCAAGTTGCGCGTCCCCGAACAGGATCTGGCTCTGTGGCAGGAGGCGATCGCGCTGCTGCCGAACCTTAATCTGCGTCCGACGGTTATTGGCAATGCCGAGATGCGGCTGGGCGATTGCACCATTGAGACCGAACTGGGTTCGGTCGATCTTGGCATCCGTTCGCAGATGGCCGAAATTGAGCGCGGCTTCTTCGATCAGGCCACCGGGCTGCGCCTCAATGCGGACCCCAACCCTAATAAGGATGCCGAAGAGGCCTCGGCCGAGGAGACCGCTGAATGACAGCCATGCTCGGACGCTACTTTACGGCGCTCGAACAGTGCCAGACCTGGCGCTGGTGCGGCCAGGTCGTCGAATCGCTTGGCCAGACCATTGAGTCGAACGGGCCGCTGGTCTCGGTCGGCGAGTGCTGCCAGATTCTCGACCGGCAGGGGCAGGCACATCTGGCCGAGGTGATCGGCTTTCGCGGTGCGCATGTCCTGTCGATGCCCATCGAGACCACCGAGGGGATTCGTTTCGGCGATACCGTCGCCGCGCTCGGCATCGGGCCGCGGCTTGATGTCGGCCCGCAGTTGATGGGCCGCGTGCTCGACGCCATGGGCCAGCCGATCGATGATCTGCGCTCGCCGGTGACCACCGAAACCTTGCCGCTCGAAGGCGCATCCCGCTCGCCGCTGGACCGGGTGCCGATCAAGCAGCCGCTCGGCACCGGCATTCGCGTCCTCGACGCGCTGTTGACGGTCGGCCGCGGCCAGCGCGTCGGCATCTTCGGCGGATCGGGCGTGGGCAAAAGCACGCTGATCGGCATGATGACCCGCAACACCGAGGCCGATGTGACCGTCGTCGGGCTGGTGGGCGAGCGTGGCCGCGAGGTGCGCGAGTTTCTGGACGATGCGCTCGGCGAAGAGGGACGGAAGCGCTCGGTGGTGGTCGTTTCCACCTCCGACCAGTCACCGCTCAAGCGCGTGCGCGCGGCCATGACGGCGACGACCATTGCCGAGTACTTTGCCGCGCAGGGCAAGAATGTGTTGCTGGTGCTTGATTCGCTGACCCGTTATGCGATGGCCGCGCGCGAGATTGGCCTTGCGGCCGGTGAGCCGCCGACGGCCAAAGGCTATACACCATCGGTCTTCACCAAGCTGGCCAAGCTGATTGAGCGCTCCGGCCAGTTCCGCACCGGCTCGATCACGGCCTTCTATACCGTATTGATGGAGGGCGACGATCAGCAGGACCCGATCGTCGACGCGGTGCGTTCGCTGCTCGATGGCCACGTCGTGCTGTCGCGCGCGCTGGCCGCCGAGGGCTGGTATCCGCCGATTCAGTTGCTCGATTCGATCAGCCGACTGATGCCGGCGGTTACCGAGCCCAGCCATCGCGAGCAGGCCGCGCTGATTCGCAAGCTGATCGCCGTCTACGCCCGCTCGGAGGATCTGGTGCGCATCGGAGCCTACAAGCAGGGAGCCGATCCGGAGCTGGATCGCGCACTGCGGGCCCGTGGCGTGTTGCGCGAGTTCATGACCCAGGACGCGCACGAAGAGGTCCACTTTTCCGAAGCGGTCGAACGGTTGGCGGCTCTGGCCGCCGAGGTATAGCCGGTGGCCGTCGCGCGTGCTCTGCGCCGGCTGTTGCGCGTCCTCGAACTGGAGGAGGAGCAGCGGAAAAATGCCCTTGAGGCGGCGGTCGGTGAGCTCCGCCGCATCGAGCAGGCACAGGCCGCCACGGTCGAGCGTGAGCATCGCGGCCGTGCCCTTGTCCTGTCCAGTTTCCGCTCAGGCGAGATCGCCGACCGGATCGCCGGCACCGAGGAAACCCGCTCGGCCCTGCATCTGGGTGAGTATCTGGTTGCGCGCAGAACCAGTGCCGAGGCCATCGTCAGTGAACGCCGGGCCGAGCTTGTGGCCAAACGGATCGAGCGCAAGCAGACGGAAACCCTGGTCGAGGAGGCGGCCCGGCGCGAGGCGCAGGAACAGGCGCACCGCGCGCAGAGCTCGCTTGACGAATGGTATCTGAGCAAGCAGCGGCGCAATCAGGCAAAATCCAATGTTGAATCGGCGGGATTTAGGAAATCTTGAGCATAAAAGCGATTGTGGAAGCCCGCCGGGTTCTGGATTGGGATTTTTGTCTCATTCTCTGACAATGTTCTAACCCTGCTGGACAATCTTTGGCACGCAGACTGCACTATCTCAGGGCATGACAGGCACCAGCTTCATCGAGATGGGAATGAGCGGACTTGCTGGACTAGGCCAGAGCTCGGCGTCGACGCAGAAAGACGATGCCGTATCCACGGAGAGCAGGGCGACAGCCAATGCGGAGGCGAGCTTCGGTTCGCAATGGCAATCGGCGCTGCACGCAACATCGTCGGCGTCGAGCAGCTCATCGACGCGCGCGACGACAAGTTCTTCATCGAGCGCAAGCTCCGCGTCGGCGTATACCTCGGTGCAACAGGCATCCTACGACGATGCGGCGCGTCGGCTGAAGAGCGCGTCCCGCACGGAAGCGGCGACGCAAAGTGCATCGCAGGCTGCAGCGCGATCCTCGCAGGCATCGACCTCGTCGCAGTCCACGCAAGCATCGGCGCAGAGCTCGGCACAGGCATCGACGCAGAGCTCCTCGACAACGACAGAGCCGCGCGCGAGCGATACGACGTCGAGCGATAGCGCGCAGGATGCCAGTACCACGGCGCAAGCCAGCGATGCGACAACCAGCACGTCGAGCGATGCGACCAAGAGCAGCAAGAGCTCGAAGGCGGAGGATCGCGAGAAGAGCAGCACGGCCAAGCCTTCGGAGCAGAAAGATCTCGCAGAGACGACGCAGCTTGCGATGACAACCGATACCGGCACGACGGGCACAACTGCCGCCGAGCAGGCTGTAGTCACGGCGGTGGCGGCAGCGGCGAACCAGACCAATCTGCCGGTGGAGCCGAAGGTCGTTGCCGCAGAGACACCGGCGGTGGCCACGACGGGCGATGGCGGTGCGGTTTCGGCCGTCGGTACGGCAACCAGCGGGACGGGCTTTGCGCAGCAACTGGCTGCGACGGCGACGACAGCGGCGGCGACGGCCACGGCGCAGACGCAGCAGAGCACGGTGGCAGGTACGCCGACCGAACCGGTCAGCGATGCCACGCTGTTGTCTGCTGCGCAGGCCAGCGGGGCAGCAACGACGAGTGAATCTGGTGGTGTTGGCGCGACCAAGACGGCAGTTCCGCTTGGGGCAAACAAGCAGCTTGCGGCCAATGGCAAGCTGGCGGCGGCAACCGACAAGGCAGCCACGACGCAGACCACCACGAGCCCTGAGGCGAGCACAAGCGCCCATGCCGCCGCGCAGACCGCCGAGGCCGCGCAGAGCCCCAGCACGGTCACGATGGCCAGCACGGCCGCTCCGGCACAGAATGCCTCTGTCAGCTCCGCGGAAAAATCCGAGGAGGCCGAGGTTGCCAGCGTGGAAAAGACGGACTTGAACAGCAAGCATGCCGAGCAGGTGTCGACGCCAGAGCTGGTGGCCACGCACTCCAGCACAACGACCAGCTTGGAGCTGACCTCGCTGAGCCGCGAGGTGACGGCCACGCACGCCAACCTCACGCAGGGCTTCAGTGCCGAGACCGGCACGGCCCGCGAGAGCGTCTACAGCACAGCCGGTCGCGAAACCTTTAACACGCTCGACTCGGCCACCAACGGAACGGCCAGCTGGGTGCATACCTCGGCGCGGGAGGCCGAGGCCGGCTACCAGGATCCGACCCTCGGCTGGGTCAGTGTCAAGGCCAGCATGAGCGGCGGCACGATCCACGCCTCGGTGGTTCCGTCCACGGCCGAGGCCGCGCAGAGCCTGGGCGCGCACCTGAGCGGGCTGAATACCTTTCTGCAGGAACAGAATTCTTCCGTCGGATCACTCACCCTTGAGTCTCCGAACGGGCAACAGGGCAGCCTCTCGCAAGGCTCGGGGCAGGGCAATGCACAGAACTCCGGCACCACAGAGCAGCAGGCGACGGACCGTGCAAGCCTGAAGCAGAGCACATCGAGCGAAGAGGCTACCTACGATCGTTTGAACACGGGTGCGGCACTCCGTATTCCGGAGGGAAGCAGCATCTCTCTCTTAGCCTAGGCCGTGCACGCTGAGCCGGTCTGCCGCAAAACCGTAGAACTTACTTTTCAAGGAGTTGAAACCATGGCATCCGTTGCAAATGTATTGAGCCAGATTTCGTCGAACGCCGCCGACGCCACCACCAAGGCGAAGGGCGCGTCCGACACCAGCACCTCTTCGAGCAGCTCCAGCTCTTCGAATGAAGCCAGCATCACCGCCAACGACTTCCTCACTCTTCTGGTTGCCGAGTTGAAGAATCAGGATCCGACGACGAGCAGCGATCCGACGACCTATATCAACCAGTTGGTGGAAATCAACAGCTTGCAGCAGTTGGTCAGCATCAACTCGGAGGTCTCGAGTTTGTCGGGTTCAAGCAGCAGCTCTACCTCGAGCACGAGTTCCAGCTCCGGTTCGTCTTCGAGCGGCAACAAGGCACAGCTTGGCATCGCGCAGTTTGCCAGCAACCAGACGGGCGCCACTACTGCGTCGAACTCCACGGGCGCCACAGCGTCGACCTCGTACGGCAATCTCAGCGCTCCGAATTCAACCGCTGCGGCCTACAAGCTCTCGCATGCGCTCGATGGACGGAGCTAAAGCACTTCTCCCATGGCTGTAGCGCGAAAGCAGGGTGCAATGTGGCTTCTTTCTCAGAAAAAGTCATATTGCACGCACTGCGCATGGGAAAGGTGCTTGGAACAGGCTCGCCGCATTTTTGCTTTTCGACGTGCGCAGTGTGCTTGGCTGACGCATAACGTGAACCGCTTCACTTCGCAGAGGAGAGACTATGCCTAATTTTTCAATTCCGTTGTCGGGACTCAAGGCCGATAACACCGAGTTGAACGCCATCTCGAATAACCTGGCCAATATGAGCACGACGGCCTACAAGACCCAGACGGTCAACTTTGCCGACATGTTCTATGAGTCGATGGGCAGCAGCGGCTCGGGTAACCCGATCGCGGTGGGCACCGGCACGCAGGTGGCCTCCACCTCGACCGACTACACGACTGGCGACTTCAACACGACGGGCAAGACCTCATCCGACATGGCCGTCAATGGTTCGGGATACTTTGTGGTCGCCGATGCGAGCGGTTCGCAGTATCTGACGCGCAATGGTGCGTTTACTGAAGATACCACCGGTCATCTGGTGACCTCCAACGGTCAGTATCTGATGGGATACGCGGCGACCAACGGCAGCATCGCCGGCAACTCGCTCTCTGAAATTGTCGTTCCCACCTCGGGTTCCTCGATGGCGGCCAGCGCCTCGACGAGCTTTACCCTGACCACCAACTTGAGTGCCACGGATGCGACGGCGGCAACCTATACCAGCACGGCCAATCTGTATGACTCGCTGGGCGTCAAGCATACGGCGACGATTACCTACACGAAGACGGCAACGAATGATTGGAATTACTCGGTCACACTGCCGGACTCCGATTATGCCTCTGGAACCGCAACGGCGGTGACCGGCACCCTCACCTTTGATGCGTCGGGCAATCTGGCGACGGTCGATGGCAGCACGGTGGGTACGGCGACCGGCGATGTGAAGTCCGTTACGTTGAGTGGTCTGGGCAGCGGTCTTGCCGATGGTGCTTCGCTGGGTACCTCGGGCAATATCACCTGGAATCTGCTTAGCACCACCAATAGCCAGATTTTGACGCAGACCTCTTCGGCTGACTCCAACAGTGCAACGTTAACCGATGGCTATACCTCTGGCAGTTATGAGAGCTTTACGGTGGATACGGACGGCACCGTGAAGGCCGTGTACAGCAACAGCCAGAAACTGACCGTCGGCCAGGTGGCCTTGGCCTCGGTTGCCAACCAACAGGGATTGCAGGCAGAGGGCAACAGCCTCTACCAGACGACGACGGCCAGCGGCACGGCCACCGTCGGCACTCCGGGAACCGGCGTTCTGGGCACCATCAAGGACAGCGCGACCGAAGGCTCGAATGTCGACATCTCGACGCAGTTCTCCGAGCTGATCATTGCCCAGCGTGCCTTCCAGGCCAACTCGAAGTCCATCACCACCTTCGACACGGTCACCGAGACGGCCATTAATCTGATTCGCTAGGCAAAGTCCGAGTTGCTGCTCGCTCAAGGGGCTTTTTCCCTCAAGAAAAAGACTCCTGCAAGCATCAAGACGAGGGCACGGTGACTCGGATTCTGCTCGAGTAGAGCGAACGCGGAATGCTTGTGGCTTTTTCCTCAAGAAGAGGCCACCTTGCGTACTTCCAGCACTGCGCGTGTATGGGAGAGTTTCTCGAACAACCCTGATTTCGGCGGAGGCGTTCCTCGGACGCGTCCGCCACTTTTTTTGAAAACAGGGACGGGCTATACTAAAAGAGTGATGGCAACCGAAAAGACCTTCTACCTCGAGACCTTTGGCTGCCAGATGAATGCTCATGACTCCGAGAAGGTCATCGGCACATTGGAGCAGCAGGGGTACACGCGCGTCGACTCTGAACAAGAGGCCGGGCTGATTCTCTATAACACCTGCTCAATCCGCGACAAGGCGGAGCAAAAGGTCTTCAACCGGCTCAACGATTACAAGGCTCTGCGCAAGCAGGGCAAGCGCTTTGGCGTGCTCGGCTGCGTCGCCCAGCAGGAGGGCGAAAAGATCTTCGAGCGCGCGCCCTACGTCTCGCTTGTCTCCGGTTCCGCATCCTACAACCGGCTGCCCGAGATGCTTGTGCAGCTCGAAGCAGGCCAGACGCGCATTACCGGACTCAATGACCGTGAGACCAGCCAGACCTTCGAGACCGAGCTGACCGCGCGCCAGAACCCTTATCGCGCCTACATCACCATCATCGAGGGCTGTGACAAGTTCTGTTCCTACTGCGTCGTGCCGTACACGCGCGGCAAGGAGCGCAGTCGCAGTTCCTCCTCGGTGCTTGAAGAGACCCGCCGCATCGTCGACCAGGGCTATTCCGAGATTCAACTGCTCGGCCAGAACGTCGACAGTTATCGCGATCCGGAAGGGAAGTTGAGCTTCGCCGAGCTGCTGGGCGCCGTCGGACAGGTCGCTGGCGTCCACCGCGTTCGCTTCATGACCAGTCATCCGCGCGACTTTACCCGCGAGATCGTCGAGGTCATCGACGCAGTTCCGACCATCTGCGACCAGATCCATCTGCCCGTGCAGTCCGGCTCGAACCGCATTCTCAAGGCGATGAACCGCGAGTATACGGCCGAGTGGTATCTGGAACGGATTGGCTGGATCAAGGCAGCCCAGCGCCCAATCTCGCTGTCGACCGACATTATTGTTGGTTTTCCCGGCGAAACGGCCGATGATTTTATCCAGACGATGGACCTGCTTGCCCAGGTGCAGTACGATTGCGTCTACGGCTTCAAGTATTCGCCGCGCCCGCAGACTCCGGCTCTGACCATGATCGACACCGTGGCGGAAGAGGAGAAGGCCCAACGGCTTCAAGTGTTGCTTGACCGTCAGCGCGAGATTCAACGCGGCAATTACGCCAAGCATTTAGGTCAGATCATGGAAGTGATGGTTGAGGGAGCAAATCCGGAGCGTGGCCAGATCAAGGGCCGCAGTTCACAGAACAAGCCGGTGAACTTTACCACCAGATCGCTCATTGCGCCCGCGCCCGGCAGCTACTGCTCGGTCCGCATCACCGCCACCCATCCCAACAGCCTCGTGGGTGAGGCCGTCGAGTAGCACGGAGAGGGAAGTCATGGAAGTCGAAGTTCGCATTCGCGGTCTGATGATGGATCCCTCCACCAACATGCCCATCGTTGTGCTCAAAGACGTCTCTTCCGATACAGTGATGCCGATCTGGCTTGGCATCTTCGAGGCCAACGCCATTGCCGTTGAACTTGAAAAGGTCGCCACGCCACGGCCGATGACCCACGACCTGATGCGAAACCTGATGCAAAGCCTGAGGGTTTCGCTCGAAAAGGTTGTGATCAATCAACTTAAAGCCGATACGTTTTATGCGATTCTGTGGCTGCGTCAGGGTGAGGAACTGATTACGCTCGATGCGCGGCCGTCGGATGCGATTGCACTGGCTCTGCGCGCCGACTGCCCGCTCTATGTTGATTCCGAAGTGCTACAAAACGCTCGGTTAAACACCTCTGTCCCGGCGGAAAATGCCACGGCCGAGCAGCTTCGCAGTTGGCTCGAAGGGCTGAACGACGAAGATCTCGGCCGTTACAAAATGTAGTTTTCTTATTTTCTTTGAATAATTTAGGCGCCGAAGGCGAGGTCCAGCCAGGCATTCCAGAATTGTTTTCCTGCGGCTTCGAGCCTGGGGGCGTTGCGAAGTCCGGCGGCGCGAAGTGCTGGAATATCAATGCTTTTCGAGCGCAACTCGCCGGTGTGGCCGACGTACCAGCGTTCCAGACCGATGGCGGTGACCTCGGCGTGAAACTGTAGGGCAACTACATAATTTTCAATAGCATAGGCCTGGTTCGGGTATTGCTCGGAGCTGGCCAGGGGGACGGCGCCTGTGGGGATGTTGAAGGTATCTCCATGCCAATGAAGGACTTGGAGACCGTCAGCCAGCAGCGGCGCAAATGCGTCCAAAACTGGCTTTTTTGTGTCCAAATTCGCTGTTTTTGTGGCAGGATTCGGGATGTTTTGGGGAGCATGGAGCGCGCTCCAGCCGATCTCGGAACCATTCTGACCGGGGGCAACCCTGGCACCAAGGGCCGTGGCGATTAGTTGTGCACCGAGGCAGATGCCGACGGTGGGCTTGCGCGCCTTGAGCCGGGCGGCGATGGCTTCGATTTCGTCCTTCAGAAACGGGTAGTCCGCGGTCTCATAGACGCCGATGGGGCCGCCGAGCACAACGACGAGGTCGGCATCGAGCAGTTGCTGGCGCGGAAAGACTGGCGCGGTGGCCTCGACGGTGGCAACGGCAAAGCCACGTTCGCGCAGAATCGCATCGAGCGCGTCGAGGTCTTCGAAAGGCACATGAGTCAGAGCAAGGGCTGTGCGTGGGTGCATGACTGATGGTAGCGCGGATCGAATAAAGATGATCGAAGCTGCAATGCGGATTTTTAGTTTACAGAATATACATTATCGGACCTTATGGCACTTTTCTTGCTGTCGGTTCTTTTAGGCTAAGAGGACCATTTAACACGCAACACCCCTGCATTGGGGATTGCCTTCCTTGCGTCCCATATTCCACGAGAGAAAGTGTCGGCTGGTCAGCTCTGGGCCGTTGTCGCAGCGAATTGACTGCGGCAGCCACGTTTGGCGATGATGACGGCGGGGACGCGAGGTTTGCATTACTTTGGTCGCAGAGAGTTCGTAACTTTACGAGATTGCAAGCTGAGAACAGTATAGGAACAATTCTTCAACTCGCTGACATTCCTTGTACTCCGTTGATTTGCGTGTCGAACGGTTATTGGTTGTTGGATTCGCTTTTGCTTTTACAGCATATTCAACTTCGAAACATCCAAGGAGAATCATGGCGACAAATACTGTTTCCATTGCTGCTATCAGCTCAGACCCAAACTATCCGTCAGTGGACAATGAACTGTATGTGGTTGCGATTGCAACAGATGGCCACATCAGTTACCAACTTGCTCACGTACAAAGCGGGTCCTATAACGCCACCAATGTGGCCATTAACATCAGTGCCGGGACATACTCGGAACCAGCTCTGGTCAATTCCCTGTCCAGTGCGGTGACCACGTCGTATTCTGTCCAAATTCCCGCCGGAACCTACGTTGTGTTGGGAGTGGGGGTGAACTGGGGCGGCCCCTGGTCGTTCAGCTATAAGGTGAACAACAATACGCCGCAGGCTGGAAGCAACCAGAACCAGTCGAATGGCGCACTGGGAGCAGTGTGGCAGTCAAATTCCAATGACCAAATCACGGTGTAGTCGTGTGTGCGCAACTCACAGGAGCCGGAAATCCGGCTCTTGTGAGCAACTCTTTGTTTCTCAAACACCAGGCGCGGAGATGATGATCTTCGCCATAACTTCGCTATGTCTTATAATGTATATTCTGTATAACTTATTTATTATCAATAATATATAGAAATTACCTCAAGACGTTTCTCCGTATGAGAGGAACTGCAGCCGTATACTCTTCGTAATCCTACAGATCGATACAGAAATTCATGCAAGGAGCTTGATGTGCTGATGCTGAGGCATAGAAAGATAGCCGCAGATCCCTCGGCTCACCACCCCCAGACTGAGGAAAGCGCCTGGGGCCCCGTTCGCTCGGGATGACAGGCATTTTGGGGGTGGGGACTCGGGATGACTTTGCAGAAATCCATACAAGGAGACGCATATCTATGAGGGTGAGTGTTCGATGGGTTGTGGCCATGCTGGTTGTCGCTGCTCCGCTGCTGGCGGCGGCGCAATCGCTGGAAGGCGTTTGGAAGGGGCAACTGAAGGCTGGTCGGGGCTTTGCGGTTACGGTGAAGTTTGCGCATGCGGGCTCGTCGTGGACGGGCGAGCTTGGCACCGAAGAGAGCGCGGAAAAGCGTCCTCTGGAGGCGATCTCTTTTGAAAAGAATGCGGTGCGCTTTGGCGTGCCGGCGCTGGGGGCGCAGTTTTCGGGGCAGCTTGCCGCTGATGGCAGCTCGATTACCGGCAACTGGACGCAGGGCGCGGTGAGCACGCCGCTTTCGTTGAGTCGTGACAAGACCGCCGAGGAGGTGACGACGGCCAAGCTCTCCAACATGGCGAAGGAGGCGCATCCGAAGTTCGAGGTGGCGACGATCAAACCGTCGAATCCGGAAGAAGAGATGCAAGGTTTCATGAGTCAGGGGCAGGCGATCTTTTGCAAGAATGAGCGTCTGAAGGATCTGCTTTCCTTTGCCTATGGGGTTCATCCCGCGACGATCGTCAATCTGAATGGATGGATGACGAGTGAGCGATTTGATGTGAACGGCTATGCGGATGTGGCGGGCGAACCGAACATGGTGCAGACGCGGGAGATGTACAAAGATCTGCTGGAGACGCGCTTCGGATTGAAGTATCACCTGGAAAAGCGAGAGGTGTCGCTCTACGTGCTGGAGCTGGGCAAGCCTCCGCTGCGGATTACCCGAAGCATTGGCGACTCGAATGGCTCACCGGACCAGAGCATTACGCACTGGTCTCATGATTCGGCCACGCTGAAGGAGACGAATGCGACGATGCAGGAGTTTAGCTCGATGCTGGACTTCTTTATTGCGGAGCGACCGACCGTCGACCGTACGGGGCTTGAGGGGCGGTATGACTTTGTGCTGACCTGGGCGCCGAATGATTTGAGCGAGGATGCGAATGCGACGGCGAAGGTGCCGAACATCTTTGGCGCGCTGGCGGAGTTGGGGCTGAAGTTGCGCGGGGCCAAAGAGCCGTATGACGTGATGGTGATTGACCACGTGGAGCGGCCTTCGGCGAATTGATTGTTTTGCTGATTCCCTTGCTTGGTGGGGAGGGGCTTTTGGAGAATGCATTCCGAAGTACGGCCGCAGATCCCTCGGCTCACCACCCCCAGGCTGAAGAAAACGCCTGGGCCCTGTTCGCTCGGGATGACAGGCGGTTTTGGTGGTGGGCTCGGGATGACAGGCCTTTTTTGGGTGGGGACTCGGGATGACGGGCGTGCTTGGGCGGGGATTTTTGTTGCGAGGGGTGGAGAGGGGCAACTAGAATGGCGGGGCGGCTGTTTTTCTGCCGATAAAATGTTTCAAAAGGAATTTTTCATGCGCAAGTTGGCGGCACTCGCTCTGATGTTTTTTGCTTCGTTTTCCTTGGCACAGGCTCCGCAACAGCCGGTGATTTCGACGGATCCGGGGGCGACGGTGCGGCCGCCGCTGCCGACGCCGCGCGCCCCGAAGCTGCCGACGCTGTTTCTGGTGGGTGACTCGACGGTGCGCAACGGGCGCGGCGATGGAGCCGGTGGGCAGTGGGGCTGGGGCGAGCCGCTGGCGGATCTTTTTGACACGACGCGGATCAATGTGACGAACCGCGCGATTGGCGGGCGGTCGAGCCGGACGTACCAGACCGAGGGCCGGTGGCAGGAGACGCTGAATCTGGTGAAGCCGGGCGATGTGGTTCTGTTCCAGTTTGGCCACAACGACAACGGACCGCTCGACGACACGGCGCGGGCGCGTGGGACGCTGGCGGGCGTGGGCGAGGAGACGAAGGAGATCTTCAATCCGCTGACCAAGCAGCAGGAGGTGGTGCACACCTACGGCTGGTACATGCGCAAGTATGTGCGCGAGGCGCAGGCGAAGGGCGCGACGGCGGTGCTCTGCTCGCTGATTCCACGGAAGACGTGGAAGGATGGCAAGATCGAGCGGGCGAAGTATGCGGACTGGGCCAAGCAGGTTGCCGAAGAGGAGCGAGTTCCCTTTCTCGACCTGAATGCAGCGATTGCGGCGCGGTATGATGCGTTGGGCGCGGAGAAGGTGGAGGCGTACTTCGCCGATCCGCACACGCATACGAGCCGGGTGGGCGCGGAGCTGAATGCCGAGGTTGTGGTGGGACTGCTGAAGGCGCTGCCCAAGGATCCGGTGGCGGGGTTCTATAGCGCGAAGGGCGCAGCGGTGAAGTAGCATTTGTTTGCGTCCGGTGCAGGTTGAAAGATCCCCACGAGGTTGGCTCGTGGGGATCTTTTTTTGCCTTTGGGTGCTGGACGTTGAAGGGCCTGGCGGATTTTCCTGCGAACGAGCAATTGCAGAACCCCTTTGAAGGGGCAACCGCAGATCCCTCGGCTCACCACCCCCAGGCTGAAGAAAACGCCTGGGGCCCCGTTCGCTCGGGATGACAGGCGTTTTGTCTGATGCATCAGGGCGTGAGTTTGGCTTGCTTCTCCTGGAGGAGGGCGAGGAGTTGGAGGTAGATTTTGTCGCGCATGGCAAAGCGGTCGGTGGCGCGGGTGATGTAGTGGACGGTGGCCTCGATGCCTTCGACGGTGGGTCGGAGGCTGATGGTGGAGGCGGCGGCGAGCTTGGTGAGGCCGCTGCCACGGGCGACGCGGGTCCAGTCGAGTTCGGCGGCGCGGGCGTTGTCGGCGGTTTTTTCGGTGACGAGTTGCTCGATCTCGGCGGCGACCTGATGCACGTCGAGGCTCTTGGGAATGCCGATGCGAACCTCGTCCCACATCCACTGGCCTGAGGTGGAGAAGTTGAAGTACTGGCCGCGGATGGCGAAGCTGTTGAGGAAGGCGATGCGGCGGCCGGTGTGTTGGCCCATGCTGGTGAGGCTGCTGAGTTCGAGCAGTGAGGTGTTGAAGAGGCCGACCTCGATGACTTCGCCGTTGACGCCGTTGATCTCAACCCAGTCGCCGACGTGGATGCCGTGGCGGCCGATGAGCAGGAACCAGCCGAAGAAGGCCAGGACGAAATCCTGCAAGGCGATGGTGAGGGCGGCGGTGGTGAGGCCGAGGACGGTGGAAAGCTGCGCAGGGACGCCGAAGACGATCAGCAGAAGAACGGCCGCGCCGGTCAGTTGCAGGCCCATGCGCGTGAGGGTGCGCAGGGTGTGGGTCTGGCGGTTATCGAGCTGGAAGTGCTCAAGCAGGCGTTGGGTCAGCATGCCGGCGAGAATCAGCGCGAGGATGGTGGCGACGACCCAGGCGAGCGAAACGACGATCAGATGCAGGAGAATGCGGTGCTGGACGGCGATCTGCGCGGTCCATTTGGCGTAGACCGAAGCGAGAATCTTGTCGCCGGCGATGCGGTCATCGTAGATGGCGAGAATTTGTCGCGCGCAGTTGCGGTCCTGCAACTGTTCAAGGCGACTGCCGGAGGCGTGCGCGGCGGCCAGCGCTTGCAGCATTTTTTGGGTGGAGGCCCGCTCGAGGGCGAGTGAAGTAATTTCGTCGGAGATTTGGGCGGCGGCCTGTTCGATCAGATGGGCGCGCTCGTTTTGATGACGCAGGGACTGAACGCGCATGAGCAGCGTGCGATGCTGGCGGGCCGCGGCAACGGCATGCGTGGTTGCGAGGTGGAAGGCACTCTGTGCCTGTTGCTGCGCCTGATGGTAGGAGCTGAGTTCCTGCTGGATCTGGTCGCTGTTGTCGCCGGAAAAGTGCGCGAGGTTGTGGCGCGCATCCTCCAGTTCCCCACTGTCGAGGCTGAGCTGCGCGCGGGCTGTCTCAAGATCGTCGTTGCTGTCATCGGTTGCCGGGGTTTTCTTGGCGGCATCGGAGGCAGGCGCATCGCCACCGAGCTGATGGACCACGAGCTTATCCTGTTTGACGACCAGCTCGAGGTTGGCGACCTGTTGGGCGATCTCCTGCGCCTGGCCGGTGAGGGCAATGCGGCGCGAGCGCAGGCTGGCCAGACGCAGAGCCAGGGCGAAGGCTTGATCGACATCGTGGTCGGCCAGCCGTTCGGCGGCCATGGCGTAATCCTGCTCTTCGGCGCTGACGGCCATGGGCAGCAGGGTGCTGGCGGTTTGCCATGGCTCGATGCTGACGATGGCCTTGCGCGTGCCGGGGGTGGTGCGATTGGCATTGCGCTGGCGCATGAAGCTGAGTTGGGCCACGGTGTCCTGCGTCATCCAGATGTAGACGGAACAGACGGCCAGCGTGAGCAGGCAGAGGGCGAGTGAGACAACGCGGGTGGCGTTGAGGGTGCGCCCTATTTTTTTCTTGTGCTGCGGCAATGGAAGGGGAGGTTTTTCCATGGGGAGTTTGAGAGCCTCGGCTCAATGAAACCGTGCGCGGTGGGGAGAGGTGCGCAGCGGGCGGATGGGCTCGCCGCAGATCGTGCTTGAGAGAATCTCGGGCCACAGGGGCTAAAGCCCTCGATTTTACTGACGTTTTGCGGCACGGCTGAAGCCGTGCCCTTTTACAAAACCGGTTCGCGGGGCAGAGTTGCGCAAGAAGAAGCAACCGCCCCGTTTGAAAGAACAACCGCGGATCCTTCGACTCACCACCCCCAGGCTGAAGAAAACGCCTGGGGCCCCGTTCGCTCAGGATGACCGGCCTTTTGGGGGGTATTGCTGTCGATACAGCCTAGTTGCGAATCTCGGTGAGCAGGTTTTCGATCTCCTTTTTCTGTTCGGCGGTGGGAGCGAGCAGGGGGGAGCGGGGATAGCCGCCGTAGTAGCCGTTGAAGTCGCAGGCGTACTTGAGGGCGCCGATGCCGAGTTCGCCGACGATGCGGCGATTGGCGGGGGTGACGTGGCGCTGGTGTTCTTCGGCGAGCTTCTGGTCGTGCTGCTTCCAGGAAAGGTAGATCTCTTGCGTGACCTCGGGGGCGATGGAGGCGAAGGCGAGCACGCCGCCGGTGGCTCCGGCCATCAAGGCTTCGAGGAAGATGGAGGCTGTTCCGCAGAGAATCTGGAAGCCGATCTCTTTGGTACGGGCGGCCACGGTGCTGGCGGTCAGATCGCTGGCTGCGACGAAATCACTGCCGGTGGCGAGCTTGGGAGCGAGCATGCGCGCGGTGACGGCGGCGAGGTTTTTCGTCATGGGCACGGTGCGGCGCGGTGCGTTCTGGGTCGCCTCGACGAGCGCGCGGATGCGGTCAATTTGGCCGCTGGAGTCTTTGACGGCGATGATCTTCGGATGCTGCGCAAGCTCGGCGATGAGCTCGACCGACATTTCGACAGGGATGCAATGGGGCACGTGGTAGACGATGAGCGGAAGCGGCGAGCGGTCGGCCACGCTGTAGTAATAGTGTTTGAGGGCCTCGGGAGAGCACAGGCTCGCATAGTAGCTGGGGGGGCGCACGAGAATGGCGTCGTAGTGATTGCTGGCGGCGACCTCGGCCAGCTCCAGCGTGGCGCGAACGCTTTCGCGGCCGACACCGGCGATCAGCGCTTTTTCGGGGGCCGTGGCCTCGGCGGCGACGCGCAGCACCTCGGCGGTTTCAGCATCGGTGAGCATGGACGCCTCGCCGGTGGAGCCGAGCACGACCATGCCGGCGATTTGGCTGCGCGACAACCGCGCCTGATTGGCCTCGAGCTTGCGGAGATAGATGCGTTCGTCAGGATAATACGGCGTGGGAATCGACGCGAAGATGCCTTCCATCAACATGGTTTTATTGTAGCGGCCTGAGTCGCGGGCAAGTACAATGACCTCTGTTGAGCCGCGTATTTTTTTGTTTTGCGGAGAGTTTGATCGAGTTCAGGAGCGGTTGCAATGGAGTTTTACGAGCAGCAAACGAGACACGAGGAGCCGCAGACGCAGAGTTTGCTGAAAATCCCTCTGCTTTTTGTGGCGCACGTCGTTCTGGCTCTCGCGGCATGGAGCGTTTTGATGGCGGCGGGCTACGCGCTGCAGCCGAATCTTTCGCAGACTCTGATTCTCGCGCTCTCGTTTCTGGTGCCGTTCGTGGCCGGATTCGGCATCAACCGGTTTCGGCAGAATGTGCTGGCGACGACGGTCTGGATCTTTGGCCTGGCATGGTTTTTTATCGTGGTGCTGTGGGTTCTGGATATGCCGACCGGTCCCGGACAGTGCTACCAATGTGACGCTACGGAAAAACTTTCGCGGACATTTTTCTCGATTCCCGGACCAGGTGGCCTGATGGACAACGATGGGCCATTTCTGGCGACGTGGCCGGTGGCGGCGATGTTCGGCTACTCGATCGGCGCACGGCTGTCGATGAAAAAGAGCGAGGAAGAATAATTCCCTGCCCCCGGTTCTGGAGCCGCTACAATGGCTCGTTATGGGGACGTCAGAGCAGAAGCTGCGCGTAGTTTTGTGCACGGCGGGCACCTTTCACTTTTTCGATCTGGCGCGCGAGCTGGAAGCGCGCGGCGTTCTGGAGAAGATCCACTCGAGCTTTCACTGGGGTCGGCTGCGGCGCGAGGCGCTGCCGCGTGAGCGTGTGCGCTGCTTTCCGTGGATTCATCCGGCATACATGGCGATGGGCCGCTTTCACCTGCCTGTTTCGCGGCCGATGTCACGGCGCATCGAGTGGATCAACTCCGTTTGTCTCGACAACTGGGTTGCGGCGCGGTTGCCGGAGTGCGATGTGTTTTCGGCGCTGTCGAATAACGGCCTGCGCAGCGGAGCCAAGGCGCAGCAGCGCGGAGCGAAGTACATTTGTGATCGCGGCTGCTCGCACATTCGCTTCCAGGAAAATATTGTTCGAGAGGAGTACGACCGCTGGGGCCTGCGGTGGATGATCTGCGACCCGCGCACGCTGGCGCGCGAGGAGGCCGAGTATGCCGAGGCCGATGCGATTGTGGTTCCGTCGGAGTTTTCGCGCCAGTCCTTTCTCTCGATGGGCGTGGCCGGGGAGAAGATCAGAAAGATTCCGCTGGGTGTGAATCTGGCCAGGTTTTATCCTGACGGCGCGCCGTACGGTGAACGGTTCGATGTGCTCTATGCCGGTCAGGTGAGCTTTCGCAAGGGGATTCCCTATCTTCTTGAGGCCTTCGCGCAGTTCCAGCATCCGAAGAAAAAACTGCGCATCGTGGGAGCCATCAATCCTGAGATTCGCGACTACTTGGCGCATCATTTGCCGGAGCAGGTCGAGGTGCTTGGCTCGGTGCCGCAAGCGAGCCTGCGCGGGTTGATGAGCCGGAGCCATGTGTTGGTGCTGCCCTCGATTGAGGATGGCTTCGGCATGGTGCTGAGCCAGGCGATGGCCTGTGGCTGCCCGGTGATCAGCACGACCAACACGGGCGGAAGCGATCTGTATACCGATGGCGTCGAGGGCTACATTGTGCCGATCCGCAGCCCGGAGGCGATACGAGAAAAGTTTGAGGCTTTGGCGGGCTCGCCGGAGTTAGAGGCACGGATGCGCGCGGCGGCGCTCGAACGGGTGCGCAAGCTCGGCGGCTGGCATGAGTATGGGCAGAGCTATATGGATTTGATGCGGGGGCTGGTGGGGTAAGGGGTTTGCGCTGGTGCGGGGCTTCGCGGATTCCCTTTCGAAGGGCAACCGCAGATCCCTCGGCTCACCACCCCCAGGCTGATGAAAACGCCTGGGGCCCCGTTCGCTCGGGATGACAGGCCCACTTTATTCTTCGCTTGGGATGACAGACGAGTGTTCGCAAGAAAAAACCTCCGTGGGCGCCTGGCTCGCGGAGGTTTTTTCCTTGTTTTTTGTTGCTGTGTGACTTGTTTAGCGGTTGGAGTGCAGGGCTTGCAACGCATGCACGGTGGTCTGGTGCTTTTGGCGCGCGGCGATGCCGTCGGCAGCAGCCTGCGCGGCCGACAGCGTGGTGATGGTCGGGATGCGGGCCAGCACGGCGGCGCGGCGGATGGCCTTCTCATCGAAGACGGTGTCTTGTCCGCGCGGCGTGTTGATGATCAACTGCACGCGATCGCTCTTGATGAGATCAACGGCGTTCGGGCGGCCCTCATTCACCTTGAAGACGTGCTCGACGACCATGCCGGCGTTCTCAAGAACGTGGGCCGTGCCCTCGGTGGCGACCAGCTTGAAGCCGAGCTGCACGTAGCGACGCGCAATTTCGACGACGGCGGGCTTGTCGGTGTCTTTGACGCTGAAGAAGACGGTGCCCGCGGTGGGCAGCAGTTGGCCCGCGGCGAGTTGCGCCTTGGCGTAGGCCTCGCCGAAGTGAGAGGCGACGCCCATCACCTCGCCGGTCGACTTCATCTCCGGTCCGAGAACCGTATCGACGCCAGCGAACTTGGCCCAGGGGAAGACGGGCGACTTCACGAAGTAGTGAGAGCCGGTGTCGAGATCCTTGCCCTTGGCGAGTTCGGCCGGAAGCAGCTCACGGAGCTTGCGGCCGGTCATGATGCGCGAGGCGATCTTGGCGAGCGGAATGCCGGTGGCCTTTGAGACGTAAGGCACGGTACGCGAGGCGCGCGGATTCACTTCGATGATGTAGACGTGATCCTTGCCGGCGGCGTCGCGCTGAATGGCGAGCTGCAGGTTGACCAGGCCGACGACCTTGAGCGCAAGCGCGAGCTGACGCGTGTAGGTGCGGATGGTGTCGAGCGTCTCGGGACGGATGGAGACGGCGGGCAGCACGCAGGAGGAGTCGCCGGAGTGAATGCCGGCCTCTTCAATGTGCTGCATGATGCCGGCGATGATGACGTCTTCGGAATCGCAGAGCGCGTCGACGTCGATCTCGATGGCGTTCTCGAGGAAGTGATCGATGAGCACCGGGCGATCCTGCGAGTATTCGACGGCCTCGTGCATGTAGCGCTGCACGCTTTCGGCGTCGTAGGCGATGACCATGGCGCGGCCGCCGAGCACATAGCTGGGGCGGACGAGCACCGGGTAGCCGATGCGATTGGCCACGGCCAGAGCCTCTTCCACGCTGGTGGCGGTGCCGCCGGCCGACTGCGGAATCTTGAGCCCGTCGAGCAGCTTGCCGAACTGCTTGCGGTCTTCGGCGAGGTCGATCGAGTCCGGCGAGGTGCCGATGATTTTGACGCCGGCCGCGCGCAGACGCTGCGAGAGATTGAGCGGCGTCTGTCCGCCGAACTGCACGATGACGCCGATCTCGGCACCCGAGCGCGCTTCGTGATCGTGAATGGCGAGCACGTCTTCGAGGGTGAGCGGCTCAAAGTAGAGGCGGTCGCTGGTGTCGTAATCGGTTGAAACCGTCTCGGGGTTGCAGTTGACCATGATGGTCTCAAAGCCGTCTTCGCGGAGCGCGAAGGAGGCATGGCAGCAGCAGTAATCGAACTCGATGCC
>DBTV01000043.1:50489-51174 GCA_002307235.1 Acidobacteriaceae bacterium UBA1307
ATGCCCTGGCCGATGCGGTTGGGGCCGGAGCCGAGAATGATGATCTTCTTTTTGCCGGTCGGCGCGGCCTCGTCCTCTTCGTCATAGGTCGAGTAGAGGTAGGGGGTCATCGACTCGAACTCGGCGGCGCAGGTGTCGACCAGCTTGAAGACGGGCTTGACGCCCTTGGCTTCGCGCAGCTCGCGGACCTGCTGGATGCCTTCGTGGCCTTCGAGATGCCACTCGGCGGCGATGCGTTCGTCGCTGAGGCCCAACTGCTTGAGGCGGCGGAGTTCGTCTTCGGTGATGGTCTCGGGGGTGGTCTGCGCGATGGAGCCCTGGGCAAGCGTGATCTCACGCAACTGGTGCAGGAACCAGGGGTCCATCTTGGTGAGCCGCGCAACCTCGCGCACGCTCATGCCGCGCTCGAAGGCGAAGCGCAGGTAGCCGAGACGGCCCGGACGCGGGGTGACGAGCATCTGCGTCAGACGGCGCGGATCGAGCACCTCGGCGCCGGTTTTTTTGCCGGTTTCGAGTGCGCGCCAGGCCTTCATCAGCGATTCCTTGAAGGTGCGGCCGATGGCCATGACCTCGCCGACTGACTTCATCTGCGGGCCGAGCACGTCGTCGGAGCCGGAGAACTTTTCAAACTGCCACTTGGGAATCTTGGTGACGACGTAATCGATGGTCGGCTCGAAGCAGGCCG
>DBTV01000044.1:0-41941 GCA_002307235.1 Acidobacteriaceae bacterium UBA1307
GCCACTTCGACAGCGAGATTCAGGTGGATCGTCTGAACACGGAATCGGGCGCGACCAAGCTGACCATCAAGCCGCAGGTGGACAAGTACATCTTCCCCGATGGTCATCAGATCTTCGTGCTGGCCGAGGGCCGTCTCGTCAATCTCGGTTGCGCAACAGGTCACCCGAGCTTCGTCATGTCGAACAGCTTTGCCAACCAGACCCTGGCGCAGCTCGATCTGTGGAAGAACAAGGACACCTACAAGGTGGGCGTCTATGTGCTGCCGAAGAAACTCGATGAAGAGGTCGCGCGGTTGCACCTGGAAAAGATCGGCGTGAAGTTGTCGACCTTGTCGCAGAAGCAGGCCGACTACATCGGTGTGCCGGTCGAAGGCCCGTACAAGGCTGACCACTACCGCTACTAAAACTCCGCGCTACGGCGCATCACAACGGCGGCAGGGCTCTTTATGAGTCTTGCCGCTGTTTTTTTGTGCAAAAAACTTTCTAACTGTGTGGCGTAAGCGGGCAGTGTTTTTTGCGCGTCCAAGGTTTTGAGGAGGCTGGGGCTCCTGAATTTTCGCGCAGAAGTCTGCGCGGATCAGATCAGGCAAGGAGTTCCTATGAGCCGGACCGTGGCTTTGCGCCTCACTGTTGCAATTTTTTTGGGATTGTCCCTGTTGACGTTGCCTGCGTGGATGCGCGTGATGCAGGTGGGGTGGGACGGACAGGTATACACGCGTGCGCTGCATTGGACGGCCGGCGGGCGTGGCGGCGGGCACGGGGCTGGCTCTGTTCGCCGGGCAAGCACAGCTTTGGCCCGTGGAGTTTGCGCATTATCTCCAGGCGGTCGAAAAGCAGTTTTCGTTGAATCATGATTTCGGAGCAAGTCCGGCGGGTGTGCTCGGCTATTTGTTGCAGAACGCGCAGGGTGCGTTCGAGTTTGTACCAATGCTGTTTTATCTAAGCTATGCGGCATTGATTCTGCGCGCGCTGCATGCGCTTTCCCGGCGCTATCTGCGCGGAGAATTGAGCGCTTCGCACTACCTCCCGGTGTTGTTGCTCGGCGTGGTTCTTCTCAATCCGCGCCATATCGAATACGATCTGGCTCCGCTGACGTTGCCCATTGCCCTGGTCGGAATGCGTCTGCTGGGTTGGGCACATCGGCCTGTGTCGTCTTCCGTGCTTTGGCTCGGCATCGTGTCGGCGGGCAACGTGGCGATGGTCACATGCGGAAACGGCCTGGTCTGGCGCATGGCCGAGTGCGCGGTGCTGGTGGTTTGTTTTGCGGGTGGATGCTGGCAATTGCGCAAGAAACATGCCGTGGTTGCCTCGCGCGCCGCTTGTCCGGCTTTGTCCCGCGACATGAGGCACGAACTCGCGAACCTGTAACTCCCCGCAAAAAGATTGCACGGCGCAAGAGAGACTCTGCGCGACAGATGCGCAAGAAAATATCGGGAGGAATTTTGATCTTGATCAGCGAATCCATTGCCGCCGACACAGCGTATCGAGAGGATGCGCGCAGAAGACGAGTGCGCTGCGGCGTGATTTTGTTGTGTGCGCTCTGTGCTCTTCTGATGGCCTTTGCGCCGGTGGCGCGTGCATTTTTTCATCTCGAAGCCAGTTATAACGAGGGGTGGAATGTTTACAACGCGGCGACGGTTGCGACAGGGCATCTGTTGTATCGCGATCACTACGGCTGGACCGCGGTCAACTATCCGATGCTCTCGTTTGCCATGACTGCCGGTCTTGCGCGCTGGACGCATGAGGTCCTCTTTACCGCGCGCATGCTTTCGCTGGCGGGGCTTTTTGCAAGCTGCCTTTTGATGAGCGCCATCGTGCGCAGGCTGGGGGGCACGCGTTTCGCGGCGGCGTTTTCGGGTCTGTTTTGTCTGGCGATGTTTTGCTCGGCGGCCGACTATCCTTCGTATGTTGGCGTGGACGATCCGCAACTGCTTGCGCAGGCATTTTTCCTGGCGGGACTGTATGCCTACTTGCGCATGCGGCGTGGTTGGGCGGGGCTTGCCGTTGCCGCGTTGTTGTTCGTCGTCGGCGGCTCAATCAAACATAATCTGATCGATTTTCCGCTGGCCGTTCTGCTCGACCTGTTGCTGGTTTCGCGGCGTCGCGCGGCGGTGTTTGCCGCCTGTGGCGCGGCCTTCGCCGCACTCTCTGTCTGGATGAACCTCCATTGGGGAGGGCCGTTTTTCGTCGCCGATCTGCTCTCGGCGCGCAACTATTCCCTCGGCAAATCTCTTCTGCTGACCGGCGTGAATCTGGGGCCGCTGGTTTTTCCGCTGGGGCTCGCGTTCTGGATGGCGTGGCGCGTGCGGCGTGATCGATCGCGGCGCATCGTTACCTTGTGGCTGGGGTGCGCGCTGTCGTTGGGCTTCTATTTCATCGGTGGGGACGGGGTTTCGATCAACGCGCTCTATAGTGCATTGCTGGCGATGAGCGTGCTCGTCGGACTGCTGTTCAGTGCGCTGCCACAGGCGCTGGTGTGGCGCGAGGCGGCTGTCGCGGGCATGCTGTTTGCCTGGTTGCTGATTCCCTGGCTGGTGGTTCCGCCGCTGTGCGAAGGCCGTCCCGCGCTCGCTGTCTGGAATCCGGTGCGTACGCTCCATCAGTTTGCGGCCGACGAAAAACAGTTCGACGCCGAGGTCGCCTGGCTGCGCGCCGAACCCGGGCCCTCACTGTGCGAAAGCCTGCTGCGCTGTGCCGATGCAGGCAAGCCGTATCTCTACGATCCATTCAATGCCACGCGCTTCATCGAAGGCGGCAAACTTGATCCCGAACGGATGACGGCGGCGATTCGCCATCACCAGTTCAGCGCGATTCAACTCAACGGGCCGGTGAACAGCGAGGATCGTTCCAGCCACTTTGCGCCTGCGATTCTGGAGGCGATTCGCGAGGAATACCGGCCAGTACTCATTCATGCCGATGACGTGATCTATGCGCCGGTCGCGTCGGTTGCGACGAACGCGGAGTTTGCTTTGGCGAAGAGCCATTGCCGCATGCGATCCACTAGCTCCGCTGGAAGAACAGATGATGCAGCACGCGCCATGTGGAGCTGTGCAACAGGGCTGACTGCCGCGCCTTGAGCTGTTTATAGGATCGCTCCACGTAGCTGTCGAACTCCGGCGGCCAGCCAATCGTTGAGCGGCGCTCGGAGTAGTCGCCCTCGGCCCAGCGCGCCAGCACCGCCTTATAGCCGACCACGTGCGTCACAAAATCGAGCAGGCAGTGCGGCATCTCTTCTTCAATAATCAGGTGCGCCTTTTCGATGATGATCTTTTCGCGAATATCATTCAGCGGCATGAAGATCGTCGTCATCCACAGTTCCCAATCCTTCAACTCGCTGTCGAGAATCGGATAACTCTGCGTTTTGCCCAGCCGCGTCAGCAGCGAGCGATAGGCAATGTTTCCGGCCTGGCTGGCCACGTAGAGCGGGCCGTAGAACTCATTCAGCCGCTCGTTGACCAGCTTGAGCCGGTCGGCGTGGCGCGCCATCATGCGCGTCGACAAAAAGGTCAGCAGGTAGCCGGCGAAGGCCAGAAAGATGGTGACGAGCGCCGCGTTTTGCACATTGCTCGGCAGCAGAAAGGTGACGAAGGAAGAGTCCATGGATGTGATCCTTGCCGCAAGTATACGCTGGGTGCGGATCGGGTTTGGCTGCGGGCTAGTTCATATCATTGGCGGTGTAGGCGTCAATGGCACTGGCGGTCAATTTGGAATCGACCAGCAAAACCGTGCGCACCTCGCCGCCGGTCAGCGCCAGCGCGTCGGAGCTGTACAGCGTGGACACCGTTGTTGTGGTGGTGGTGGGCGCGACGTTGGTGCCGGTCGCGACGATGACGATCGAAACCGTCTGCGAGGCAAAGCTGATGTAGGTCGGCGTGGCGTTCACGGCAAGGTTGGTGATCAGCGCGGAGCTTTTGGCCAGCGTCGAGCTTGAGGGCACCAGATAGATGTCTACCGCACCCGCCTTCGTTGCCGCGTTGATAAAGCGAAACGACGAGTGGCCGGAGGCCGCCGCCGTGTGCGGATCTTCGAGAACGGTGATCGAGTAGCCAAGCGAGGCCTTGGTGTTGTCGGCGATCAGAATCGAGTGATGCGTGCCGGCGAGCAGCGTGGCCGAGCCGGTCAGCAGCGCGGTGTTGGTCGTGTCGTTGGTCGCCGTCAGCTTGATGGCCGCCGCCTGGCTGGCGGCAAAGGTGCCGTAGTCGCTGATGGTGCCCTGGCCCAGATTGACGGCCAGCGGCGTTCCTTCTACGGTGACGTTGAGCGCCGGTGCCGAGGCCGAGGCGTCAATGACGCGCGCCAGCGTCGGTTGCGTGTACGAGGCGACGTTCTGGCATGCCGAGAGCGTGAAGGCCAGCGCCAGCGCGGAGACCGCCGCCAGCGTCAACTTGAGTTGTGCGGAGAGTGCTGTGCCTCGATTGCTGGTCTTGTTCAAAATCGCCTCGGAATCAGAGTTGTCGAATTCGTAACTATCTTACACGGGAGGGCAATGCCGTGATCGGGGTCAGCTTGCGCCCAGATACAGGAAACGCACCAGAAACAGCACGGCCAGCAGGGTCAAAAACCAGTCCGCGCGGCGCAGCTTGCCGCTGGCGGCATGGAGCACCGCCCAGGCGATCAGGCCAAAGCCGAGGCCATTGGCGATGGAGCAGGTGAACGGGATCAGCACCAGCGTCAGAAACGCGGGCACGGCCACCAGAGGCTCGCGCCAGCGAATCTCGGCAAGCCCGCCCATCATCATCGAGCCGACCAGCATCAGCGCGGGCGCGGTGGCCGCTGCGGGAATCATCGCGGCAAAAGGTGCTGCGGCGATGGCTCCCAAAAACAGCACGCCGGTGGTGATCGCGGTGACGCCGGTGCGGCCGCCCGCCGCCACGCCCGCCGTCGATTCCACATAGCTGGTCACGGTCGATGTGCCGGTCAGCGAGCCGAAGACCGTGGCCGTCGCATCGGCAAAGAGAATCCGGTTCAGGCGCGGAATCGTGCCGTTTTCGTCGATGAGCCCGGCCCGCTTGGTCACGGCCATCAGCGTGCCGAGGTTGTCGAACAGATCGACAAAAAAGAAAACGAAGATGATCTCGACGAGGCCCTTGTTGAGCGCGCCGCGAATGTCGAGCTTGAAGGCAGTCTCGGTGAGCGCCGCGAGGCCACCGCCATTGTGCGCCGGGTGAATCAGCCCAAAGGGCACGGCGAGTGCGGTGACGGTGAGAATGCCGATCAGAATCGAGCCGCGAATCTTGCGAATCTCAAGCGTGACCATCACGGCGAGCCCGATCAGCGCAAGGAAGGTCGTCGGGTTGCGCAGATTGCCGAGCCCGACCAGCGTTGCCGCGTCGCCCACCACCAGCCCCGCGTTGCGAAAGCCGATCAGCGCGATGAACAGGCCGATGCCGCCCGCCACCGAGGCGTAGAGTTCGCGCGGAATCGCACGCAGAATCATCTGCCGGATGCCGGTTGCGGTGAGCGCTAGAAAAAGCACGCCCGAAAGAAAGACCGCGCCGAGCGCCGTCGGCCACGGCACGTGCATGCGCAGGCAGACCGCGTAGGCAAAGTAGGCATTCAGACCCATGCCCGGTGCCAGCGCAATAGGGTAGCGCGCCACCACGCCCATCAGAATCGAGGCGAAGCCCGCCGACAGACACGTTGCGGCGGTGACTGCGCCGAGCGGCATGCCGGTGACGGTGAGAATCGCCGGGTTCACCAGCACGATGTAGGCCATCGTCAAAAAGGTGGTGAGCCCGGCCAGAATCTCGGTGCGCCAGTTGGCGTTCAGGCGTTTAAATTCAAAGAAATTTTCAAGGCGTTGCAGCATGGTTCTTTTAAGAATAGTGGATAGTAGTCAGGGCACAGTGAACAGCCCGTTTTGTGCAGCGAAAAACTCGCATCACAGGCTGTTCACTGCCCCCTGTTTTACTGCTTACTTCAACAGCTTTGCCGCTTCCTTCGCAAAATAGGTCACGATGAACTCCGCTCCGGCACGCTTGATGCCGAGCAGCGATTCGAGGATCGTGCGGTCGCGATCAAGCCAGCCTTTTTCAAAGGCCGCCACCAGCATCGAATACTCGCCCGAAACCTGATAGGCGCCCATCGGCACATCGAAATTGTCGCGCGCGGCACGCACCACGTCGAGGTACGGCATGGCGGGCTTCATCAGCAGCATGTCCGCGCCCTCTTCAAGGTCAAGTTCGATCTCGCGTAAAGCCTCGCGCAGGTTCGCCGGGTCCATCTGATAGCTGCGCCGGTCGCCGAACTGCGGTGCCGAATCGGCCGCCTCGCGGAAGGGACCATAGAAGGCCGAGGCAAACTTTGAGGCATAGCTCATAATCGGCGTGTTGGCGAATCCAGTGGCATCGAGCGCATCGCGAATGGCCTCGACGCGGCCGTCCATCATGTCGCTGGGGGCGATGATGTCGGCGCCGGCCCGCGCCTGACTGACGGCGGTCTTCGCCAGCAACTCGAGCGAGGGATCGTTGTCGATCTCCCAGCCGTCGCGGCCTTCGATCACCACGCCGCAGTGGCCGTTCGCTGTGTACTCGCACAGACAGGTGTCGGCGATCAGCAGAAGATCTTTCGCGGCGGGCGAGGCCTTCAACGCGCGCAGTCCCTGCTGCACGATGCCCTCGTCGGACCAGGCGCCGGTGGCCTGCTCGTCCTTGGTCTCGGGCAGCCCGAACAGCAGCAGTCCGGCGATGCCGAGCGATGCAGCCTCTTCAGCCTCGCGCACGGCCTCATCGACCGAGAGATTGAAGACGCCGGGCATCGAGGAAATTTCTTTGCGAATGCCTTTGCCGGGGCACAAAAAAATGGGGTAGATCAGGTCGCCCGCGTCCAGCGCGGTTTCGCGAACCAGAGAACGAAGCGGTGCGGTGCGCCGCAGCCGACGTAGCCGTTGTATGGGGAAGCTCATGGACAAATTGTAGCGCGGTGGACGGAAGAGAGTGGACAGTGAACAGTCGGTCTTGTCCTGCACAACTTCGCTGCATGGACTGTTCACTGTTCTCTCGTTCCCTGCTTACTGCTCCCTCGTCTCAATTTGCATATAGAGCGAACTGTTGCGTGCGCCGAGCAGAAGCACCAGCGTCGCGATGCCGAGCGCGGTGCCGAAGGGAATTTTCAGCAGGCTCAAAAAAGCGGCAACGATGGCCACGACGCGACCCCAGCCCGTGCGCTCCCATAGCCCCCAGGCCGCCACGCCGGCCAGCGCCGCGCGCACAATCACCGCGCCCCAGACAAAGTGCAAAAACATTGGTCCAAACCACGGGCCGGGCATATCCTGGTGCATCCACTGCCCGAAGGCTCCCGAGAAAAACATGCGCAGAACGTTGATGCCCAAAAAGCCGCTGAGCATCGTGAGCCCCGCGTAGATTGCCCAAAACAAGCTGAGCATTCTGATCTTGTTCGCGTAGGCATGCAGTTGGTATTCGAGGCTGGCAACGGGGGCCGGTGCGGCCACTTGTCCGCACTGCGGACAGAAACCCTGAATACCGGCAAGAGAGCTTCCACAACGGCTGCAAAACATTGCGCCTCCTTGAGACAGGCAAAGGATTCACCCGCAGCATACTACGCGTCAGGCTGTACGATGGTTCCCATCAAAATTCTTTTTGCCAGGGCGTGTTGAGGAAAATCGTAAAAATCGTGAGCGTTCACCGGCTGCATGCGTCGAGTGAAGTAACACCACCGCGCACCCGGGATACGCGGATCGACCTTGATCCAAGGGGGAATTCCATGAAGCTGTCTTTGAAGGCCATCGCGGGGAAACTGCGTCCTGCGGGGCTGGCCGCCACTCTGCTCGGCCTGCTGCTGCTGGCGGCCTCGGCCGTTGCGCAAACCGAAAAACAGAGCGAAAACAAGCCCGCCACGGTGCAGGAAACCATCTTTCTGCATCACGTCGTTTCGCAATCCGCACTCAACGATGTGCTGACCGCGCTGCGTTCGCAGTTGCCGCACGTAAGAAACTATGGGGTCGCGGATCAGAATGCGATTACCATCACGGCGACGGCAGAGGATTTGGCTGCGGCGCGCAAGATCGTTGCCGATCTCGACAAGCCGCTCAAGAGTTACCGGCTCACCTACACCCTGGCCGTGCTCGAAGGCAGCAAACGCACGGCAGAACGGCAGTACACGCTGATCGTGACCGGAACGCGTCATTCCGCGCTCAAGCAGGGCGCGCGCGTGCCGATCGTTACCGGCGCGGCCAGCGACAAGGATGCGAAGGACGTCGCATCCAACGCGCAGATTCAATATGTCGACGTCGGGCTGCACATCGATGCCGACGTCAACGGCACCCAGGGCGAGACCAACATTGAGGAAACCAGCGTCTCCGAAGAACGCTCCGGCATTGGTCCGCAGGCGCCCATTCTTCGGCAGACAACGCTGAACGAGCGCTTCAACTTTACGCCGGGCAAGCCCGTTGTACTTGGCTTGTTGGCGATTCCCGGCGCAACGCAGCGTGAACTCGTCGAGGTCACCGTCGAGCCTATCGATTAACTGCCTTTTTGCTTGAGGCGCGCGTTTCCTCATTGAGGTGCGCGCCTTCTGCTGTGAGCAGTTGCCGCTTGCGTTCGACGTCCCATCGGTAGCCGGTGAGCGCGCCCGTCGCGCCAATCACGCGATGGCAGGGCACCAGCAGAGCCACGCGATTCACCGCACAGGCCCGCGCCACGGCGCGCACGGCATTTGGCTTGCCGAGTGAGCGCGCCAGCGCCGCATAGCTCCGCGTTTCGCCGCGCGGAATCTTTTGGATTGCCTCCCAGACGCGATGCTGGAACTCCGTTCCCCGAAGATCCATGCGCTGCGCGGCGCCCGGTTTTTCGTCGAAGGATCTGCCGCTGGTGACCGACGCCACAGCGCGTTCGCACCAGATTGTCAGCGCGGCATCTTCCTCGAGATCGGCCAGAGGAAACTCCGCGCGCAGCGTCGCGATGGCCTCTTGTTTGGTTGCGGCCAGTGAAAGCCAGCAGAGTCCACGCGCGGTTGCCGCCACTGCAATCCAGCCGTAGGCGCTCGGTGCGGCGGTATAGCGGAGGCTTTCGTGCGGCGCAAAACGCGCGGTCGAAGAAGAAGCTCTCGTTGCACTCATGCGTCTGATCTTCGCTGCCACTACGCCGGAAAGCAAGTCAATTTTTTTGCTGCGAGAGAAACGCCTCGGCCCGCGCCAAGTCCGCTTCCGTGTCCACGCCGACCGTGTCGCGCGGAGCCTCGGCCACATAGAGCGGAATGCCGTTTTCAAGCAGGCGCAACTGTTCGAGCCGCTCCAGCTTTTCAAGCGGCGTCGGTGCAAGCTCGGCGAAGCGCTCAAGCGCTGCGGCGCGATAGGCGTAGATGCCCAGATGCTTGCGGTATCCGGCAAAACCCGTCTGATCGCGGTCGAAAGGAATCGTGCAGCGAGAAAAATAGAGCGCGCGTCCGTCGAGCGCGGTCACGACCTTCACGGCATTCGGATCGGCGAACTCGTGCTCTGGGCAGCGCACGGAAAGCGTCGCCACCTCGACCTCGGGCCGGTCAAAAAGTTTGAGCAGAGGCACAAAAAAGTCGCCGGTCAGCGTCGGCTCGTCACCCTGAATGTTGACGTAAATATCAGCGGCGATGGTGCGCGCCACCTGACGCACGCGGTCCGAGCCCGAGGGGCAATCGGGCGAGGTCATCACCACCGGAATCGAGCGCTCGCGGCAGACCGCGGCCACCTCATCGGAGTCGGTCGCCACCACCACCGTTTCCATCAGGCCACTCGATTGCGCGGCGCGCCAGACCCACTCCACCATGGGGCGGCCGGCGATGGTGCGCAGAACTTTGCGGGGAAGACGGGTCGAAGCCAGACGGGCCGGAATCACACCGGCGATTTTCAGCGTGCTCATGCTGAAAAGTTTAGTTGAGCAGGGTCGAATCGGGCGACCGCGCCCGCCATGGTTTTTGCTGGATGCGGGGAAGCCATGGCAGGCGCAAGGTTTTTGGTGCGACAAAACGCGATGGCGGGTTGGCCGTCCGCGCCTGTCGCTCCAAACTTAGCCGATCAGCGCGGCAATCTGCTTTTCGGCGGCGGCCAGGCCCTCGGCCGGAGCATCGCCCGAGCGGTTCTGGTTGTCCACGTAGACAAAGTTCACATCGGTGACGCCGAAGAAAGCAAAGATCGTGCGCAGATACGGATCGACCTGGTTATAGGCCGCCCACGGGCTGCCCTCCGGGTAAGCGCCACCGCGCGAGGCAATCACGACGACCTTCTTGCCGGGCTGCACCAGCGTCTCAACACCACCGCCCGCCACATACTTGAAGGTGCGGCCCGGACGCGAAATCAGATCAACCCAGGCCTTGAGCGAGGCTGGAATGCCCAGGTTCCACATGGGAACGGCGACGACGACCTCATCGGCCGCAAGGAACTCCTCGATGAGCTTTTCGCTCAGTGCGAGAAGCTGCTTCTGCGCCTCATCCGTTGGCTCGATGCCGGCAAACAGCGTACCCAGCGCCGACTCGTCAACGTAGGGGAGTTTTTCATTGGTGGTGTTGTGGTGGTAAACAACGGCGGAAGGATCCTTTTTTTTCAACCCTTCGACAAACTTGGCGGCGAGGGCGCTCGAAATCGAGGCTGCGCGCGGACTGGAATCAATCTGCAAAATCGTGGACATGGCCGAATCCTTTAGCGAAGATACTTGTTAAAACAACCTTTGTATATTTGGATGAATCAAGACAGAAAAGGCTTCAAAAATCTTTTCATTGCACGCAGCGGGCAGCAAAGCCCGGAAAAACGCTGGCGTTTGACCGAAATCCCAGTCACACTTATCATGGAAAGTGAAGCAGGGGGACAGGGGAGAATCCTGTGCCGCTTCCAACGCTCCTGTGTTTGCTCCAGGACGCCCCGTGGCGGGGTAGCTCAGCTGGTTAGAGCGACGGATTCATAACCCGTAGGTCGGCAGTTCAAGTCTGCCTCCCGCCACCAATTTCTTCCCTTCTTGAAATTCTTTGCGTTGCGGGTTCTGTCTTGTTAAGGCTCCGTGCTTTTCGCCTTTCCCAAGATCAGAAAAATTCAAGTCTGCCTCCCGCCACCACTCTTCTTTAGTTCCAAACAAATTTTGTTCCAAGCAAAAGGCCCGGCGTTGCTCCGGGCCTTTGCCGTGTTCCGGGGGAGGAGTCCGGGGTTAGGAGACCACGACCTTGATCGTGGCCGTCTTCGAGCTGCTGTTGCCGGTCTCGGTGATCGTCACCGTGTAGGTGCCCGAGGCCACCGTCGAGGCCACCTTGATGGTCAGCGTGAGCTTGCCCGAGCCGGGCGCGGCGAGCGTCGAGGCGCTGAACGTGGTGGTGATGCCGGTATTCGAGCTGGCGGCCGTAAAGCTGGTTGCATAGCTGAAGCCGCCGGTGACCGTGCTCAGAATCGTCGAGGTGCTCGATTTGCCTTTCTTGATCGCCAGATAGGCGGGTGAGGCTGTCAGGGTGAATCCGGAGGTCGATCCGGCCGAGACCAGCGTCGTCAGCAGGCTGGCGCCGATCGGGCTGCCCCAACCCGTGACCAGATCGTATCCTGTCACCGCCGAGTAGCTGCCGGCCGTGCCGCTGGTAATGTCGTGGAAGTTGGCCGCGTAGGTGGCTGCCGTCAGGTTCTCTGGATAAATCAGCGGATTCAGAAAGCCGATCGGCGATTGCCCGGCCGTTGCCAGCGCCTGATTGACCAGTGCGACGTAGCCGGCCCAGAAGGGCGCGGCAAAGCTGGTGCCGCCGTAGCTGTTTGCCGTGCAGGTGGTCTGGTCGGCGCAGACGTAGTAGGTGTAGTTGGCGTTGGCCGAAACATCCGGTCCGTTGCGCAGCGTGCTCGATCCCTTGTTGGTCGAGGTGATCACTCCGGAAAGCGCCTGCCAACTGGGAATGTAGATGTTGTCGGTGTTGATGCCGCCGCCGCTGTTTGACCAGCCGGTTTCCGACTTCCACGCGCCTCCGGCCGAGGCTGTCACCAGATCGGTGCCGCCCACCGACGTCACGTAAGGATCGTCGGCCGGCCAGGCCTCGACGCTCGATGACCAGGTCGCGTCGTCGCCCGAGGCGGCGAAGAAGCTCTGGCCCTGCACGGCAAATTTCAAAAAGTATGGGTCGAGCGTGCTCTGGTCGACCGGCGTCCAGCCCCACGAGCAGCCAATCGTGGTCGGCAGCGGGCTGTGCGTCGACAACGCGCTGAAGATCGCCGTGTCGGTCGAGCCGGTGTAGACCACCAGACTGTTCAGGTTCGGTGCCGCGCCCAGCGCCTGAGTGATGTCGAGAATCTGCTCGGTGTCGTCGCAGTAGCCGCCTGCCCTTGTGTAAAGGCAGGTGGTGCTGGTGCCGTCGACCGATAGCAGCGTCGGTGTCACGTTCAACGTCTGGCCCACATTCTTGTAATAGGTCGTCAGGTCGGCCAGGTCCGTGCCGTAATACTCGATCAGCCCCAGGTTCTGCCCGGCACCGGTCAGCGTGCCGCTGTAATAGGCCGCGCGAATATCGCTTCCCAGGAACGAGGCCGACGGGCCGCTGCCGGTGGTCGCGTGCGAAACCACCTCGTCCTCGGTGATGCCCAGCGCCTTGGCCGCCTCGGCGCGCGTGTGGAAGCGTGGCTTTGGCTTCGCGTAGTTATCGAGTCCCGAGACGTGCCACAGCGCAATGCCCAGCCCCGTCGTCGGTTCCCGGTCCGGCGCAAAAAAGTTGCGGTCCTCGGTTGGATGCTTGAAGGTCTTCAGCTTCAGGTTGAAGGCGCTTTCAATCTTCGAGACCGAGCCCTTGACCTGAATATCCAGGCCATCGCGCGTGCCGCCGACGACTGCCAGTCCCTTCGACTTCAGGTACTGCACCGTCGCAGCGTAGTCGGCCTCGCTCGGGCCAAACCGCTCGGTGAACTCGGTCGGGGTGATGAACTTCCGGTAGTTGGCGCTGGTGGGGTCGTAGAGGTCTTCGTACAGCAACGTCAGTCCCTGCGCATCGCGCAGCGGCAGAACCACATCCAGTTGCAGAACCTTGCTTGCGTCCAGGTTGCCGGTCGCCGTTACGGCGTGGGAGGTGACAGCCTCCGGCAGGTGACGGGTGCCCAGATTCTGCGCTCCGGCAAGACTGATGCCCAGAACAAACAGCAGAAACAAACTCATGCGACGATGCATGGAATCTCCTTTTCGGGGGAAAAAGGCTCTCCGGCTTACCCCGCAAGGGGCAAGCGAGCGCGTTTTCCGTGCTTGAAGCGGCAAGAGATGGAATCACCGACTCGGCGGCGATTCGACGCAATGCAACACGCCAGCCTGTAAATAAATTTTGAGAAAATGCGTTGTTCAGAAATCCATGTGCCGGAGAGAGTTACCGGAGGGCACACAATGCGACAAGACGGCGATCCGCAATGGGCTTGCGGCAACACTGCCACAGAAATCTCGGTAGAGATAGTCTTGCGATAGGGCCTGTGCGTGTCATTTGCTCCCTACCATAGCGCGAATGCAGCCTTGCCGCCAGTCACGAAAGGTCCATGCGCGGCATGGGTACGAAGTAACCGTCCCGTTTCGTTCCGGCGCTCGGCAACGGCCTTTCCGCTCCTCTGGCTGATCGCCCGCGCACCCTGTGCGCTATCATTGCGTCTATACAGTGGAGTCGTCTGGCGCAACTTTGCAGGCTCTCCCCCGGTGGTGCGAGTGTCCCGATTTTTTCAGCGATTTGTCTTCGTGGTCTCCGTGGCGATCTTTGCCTCTCTGGGACTGGGTTTTGCCTTTGGCGAGTTTGGCTGGTTCGGCGTTCATGCCGGCTCTGATCAGGACGGCGCCTACAAGCAGATGGGCATCTATGCCGATGTCCTCAAGAAGATCCAGACCGATTATGTGACCGAGCCGAACATCGGCGACGTGACCAACGGCGCGCTGCACGGACTGCTCGAGGCCCTCGACGCCGACTCCAGCTACCTGACGCCGACCGAGTACAAGATCTATAGCGAGCGGCCCAGCTCCGGCAATGCGCAGGTTGGTATCACCGTCTCCAAGCGCTTTGGCTATGCGGTCGTGGTCAACGTGCTGCCCGGCTCGCCCGCCGAGGCCGAGCACATCAAGGACGCCGACGTGATCGAGTCGATCGACGGCCAGTCCACCCGCGAGCTGTCTCTCGCCGTCATCCGCCTCATGCTCGAGGGCAAGCCCGGGTCAAAGCTGACTCTGGGCCTCTTCCGCCAGGGCGCGACCAAGTCCGACACTGACAAGGTTTCGCTCACCCGCGCGGTCGTTCCGCAGCCGGCCTTCGCCGCGCAGAACTACGAGGGCGGCAGCATCCTCTACCTCAAGCCCGGCATTCTCACTGCCCAGCGCGTGGATGAAATCGCCGCCAAAATCAAGGCCGCGCCGCACACCAAGATTCTGCTCGACCTGCGTGACGCCACCGGCGAAGACGAGCAGCAGGGCCTGCGTCTGGCCAACTTCTTCTTGAAGCAGGGCACCATGGCCACCCTCAGCGGCCAGCAGTTCCCGCAGCAGAGCTTTAATGCCGATGCCGCCAAGTGTCTCACCGATGCGCCCGTCGAGGTGATCGTCAACCGCGGCACCTACGGCGCGCCCGAGCTGGCCGCGGCTGCCTTGATGGACCTCAAGCGCGCGGACCTGGTCGGCGAACGCACCTTCGGCGAAGGCTCGGTACAGAAGACCATCGGCCTGCAGAACGGCGCGGCCCTCGTGCTGACCGTTGCCAAGTATCAGACCGCCTCGGGCAAAAAAATTCAGGATGTGGCCGTGCTGCCCAACGTGCTGGTGGGCAAGCAGACCGCCGAGGACGAAGACGAGGACGAGGCCACCCCCGCGCAGCCGCAAGCCCCTGCCAAGAACGCTGCCGACAAGGACGAGTTCCTCGACAAGGCACTGCAACAGTTCAAGAGCAAGTAAACAGGGCGCAGTCAATAAAAGCAGGGAACAGTGGACAATGCATCGTCTGTCCACTGTTCCCTGCTTTTGTCTGAGCGAACGAGACTACACGCGCCGCGGGTCATCCAGAGCAAACCAGCTCATAGACCGCCCGTCATCCCGAGCGAACGGGGCCCCAGGCGTTTTCTTCAGTCTGGGGGTGGTGAGCCGAGGGATCTCCGGCTGCACTTCAAAGAGGCTCTGCAGACTTGCCACCGTTCACTGCTCACTGTCCACTAAAAAAGCGCGGCCAAGGCCGCGCTTTTTTTATCGCCGGTTGCCTCCGCCGCCCTGCGTCTGCCGTTTGACCCAGCGCTCTTCGTGCCGGTCGTCGCGCAGCACCAGCGCCGTGATGCGGCCCACGCCGTCGCGCTCAATCACGATGCGCACCTGGTTCGATCCCTTCGGATAAAACAGCGTGTTGGCCGAGTCGGCGGCCAGTTCGTGATACTCACCGTTCACGTCCTTTTCCACCAACTCGTCGCCCTGACGAAACAGCGTATGCTGCCAGCGACCGCGGCTCTCGCCATACTCGCCGGCCAGCGCATCCATCTGCGCCGGCGTCAGGCGCAGCGCCGTCGGATGCAGAGGAAAGACGATGCGCTCGGCATAGGGCGGCGGCTCTTTGGCGGCCACCTCGCGCCCATCCTTGCGCTTCAGGGAGGGAGGCTCGTTTTCGATCCGGTGAGTCAGCAGCCAGCGCGGCAGCTCCGGCTCGTTGAAGGCGCGCGTCCAGCTATCGTGCTTGACGCCCTGAAAAATCCAGTAGCGCACCCGACCGCCCTGCGCCTTGATCGCCTCATAGGTCAGCTCGTCGCCCTTGATCGGCACAATCGGGTCGTCGGTGCCATGAAACATCCATAGCCCCGTGTGGCCCAGCGCCCGCGCATACTCGGTCGGCAGTGTTGCCGCCCTCTGCCAGCGCTCCGGCGCGTAGCCCCAGAAGATGCTGCTCGAGGCAATCGCCACCGCCGCCCAGCGATGCGGATGGTTGTGCAGCAGCTCCCAGGCGCCGTAGCCGCCCATCGACAGTCCGGTCAGATACGTGCGCTCCGGGTCGCCGTGGAACTCAGCCGTCTCCATGTCGAGCGCCTCCATTGCCTGCGTCAGTTGCTCCGGGTCGGTCCAGAAGGAGCCAAGCGGGCACTGCGGCATCACGATGACGAACGGCCACCGCTCCGGGTGGCTGCGCACCGCCGCCGGCAAGCCGACCTGCGTCTGCCACATCCCCTCCGAGCCGCGTTCACCGCGCCCATGCAGGAACAGAATCACCGGCCAGAGCTTTTTGTCGTCGCGCCGCCACTGTTCGGGCAGGTAGACCTGGAAGCGGTGCACGACGCCGCGCACCACCACCTGGCGGTTCAAAAAACCGGTGTCCTGCGGCGGCAGAGCCTCCGCTTTCGCGGCGCGCGGCCGGGCCGTGGCGGCAGTGCCCCCCAACAGAGCGAGGAGCAGGAAAAAAGAGAAAAATGATCGTGAATGCGACATGGCGTTCTGGCCTCACTATAGACCGGCGCGCAATCCAACTTCCAGTTACGGAAGGAGAAAGAGCAAAATTCCTTGCAAGTTTTTTACGCAATCCGTGAAAAGATCATTCTGATCATGCAACAGATGCAGCCGAGTACGCTTGAACCCGGCGCTACGCTCGACCACTACCGGCTGGAGGCCGTGGTGGCGCGCGGTGGCATGTCGACGCTTTACCGCGCCCGCGACCTTGCCAGCGACCGCGTCGTGGCCCTCAAGCTCCCCCATCCTGCAATGGAAAACGATCCGATCCTCGTCGAGCGCTTTCGGCGCGAGGAACAGATCGGCCAGGAACTCGATCATCCGGGCATCGTGAAAACTTTTAACGGTGAAGAGCGCTGCCGCAAGTACATGGTGATTGAGTGGGTTGAGGGGCGCCTCCTGCGCGAGGTCCTCAACGGGGGAGTCGATGCCGACCGCGCCACCCGCATCGTTCTCGGCATCTGCGATGCGCTCGATTACATGCACAAGCGCGGCGTTGTTCATCGCGATCTGAAGCCGGAAAACATCATGGTGGGCGAGGACGATCGCATCAAGCTCATCGATTTCGGCATTGCCATGAAAGAGGATGCGCGTCGGCTGACCTTCGCCGGCAACTCCCCGCTGCTCGGCACCCCCGACTACATTGCGCCCGAGCAGGTGAAGGGCCAGCGCGGCGACCAGCGCAGCGACATCTACGCGTTGGGGGCCATTTTTTATGAGATGCTCACCGGGCGGCCTCCCTATGTTGGGCCTAACCCCTTGGCGGTCATGAATGAACGGCTGCAGCACGATCCAACGCCTCCGCGCACGCTCGCGCCAGAAATCTCCGCGCAGGTGGAAGAGATCGTCTTCCGCGCGCTGGAGCGTGAGCCGCGCCACCGCTACGCGACGGCCTGCGAAATGGCCTGGGATCTGGAGCATCAGGAGCAGGTTGGCGTCGAGGAGGATGTGCGCAAACTTCCTCTGCATCAACGACTTCCGCACAAGGGCCGGCTTGCGCTCTATGCCGTGCTGGGCCTTGCGCCGGTGCTGCTGTTTCTGCTCATGCTCGCCTTGGCGCACCGCTAAGTTCTATTCTGAGAAGGGATCACGGGAGAAGACCTATGGAAAAGAAGGCTTCGGAACGGGCGGTGGAGCTGTTTCACGCGCACTACAACTGCGCGCAGTCGGTCTATGCGGCGAGTGCTAACGGTAATGGAATGAGTGAACAACAACGGTTGGCCGTCTCCGCTGCCTTTGGCGGCGGCATGGCGCGGCGGGGCGAGGTGTGCGGCGCGCTGACCGGGGCTCTGATGGCGCTCGGCGAAAAGCGCGGGATCAGTGAGTGCGATCCAACTGCTTTCCGCGCAACGCTTTACAAAGAGTCCGATGAGCTGATGACGCGGTTTCGCGAGGCCAACGGAGCCATCCATTGCCGGGCGCTGACGGGGTGCAAGCTGAATACCGAAGAGGGACAGAAACGCTTCAAGGAGTTGGAGTTACACGAAAAACTCTGCTCGAAGCTGGTGGCCTTCGCGGCGGACGAAATCGAGAAAATGCACTGATTTTGGGGCAGAAAACGGCGTTTTTTGGCTCAAAAACAGCGATTTTCGTGTCAAAAAGTGCGTTTTTCGTGCGTTTTTGCGTTCGGAAATGGCGTGCTTTCGGGGCGGGGTTTTCCTCGGGGCTGAAGCCGTGTGCGGCGGGCGGCGAAAGAGAGGGAATCATCCACAGAGCCATTCCCTTCTCTTCCGCAGCGGCAATGGCAACCGGGGATACGCACACTCAACGCAGGCGTATGGAAGACAGGCGCACAGAGCGCCACGCTATGCCATTGTGGTTTTCTCGACAGAGTAGAACCAGCGTAAGTCGATTAGAGCTGTGAAGGTGAAAGTTACAAAGATTGATTCAGCGCAGCTTCCGGTTAGGCGGGTCCAAGATACTGGATGGAGTTATTGAGTGTGGCGCCGGAGATTTTGAATTTTTGGGTTGGGCCGTGCGGATCAAACTGAAACACCTGCGCGTAGGTGTTGTCTTTTCCGAGCGCAATCCAAACCTTGAGTTGCGCGGTAGCTCCCGGAAAAATTCCCTCACATTTTGCCTGCAAGTCCATCGTTCTCGACTGGGCGATAGGAAAATTTTCGTGATTACAGGCTTCATGCTGAATCCCGTTGTCGTCTGTGTAGATTGCGTGAATGTCACAGACGAAGCCGCCATCGTTGTAGAGTTCGAATTTGCTTACTTTTGGCATTGGCATAACAATTTTCCTCCTTGTGAGATTGCCTACTCTGTTCAAGAGCTTTTCGGCGTCCGCTCCAACAACCACTAGACAATTCAAAAATTGCCCGGGGCCATCGTACGTCTTCCCATGTGCAGTGCTGCCATTTTTATTGCGTAAATTTGGGCATGGGAAAATTCGATAGAAGAGAAGCTGCGACAGCTGCATTTGGAACTAAATTAGGACAATTCTCAGCTTCGTTTGTATGAGGGACGAATTTTTTGGCGAGGGCGAGGCGTGTTGTTCCGGGGCTGAAGCCCCGTGCGGCGGGCGGAGGAGATTCCTGGGCCTGAAGGCCCAGGCTCCTTCCGGGGAATAAAAATCATGCCCGGATCAATAAGATTTATTTGGTAAACTATTTGCCGATATTTCTTTTGATAAATGAATATGCTTCATTTATTTCTGCCATTTTCTTCGGTGCAAGTTCTTTCATCTCTGGGGCCAAATGCTCGTATTTGTCGGGATGGTATAACGCTGCTTTTTTATGGAAGGCAGCGTTTGCTTGTTCTGCTGTTGCAGTCGGCGTGATTCCAAGAATTTCGTAGTATTGCGATAAAGGGTTATTTGCTGTGCGTGGCGTCTCTGGAGTCTTTTCTCGTGGGGCAGAGTCTCTCATCTCATTGCTGAATGCGCTACTGTATTGAGAGATAAAAGCACGTGCCATTCCCAAGTTGGATGCTTGTAGTATGACTTGGGTGCCACTCAATGTTTGAAGAGTGACTTCTCCATATAAAAGAACAGGTATAGCGCGGTTGTTGTTGAATCGGCGATCTGGGCTCCCATTCTTGTTGACAAAGCGCCATGTGGTATCTATCTGTTGGCTATCGCGTGGGACAGCCTCTGACTCGATATAGCGTGACGCTTTGACGCTAAAGGATAGTTGCTGATATTGAACGGAAGCATAATGGTTACCTGAAAAAATAAGGACCTGGTCGGGTAAGAAATGAAAAGTTACTCCATTGGCTTTGATAGAAGAAATGGGTAGAGAAGGTTTGAACCCTTTTGTCGGTAATGCCCCGACTGAAGCTGGGTTTCTGGTAATCAGTGCGGTTGCTCCCGCGTTTCTCTTTAAATCTGAAGTCGTAGAGCTTGTGTTGATGACCCAAATGCGACTGTTTGAGGCCAGAGTTGAAAGAGATTTCTGAATTAGGGAGTATCTCTCAAAAGATTCACGGTCTAAGTCGTAATGTATTTCTTGCGTATGGGATACGTTGAATCTTTTGGATAGCATGGCTGCTAGGATGATGCCAGATATGAGGATAAAGAAAGATAATATCGGATTGGCATGCACTGCTACGATGGCGCCGCAGGAAAGTACGATCGGGATAAATGATGGATTTGTGGCAGATATATTTCGATTGAGCTTTTCAATTAGATCAGTCTGATTTGACGCGGCCAGCTCTGACACTGGAACTTGAAATACTGAATCGAGAGGACCCTGCGCGGGGTCAGTAGCAGGCTGTGGGGATGAGCGGTGTTGGGGCGGCGCGGCGTCTATGCGGTGCCGATAATATGCGCCATGAGATGAAATCGTAACGAAGGTTCCTCGTGGTCCGGCGGTAACTCTGGCTCCCCTGACTCCGAAGGAACTGCTTACTCCTCGTGGTGAGATGGTAAAGCGAAAGGGACCTGCGCCAAAACTTTTGCGAAAACCGAAGCCCATCGAAAATCTCCAATCGTAAGTTCAAATAAAAAACGACATAATACATTCTTTCAAAAAATGCAGACAATCCCGTATGGCGCGTGTGGGTTAGCGGTAGGAGTCGTCGCGGTGCATGACGAACTCTGGGTAGGCGTTGCCGCCGAGCTCGCTCAGGTCCATGCCCATGCGCTCGCTGTCGTAGTCGGCGCGGAAGGGGACGAGGCGGTTGATTGCGAGCAGCAGGAAGTAGACCAGGGGCAGGAAGAATCCCAGAAGAACGGCGAGGCCGGTGAGCTGGGCGAGGAGTTGGCCGGGGCGGCCGGAGAACAGGCCGGAGGCGAGCAGTCCCCAGAGGCCGGAGACCATGTGGACGGCGATGGCGCCGGAGGGGTCGTCGATGGACAGAGCCAGCTCAAAGAGTTCGACGAGCAGAGGGGTGAGCAGTCCGGCGACGATGCCGATGAGGATGGCGGCGGCGGGGGCGACGAGGGCGGCTGAGGCGCTGGAGGCGACGAGTCCGGCCATCCATCCGTTGGCCGAGAGGCTGGCGTCGGGTTTGCCGAAGCGGATGTTGGTGACGGTGAAGGTGGCGGCGAGGGCGGCCGAGGCTGACAGCAGAGTGTTGATGGCGGTGAGCGGCAACTGCGTGAGGGGCGCGTGGAGCCAGAGCAGGGCACCGGCGGTGTTGAAGGCCGTCCAGCCGATGAGCGAGAGCAGGCAGCCGAAGAGGACGTAGACGACGTTGTGGCCGGGCATGGCGGTGGAGAGGCCTTCCTGGGGGAACTTGCCGTGGCGGGGACCGGCGATCCAGACGACGGCGAGGGCTCCGAAGCCGCCGAGGACGTGGATGGGGGCGGCACCGCCGGGGTCAACGAAGCCGGAGGCGAGGCCGAAGGCGTGGTCGAGGGTGGCGAGCCAGCCGTAGCTCCAGTGGGCGGCGAGGGGAAAGAGGATGAGGGCGTAGAGGGCGGCGATGGTGGCACCGGCCGGCAGGCGGAGGCGGTCGGCGCCGGAGCCCCAGGGAATGAGGACGCAGAGGGCGACGGAGAAGAGCTCGAAGAGCAGTTCGAGCTGGCTCTGGAGGGGTTGGGCGCTGAGTCCATTGATGAAGAAGGCGCCGGAACCGATCAGGTTCCAGGAGTGGCCGGCGATGGAGAGGCTGTGGCCGGAGCCGGTGGCGAGGGCGGCACCGAAGGCGACAAAGAGGATGCTGGCCAGGGCGAGGAGCGCTAGGCTGCCGGTGAGGGCCTGGGCGGCGGAGCGGGCGCGGCCGAGTCCGGTATTGAGGAAGGCCAGGCCGGCGATGGCGAGCGGGGCGAGCATGAGGAGGAGGAAGGCGACGAGGGTGGAGGCGTCGTTCATCGGCGGGCTCCGGAGCGGACGGGCATGTGTCCGCGGACGGCAACGGCGAGGCCGAGAGCTTCGACGGCGAGGGCGCAGAGGATGAAGGCGAGGCGCTCGGTGGCGTCGGTGAACAGGACGAGGGCCGCCAGGGCGAGAAAGCATCCGGCGGGCAAGACCAACAATCCGGCGAACTTCATGGCCGTTCCTTTCCAAGAAAAGGCAAGGGATGGAATACCTAAGGATTGGCGATGAGGCATAAGGATGGCAAGGAGATTTGGGGGTGGGGGAATCTTTTGCGGATATTGATGGGGTGCGTGGTTTACTTCGGGGCAAGGAGGATCGCGGAATGGAGATCATAAACCGGATTGCGGCGAGCACGCCGGGGGCACTGCTGATTCTGATGCTGGCGGCGTTTCTGGAGGCCTTGGGGGATTCGCTGTTTCAGACGGGGTTTTACCGGACGAGCGGGTGGGCGCGGTGGGCGGCGCTGGCGGCGGGCGGGGTGACGCTGGCGGCCTATGGGGCGAGCGTGAATCTGCCGCGATGGGACTTTGGGCGGCTGCTGGGCGTGTATGTGGTCTTCTTTTTTGTGCTGGCGCAGGTGCTGAACAAGGTGCGCTTTGGGCAGGGGCCGACGCTGCCAATTTGGGTGGGCGGTGGGCTGATTGTTTCCGGCGGGCTGGTGGTGGCTTTGTGGCGGGCGTGAAAAGAGAGGGCGGGCGTAGTGCGGAAGGAGCAGGGGCCTGAAGGCCGCTGCTCCCTCCGCACAGTGAGGGTTAGAGGCCGCTGGGACCACCGCCGCCGGGGGGTGGGCCGCCGGGACCTTCGCCATCCGGAGGAGGTCCGCCGGGGCCGGCCTGCTGCTCGGCCTTTTCCTGCTGCTTGAGGTAGGCGCTGAACTTGGTGGCCTGATCCGCGGTAAGCAGGGCGGCGATTTTGTTGTTGGCCTCGCTGCGAATGGCCTTGAGTGCGGCGCGCATCTTTTCAAACTGCTCGTCGGGCGCGGGCTGGGCGTCGTCGCTGGACTTGGTGGCGTTCTTGTCGCGCTTGGGTCCGTTGGCCTTGAAGAACTCGCCGATCTGCTTGTTGCGATCGATGAGGATGGGCTTGATCTGGGTCTGCTGATCGGCAGAGAGCGAGAGCTGCTTGGTGAGCTTTTTGATCTCGCGATCGACGTTGGGACCGCGCTGGCTGGTGGCGTCGGCACCGTCGGGTGGAGGACCACCATCGGGCGGCGGGCCAAAGCCGCCATCGGGTTGAGCCGAGACGAAGCTGGCTGCCGAGCCAAGCAGGATCGCGGAATAGAGAACTTTACGGAGGAGACCAGAGATGGGTCTCATAGGGGTAAGTCCTTTCTCTCCATGTAGAAAAGAAAAATCTTGCATGATTGCCCGGTTGAGACCGGGTCTTGACGGCGCGTCTCTCGCGGGAGTGCCGTCGCAGGTGAGTCGCAGAAAAAGTGTAGGACGTTTACAGCGGGGATGTCGATTCGATAGTTTTTGGGCGGAGGGGGAGCGATGTTTGTGCGGAAGATTCGGGTGCGGCGGCGGCTGGCCTCGGGCGGGGTGGAGGATTGCCCTCTGGCGTGGATCGACAGCTTTGCCATGCGGAATTTTACGAATGACGCGGTCTTTGACGACACGCTGCCGGTGGGCGATGGATGGATGGAGGCGGGGAGGCGGGTTCCGCTGGAACGGCTGCGCGCGGCGATGGAGGAGTGGTTCCGGCGCAAGGGCTATTGCGCGGGCGGGGAGGTGGTTGAGCTGGAGGAGTCTGTGTGAAGGGGGAGCGCGGATGCCTGCTTGAAGGGCAACCGCAGGATCTTCGTTGAAGGGCAGCCGCAGGTCCCCTTCGACTACGCTCAGGGCAGGCTTTCGACTCACCACCCCCAGGCTGAAGAAAACGCCTGGGGCCCCGTTCGCTCAGGATGACCGGCGTTTTTTTTGTTGGCTAGATGCGGCGGAGGAAGCGGGGGCCGGTGGTGGTTTGGGGCTGAGAGAGGTCGAGGGCTTCGGAGGCGAGGGTGGGGCCATAGAGGGCCCAGGCAAGGGCGGCGATCCAGCCGAGGATGGACCAGCCGAGGAAGAGGCTGACGAGGGCGATGAGCACGGTGTCGCGACTGTGGCGGCGGTAGGCGATCCAGGGGGGCAGGGCGGTGGCGACGAGAGCGGCGGTGAGCGCGAAAAGGGCGAAGAGGAGCCAGAGGAAGGTGAACATATCGCGTACAGTGTATGGGGCTTGGGGCAGATCTGCCTGTAAAGAATCGAGAAGAAAAACAGGGAGGGGAAGGGGTTAGGCGGCGGGTTCCGTTTTGGGTGCGGCGGCGGGCGCGGGCCTCTTCCAGAGGGCGAGCTCGGCTTGACGGCGGGCGCGGAGTCCGGCGTTGGGCTGGCCCGCGGTGCGGTCCCAACGGAGAAGCTGTTGGCCGGCGGCCTCGGCGCAGCCTTGATGGAGCAGGCGGAGGAGGGTGGAGGAGGCGAGGCGCTCGGGGCCGAGGTTGAAGACGAAATCGACGAGAGCATCGAACTGGCCCTGGGTGAGCGGAGCATGCACGAGACGGGTGACGGCCTCAGCGGCGCGGTCGGCATCGCGCGCGAGCAGAGCCTCGGCGGCCTCGGGAGTGAGCCCGTCGGGGAAGACTTCATGAGGGAGCAGACGGTGACCGTAACCGATGGTGGGATGCCCGGCGAGGTCGGTATAAGTGTGCGGGCGAAAGCCCTCGCAGCGCCGGATGAGGCTCAGGAGAGGGGGACTGGGTTGCATGGGATACCTCGGGGAGGGGCAGGAAGCCGCTTCGATATGAAGGTAGCAAGGAGGGTGGAAATGATCGGCAAAGGGGCGGCCGCAGGCAAATAAAAGGCGAATTATCGCGAAAAGAATCTAGAAATTTTAACAGTGGATGAATACGAGACACCGGGTAACCGGCAGAGCGCGAACGGCTTAGAGGGGGATGTGGATAAGTGGGCGATTTTCCAATCGGGAAAAGGGTAGCAGAGGGAGTGTAAAGAGGGAATCAAAGGTACCAGATTGGTAAAATGGACGAATGCTACTACGACGGAAACTACGCAACATGAGCCTACGACAGCGCTTGCACGTTTATGTGCTTGCTGGCGTGTCCTCGGTTGCGCTGGCCGCGCTGTTGGTTGTGATGTCGACGCGGACCGTGCAGGCAGACGCGAAATTGTCGCGCCCGGCACCGAGCATGCAGCTCGCCGCGCCCGTGACAACGCCGACGCCGGCCCAGTTGGCGCAACAGACCGCAATCAAGCGGGGCGATCGTCTTTCCGGCCTTGCTTCCTGGTATGGAAGTGTCTTCCATGGAAGACAAACGGCCAGTGGAGAGACGTTCAACATGTACGCTATGACCGCCTGCCATCCAACGCTGCCCTTTGGCTCGTTGGTGCGTGTCATTAACAAGGAAAACAAACGCTCGGTGGTAGTGAGGATTACCGACCGAGGAGACCTGGTGGACCAGGGACGGATCATTGATTTGTCCTATGGAGCCGCGAAGCGGTTGGCCATGGCCCATGACGGGCTGGCCAGCGTAAGTCTGGTGGTTCTGTCTCTGGGAAAACAACAGGCAAAAAAATAACCCCTATAGCATGGGGCATTTTGACGGCCAGCCTTCGGGCTGGCCGTTCTGTTTTGGGGATTCGGGCGGCGGGGGAGGGGCGCCGGTCGGCGCCGAAGGGCAGCCGCAGTGTTTGCTTGCCTGAAGCGCGTGGATTCGGTAGAGTCATCTATCCTTCCTTTTTATAAGTATTGCTGAAGTAAACGAATCGAAGGGATTTGCCGACTACGTACACAAGGGGGCGCAATGAGACGACTCTTTTCAGGCAGGTTGGGCGTGATGCTGGCGGTGTTGGCGCTGGTATGGGTGGCGGTTCCGGCGACGCGGAGTTTTGCCAAGGAGAACCCGGAGAAGCATGCGCGGAAGATCGAGAAGAAGATTACGCACTATAAACCGGGGACGCTGCTGCGGGTGGTGCTGACGAACGGCAACGAGAGCCAGGGCGCGCTGACGAAGTCCGACGAGCAGGGCTTTACGCTGACCAACAGCGAGACGAATGCGAGCGAGACGCACCGGTATGACGAGGTGGATTCGGTGGGTAAGGGGTCGAACGCGATCGGCAAGGGATCGGGCGCGCGGCATCATCGATTCCCGCTGTAGGGGGGACGTAGGGGCTAGGGACTACTCGGGATGACCCGCGTTGTGAGTGTGCCCGTTCGTCCGGGATGACACGCCCTGATTCTTTATCCACTGCTCCAGAGCATGACTGCTAGAAAAACAACGACGCCGCGTGGCCTGAGAGCTGCGCGGCGTCGTTGCTTTTTACATTCTGTTCATCTGTTGTTTACGGAAGGTCGACTTTGGGTCTGTAGAAGTAAGACAGTGGTCTGAGGTTGGGCAAAGCGGTGGAAATCCGCACATGGTGGGATGTACACGTTTGTATCCCTCTATGAGGAGTGCGATGCGATGGCTATGCTTGAAACAGGGCTGGATGCTTACGCAACTCACGCATCGTGAAGGGAAGCTTGGTCAGTTGCTTGATTGTGAGCAGATGGGGAACAGGGCGGGAAAGCCGGGCCAGAGTTACATTTTTTTGCCGCCAGTAACGATGATGTAACCAATCCAAATTTCAGAGACAGGTAGTGCAGAGGCTTTGGCGGGAGAAGGTTCCTGGCAAGGCACGGGGCAGTTGTGTGTTTTTTTCGGGATCAACTTCGATGAAGGAATTTTCCCTGGAGGGCAGTTTGCAGATGAGTTTGCTGGTTGAGTTTTTGAAGCGGGGCGGAGGTGCGATGCGTTGGTGCGTGGCGTTGCTGGCCCTGTTTGTGGCGGGCGCGACGAGTGCGCTGGCGCAGTTTGAAACCTCGTCGGTGTTGGGTTATGTGCGCGACAGTTCGGGTGCGCCGATTGCCAACGCGGCGGTGACGCTTGAAAACATCGAGACGAATGTGAAGGTGGCGCGCACGAGCGATGGCGAAGGCCACTTCGAGTTTGTGAACGTGCATGCGGCGCAGTACAAGGTGCGTGCCAGCGCGACGGGCTTCAGCGACGGGCAGACGGCGACGTTTACAGTGAACGTGAGCGCGCGTCAGCGCGTGGACGTGACGCTGACGCCGGGCGGCGTGGCCGAGACGGTGATGGTCTCTGGCGCGGCGACGCAGCTGGAGAGCGAGACGAGTTCGAACGGCACGACGATTGCCGAAACGCAGGTGCACGATCTGCCGTTGAATGGACGCGCCTATGCCGACCTGATGGTGCTGGCTCCGGGCGTGCGTCGGAACAATCTTGAGAACCAGACGGTGACGAGCCGCGATGCTTCGTACAACGTGAACGGACAGCGTTCGGAGTTCAACAACTTTCTGCTGGACGGACTCGACAACAACGCGTACGGCACCTCGAACCAGGGATTTTCGAATCAGGCGATTCCTCCTTCGCCGGATGCGATCAACGAGTTTCGCGCGGAGACGAGCAACTATTCGGCGGAGTTTGGCCGGGCGTCGGGCGCGGTGGTGAACGTGTCGATCAACTCGGGCACGAACCAGTATCACGGCAAGGCGTGGGAGTATCACCGCAACACGGTGTTGAACGCGATTGGGCCGTTTGCGCCGAGGGTGAGCGCGCTGACGGGCAAGTCGCAGAAGCCGGTGCTGATCCGCAACCAGTTTGGCGGAGCCTTTGGCGGTCCGATTCTGCGCAACAAGCTGTTCTTCTTTGGCGATTACGAAGGCAACCGTCAGGTGCAGGGCCAGTACACGACGGGCACGGTGCCGAATGACAATCAGCGCCAGGGCATCTTCCAGACGACGGCGGGCGCGGCGGTTCCGTTGCGCAACCCGATTACCGGCACGGTGTATGCGAACGGCGTGGTTCCGGCGAGCGACTGGACGCCGCTGGCGACGCTGGTGATCAATGCGCTGCCGAAGGCCAACGTCCCGAATGCATTCTCGAACAACTATGCTTCGTTCCCGAAGGCGCGGTTGACCGATAACAAGGGCGACGGCCGTTTGGATTATGTGCTGAGCGACAAGACGACGCTGTTTGGCCGGTTCTCGTATCACCGGGGCGACATTGTGGATGCCTCGACGATTCCGGGCGAAGCGGGCGATGGCGGCAACGGCACGATTCACGCGTATAACAAGCAGATTGCAGCCGGTGTGACGCATGCCTTCAGCCCGAACTCGACGATCGATGCGCGCCTTGGATTTACGTGGACGCAGGGCGGCAAGTCGCCGTATCTGGGAGGCCAGCAGAGCTTGAATACGCAGGCTGGCATCACGGGTCTGCCTTCGGACACGTCGGTGATCCGGCGGTTGTCGAACGAAGCGGTAAAGAACTTTTCGACCTTCGGCGCGGCGACCTCGAGCCTGCAGTTTCAGAATCCGTTTGTCATCAATCCGAAGATCAACTACTCGCTGCAGAAGGGCAAGCACAGCCTGAAGTTTGGCTGGGAGTACATGTCGATCAATACGGAGATCGACGACTTCAACCCGGTGTATGGCGGTGAGACCTTCAACCAGGGCTTCAGTCAGAATGGTGGCGGCGTCAGCGATACGGGCGCGGGGCAGGCCGCGTATCTGACCGACTTTTTGACGGGCGCGCGCGACACGTATCAGTTGAACAACTATCGCGTCGTCAACTATCACCAGCAGATGAACTACTTCTACGCGCAGGATGACTTCCGCCTGACGCCGAAGCTGACGATCAACGCGGGTCTGCGCTATGAGTTGGTGACGCCGCAGTATGTGGACGGCAATCATCTGGCGAACTTTGATCCGACGACGAACACGATGATTCAGGCCTCGAGCGGCTCGATGTACAAGCGCGCTCTGGTGCAGACGCCGAAGACGAACTTTGCGCCGCGTTTTGGCTTTGCCTATCAGGCAGACTCGAAGACGGTGGTGCGCGGTGCGTACGGCATCAGCTATAACCAGTTCAACCGCGAGGGCGGCGAGAACCTGCTGGCCTACAACGGCCCGTACGTGATCAATTCGAGCGTGACGCAGGTTGCGCCGTATGCCTTCACGGGAACCAAGCAGTCGCTCTGCACGGGCGACAACTATTCGGGCTGCTTCCGGACGGTGGCGCAGGGCTATCCTTCAAACTTTGTGGCGGCGAGCAACTTCAGCACGCTGCTGTCGCAGGTGCGCTACATCCCGAAGGATATTTCGACCGGCTATGTGCAGGCGTGGCACTTTGACGTGCAGCGCGAGATTGCGCGGAACACGGTGTTCACGGCCAGCTACATTGGCGAGCACGCGGTACACATCTGGGTGTTGGCGGATCTGAATCAGGCGAAGGCGAACGTCTCTGGCGGCACGCTGAGCGTGAATGCGCGGCGTCCGATCTCGAGCTTCATCACGATTGAAGAGTCGCTTCCGGCGGGCTTCCTGAGCTACAACGGATTGCAGACGAAGCTGGAGCACCGGTTTGCGGGTGGCCTCTACCTGCTGAACTCGTTCACCTGGTCGCATGCGATCGACAACGCTTCGGGACACCTGGACACGCCGAATGGTGACAACTCGCGCGTGAACCTGGCGAACATGGCGGGTGAGCGCGGACAGTCGGCCTACAACCAGCCGATCAACGAGACGCTGAGTGTGGTGTGGGATCTGCCTCTGGGCCGTGGTCGCGCCTTTGCGAACAAGATCTCGGGCACGCTGGATCGGGTGATTGGCGGATGGCAGTTGACGGCGATCAACTCGGATACGAGCGGACAGCCGGTGAATCTTTACTACAGCCCGGCGGCGGCATTGACGCTGAGCCCGCTGTTGACGCAGCGGCCCAACGTGAGCGGCAATCCGGTCAACCCGAAGTCGAAGTGGGTGAAGACAGGCACCTCGCTGAACGGTTACCTGAGCTCGACCAACGTGACCAGCCCGACCGATGCCTCGCAGCCGTACGGCAATGCCGGACGCAATTCGCTGCGCGACATGAGCTTCAACCAACTGGATCTGGGCCTGCACAAGAGCTTCAAGCTGTGGAACGACCACTCGACCTTTGATCTGCGCGGCGAGGCCTTCAACGCGCTGAACAAGGTGAACTACGGGGCGCCGAACTCCAGCAGCAGCGCGGGTACCAGCTTCGGTGCGATCACCTCGAACTTCCCTCCGCGGCAGTTCCAGGTGGCGGGCAAGATATCCTTCTAGCTGAGGAGAGACGGATTGATGAAGCAACTGACGCGGCGCCATTTTGGCGCTCTCGCCGCTGCCACACTCACGGCCAACCTCACGCGCTCGCTTTGGGCGCGTGAGGCGGTGGCTGACCCGAGTGGACGGCGGTTTACTTTTGCCTTGATCACCGATACGCACATTATTGACGAGTTCTATGTGAAGGGCTCGGAGAATGGCGTGGAGGACAACGAAAGCATTCTGCACACCAGCGAACGGCTGACCATGACGCGCGATCTGATCAATTCGCTTGAGCCGCGTGTGGAGAAGGTCTTTGTGCTGGGCGACTACTTCCACAACTATCCGTCGACGGAGTACGAGTTTTATTTCAAGAACCGGACGCGGATCGATAACGCGAAGGCGATTACCGACAAGTTCACGATGCCGGTGCATCTGCTGTTTGGCAATCACGATTACGACGCGCGGCGGGTGGATCGGGAGATGAGCCACCGGCTGTTCAAGGCCAAGCTGGGCGCCGATCCGTATTCGGCGGTTGATTACAAGGGCTGGAAGTTTATCTGCGCGAATAATTTTCTGGGTTCGACCTGGGATCGGCACTCGGCGGATTTTCATCCCAGCACGGGCTCGCTGGGCGAAACACAGTTGCTGTGGCTTGAGGCGCAACTGGCGGAGCGGAAGCCGACCTTCGTGTTTTTGCACTATCCGCTGCTGGATGTGCAGGACAAGGAGTTCAAGGATTTCGGGCTGCATCCGTTGCTGCGCAAGTATCAGGACACGGTGCGGCTGGTGGTGACCGGCCACTATCACAAGTGGCTGGACTACGCGCACACCTACGGTCCGCAGCACTATGTGATGGCGGCAACGCGCTATGACGCGAATGCGTTGATGCTGATGGATGTCGACACGCAGACGGGCGAGTGGCGGTGGGTGAATCGCGATCTGGTGGAGTGGTCGACGCACTTTGCCAAGCCCTATCGCAAGGCATAAATGCAACGGAAATGATGCAAAGCGCGGCTCGCCACGGTACTGGCGGGCCGTGTTGCTTCATGCGCGGCGACGGGTGCGCTGGTAGCATACATAAAAGCGCCGCGCCGTTGTCTCTTTGCTGTTGGCTCGAGCGCAGTGCAGAAAGAGCTATGTTCCACACCACAGAAGATTTGCATATTCAATGGACGAAAGTCGTTCTTCCCCCTGTGTTTCTTGAGGAAGAGCGTCCAGTGACGGAGACGGCCTCTTCGACGGTCTTCGGCGCGCGCAAGGAGATCGTGGAGATTCTGAATGGCCACGACGACCGGCTGCTGGTGCTGGTCGGACCCTGCTCGATTCACGACACGAAGGCGGCGCGGGAGTATGGCGCGTTGCTGAAGAAGGCGATTGAAAAGCACTCTGCCGATCTGCGCATTGTGATGCGGGTGTACTTTGAGAAGCCGCGGACGACGCTGGGGTGGAAGGGTCTGATCAACGATCCGTATCTGGACCACACGTACAAGATCAACGACGGGCTGCGGCTGGCGCGGACGCTGATGCTGGATCTGGCGGAGCTGGGCGTGCCGACGGGGACCGAGTTTCTCGACATGATTTCGCCGCAGTATATTGCGGGGCTGGTGAGTTGGGGCGCGATTGGGGCGCGGACGACGGAAAGCCAGGTGCATCGCCAACTGGCCTCGGGTGTGAGCTGCCCGGTGGGCTTCAAGAATGCGACCTCGGGCGATGTGCAGGTGGCCATTGACGCGATTCAGTCGGCCTCGCACTCGCACACGTTTCTGGGACTGACGAAGCATGGACAGTCGGCGATTCTGGTGACGACGGGCAACCCGGACTGCCACATTATTTTGCGCGGCGGCAAGAAGCTGACGAACTTTGACGCGGCGAGCGTGGATGCGGCCTGCGCGGCGCTGGCCAAGGCCAAGCTGCACGAGCGGGTGATGATCGACTTCAGCCACGCGAACAGTTGCAAGGATTATCGGCGTCAGGCCGAGGTCTGCGCGAGCGTGAGCGCGCAGTTGGCGGCGGGTGACAAGCGGATTGTCGGCGTGATGATCGAGTCGAATCTGGTGGCGGGGGCGCAGAAGATCGAGGACGGCAAGCCGCTGGTCTATGGACAGTCGATTACCGACGCGTGCATTGACTGGACGCAGACCGAGACGCTGCTCGATGAGCTGGCGGGCTCGGTGCGGGCGCGCAGAGCGAAGTAACGCCGCTTGCATTCAGAAAAAGAGGGAGCCTGCGGGCTTCCTCTTTTTTATGATCGATGAAACGATATGATGGAAGCGATTGCGTGGAGCGTGGATGGCGGGGAGCATTTTTATTTCGACGGGCGAGGCAAGCGGTGAGCACTACGGGGCGCGGCTGCTGGAGGAACTGAAGCAGCGGCTGGCCGAGCGCGGCGCATCCGTGCGCTTTATCGGCATGGGCGGCGAAGGGATGGAGGCCGCAGGCCTTGAGCGCATTGTGCGCGCCGAGGATGTGGCGGTGATGGGGCTGACCGAGGTGGTGCGCCACCTGCCGCGCATCTATGGCGAGTTCCAGAAGCTGAAGCGGGCGATCCGCACCGAGCGGCCACAGGTGGCCGTGCTGATCGACTTCCCGGAGATTCATCTGCGGCTGGCGCGGCTGTTTCATGAGCTGGGGATTCCGGTGGTCTACTTTGTGAGCCCGCAGATCTGGGCGTGGAAGAAGCATCGCATCCATCTGATCCAGAAATATGTGCGGCGGATGGCGGTGATCTTTCCATTCGAAGAGCCGTTTTATCGCGAGCATGGGGTGGAGGTGGAGTTTGTCGGGCATCCTTTGGCGGAGCTGCCGCTGCCGACGGTGACGCGCGCGGAGTTTGCGCAGGCGCATGGACTCGACGCGGAGGCGCGGTGGATCGGGATTTTGCCGGGGAGCCGTCCGCATGAGATTCGCGACCACCTGCCGGAGATGATTCGCGCGGCGCGCTTGCTTGATGCGGCGGTGGGCGCGAGCGAGTATCTGATTCCGCTGGCGGCGACGCTGAATGCGGAGCAACGCGCGCGGGTGCGGGCGACGGCGGAGAGGCTTGGCGCGGGGCTCCGGCTGCATCTGGTGGAGGACGCGCGGGCGGCCTTGCATCACGCGCGGGCTTCGGTAGTGGCCAGCGGCACGGCAACGGTGGAGGCGGCGCTGATCGGCAACCCGTTTGTGGTGATCTACCACGTGTCGCCGTTGACCTTTGCGATTGCCAAGCGGGTGGTGAAGGTGGAGAACGTGGCGATGGCGAACCTGATCGCGGGCCGCGTGATTGTGCCGGAGCTGCTTCAGGATGACTTTCGGGCAGAGGTCATCGTCCAACATCTTGTTCCCCTGTTGGAAGAGAGCGAGCCGCGTCGGCGGATGATGGCGGAGCTTGCGCGTGTGGGCAGGATTCTGCGCGAGGGCGGGCATGGGGCTGGGGCGATTGCGCGGGTGGCGGAGCTGACGCTGGAGGCGATGGGCTGAGGCTGTGGGTGGCTGTGGGTGGCTTTTGAAAGTGCAACCGCGGATCCTCTTCGAAAGTACAACCGCAGATCCTTCGACTCACCACCCCCAGGCTGAAGAAAACGCCTGGGGCCCCGTTCGCTCAGGATGACCGCCGAGGTGGGCGGGCATGTTCGTTCAGGAGGATTGGCGCTTTTATTGATGGCGGGATTTTTTATTTAGGGTGGTTGGTTTCTTATGGATCGAGTGTGGACTGCTGGCTGTGAGATGGTGGGAGGATGGACGCCATGCGGAATCTGAGAGCGAGAGTGCGGCTGGCGGCTGGGTGTGCGCTGATGATGCTGGCGGCGGCGCTGGCGGCGGCGCAACGGCCGGCGGCGCATGTGTCGGGCTATGTGATTGACGCGGAGCTGGACCCGGCGACGCACCACATTGCTGCCAAGGCGACGGTGCGTTTTACTGCGCCCGAGGGGCTGCCGGCGGCGAGCTTTGGGCTGCATCCGGCGCTGCGGGTGACGAAGATCTCCGATGCAACCGGTGCGCCGCTCAATGGCGAGCGGGGGACGGATGGCTCGGTGCGTGTGGCTCCGCTGGCGGCCTTTGACGGGCAGCCGCAGCAGTGGAGCTTTGAGTATGACGGCGCGATCACGGGCAGGGAAGATGGGCCGGTGGAGGGGCTGAAGCTGGCGGCGATCGATGAGCCGATCAGCTATCTGCTGTATGCGGCGCGGTGGTTCCCGACGACCGGCTACATGACCGACCGCTTCACGATGGAGTTGCGGCTGCGCGTGCCGCAGGGGATGCGCGTGTTTGCCTCGGGGGCAACGGGCGCGGCGGTGGCGGTGACGCTCGCCAGCGGCAAGCCGGGCGACGAATACCAGTTCAATTGGACGAGGGCGAGCTTTCCGGGAACGGTGATTGCGGGCCGCTACGCGGACCCGGTCTCGGTGGGCGCGGGCAATGTGAAGGTCTACGTGACGATTGCGCACCGGCAGGCGGCAGAGGCGCTGGCGGAGACGGCGACGCGGGAGTTCGACTTTTTCACGGACAGTTTTGGCAGGCTGAGTTCGAGCCGGTTGAATGTGGTGGAACTGCCGGACGATACGCTGCCGGCGGCCTGGGCGCCGGAGCTGGCGGCGATTCTGGGCGCGCATGTGGGCGACAAGGCCGGGGTGCGGCTGCTGGCGAACACCATTGCGCATCAGTGGTGGGGCGCGGCGGTGAGCCCGCGCACGCTGAACGATGGCTGGATCATGAATGGTCTGGCGCGGTATGGCGAGCTGCTGTATCTGGAGAACGAGAACGGCAGGAACGCGCTGCGGACGGCGCTGGCCGATGTGTCGGCGGGGGCGCTGGCCTACGACACGATTCCGCTGGCGAATGCGAGCCGCTTTGGGGCCTTTACGCCGGAGTATCAGTCGATGACGCTCGAAAAGGGCGCGTGCGTCTTCCACATGCTGCGCGGGGTGGAGGGCGACAAGGCGTTTCTGGAGACGCTCAAAGGGGCGCTGAGCCAGTACGACGGCAAGCCGATGAGCACGCGCGAGTTCGAAAAGGTGGCCGAGGCGCACACGGACGCGAACCTGACGCCGTTTTTTGCGCAGTGGCTGGACGGGACGGGCGCGCCGCGCTTCAGCAACAAATATTCGGTCTACCGGCTGGGGAACGGCAAGGGCTTTCGGGTGATTGGCGAGATCGATCAGGATCTGGATCTGTTCCGGATGCCGGTGGAGTTGCGGATCGAGACCGAGGGCAAGACGGTGACGAAGAAGATTGAGGTGGTGGGCACCAATACGCCGTTTGTCATCGACACCTTTGGACGGCCGCGCCGGGTGCGGATTGACCCGGAGGAGTGGGTGCTGAAGACGACGCCGGATCTGGAGGTGCGGGTGGCGATTCTGAAGGGCCAGCAGTTGATGGCGCAGAATGACCTGCCGGCGGCGCTGGCGCAGTATCAGAAGGCTCTGGAGGCGAATCCGCTGAGCTCGCTGGCCAGCTACCGGATCGGTGAGCTGCTGTTTGCCCAACACAACTATCAGGCGAGCGTGAATGCGTATCGCGACGCGCTGCGGGGCGACGGCGAGCCGAAGTGGAGCGAGGTCTGGAGCCACATCCAGATCGGCAAGATCTTTGACCTGACCGGGCAGCGGGATCGGGCGGTGAACGAGTACCGGCTGGCGGTGCAGACCAACGACAATACGCAGGGGGCTCTGAACGAGGCCCGGCTGCGGTTGCAGAAGCCCTTCAAGCTGGCGGAGAACGAGTAGGGCTGGTGGAAGTGGTGGCAAGCATTATGGATAGCGAAAGCATCTCTTCTGAAGGCGTAGAGCGTGTCGATGCGGTTTCGTTGACGCGACCAGCAGGGAGCGGCGACCTTGCAGACTCTTGCCACTTCACCGCATCAGGAGAGATGCTCTAAAAGTTGACAATAGGATTGTCAACTTTCTACAATAAGAATGGCGATCTCTCCCGAGATTTTCTTCTAAGAGTTTGAAAAAGCAGAGCTTAAACAGGTTTTGGGGAGAGACGCGGCTCGCGATGGCTCGCGAGCGGGAGACCCGCGACGATGCCCGAGATGCGCCTCAGCCCGCGCGAGCGACTGGTGTTGAATGCCATTATCGAGCTCTACATCGCGACCGGCGAGGCGGTGGCTTCGCAGGCGCTGGCGCGTTTTTTGGCGCATCGCGAGGGGTTGAGCGCGGCGACGCTGCGCAATGTGATGGCGGTGCTGGGCGAGGCGGGGTTGCTGGAGCAGCCGCATACTTCGTCGGGCCGGGTTCCGACGGCGGCGGCCTTTCGCTACTATGTGGAACAACTGACGCAGCAGGGACCGTTGTCGGCGGGAGCGCCGACGGTGGCGCCGCCGCTGAGCGCGGCGCGGCGCGGACAGATTGAAGAGAGCCTGTCGGGCGCGGGTAGCTCGCACGAGTATCTGGAACGGACGGCGCATTTGCTGGCGCTGGTTTCGCAGGGGTTGGGCGTGGCGTTGGCCAGCCCGACGGCGAGTCAGGTGCTCGAGCATATTCATTTTTCGCGGCTGGCGACCGGCCGTGTGCTGGCCGTGGTGGTGACGCAGGCTGGAGCCGTGCAGGACCGGGTGCTGGCGCTGGACCGCGAGCTGAGTTTGACCGAGCTGGAGACGGCGGCGAAGTATCTGAACGAGAATTTTCACGGCTGGCCGATTGACCGGATTCGCGCGGAGATTGCGCGGCGGGTGGCGAACGAGGAGCAGGCCTACCGGCAGATGCTGGCCTCGGTAGAGGAGCTGTGCCGCCGTGGTGCGCTGACGGCGGGCGCGGCCGGGCCGGTGCTCTATGTGGACGGCATTGCGAATCTGATTACGAGCGAACTGGACCGGGAGCGGCTGCGGCAGATGCTGGTGGCGCTTGAGGCCAAGCAACACCTGGTGGAGCTGCTGAACGCGTATGTGGACGGGCGTCAGCAGGAGGTTCGCGTGGTGGTGGGCCTCGATGCGGCCTCGCCGGCAATGCAGGATCTGGTGCTGATTGGAGCGCCGTCCAGCATGGGCACGGTGGCGGTGATTGCGCCGACGCGGATTCAGTATCAGGAGATGATTCAGACGGTGAGTTATATTGCCCGGCTTTCGGAGAGGATTCTCGAAGGGCCGGCGGAGTAACAGAAATGTGTCCGCGCGCCGGGACACGCACAGCAGGGAAGAACGATTTGAGCAAACGAGGCGCCCATGATTTTTGGGAGAACTGGAAAAGCTATGTCAGAGGAAATTTTGCAATCGGCCGAGACCAAGACGCCCGCGGAGTCCGCGCACAAGACGGCGGGCAAACGCACGATCAATATTTTTTCGCGCGAGGCGAAGCCGGCCAAGGTTGAGACGCCGGAGAGCGAGCCGGTGGAGGCCAGCGAGGCCGTGACGCCGGAGGCTCCGGTGGAAGAGACCGTGGCCAAGGCCGAGTTTGACCAACTGAAGACCGAGCGCGACCAACTGGTGGAGCGGCTGGCGCGGATGCAGGCCGAGTTTGAGAATGCCCGCAAGCGTGCCGAGCGCGAGAAGCAGGAGTATCGCGACTATGCGACGGGCGCGGTGGTGGAGCAGTTTTTGCCGGTGGTGGATAACTTTACGTTGGCGCTGAAGGCCGATGGCTCGGCCGAGCAACTGCGCACGGGCGTGGAGCTGATCGTCAAGCAGATGGAAGACGTTCTGCGGCAGTTGCAGGTGGTGCCGGTGGCGGCGGTGGGTGAGGAGTTTGACCCGCGCGTGCATGAGGCGCTGGGCTCGGTGGAGCGCGACGATATGCCTGACCAGCATGTGGCCGAGGAGATTCGCCGTGGCTACAAGCTGCGGGATCGGTTGCTGCGTCCGGCGATGGTGCGCGTGGCGCACAACCCGAAGCAGACGGCGGAGTAGAAATGCAGGTGCTAGGGGCTAGGTACTAGGTACTAGGTACTAGGTGCTTAGGTGCTAGGGATCAAGGGACTAGGGAATAAGAGCTAGAAGCTAAGGGCTAGAAGTTAACAGCTAACAGCTATCGCTACAGCTAGGAGTTATCGCGGAAGTGAGTAAAGCGGACTATTACGAGGTGCTCGGCGTTGAGCGCGGAGCCAGCGATCAGGAACTGAAGAGCGCGTATCGCAAGCAGGCGCTCAAGTATCATCCGGATCGCAATCCGGGCGATCAGGCAGCCGAGGAGAAATTCAAAGAGGCCAGCGAGGCGTATCAGGTGCTGAGCGACTCGGACAAACGCGCGGCCTATGATCGCTACGGCCATGCAGGAGTGAACGGGGGCGGCGCGCCGGGCGGCTTTGGCGGCGGTGGACCGTTTGCGGGCGGCGTCGATATTGGCGACATCTTCGGCGAGATGTTCGGCGAGATGTTTGGCGGCGGCGCGCGCGCGGGCGGATCGCGGCAGCAGCGCGGCGACGATTTGCGCTTCGACATGACGATCAACTTCGAGGACGCGATCTTCGGCGTCGAGACCGAGGTGAAGATTCGCCGGATGGAATCGTGCGGAACCTGCAAGGGCAGCGGCAGCGCGAGCGGCCGTGGGCCGAGCGTTTGCCCGCAGTGCCAGGGGCGCGGACAGGTGCGTTTTCAGCAGGGATTCTTTACGGTGGCGCGGAACTGCGGCGCTTGCGGCGGAACCGGCGCGGTGGTGACTGACCCCTGCCCGACCTGCCGCGGCGAGGCGCGCGTGACCAACGAGTTCAAGCTGAATGTGAAGGTGCCGCCGGGCGTGGAGAGCGGCACGCGCATTCGCTATGGCGGCGAGGGCGATGCGGGACGCAATGGCGGGCCGAAGGGCGACCTCTATGTGGTGCTCTCGATCCGCTCGCACGACTTTTTCGAGCGGCATGGCAACGACCTGTATTGCGTGATTCCGATCAGCTTTCCGCAGGCGGCGCTGGGCGACGAGTTCGAGATTGAAGGCATCGACGGGCCGGTGGAGGTCAAGATTCCCGAGGGCTCGCAGAGCGGGCGCGAGTTGCGCGTGCGCGGGCGCGGTGTGCCGGTGCTGAACAGCCGCGGCAAGGGCGACCTGATTGTGAAGATCGTCATTGAGGTTCCGCGCAAGCTGAGCCACGTGCAGAAGGAACTGGTGCGGCAGTTGGGCGATACGCTGAAGGCGGACAACAAGCCCGCCTCGCCGGGGCTGCTCGAGAAGATGAAGGATCTGTTTAGTTAGGTGCTAGGTTCTAGGTGCTAGGTGCTAGGTACCGTTCGCTCAGAATGACGGCTTTGTTCTTTATGGAGTAAAGCTGGGTGCACGAAAGATAGAAGGGCGGCTCGCTTTGGCGGGCTGCCCTTTTTGTTTGTGCCGTATCACTTTCGATCACGGGCGGGATCACTTCTAACTCAGGGGGTAACTGGCGAAGAGTTTTCCCCAGGAGGTGGTCTTGCGCCACTTATCGAAGATGAGCTTGTCTTTGATGGGCCAGCGATACCAGTCGTGATAGCACTCGGAGCCGAAGACGAACAGGTGCACGAGCGGGGTGTGGAAGAGCAGGTGCTGGATGCCGCGCAGGGGACCGAACCAGCAGATGTCGCCGACGCGGCTGGCCATGTTGTCGCCGACGGAAAAATCCCATTTTTCCTGGGAAATATCATCGCCGACGAGGGTGATCTCTTCGGGGCATCCGGTGCCGAGACCGGCCTCGTGCGCGAGGCGAATGTACTTGAGGCTCATGGGATCGAAGCCCATCAGCCTGGCGGCCACGGCATCGATGGCGACCTGATCGCTGCTGGCGAGCATGATGTTTTTGATGTGCGGCCGCATGGTGCGCGGGCCGGGGCCGTCGCCGGCGGTGGTGCCGTCCATGATGGCGAAGAGGCCGGAGTGAATCTCCTTCTGGATGGCGAGCAGATCGACGAGGGTCTCGTGAATGGTGGAGTGGGTGTAGTGGCGATGGGTGGCGAGCAGGCCGCCGAAGGCATTCTTCATGGCTCCGGTGGTGGTGGTGTAGATGTGGCACTTGATGGTGGGCAGGTGCACGATATTTTTGCCGAAGAAATAATCGGGAATGTAGATGCCGTCGGGGAAGACGTCATTGAGAGTGATCATCTTCGCCTTGGGCTTGTACTCGATCCACTGCATGTCGGATTCGCGGAAGTTATAGAGCACGGGCACATCCTCTTTTTTGAAGATGGGCAGGTACTTGTTGAGGTCCTCTCCCTTGAAGGCGTTGGTGACGACGGTCTTGTTCTGGACGCAGACGAGATCGCGGAAGCCGCTTGCACGGAGCGCGTGGATGGTGCCTTCGAGTTGCCAGGGCGTGGTGTTGGCGCCGGGAAAGGGATAGTGCCAGGAGATGTTGTCTTTAAGAATGGTGGTGGAGGATTGATCGAGAGCGGTGGACATGCCGGCCAGTTCACAGAGGCGGGCGATGTCTTGCTGAACGGTTTCCGGGCTGGTACGAACGGCAGCGACGACGGAACGATTCATGATGGCAGAAAGTCCTTTTTGCGCCGGAGGGGCGCTGTCTGGCGCGGCGGTTTTTATGCAATGCGCTGCCGCGCGGAAATGACGTGGACTTGCGATCGAGAAAGAAGAAGCGAGAACTAGAGAGACAGTAGAACAACCGCCGCGACGCAGAGGCCGATGAGCAGGCTGGCGCGGTCGGTGATCGCAAAGGCGACGGGGTCTTCGTCGAGCCGGCCGCGCGAGGCAAGCAGCCAGACACGATTGAGCCAGAGCAGCATGAGCGGAACCGTCAGCCACAGAAGATTGGGCTTGTGATAGAGCTTGATGACATCGGTGCTGTTGATATAGATCGCGTAGACGACGACGGCGGCGTAGGCGCTGGAGGTGCCGAAGGCGCGCAGCTGTTCCTGATCGGCGAGCAGATAGCCACGGCCGTTTTTCGGTGCGGCGTTGGCGGCGCGGAGATTTTCAAGCTCGGCAAAACGCTTGACGATGGCCAGTGAAAGAAACAGGAACATGGAAAAGCCGGAGAGCCAGTGGGAGATGAGAACTCCGCTGGCGGCGGCGCCGGCCACGATGCGCAGAATGTAAAGGCCGGAGAGCACCAGCACGTCGACGAGGGCGAATCGCTTGAGAATCGATGAATAGGAAAGCGTGGTGACGAGGTAGACGAGCAACCACTTTTGGAAGTCGAAGGGCAGCCAGCGGGCACCGGCAAAGGCGACAACGAGCAGGGCCACGGCGAGCAGCGCACCGAGGATGCCGGGCAGATCGCCGGATGCGATGGGGCGACGGCGTTTGCGCGGATGGCGGCGGTCGGCCTCGATGTCGAGCAGGTCATTGATGAGATAGGCCGACGAGGCGGTGAGCGAGTAGCAGAGAAAAGCGGCGACGGCCGTGAGGATTTTGGCGGGCAGCAGGGAGTGCGCCAGCAGCAGCGGCGCGAAGATCAGCAGATTTTTGGCCCACTGGTGCAGGCGCATGGCCTTGAGGATGGTGCGCAGAAAGCCGCGATGCTCGATGAACGTTTGCGTTGGATGCAGGCCCGTGGCGCGCAGGGCCAGACGCAGACGCAGCGAGGGATTGGCGACCATCGGTTCGGGGGCTTGCTTGAGCAGCGGCAGGTCGGGCGTGTCGTTGCCGATGTAGTCGAACTCGTCGGAGCCGAGTTGCGCGCGTAGCCGTTCGAGCTTGTTTTTGCCGATGAGGTTGGTGGTGCCGTCGGAGGCGAGGACGCCGGAGAAGATGCCGAGATGCTCTGCGACGCGATGGGCGAGACGCTGATCGGCGCCGGTGGCCAGGTAGATGGCGCGGCCCAGCCGGGCCTGCTCTTGCAGATAGGGGAGCAGGGCGCGGTTGTAGGGAAGATGAATGACGTCAAGCGAGACTGCGCTGGTGACGAAGGCCTTGAAGGCGGCCTTGCCGTGCCGCAACTGGCCGGGGAGCTTGAGCAGTTGCGCGGGCTGATTGCGGGCGAGCACGAGCAGGGAATCAACGAGGGTGTCGGATTTGACCAGCGTACCGTCGAGATCAACACAGAGCGGCCGCAGCGTTGCGGCGGAGAGATTCGGCGGCGTGGCGATGGCGTGCGACAACAGAGTTACCTCTTCAGAGTTCATGCAGAAAAAGACACTGCGCGGGAGTGGCTCCACGCGAGTGTTCTGCAGGTCGTTGTTTTCCAGGGAAAAGAAACAGCCACAGTATACAGCCAGACAAAACAACGGAAACCCATAAAAAGAGGCGTAAACACAAACCGCGGCCGGAGAGGCCGCGGAAAAGTCCTGGTGGAGCTGAGCGGGATCGAACCGCTGACCTCCTCGTTGCGAACGAGGCGCTCTCCCAACTGAGCTAC
>DBTV01000044.1:42178-51344 GCA_002307235.1 Acidobacteriaceae bacterium UBA1307
GAACGAGGCGCTCTCCCAACTGAGCTACAGCCCCACGACTTTCTTATTTTAGCAGCAGATTGCGAAAGTGCAAAGAGGGAGAAGTGGATGTCGAGGAAAACCTGAAAATTCTGGAAAAATGATTGTTTTCAGAGCTGATTTCAGAGAGCGACGACGCGGTTGCGTCCCAGTCGCTTGGCTTTGTAGAGTGCGGCGTCAGCCTTTTGCAGCAGTTCGGCGGCAGAGTGCGCCTGGTTCGAAAGCGACAGGCCGATGCTGACAGTGACGTGGTTGCCGAGAGGGGTCTCGGTACGCAACTCCAGAGCGGCGACGGCACGCAACATGCGTTCGGCAATGGAGAGCGCCACCGTGCGATTCTCACCGAGGACAATGGCGGCAAATTCCTCGCCCCCGAAGCGCGTGACCCTGTCTTCGTCATTGCGAAAGACTGACTGCAGGGCGCAGGCGATGGAACGCAGGCAATGGTCGCCTTCCGTGTGCCCGTAGACGTCATTGAGTATCTTGAAAAAGTCCACATCCACAATCAGCAACGCAAACGATTTGTTGCCTTTCTGACTCTTCCGCCAGGCATTTTTCAGGTGCCTGTCGAAGTCCCTGCGGTTGCCGATGCCGGTCAATGGATCGATCAGCGTCAACTGCTCAAGTTTTTCCTGCGTCTTCTCCATCTTGATCTGCATGCGGTAGAGGCGCATCTGCAAGAAGGTGGTGCGAGTTCCGTAGGCCAGCAGAGAGATGGCGATGGCCGTAAGGCTGAGTCGAAGGTGGAGGTGGGCGAAGGCAATGGACAGTGAAACTGCGACCACGGGGTACAGCACGGGACTGGCGTTGTCGATGAGCAGCGCGAGATCCCGTTGCCTTGTTGTGCGCACGGAGGGCGGATTGAGGGGGAGCGGCCGCAGCGCCAACATCACAAGAAGAAGCAGCGGCATGGCCATGATGAACTGAAGGCGCACGGGCTGTTCGGCCGAGTAGAGGTTGATGATGTTATAGAGCGGCTCCACGAGCAGATCCACACAGAGAAAGAGGCTGGCATTCTTCCAGAAAAGATGCTGCCGGAGATCGGCCGGCTTTGTCTGCCAGCGCAGAAGGGCCATCAGGGCCATGAGTCCCTGCCCAAGCCATTCGAGGTGGATGGTGTGATAGCCCGAGAAGGGATTTTGCTGAATCTCGGTCAAGGGCAACTCGCCGTTGGTCATCACATAAAGGAAGAGGATGATCAGCGCGATCTGTATGCCGTCGAGCCAGTAAAAGAGGCGCAGGGGGCGGGTCTCCGTCGGCGCGCCCGAGGCCAGAATGACAGGCAGTACCCAGAGAAAGGCGAGAAAATCAGAGGGTGCGGTAATGTTATGCGGAAAGTGCAAAAAGACGTATTCGATGCCCACTTCAAAGCGGGTGATAAAGAGAATCAGCTCGGCGGTGGCCAGCAGCATCCACAAGGTGCGCGCTGCTGCCTCAACGCGTCGCGCGCGCCACAGGCAGGCCAGGTTGCGCCGAGGGTTTCCGCGAGCAGAAGAATGCCGGAGGGCAGAAGCACCCTTTCTTTCGGCAGGAAGAGATTGACGCACAGATGCGCGGCAAAGACGGACAGGCATACCCAGAAAAGGCGCCATGAGCGCACTGAAGATGAACCAGAAGACATGACATTCCATGCAACGATGAGCGGACCGTCTGTATCTTGTCCGCTTCGTTGTCCTGTTGATCAGCGCGGGCCGACAGACCCGTTCTTCCAAAGCCCTCTCGCAGACACTGGCACGCACGGCGCAGTACGTGCAATCTGCCCATTACAGAGATTTTCTGTTGATCCCAATGCCAGCCACGTTTGAGAGCATTTTTGAAACGCACGGAGACGTTTTTGGCGGCGTGCGTGGAGGGTTTTCCTCGCGGAGAAAGTGACTTCCAGTTCTGAAATGCTTTAATGCAACGCTTTGACTCCAGTATAGATTGTTGGCTTCTCTGGGCGCTGGCATGAAAGGAGATCGAGACAGGGGAAAAGCAGTAGCGTGGAAGGCTGGGTCGCAACGTTTTGAGCAATAGGCATCTCTTGATATGAGACGTTGGTTGATTTTGTTGCATGAATGCAATTGTGTTGCAAGTAGATAAAAGTAAGACTTTCCTTGTCGTATATTTAGTCGTGGTTAATACATAGGAGACCTCCGGCATTAACAAAAATTCTCTTCTGGCATGGGGTTGGGAGAGCGGTGGTCGAATCCTGATGAAAAGGATCAGTCATTCATGCGTATTTCACTGTTGCATGTAGTCTTTTTGTCGCGCGGATTCCGCGCGGGCCTGATGATGTTTGTTCTATCTTTGGCGGCGATGGGGCGCCTCTGGGCAGAGGGTTCGATGCCGGAGGGCGTTGCCGAGGCGGCGGTGCCCACCCATTGCAGCGCGTCGAATGGCGCTTCGTACAAGCTCTTTGGCGCGGTGACGGACCAGAGCGGGGCGGTGGTAGCCCATGCGCAACTGGTGCTGGCCTGTGGCGCGACGAGCGTGACGGGGACGACGGCGGCCGATGGCTCCTTTGAGTTGAATGCACCGGCGGGCAAGTACCTGCTGACGATCAACGAGGCCAGCTTTGGTTCGGCAAACCAGATGGTGACGGTGAGCGAGGCGGCGGCGGGCACGAAGCTGAATCCGGTGCTGCACATCAGCCAGTTGCGCAGCACGGTAATGGTCTCTGACACGAGCGACAACGCGTATGTGACGACGGTGGAAAGCGCGGGCACGAAGACGGATCTTCCGCTCACCGAGGTTCCGCAGGCGATCAGCGTGGTGAGCCGGGAACTGATGGAGCAGCAGGGCGTGATCAAGCTCGATGACGCGTTGAAGAACGTAGCGGGCGTGATTCCTGGCGGTACCTATGATGGTTGGGATTTCTATCGGATTCGCGGCTTTGACTCCTACGGTTACACCTTCATCGACGGGCTGCGCGGCGGCAACGGCGTGATGGAAGAGACCTGGGGCCTGGATACGGTGGAGGTGCTTAAGGGACCCTCGTCGGGGCTGTACGGACAGGCGCCGGTCGGCGGACTGGTGAACATTGTGACGCGGAAGCCGGTGCCGGCGAACTTTGCCAACGTGGAGCTAACGGGCGGCTCGTATGCGTATCTGAATCCTGCGCTCGATGCGGGGCGGGTCTTCAATAACGCGCGCACGCTCTATGGCCGCCTTGATGCCATGTACCGCTCGGCGGATGCTTACGTTGACTACGTCTATCATCATCGCTACTACTTTGCACCGACGCTGACTTGGCGTCCGACGCCGACGACTTCGCTGACGCTGATCGGCCGAGCCGAGCGCGACAATGGCCGCATGGGGATGCCGCTGCCAGCGATAGGCACGGTGCTGCCGAATCCCAATGGCCGGATTGCGCGCAGCCGCTACATTGGCGAACTGGCCAACAACGCCAACAAGCAGGCGCAGGCCAACCAGCAGATCGGCTACCAGTTTGAGCAGGGGTTCGGCAGGCACTTTGTGCTGCGTGAGAATGCCCGTTTTGCCTGGTATCAGCAGGTCTGGAATCGACTCTACTATCCTTCGTATTTGGCCGGCGACAATCGGACGCTCTATCGCTATCCGTTGAGCTGGGCCGAAGAGTGGCAGACGCATGAGATCGATACGAACCTTGAGGCGCATGGCGGCTTCTGGAAGATGGAGCACGAGGCTCTGGTGGGCTTTGATATCTATCGCCACCCGGACCACGGCATCGGCTACTTTGGCGGCGTTGAGCCGTTGGACCTGTATAAGCCGGTCTATGGAGCGAACCCGGTACAGGCAACATTGTCGACGCTCTACTCCGACAGCCACACGGTGACGCAGTATGCGGGTATCTATCTGCAGGACCACATACGCTTTCAGCACAACGTGACGCTGACGGCCGGCGGCCGCCTGGACTTTTCCAAAGGTGAGACGATGGGTTCGGCGAACAAGAATGATCGTGGCTGGACGCCGCGCGTGGGGCTGACCTGGCAGGCAGTTCCTTCGACGAGCTTCTATGCAAACTTCAGCAAGTCGTATCTGCCGCAATCCTACATGGTTTACGATGGCACGACGAGCGGCAAATACATTGCGCCCGAGCGCGGGCAGCAGTGGGAGGCGGGCGCGAAGAGTTCGTTTCTGAACGGCTATGTAACCGGTTCGGTGGCGGTCTTCCAACTGAACCGCAAGAACGTGGCGACGAGCGATGCGAAGCACCCGAACTTCTATCTGGTGACGGGCGAACAGCGCAGCCGTGGCGTGGAGTTTGAGACGGCACTGCATCCGCTGTCTGGATGGAATGTGACAGCGGCTTACTCGTATACGAATGCCGAGGTGCTGCACGATACGACGATTGCCGCGGGCACGCCGACGATGAATGCACCGAAGAATCTTCTGAGCGCGTGGACCAACTACGAACAGCAACATGGACTGCTGCGCGGTGTGGCCGTCGGCTTCGGCGGACGCCACTATACCGATCAGGCGGGCGACACGACGAACAGCTTCCAGTTGCCGGGCTATGGGCTGCTCGATGGCTCGCTGAGTTATCACCTTGGCAAGGCCAAATGGCAACTGAATGCGTATAACTTGACGGATAAGTACTACGCCGGCGGCTCGTATAACAATATTTACGTGAAGCCGGGTGAGCCGCGCACGATGCGTGCCACCATGTCGTGGAACTTCTAATGCTCGCCGCATGGGCGACTGCGCCTTCGGCGCCCATGCGTGCTGCGACCTCACCAAGAACGCCGGCCTTGGGGCCGGCGTTCTTGTCTTGTGGGTGGAAAGGTTTCGTGTCGGCCTTCCGGGGCGGGGATTGTGTTGTGATCAGGAGCATGATGAAGATTCAGACATGAATCTCGGAGTGTCTGCGCAGGATGAAAAACTTTTCGTCGTAGAAGATGCCGTTGATGCATGCGGCCTCATGATGAACAGCTTCAAGTTGAAAGCCCGCCGCGCGAAAAAGTTTTTCACTGGCGGGATTGTTGCTCAGAATAGAGGCTCCGAGATTGCGCAACGCTGGATTCGCCTGTGCAAGCAAGGTGGCCAGCAGTTGTGTGCCGATACCGCGCGACTGGTGGTCGGGATGAACACTGATGCTTATTGTTCCGCGGTGCCGCATGCGCAAGAGGGGAAACTGCTCAAGGCAGATGATGCCGAGAAGATGCTCGTCCTCGAAGGCTCCCAGCGCAAGATTAGGCGGTGGGGAAACCTTTGAAGGTAGGCGCGTTCCTGCTCTTCCGTGAAAGAAAAATCTTCGTGCGAGGTGAAGGTCGTTTGGCTAAGACGAAAGACGTTTTCAAGGAGTAGGAGCACGGACCGCGCGTTTTCGGGGATCAACGCGTGAATGGAAGGTCCGGAGATAGAAAAAGGGGAGTTTATCAAGAGGGCTCGGATTTTTTGTTTTGCTGATTATAAATCTTGCCCTGCGATGAGTGCGGAAAGACAACAACGCCGGCGCGAGGCCGGCGTTGTTGTCTTTTTCGAGGTATTTGAGCATTGAAGTGTAGCATCGCAAAAGGCCACTGCAGGTAAGAGCGATCTACTTCACGGTAAGCGTAAGTTGCATCGTTCGGGAGAGTGACCCTGAACTGGCGGTAACAGTGAGCGGATATATTTGTGAGGTTGCTGTCGTTGAGTGCGAATTCTGTTTGCTGCACGACATAATTCCAGCAAATATTCCAAGCATGACGAGTGAAAGAATAATTTTTTTGAACGAAGACGAGACCCATCTTGCCTGCAATGACCGTCGTGCAAAAGGAAGCAGGAATATTGCCAAAGATAGATAGGGAGGATTTGAATTGCAGGGTAAATCGTTGGGCGTGCTAGAAGCGGTTTGCGATGGCATCGAGATGGTGAGAGTAACGTTGGTTGCGCTAGCTCCAGCCGGGATAGATGAGGGAGAGAAGACGGCAGTTGCACCAGTAGGGAGGCCCGATATGGAAAAGGTAATTGCCCCGCCCAAAGATGTGCCATTTGCTGGTGCGATTGGAATCGTGAAAGTAGCCTGTCCCCCTGATGAGGAGATGCCTGCCGATGTTGATCCGGAGTTGGATGATCCTATGGAGAAATCGTCAATGTAAACCGTAGTTGCAGAGCTTGTTGCGGAGGTGAAATTAGAGTCAGCAGCATAGGTGGCTGTGATGCTGTGCGATCCTAAGGACAACGAGGATGTTGTGTAGGTTGCTATGCCCGAGACTAACTGCGCCGAGCCAAGGAGAGAGCTTCCGTCATAGAAAGATACAGCGCCCGTTGGAGTTCCCGAGTGCGCTGTTAGATTGGCTGTAAATGTGATGGGGGAAGATATTAAGCTGAGCGAGCTAGAGGATGAGAGAGAGAGCGTGGAAGTTGACTTCGTAGCTGCGCCAGTTAAAGAAATAGACTGGGAGGCGTAGGAGGGAGAGGTTGCGCCAAGACTGTTATCAGTTAGGGAAAATGTTCCTTGGATCATTCCTGTCGACACTGGAGTGAAGGCTATAGAGAAAGCACATGTTTTATCGGACGCAAGGCTCGTGGATGTTGATGAGCTATTTGTCGGCACGGAGCAGGTCGTGGATTCATCGGAGCTTAATGCAAATCCAGAAGACAGGCTTGGGTTGCTACCGCTGGAGAGTGCGGGAAAGACTAGGTCATCGTTCCCTTTGTTGGTGATTGTTATGCTTTGAGGGCTATCTTGACTGGTGTAGCCGTAGGCCGTACTCGCAAAAGATAGGCTTGGTGGTGTGGCATAATCAAATTTCCATATTTTATTGGTCTTAGTGCTGGAAGCATAAACGTTTCCTGCCTGATCCAGCGCAATGCCAATGATTCCCTCCAAACCAGAGGCTAGCGTGGTTGATACGTATGACCCATTAGAGGGAGTTTCCTTGATGATGCTATTGTTTCCAGTGAGGTATAGATTACCTCTTCCGTCAATAACGACTCTGATAGGATCAATCCCCAAGTCTATCGTGCTTTCGCTGTAACCGGTATTGGTGAGCGATTCTTTGAACATCTTAATGGAGCCTTGAACAATAAAAACATTTCCTTGTTGGTCGATCGCCAAACCACTGGCGTATCTCGATTGTGTAACATAGGCGGAAGTGTTGTATCTGTCTTTAGCGTAAAAGATTTGTACGCCTATTCCTCCATCTCCTTCGTAGACATTGCCAGCCGCGTCCACGGCAATGGCGCCGGCCGTGCCTACACTATTGAAGTAAGTTTTTTTGTAGGTTCCATCCGTTTGTAGTGTTAGTTTGTAATTGATGCATGCCGTCATGTCGACTACGTAAATATTTCCGGCTCCATCGATAGCCAGATCCGTTGGGAAGACAAACCCTGAGGCAATCGTGGATAGCGTGTAACCGCTACTGCTCCATGTGGCTTTTAAGATTGCATTTTGGGACGAATAGGCGGTGATCGCCTGTGCGATATATATGTTATTTGCTCCGTCGACTGCGACTGCGATGGGAGAAGTGATGTTGTCTAAAGACAGAAGAGATTGTTGTCCGGGAGAAAAAGCGATTTGAGCTCCTAGGCCGGTTCCTGAAATATAGGCGGTACTCACTATATTGCCGTCTGCATCGTGTAACACGGATGCACCAGTGCGGATGTTGGGATATTTAGGGGAGAATATCACATCCACAGTGCAGATATCGCCTTCAGCGTAGACGTGCTCAGGGCCATTTGTGGCACATGTTCCAGTTCCTGCGTCGGTGAAATCCAACTTCGAAATCCCCTGCATGGATACAGTTGTCGAACCTATGCTTCCGGAGGTGTTCAAAGTGAAGATAAGGGATTTGACGTCACTGGAACTTCCGAGGGATATCGTGCCGAAGTCCGTGTTGCCGCGGTTGAGCTCATAGATGGCTCCTTCGACGGGAGCGTTGTAAAAAAGATTTCCATAGATATCGGTAGCTATAGCCTGAGGAGTGTCAAGGCCTTTCGATAAAATGATGTTCTCGCCATATCCTACGGAGGGATCAACTCTCAGAATGCTGTTATTCCCGCTGTCGGCAATGTAGATGACTCCCTGCGCATCGACAGCAACGCCATGGGGCTGAGCTATGTTGAGCGTTATGCTTTGAGTGATCGAGTAGGTGGATCCTTGTGGCGTTAGCTCAACAACCTTTTGATTGCTCGGTTCGGTGACATAGACTTTTCCTTTCTTACTGACAGCTATTCCGTCAGGCCAGCTAGGACCGCTCATAATATAACTTTCCGTGTATGTGCCATTCGAGTAAGTTTCTTTTAGAACCCGCGCATTGCCTGAATCTGTGATGTAGAGATTTTCGGAGGTATCGACGGCGATTCCAAATGGATAGAATAATCCAGAACTTACAATCACGGACTCGGTATAGGTGCCGTTGGCAAGTGTTTCTTTTAGTATTCTTCCATTTACCGAGTCCACAATAAAAACATTTCCACTCTGATCAACGGCAACACCGGTTGGCTTATTTAATCCTGTGGAAGCAACGACGCTTTCAGTGTAGCCCTGCGATGTGCGTGTTTCTTTTAGGACGCGGTTGTTGTTTATGTCTGCAATATAAATATTTCCAGAGGTGTCGATGGTGATGCCGTGAGGTGAGGATAATGCGCTGGAGGGAATTTTGCTTTTTATTCCTGCATATGTGGCCGTGGTGGCAAAAGCACGTGTGCCGAGGAAGAGAAGTGCGATAAAAACAGTGCAATACATGACGAGATTTTTATGGAGATTGTGCGGCGGGAGCATGAGTTTATGCGCATGCGAAGTACTGCTTTTTGCGCAAGGCGTGTGCGAAGAAGGATGCATAATGGTCCTTTCTGGATATACGAGAAGAATGAACGTCGACACAGGATTTCCCTTCATCCGAATGTGACACGGAAAAATGTAAAGAGAGATCGCGAATAGTTTACTGTATCTGAGGCCAACAACATAACAGCCGCCCGGTAAGGGGCGGCTGTTATGTTGTTGATGCAGCATGGCAGCACGGAGGGCGCCGAAGGCGCAGTCGCCGCACCGCAGGTGCCTAGAGCTGGTTCATGTTGGAGAGGAACTCGGCGTTGTTGCGGGTCTTGTCGAGGCGGCTGCAGAGCAGTTCCATGGCTTCGACCGGGGAGAGCGGGTTGAGCACCTTGCGGAGGATCCAGACGCGCTGGAGGTCTTCCTTGGGGATGAGCAGCTCTTCCTTGCGGGTTCCCGAGCGCTGGATGTCGATGGCCGGGAAGACGC
>DBTV01000027.1:0-15040 GCA_002307235.1 Acidobacteriaceae bacterium UBA1307
CAAAACCTTCCCCCTTGCACGCAGGGCTTCAGCCCCGGCCCGCATCGCCCCTCACCCAGCCCATCCCCCGGCGATATGAGGCCTACTCACACAGGCCCGTCATCCTGAGCGAACGGGGCCCCAGGCGCTTTCTTCAGCCTGGGGGTGGTGAGTCGAAGGATCCGCGGTTGTTCTTTCAAAGATGAATCCACCCTTGCCTCTTCGACAGGAATCAATCCCCACGGGTGGCACAAGAAACAACGCTCGGCGCGCACAAAAAAGCCGCACCCCTCCGGATGCGGCCTCTTCCTCCCTCTCCCCCTACGGCACATCCTCCAGTCGCACCCGCACAAACTTGATCGACTGCCGCCGCCACGAGTACGTCATCAGCAAGTCCCCATTCGCCGCCTGCACAATCGCCGGATACGAGTACTGGCCCGGCCCCTCGTCGAGCGTCTTGAAGACCCGAAAGTGCTCCCCATCCCGGCTCACCGCCAGGTTCAGCGGCGACCTCTGGTTATAGCTGTTGTTAAAGATCAGCACCACGCGCCCATCCCGCAGCCCCACCGCGTCAAGCCCCGAGTTCGGATTCGGCAGGTCGATATACCGCGCCTGTGTCCAGCTCCGCCCCTCGTCCAGCGAATCCGCTATCGCAATCCGCTGCGCCTTCGATTTGCTCCGCGCATAAAACCGCAGATGGTGCCCGCCCAGCGAGACCACCGCTGGCTGAATAATCCCCACCGTCTTCGCTGCCGGCGGAAACACCTTCGTCACCACGCCCGCCGCCGCATCGTGGTCCTTGTGCTCGCCCTCTGCCGCCGCCGCCAACGCCCCCGCATCCGGCACATCCACCGCCGCGGGAATCGTCACCGGACCCGCCTTCGTCCAGCTCTTGCCCTCATCGGTCGACCGCTCAATCCACGCCGTCCACCGCAGATTCTCCGTCGCCGAGTTCTCTTCGACCGACGATCCGCTCACAATCGTTCCATCGGCCAGCACCAGCGGCTTATCCTTGATCGGCCCCAGAACCCCCTCCGGCAGAGCCTCCGCCGCGCTCCAACTCGCCCCCTCATCCCGGCTCCACTTCCGCACTCCCGTCCATGTCGAAGGCGACTTGCCAATCTTGTAATAGAGCCACAGAACGCCCTTGCCGTCATGAAACAGCACCGGATTCCAGCACGCGCCCCCCGGCTCACTCGCCAATACCTCAGGCGTGCTCCATCGCCCCTCATGCTGCCGCGCGCCATAAATCGACACGCCCACTGCCCCTTCCCACTTGCCCCCAAACCACGCCACCAGCACGTCGCCGTTCTTCAGCTCCACCAGCGTCGAAGCATGATTATCTGGCTGCGTCCCCGCCGCCGCATGACCGCTCGACTCCGGAGCAAAGATCAACCCCGCCTGCCCCCAAGCCAACCCCGCCCCCAACACCCAAACCGCCAGACTCATCCATCGCTTCATCATGATTCCGTTCCTCTCACTTCGTTACCCACATCGTCTACAGTGCCATACATTCACGACAAAAAAACCGGAAGGAGCAGGGCCTTCAAGCCCCTGAACCGCCGCAACAAATCCCCGGGCTTCGGCCCGTACATTCCTCCCCACAAAAAACGCCCGTCATCCTGAGCGAACGGGGCCCCAGGCGCTTTCTTCAGCCTGGGGGTGGTGAGCCGAAGGATCTGCGGTTGCATCTTCGACCAAAACCCAATACCCGGGTGCCTCATGTCCCGAATGCGCTTGAAGCTCTATTTAGATAAACGACCTGAGAAGCCATCTCAGACTTTTGTGCTAATTTTGTGCTTCACGGGACCTAAAAGTCTTATCGAGGCCACTCGACGCCCAGTTCATCGTCAAACCTAACACCCTGCATGTTGTCACTGTTGTAACGTGGCGTAAAGAGACAGCCCATTTTCTTTCGTCCGATGTCAAAACCGGGATAGTGATCTTCGGCGATTCGGTAAAAGTCCGCGGCATATCCGGGCGTAAGGCACGACGAAATCAAATCCCAAAGGAACTCATGCACAGCTTGATAGTCCTCGATGACTAGATCGGGCCGATATTGGCGTTCGAGGCCTTCAAAGTATTTGCCAATTGCATCGCCCGGTTCGACAAAGAGCGGTCGGGTTCCTTCGAAATAGACCTGTTCCACGTATTCCCGCTCTGGATTGTGGTTTCCATGGATTGTGTCGTTTCGCTTGTTCATCACCTTGAGGAACCGCCCATAGGTTGCCAGGCGCTTATCAACCGCACGGGTGAAGCCCAAACATTTGGTGTTCAGTTCGCCAAGCCGTCTGTGGATTTTTTCGCGGATGAAGATATCCAGCTCTGCTCGATTCGCTCGTAATTCGGGCTTGCAGAATGCAAGTATGAGCAGATTGATGAAAGCTTCGGCCAAGATCGGAGTTAGAACCGAAAGCTGGAGGCAGTTTTGATATAGCTTCACGCGCTCTTTCGCTGAAGTTTCAAATCGTCGCAAGTCACCTCGGAACTGACTAGATGATGGCTTGTAGTTCCCGATAGCCTTATTGTCTAAAATCTTCGTGTGAAGGTCAGCACACAAATCCGCGATCGCGATGTAACGGTTCGGAAATATCACCCAGTGTTCAAGCGATTTCAAGATTGAGCTCTTCTTTTTACCTACACGCTTGAAGTCTCCTTTGATGGCGAGAATGAGGCCCATCCAATCCTCGTCCGTCATGCGAACAGACACAATGATTCTGACCTGACGAATCCATCCTGTGATCAACACATCGTCGTCTCCGGCTTTCAGCAAGAATTCCCAATGCACGAGGTTATCGCTGTGCTGTGCCCGTAGCCGGTTCGCAAAACCATTTGGTTCACCGAACCGTGCCTTTAAATAGCAGTACACGTCGACCGGGGCTAGATTTTCGCGCACGGATAAGCCGGAGCTCATCGATCTCCGCGAAGTTGGCTGAGCTTTATACTTGCTAATCTTTTCTTTTATGAAGCGAACTACTTCCTTAGGTGTCGCGCAGCGCCACGACGCGACATCTAGACATGGTGGCCTATTCTCGTGAGATGGGACCGTTCTATTCTTTCTCATGTTTTTCAGCGCCTTTCGACAAAACAAATATGACGCTTTCATGGCGGTGTATCCGTCTGCAAGCGTGATGAATCACCCGGATCAAAATGGCAGGCAAGATTTTGTGCTAAATTTTGCGACTGGGGTAGGATAAGGAGTCCCCACCACCACCGCCCCCTAACAGCTACCAGCTAGAACCCACCCTCCCCCGCCTCAATCGCATACCGCCCCGCCGCCTCCAGCACAATCGCCCCGCGCACCGGCCGCCCATTCACGCGCGCCGCGCCAAACTTCCCCGGCAACTCCACCCGCGCCCGGCAGCCCTTCGGAACCCTCACCGTCATCCGCAGCCCATGCTCCCTGCGCACCTCCACACCAATCTCCTCCGCCCCCACCGGCAAACTCGCTTTCACCCACTGCAAATCCCCCAGCTCCGGCCGAATCACAAACCTCCCCGGCCCCTCGGCCTGCAACCCCGCCACCCGTTCAATCAGCCACAGCGCCGGTCCCGACGACCAGCCATGCGCCAGACTCACGTAGTAGCCCATCTTGTGGTCGGCCTGCAGATATTTGTGCGGCTCGTTCTTCGGCCAGCGCGGATCGTACGCCTCCCAAAAGCTCGTCGCCCCCTCGTCCAGCATCCCGCCCCAGTACTGACGCAGCCAATCCAGCCCCTGCCCCACATGCCCCGTCCGCGCCAGCGCCTCCAGCACATAGTAGCCGTAGTACGGCGTAATCCACTGCATCCGCTCCACGCCCCCGCCCACGCCCGACAGAACCTCCCCGTAAATCCTCTCCGACTCCTCCGCCGTCGCCCCGCCCGACACAATCGCCATCGCGCTCGTCTGCCAATACGGGCCAAAGGTGCCCGTTGCCGTGTCCTTCAACCTCTGTTCTGCCGCCTCTCGCATCCGCTCCGCCAGCGCCCGGTACTTCGCCGCCAGGGCTCCCTCGCCCAGCTTGTCCAGCATCGCCGCACCCTCGCGGAAGGCCAGCAGATACTCGAACTGCGCTGCTCGCCGCGCCTCCGGCGTATCCCGGTCAAAGTTCGTCGCCCAGTCCACAAACACCGTCTTCTTCGCCGGATTCGCAAACAGACCCGCGCCGTCCACGTTCGTCTCCATCGTCTTCAGCAGCCCCTTCAGCGGCTCCCGTACCGCCTCCAGATCCGCCCGCGAACCCAGCCGACGCTCATGCGCCGCCACCCCCATCACCCAAAACGCCGTATACGTCGGAATCCCGTTCACAGGCTCGTCATACGGCGGCCTCCCGGCCAGTTCCAGCAGCGTCCTCTGGTTCGGACCGCCATCGGCAAAAATCGCATCCGCCACCCGCGCCGCCACGTCCATGTCCCCCATCCACTTGCCCCGGTCCCGCTTCACCCCGTCCCAGATTCCCTCCTGCAAGCTCAGGTGCGCCGTATACGCCGCTGTCTCCCAGATCCGGTTCACCCTCTCGTCCGACGACGTAAAGCTCCCCCGGTACCGCACCGGATACGCAATCCCTTCGAGCGCCGCCGAGCGAATCCTCACCTCATCCTTTACATCAGGAAATCGCAGCAACACATAGCGAAACCCCGACTTAACTCCGCGCGCAATTCCCTCCGGGGCCAAGTACAGTCGCTGCGTCTTCAGAAATGGTCCCCCCAGAACCTCTTCCTTTGACTCCCCATAGCTCACATCCACCGTCGCCGTCCGCGTCCCGCCTCCGCTCACCAGCAGAACCCGGCCCGCCACCTCCTTGCCAAAATCCAGCAGCAGTGAGGGTGTTTCAGCGGGCGACGCTGTCTCCGGCAATCGCACCACCGCATCCTTGCCCGCATCCGACCTCAGATTCTCAATCCCCTCAAACCGCGCCCCGCCCGCCGCCGGAATCGCGACCTCCTTCGGCAGCAGCCGATAGCGACGCATCCGCGACGAAACGCCCACATACCCCGGCCAGTTGATCAGCCCCGCATCCACATGCCACTGATAAAACGCGTCGCTCGACTCGATCCCGCCCAGCGACTGCACGCGCGGCCACCGGCTGTCGTCAAAGCCCGCCTGCTCCCATCCCGGCTCCAGCCGCGCCACGCTCCGCCACTGTTTCGAGCTGATCGCCAGCGGCCGCGCCTCCACCCCCACCCCTGCCGGAACAATCTTCGCCGCCACCACCTCGCCCGTCATCACCTGCCGCGTCAGCGCGTGGTTCGTGTGGTGCGAGTGCCCCCAGCCCCGCACAGCCTCCACCGCCAGCACATTCCGCCCCGGCCGCAGCGCCGCCGACACATCCACCATCAACGTCTCAAAGATCAGCCAGCTCTGCGGATTGCACTCCCGCTCCTCCACCAGCCGCCCATTCACCCACACTCGCGCCTTCCTCGGTCCCGCCACGTAGAGCGTCGCCTGCTTCGGCACCCGCCCCACCACAAACTCCGTCCGAAAATAATGCGGATCGAGCTTCTCCATCTTGTCGTGATGCCGCGGATGCGCCCCATCGGCCACCACCATCGCATCCCCCGCCGTCCAGATGTACTCCTCCGGCAGCAGCGCCCGCGCCTGCTCTCTTCCCAACGGCAACGCCCGCGCCGGATCAAGCGCCCCCTGCGCCCCAGACGCCAACGCCGCCGCCATCCCCAACACCACCACACCCGCCAACGCAAAAATCTTCATCAATCCCACCCCAAACTCTTCCCTCGTTCCCTGCACCTCAACACCGCCCATCATCCTGCGCGACGCCGAACAACAAAGGCGGGTCATCCTGCGCAAACGCGGCCCCAGGCATTTTTTTCAGCCCGGGAGTGGTGCGTCGAAGGATCTGCGGTTGCATTGCGAAGAAAATCTACGATTTCCTCTCTCTTTCACAACCCCGTTCAAGTCCCTCAGACCCTGGCCCCCGCCTTCTTCGCATTCCACACCAGCACCCCGCCGCCCAGCAGATACACCCACGAGGTCGCGCTCAAGCACTGGCTCATCGTAAACCGCTCACTCGCCGCCGCCAGCGCCAGCGGAGCCACCCCGCCCCCCAGCCATCCCAGCGCATTCATCAGCCCCACCGCCGTCGCCCGCGACTCCTGCGGCACCACGTCATACAGCGACGCCCACAGGTTCGATTCGTAGATGCCCTTGCAAACCCCCAGCCCCACCAGCGCAGCAATCAGCACACCCACCGTCGGCGACCACCCGCCCAAAAACAGAAACGGCGCACCCGCCAGCAGACCCACCGCCTGCGTCCACATCCGCCCGCCGCGCCAGCGTCGAGACCAGCGGTCCGCCAGCACTCCGCCTGCCAACACGCCCGCCACCGCCGCCACCTGCAAATACACCGTCGCGCTCACGCCCGCCGTCGTCAGACTCATATGGAATTTGCCATACAAAAAACTCGGCAGCCAGACCATAAAAATCATCGCCACAAAGTTCGCGCCCATAAACACCGCCACCAGCCGCGCCGCCAGCGGTTGCATGAGCGTCGCACGCAGCGCCGGCCCGATCCCCACGCCCGCCGCCGGAGCCGCCTCTTTCGCCGGTTCCTTCAAAAATCCAAACACCAGAACAAGAATCAGAATCCCCACCGCGCCAAAGACAAAAAAGCTCGCCCGCCACCCCAACCGTTCGCCGATCAGCGCCGCCAGAATCCCTCCGCCCATCGTCCCCACATACACCGCCGACTGGTGCGCCGCCATCGCCCGCGACCGCGTCTCCGGCCCGTGATAGGCCGCGATCATCGACATCGCCGCCGGAAAATACATCGCCTCCGCCAGTCCGCTCAGCCCGCGCAGCACCACCATCTGCCAAAAGCTGTGCGACAGTATCGTGGCCGCCGTCGCCACCAGCCACATGCACATCCCGCCCAGAATCAGCCTCCGCCGCGGCAGTCGGTCGCCCATCCACCCGGCCACCGGGCCAAACAGCGCATAGACCCACATGAACGAGCTGCCCACCAGCGCCAGCCGTACATTGCTCACCCCGAACTCGCCACGCAGCAGCGGAAACAGCGCAAAAATCGCCTGCCGGTCCGCATAGTTCAGCCAGCAGACCATCCACAACAACGCCACCATCCGCCACTTCGGCGCAATCCCCATCGCCCCGCTCCCACCCGTCACAACGCAAACGGCACTTTCCAAGCACTAACTCCGACAACCTACAAACTAAGTCCTTAAAACTTTCAAATCACTCATGCGCACTAACTTCTTTCACCTGTACAGCTCCAATCTATAATCTAGAAACTAGAAGCTAGAGGCTAGAGGCTAGAAGCTAGAAGCTACGAGCGAGCCACCCCGTCATCCTCAGCGAACAGCGCCCATCAACGGAGGTGGGTCATCCTGAGCGAACGGGGCCCCAGGCGCTTTCTTCAGCCTGGGGTGGTGAGTCGAAGGATCTGCGGTAGCCCTTCACATAACTCCAAGAAAGCCCTCATCACTTACCCTCCCCCCAAGGTGCATCCCCCTCTCCGCGCCCAAATTTTTGCGGCGAGGGCGGAGCAAGAAACACCAACCTACTTCCTCAAAACAAAACCGCCTTGTAACAAGGGCACGGCTTCAGCCGTGCCAAAACACGCAATAAAACAATGCGGGCTTTAGCCCCTGAACACAAAAGCTAACAGCTAGCAGCGAACGTCTCGTACCACCCCTCAAACCACCGCGCAATCTCCGCCATCTGCGCCGCCCGGCCCGCCGACACCGGAAGCGCATACCGCGCCTTCGCCAGCGTACGAGCTTCCCCAACCACCTTCAAACCCCACGGCGTCGGCAGCACATCAATCTGCGCAATAAACTCCTTCAACAACGCCGCCGCCTGCTCAAACTTTCCATCCCCCGGCGCGTTCGCAAACAGCGCCTGAATCACCTCCGGCAACACGCACGCCACGCCAGAAACCACGCCATCGCACACCCCCTCGGACAACGCCTGCGCCAACGCTCCGTCATTGCCAATGATCCGCGTCACCCCAAGCCCCGCCTGCGTCATCGCCCGCATCGTCTCCAACGACCCGCTCGAATCCTTCACGCCAATAATGTTCTTGTGCTCGCTGAGCAGCCGCAACGACGTCGCCGTCTCATAGCCCGAGGTAAACTGCGGCAGGTTATACAGCAGCACCGGAACCGGCGAAGCCTCCGCCAGTGCACCCGCAAACGCCTCCACGTCCTCCTGCTTGTACGGAAAAAAATACGGCGGCGGAGCCAGCAATCCCACCGCCCCCGCCTTCGCCGCCTGCTCCGCCAGCCGCAACGAATCCTCAAAGCACCCGGCACCCACCCCGCATAACAACTTCGTCTCTGCCGGCACCACCCGCCGCGTCACCTCAAACACCCGCGCCGACTCTTCGAGCGTCACCCGGCTAAACTCGCCCGTCGCCCCGTTCAGCGCAAACTGCCTGATCCCCTTCCCGAGAAGAAACTCCAAATTCGTCTCCAGCGCCCGCTCGTCCAACCTGCCGTCTGCCTCGCGCGGCAACAACACCGCCGCAAAAATTCCCTTCACCGCATGCTCAGTCATTTTCTTCGACACTCTCCAAAATTCCGCCCCCCGGCACGCACGCACCGTGGACAAATTCGAGAAGATTATAGCCACACCGCATTCATACTGTCGACAGAATGGCGACATAAAAATCCTCCCTTAACGAGCCTCTTATTGCCAAAAAATACGCCCACGCCGCACCTCAGAATGCACTTACGGGCGACTTCTTCTGGAATCCGCGCAAGCATCTCATTCCAAAAGCAATGCGCGCAGGCAACCCCTGCGCGCAGATTCTGTCGTTTTCCGGTTTTTTATAGCGTAATCGTCTTTTTTTTGCGTCGTGGAGCAAGTACAAGTGGTTGATATACATCGAGAAAGGCCGGCAGGCTCTTGCGCATCGCCGCCTCCCTCACATGCTGGTCATACTCGGCCAACCGTTCCCTCTGGCTTCCCTGAATATGCTCACTCAGCAACCGGCAAGTCTGAGCCTCGTCGCCGCGCGCAATGCACTCCACTAACTCCTTATGTTGCTGATGGATGCGCTTGAGTGCCGCCGCGTCGTGGCTCTCCCGGCGTATCGTGAAGATGCGCAGCAAAAGCCGCGTATCGTTCACAACCTTATGAATACGCAGGTTTTGCGCCAAACCAATCAAAAGCGCGTGAAAACTCAGATCCGCCGCCAAAAGCCGGTTCGTTTCCGCAGCATCCAGCGCCCGATACCCCGATCTAACCAGTTCATCATGAAGCACTTGAACCGATTCCACCAGCGCCTCAAGCTGCACCCGGTCCTCTTCGCGCATCAGACCCAGCCGAGCCACCTTGCCCACCGCATACGTTTCAAGGGCCTCCCGTAACTCATAGGTATCAATGATGTTCTCGCGCGTCAACTGCACCACGAAGACCCCGCCGACGCTGTTTTGCTCAAGTACCCCCTCGGCCACAAGCTGGCTGATCGCCTCGCGCACCGGCGTCCGGCTGCTCCCCATCTCCCGCGCTAAATCCAATTCTGACAACGAACTACCGGCAGCCATCTCCCCCGTAGCAATCCTTCGCTGAATCTCCAGGTACACCTTCTGCCGGATGGATATTCCTGCTGCCTCCGTCTTTTTTCGTCCTCGCGGCATTCGCCCCCCGCATGATAATTGACTATTTTTCAATCGTTTGCATCAACCGCATCACACTCCGCGCCTTCCTGCGGCACCCGCGATGACTGCTAAACTTTTTCACAACGAGCGATTCTACGTTTCCCCTCTCTGTCTGTCTATTCTTCTCGGCGTGAAGCATGTCGACAGCATGAATGCCGCGCAGATATCCTCAAAGCATTCATTGACTTACAAAAGATCAGGCCTTGGCAGCCAACTTGCCAGTCCGCAGCGGCACCCAGAACCTGAAGCTGGCGCCATGCCCAGCTTCGCTCGTAACCTCAATGCCACCTTGATGGACAAGCAAAATGGCGCGCACAATCGCCAACCCCATGCCGGATCCTTTGCGCGAATGTTTCTTTTGGCCTCGATAAAACTTCTCAAAGATCAGGGGTAGGTCTTTGGCGTCGATCCCCGGCCCATCGTCTTCCACCGTAAACTGAAGCCTGTCTTCCACTTGCGCGCACCGCACCGTTACATGCGTGCCCGCCGGCGTATGCGAAGCCACGTTTTCCAGCAGGTGATGCAGCACGCGCCCAATCAGGTGCTCATCGAGCCAAACCGTCGCCGTGGCAATCGATTCCTCCACCACGACGCTCACCCTATCTTCAGCAAGTACACGACTTACGGACTCGACGGCCTGTTCCAGAAAGGCCTGCGGCGACTGCGGCGCGCAGTGCACCGTCACTGCATGCGCGTCGATTTCCGCCATCTCCACCGCCTCGCCAATCAACTGATCGAGCCGCGCCGCCTCCTCGTCGATAATCGCCGCCAGGTCTGTACGGCTTTCATGATCAAGGTTTTGCGAGGTGTGCAGGGTCGAGGCCGCCGCCCGAATCGAGGTCAACGGCGTGCGCAATTCATGCGTCAGCGAGTCCGTCAGCGCGGTCCGCAGCCGCTCCGACTCCCGCGCCGCTTCCAGTTTTGTCGATGCCTCAATCGTCATCGCCCGTGCGACGGCAATCGCTGTCTGCGCAGCAATGGCCGTCGCCAACTCATGCGACAAACTCGCCGGCTTCCACCCCAAAGCGCCAATAGGCTCGAGCCCCAACATGAGCGTAATCGCCGCGTATTCACCGGGGATATCCGTCATCATGGTCGGGCCTTGCGCCATGGCCTTCAGGCTGTTTTCGATGCTCATCGGCAGATCACTCGACGCGGACTGAAAGCGATCGCGCGCGCGCACGTAAAGAACCACGCCCTCCAGAGAAAAAATCCGCGCAATCACGCGCGGCAACTCACGCATCAGCCCGTCGGCATCCTCGTAGAGCATCATCTCCTGGCCGAGTTCGTAGAGCCGCTCAACCTCCCGCCGCCGCAACTCGGCCTGATGCGCCTGGTTGCGCGCCTGTTCCGCGACACGGCTGACAACAACGCTGCTGGCCATGAAAGAAAATAGCGCGGCCCACTGCTGCACGCCAATGATTTCCAGGGTTCGATAGGGTGGCAGAAAAAAATAGTCAAAGCCCGCCGCGCAGAGCAATGCCATGTAGAGCGAGAGCCGATATCCCATCTGCGATGCGAACCAGACGACGAGGGTGAGAAAGACCAGCCCGGCCGTTGGCGCATTCACGCCAGTTTCCACCAACACGAAGGTTGCGGCGATGGTAGCCGCCGTTGCCCACAGCCATTGCATGATCTCGGTTTTGATCGTCCTCGGTTGCATGATTCTTCCCGCATGATACAGTTCTTGGCGGGCGATGTAATCTTCCATGAAAGAAAAAAAACATGAGCGCAAAAGTTCTGATCATCGATGACGAGCCGCAAATTACGCGCGTTCTGCGCGCATCCCTCGCCGTACAACGCTACGACGTGCACATTGCCAACGACCCGGAAGAGGGACTGCGCATCTTCGCGGACTGGTCCCCCGATCTGGTGATTACCGACCTGATGATGCCCGAGGTGAGCGGCGTTGAGATCTGCCGCACGATTCGCACACAGGCACAGACACCGATCATCGTGCTTTCGGTGCGCAACCATGAACGAGCAAAGATTGAAGCGCTCGACGCCGGTGCCGATGACTATGTGACCAAGCCCTTCGGCATCGCGGAACTGCTGGCGCGCGTGCGCGCCCACTTGCGTCGCGCCCCACAAGGCACAGGCTCGCAGATTGCAGCAGGCGATTTCTTTTTGGATATCGAAGCTCACTGCATCAACGTCTGCAACAAGCCGATTCACCTCACGCCCAAGGAATTTGATCTTTTGGCGCATCTGGCGCGCAATGCTGGAAAGGTGATCACGCATCGCGCGCTGTTGACCGCGGTCTGGGGCGCGCAGTCGAGCTATCAGCCCGAATATCTGCGCGTCTTCGTTGGGCAATTACGCAAAAAACTTGAAGCCGCGGCGGGCAAGCACTATGTGCAGACGGAGCCGTGGGTCGGCTATCGCTTTGTCCCGGAAGGAATCGAGCGCAACAATCAGGCCATAGCGCACGCAGAAGAAGATCCGTCCTTATAAACTTTTTAGAGAATCCTTTCTCCTTTTCCACCTCTCTGCTTGCAGAATCACTCTTGGGCACATGCATGTGCACCGAGGCACGCAACGATTGCGTACCTGTATTGCGCCGGACAGCCTCCGGCATTGAGTGAGGTCTGCGATGCAAGACATCGTTATGCTTTTGTTGACCGCTTCCTTTTTCACCGTGGCCTTTGTTTACGTGAAGGCCTGTCAGAAGTTGAGGTAGCCATGGACATCATGACCATTGTCGCTCTTGCGCTTGCGGTACTGCTGCTCGGGTATCTGGTCTTTACCCTGCTTGCTCCGGAGAAATTCTAAGATGACCTCGAATGGCTGGCTTCAATTTGCGATCTTCTCTCTGCTTCTTCTCGCCACCGTGCGTCCGGTAGGCATCTACCTGGCCCGCGTCCTCGAAGGCGAGCGCACCTGGCTGACGCCGGTTCTGCGTCCCATCGAACGGCTGCTCTATAAACTCTGCGGCGTACGTGCTGAGTCCGAGATGAACTGGCGGCAATACGCCTTTGCCGTGCTGGGATTTTCCGCTGTCTCGCTCGTGTTGACCTACATCATCGAACGCGCGCAGGCCCTGCTGCCGCTGAACCCACAGCATCTGCCGAATGTCGGCGCGGATCTGGCCTGGAACACGGCCGCGAGCTTTACGACCAACACCAACTGGCAGTCGTATGTGCCCGAGACGACGATGAGCTATCTGACGCAGATGGCCGCGCTCGCCACGCATAACTTCTTCTCGGCCGCGGTCGGCATCGTCGTCGCCATCGCTCTGGTGCGCGGCATCAAGCGCACCGGCTCGCAGACCATCGGCAACTTCTGGGTCGATATGACGCGCACGCTTCTCTACGTGCTTCTGCCCGGCGCGATTCTCTACGCACTGCTGCTGGTGGCGCAGGGCGTGCCGCAGAATCTGCATGCCTACACAGCCGCGCACACGCTGGAGAATGCCGCGCAGACCATCGCGCAGGGCCCGGTCGCATCACAGGAAGCGATCAAGATGCTCGGCACCAATGGCGGCGGATTTTTCAATGCCAACTCGGCGCATCCCTTCGAGAATCCGACACCCTTCAGCAATCTTCTGCAGATGCTGTCGATCTTCATCCTCCCGGCCGGACTCACCTATACGCTGGGCCACATGACCGGCTCGCGCGGTCATGGATGGGCCGTCTTTGCCGCGATGTTTGCGCTGTTCGCCGTGGGCTTCGTCACGGTCTACTGGGCAGAGTCGCAGCCGCACCCGCTGCTTCACAGCGTGGCGCAAACAACCACGGCAACCGCACCCGGCGGCAACATGGAGGGCAAGGAGGTTCGCTTCGGCATCATGAACTCTTCCCTGTTTGCCACGGTGACCACCGACGCCAGTTGCGGCGCGGTCAACAGCATGCACGACAGCTTTTCTCCGCTCGGCGGCATGGTCGTGCTCACCAATATTCTGCTCGGCGAGGTGATCTTCGGCGGCGTTGGCTCGGGACTCTATGGCATGTTGATCTTCGTCGTACTGGCGGTCTTCATCGCAGGACTGATGGTCGGCCGCACGCCGGAGTATCTCGGCAAGAAGATTGATGGCTTCGACGTGAAGATGTCGATGCTCTATGCGCTGATCTTTCCGCTGATCATTCTGCCGCTGACGGCCATCTTCGTGCTGTCGCCTACGGTGGGTCTTTCTTCGCTGAACAACGCCGGGCCACACGGGCTGAGCGAGATCTTCTACGCCTTCAGTTCGAGCGCGGGCAACAACGGTTCAGCCTTCGCGGGCCTGAATGCGAACACCTGGTGGTACAACGTCATGCTTGGCTTCACCATGCTGGCAGGCCGCCTGTTGATGATGATTCCCGTGCTGGCACTGGCGGGAAACCTCGCGCAGAAAAAGAGCGTGCCGCCTTCGCCCGGCACCTTCCCCGTGAATGGCGCACTGTTCACCGTGCTGCTGATCGGCGTGGTCATCATTCTCGGCGCGCTCACCTTCTTCCCGGCGCTGAGCCTGGGCCCGGTGCTCGAGCACCTGGTGCTCAAGGCCGGCCAACTTTTTTAACCGTTCATCGCTGAGGACACTGTCATGGCAAAGAAGAAAAGTCTTTGGAATACCGAAATCATTGGCCAGGCGCTCCTCGATGCCGTGCGCAAGCTTGACCCGCGCGGCATGGTGAAGAACCCTGTCATGTTTGTTGTTGAAGTCGGCAGCGTGCTGACGACCGCCATTCTCATCAACGACGCTGTGCATCATCACGCCGGGCTCGGCTTCAACCTGCAGATTACGCTCTGGCTCTGGTTCACGGTGCTGTTCGCGAACTTTGCCGAAGCCATGGCCGAAGGCCGCGGCAAGGCGCAGGCCGATACGCTGCGCAAGGCCAAGGGCGAAACCATCGCGCATCGCTATAAGGCAGACGGCTCGCTCGAAGAGGTTGCCAGCATCGATCTGCGCGCGGGCGACATCATTCACGTCCCCGCGGGCGAGTACATTGCCGGTGACGGTGAGGTGATCGAAGGCGTGGCCTCGGTCGATGAGTCGGCGATCACCGGCGAATCGGCTCCGGTGATTCGCGAGGCGGGCGGCGACCGCTCGGCCGTGACTGGCGGCACCAAAGTGCTCTCGGACTGGATCAAGATCAAGATCACGTCGAACCCGGGCGAGACTTTTCTCGACCGCATGATCGCGCTCGTCGAAGGCGCATCGCGGCAGAAGACGCCGAATGAAATTGCGCTGAGCATTCTGCTTTCAGGACTCACCATCATTTTTCTACTCGCGGTCGTGACGCTGCAACCGTTCGCAATCTACTCGCACGCACCGCAGACGGTCTTCGTACTCGTCTCTCTGCTGGTCTGCCTGATCCCGACCACGATCGGTGGACTGCTTTCGGCCATTGGCATCGCGGGCATGGATCGTCTGGTGCAGTACAATGTGCTGGCAATGAGCGGTCGCGCGGTGGAAGCGGCCGGTGACGTGAATACACTGCTGCTCGACAAGACCGGCACCA
>DBTV01000027.1:15302-16009 GCA_002307235.1 Acidobacteriaceae bacterium UBA1307
GGCACCATCACGCTCGGCAACCGTCAGGCCTCCGAGTTCATTCCCGCGCCGGACATCAGCCACGAGCGGCTGGCCAACGCCGCGCAACTGGCCTCGCTCTCGGATGAAACACCCGAGGGCCGGTCCATCGTTGTGCTCGCCAAAGAAAAGTACAACCTGCGCGGCCGCGACCTCGACGGAAGCAATGCCGAGTTTGTGCCCTTCACCGCGCAGACGCGGATGAGCGGCGTGAATCTTCCCGGTGCGCGCATTCGCAAGGGCTCGGTCGACGCCATCGCGCGTTTTCTCGAGGACCAGGGCGCGCAGCTTCCGCCGAAGGTGCGCGCCAGTGTCGAGGAGGTTGCACGGCAGGGTGGAACGCCTCTGGTCGTCGCAGAAAACTCGACCGCGCTGGGCGTCGTTCATCTCAAGGACGTCGTCAAGGGTGGGCTCAAGGAGCGGCTCGCTCGTCTGCGCGCCATGGGCATTCGCACCATCATGATCACCGGCGACAACCCTCTGACCGCCGCCGTGATTGCACGCGAGGCTGGCGTTGATGATTTTCTTGCCGAGGCCAAGCCCAAGGACAAGATGGACCTGATCAAGCGCGAACAGGCCAAGGGCAAGCTGGTCGCCATGACCGGCGATGGCACCAACGATGCGCCCGCGCTCGCCCAGGCCGATGTCGGCGTGGCCATGAACTCCGGCACGCAGGCGGCGAAAGAGGC
>DBTV01000027.1:16392-47545 GCA_002307235.1 Acidobacteriaceae bacterium UBA1307
AACGACGTGGCCAAGTACTTCGCGATTATTCCGGCAATGTTTCTGGGCGTCTTCCCGGTGCTCGGCGCGCTCAACATCATGGGTCTGCACTCGCCTCAATCGGCGATTCTGTCGGCCGTCATCTTCAACGCGTTGATCATCATCGCGCTGGTGCCGTTGGCGCTCAAGGGCGTCAAATATGAGCCGAAACCGGCCGGCGTGCTGTTGCGCAACAATCTGCTGCTCTACGGCGTTGGCGGCATTCTTGTCCCCTTCATCGGCATCAAGGCCATCGACATCTGTCTGGTCGCTCTGCATCTGGCATAAGCAAAGGAGAACACCATGTCCGCAACATTTGCGACTCACGATACGCTGCACCACGCCGATGTGCCCGTGCCACAGGCACCGGTCGCGCACTCCCTCTGGGGAACCTCGATCCGCTTCACGCTCATCGCCACACTGATCTTTGGTCTTGCTTATCCGCTGTTCGTCACCGGCATCGCCACCGCACTGTTTCCGCATCAGGCCTCGGGCAGTCTGATTCTGAAGGATGGTCAGGTGATCGGCTCCACGCTTCTGGCACAGAGCTTCACCTCGGATCGCTACTTCCATCCGCGTCCTTCGGCGGCAGGCAACGGTTATGACGCCACGGCCTCGGGCGGCTCGAATCTCGCGCAGTCCAGCGCCAAGCTGGTGGCGCGACTGCAGGGCGACATCGACAAACTGGCCGCGCAGAATCACGGCCAGCCTGTGCCCATCGACATGGTGACGACCTCGGGCTCGGGCCTCGACCCGGACATCACGCCCGACAACGCCGTCTATCAGGCACCGCGCATTGCCAGGGCGCGCGGCCTCTCCAACGACACCGTGCGACAGTTGATTGCGCGCAACACCACACCGCGCCAGTTCGGCCTGCTCGGCGAACCACGCGTCAACGTACTTGCACTCAACCTTGCGCTCGATCAGAGCGCGCACTAGACCCAGAAAAACAAAAGAGGCTGGCGCAGAGATTTTTCTGCGCCAGCCTCTTTTTGCGCTGCAATGCCTCAGTGCACTTGCTCAGCCTTGAGCGTCTTCGCCGCCCAGGCAGCATAGATGAGCCGGTCTTCATTCGCCTTCCACTCCTCGGGCGAATAGACCATCAGATCCTCGCGCGGAATAGCGGGAAAACCTGAGCCCACGGCATCGAGCCCACCCTCGCGATCTTCGCGCAGATAATTCGGCGAGATGGCAACGTGATTCTCCTTGATCCATGCAGAGATGTGCGTTGTACCTGCGGCGCGAATCGCCGCATCATCCCAGAGTGCAAAGTGCAGTTGATGATGGAGCCAAAGCACACCGTCGAGGTTGACCCAACTGGTGCGGTGACTGATGCCGGGATAGCGAATCGCCGTGAACAGCCCATGCTCGCTGCCGTGCAACGCGGCCGCACGTGCATGCACTTCGTCGAACCAGGCCTGCGGATGCTCGGGCATCTTCACCACCGTATCCTGCTCGCCGTTCATCAAAAACATTGGCCCGCGCGCAGCATTGAGGGCGTAAAGAATCGCGCCGCGATCACCCATCACGCCCAGCGCGCGCCAGGGCGGCGACTGGCATGGCAGCTTGCCGAGATCGAAGTAGCCGCGCGGTCCGTCGTAGTCACCACCACCGCTCAGCAGCACCGCATGAATGCGCGGGTCGATGGCTCCCGTGATGCCGGTAATGTAGGCCCCCATCGAATAACCGACGGTGCCAATGCGCGCCGGATCGACCTCAGGCAGCGAGCGCAGATAGCTGACCGCCTGCATCACGTCGACCTGCATCAGGCCCGCCAACCGCTGCCCCCAGTGCGGCGTGTCAACAACCTTGTCGTGTTCGGAAGGAAAGGCAAGGCTGGCACGCTGGCTGTTGCGCTCGCCCTCGCCGATCGGGTCATAGGTGACCACGACCGCGCCAGCCTTGGCGAAGAGCATGCCGCTATAAAAGGCATACCAGCCAAACTTGTCGTTGCCGTGCCCGTTCACAACGACGATGCCCGGCAACTTGCCACGACCGTGCGCCGTCTTCGGATCAGGCCGGTAGACGATGGCGGGCACGCGCATGCCATCGGCCGTCGCATAGCTGACGCGGTCGGCCACCACACCCGGCATCGGCGCAAAGCTCGCATGCACGCGTGCCTCAAGCGCGGGCAGCTTTGCCGGGATATAAAGTTGCTTGCGTATCTCCGCCTGCCATAGGGCGTTGCGCTTTTTTCGCTGCGCCGCGGTCAGCTTCGCCTCCGGCGCAAAGAGCTTGCCTGCGAACTCCGGCGCTGTCGAAAAAAACTGATCCGGGCGCGGATCGCCACCGCCACCCGCGGCCACCTGTGCCTGCACGGCAACGCCAGAAAGCATCATCGCCGCCGCGCATGTAATCGAAAAAAATTGCCGCATGATTTTTCTCCCCGAAGAAGACTTCACACAAGCAACCATCAACGCTCAAAGCGAAACCAGTCAAAGTCGGTGTAACCAACCTCGCCGCCCGTCTTCTCACCGGTCGCGAACAGGCCAATCTTTGCGCCGATCCACTGCCCCTTGCTCGCATGAAACGCTCGGCCCACCGGCTCAAAGTGCGTGCCGTCACTTGAATAGGCAAAGCGCACCTGTGCCGCATCATCGACCGTTGCACGCAGATAGAGATCGCCCTCGGCCACACGCACCGGAGCACTTTCTTCGGCAACCTTGCTGGCGGCAGCCTTCAACCGCGTGCTCTGCACCAGCGCGAGGCCCGCATCGGTCTTGCGCAAAATCAACGCCGAGTAGTCGAGTCCCATCACGACCAGCCCCGTCTGTTCTCCGGCATAGGCGAGGTGCGGCGCGAGTTTTGTCGTCACCTTAAAGCTGCGCGCCGGAAACTTTTGCAACAGCAGATTCGGCGTCTCCCACAGATTTGGATTCGCCGTCGGCTGATAGACATTCACCATACGCAGCACACCACGCGCGGGAAACGGCAGCGCCCAGTTCGGTTCCGGGTTGGCCTGCCACTGCCACTGCGGACCGATCGCCGTGCCCGCGAACTCATCGGAGTCCAGCGGATTGTAGGCGCGGGAATCGGCCTTCAGCGCGGGCTTGCGATAGGTCAGCACGGGCTCGCCGACGCCTTCGGCATTTTGATGCACGCCCATCACTGGCCAATCGTCCTGCCAGCGCATCGGTTCCAGATGCACCACGCGGCCATACGGCCCCTGATCCTGAAAGTGCAGAAACCAGTCTTCACCCGAAGGCGTATCGACCCACGCGCCCTGATGCGGTCCGTTGGTTGGCGTCGAGCCCTGTGCCAGCACCACGCGACGCTCATACGGCCCATAAATATTCTTCGCGCGATAGATCACCTGCCAGCCCGTGGGCACGCCACCGGCCGGCGCAAAGACATAGTAGTAGCCGTGACGCTTGTAGATCTTCGGTCCCTCGATGGTCGGGTCCTGCGGATGACCGTCGATGATGATCGCTCCGTCGTCGAGCAAACGCGAGCCGTCGGCCGCCATGCGATTGACAACGATCACCGCCTTGGCTCCGGCGCGTGTTCCCGCCAGCGCATTCACCAGATAGGCGTTGCCATCGTCGTCCCACAGCGGGCAGGGGTCGATCCACCCCTTGGCTGCCTTCACCTGATGGGGTTCGCTCCATGGGCCGGTGATCGAGGTGGCCGTGATGACGTAGATGCCCAGATCCGGGTCGGGATAGAAGATGTAAAACTTGCCATCGTGATAGCGAATGGCCGGAGCCCAGACGCCGTTGCCGTGCTGCGTGACCTTGTAACGATCCTCGGGCAACTGGCGCGCGAAGCCGTGAGCTACAATCTCCCAGTGCACAAGGTCGCGCGAGTGCAGAATCGGCAGGCCCGGCACGGCATCAAAGCTCGAGGCGACCAGATAGAAGTCCTCGCCAACGCGCACCACATCCGGATCGGAGTAGTCCGCATAGAGTACCGGATTCTTGAAGGTGCCATCGCCGTTGTCAGGATTCCAGACCTTCGAGGTCTGTGCATTGCACCATGCCGCGCAGGTAAACATCGCCCACAATGCCAGCCACCCTGCACGCAATCCGCTTGCATGCTGTTTTCTCTCCGCCATGCCTATCCGCTTTCCTTGAAGACGCACTTCAGAACCACGCGCCCCACGAAGTTAACTCAGCAACACATTGTACCGTTGTGTCACTCGTTCCGCAGTGAGGAGCGGCATTGCGTTAGTGGGAGAGAGGATAAATCCTATAGGCCTCGACCGTGGCAGACAGCGGCGTTCCCCGCAGTTGATTGATCTTCAGCAGCACCTCAAAGGGAGGAAAGCTCTTGGCGTGGAAGCGGTGAAGCAGGCCCGCCATCTGTTCTTCCGAGGAAAGAAAATCGCTGGCCGCCTCCGTTGCCTCCGAGCCCGTGCCTTCGACAATCAAGACACTGGTTCCCCGGGAATATTGGGGCAAATAGGCAATCACGCAATATCCAACGTTGTCGCTGGTGAGATAGTTCTTTGGTTCGCCCGGTTGAGGCGCGCGGTTTTCGATATAGCTGTGGCCAGTATCGACGAATCGGGTGATCTGCCCAAAGTTCAGCTTCTCGTCAAAGATGCCTTCCCAGGGGTTGGCGAGCATTCCTCCGATCAAAATGACATTGTTCTGCTCCAGAAAGGCCGAAGGAAACTGTCGCGCTCCAAAAAAGCGAAGACGCCCGTTTCCTGGCTCGAGCAACTGAATCTTCTGCGCGGCCTTGAATTCGCTTACGCTCCCAAGTCCTTTAGAACCTATAATATTGACCGTTTGTTGCACCTCGGGAGAAAGCGCATGCGTTTGCTCGGCACTCGGGAAATTGCGATTGATATAGGCATTGTAGGAGGGCAACAGATGCGTAATCTGCTCATTCAAGAGCAAGGAATTGTCGCTGAGGACCAGATCGACTTCATGCGGAGAATCAAAAAAACTAGCCCAAAAGACAGACAAACTCGGAGTCGAACGCCAAGGCGCAAGGCTGCGTTGCAATGCCTCAATGCGCCTATGGTCTCGTATCATATTGATTGAAAGCAAGATAACAATGAGAAACAGAGCGCATCCCACCACGATCATCGCGCCCCAGAGCTTGCCGGAAACGGTGACGGTTGATCGGAATGGAATCGTTGGCTCATGGGTGCCCGCAGCATCGGACAGTTGTACGGCTGGGTTTTCCGGCACCGCGAGCGCCACGGAAGAGTCGGAGTCCTGCTCCGGCGGAAAGGCGATACGCGAAGAGAAAATGATGCGGTAACTGCCACGCGCCACGGAAATGATGGTCTTTTCGTCTTTTCCACTATCAGAAAAGTACTGCGCCAGACGCTTGCGCAGATGAGCCACCTGAACGCGAACAATATTGTCGTCGACAGGATTGAAGCTGGCGGGCCGTCGAAGGACCTTGTAGGCAATCTCCGTCTCTCGAATCGGCTCCTCGGGATGAAGCAGGGTCTGGCGAACAAGGAAGAAAAGAATGTCGCGCATCTGGTCAGAACGCGAGAGAAGCGGACTGGCGGCGATGCGGGCAACCAGGTGCCAACGCGGATCCCGTTCTAGAGCGGAAGGCGTAAGGCTAGACTCTTTTACCCTATTCAAGACAGGAGGCATATGATAAGTCCTTATCTGGTCTTCATTTTCTAGAAAGATACGCCGGAAGGCCTTTTAAAATCTTTCTACAAAGTACCTGAAAACAAATGATTTTCGCGTAAAGAATGTTAACGGGATTACTATATCGTTAATTCACTTTCACCTTTATGGGAGGATTCCCAGACTGTTTCAAATGGCAGCACATCCATCGAACTTTGCTGTAAGCGACTCCGTTGCGCGTGCAGAGGATGCTGTTTTCTTTTGTGCGCAGTCAACACCGACCACAAAAGATGCACCAGAAACAAAGGTTGAAGGGATTTCACAACACTTAAGCCTGACCGGCACCTTGCCTTGGCAATGGTCGGATCGGCTTACAGAAACGTACAGCCCTAAGCGCAGAGCGCAAGAAAGGGAGGCAATCAATATGAGTATCCAATCCAGAGCATTGGGCCGGAGTTTCCGGTCAGTAGCTTTCGTGCTGATGACAATGCTTGTTCTTTTGGGAGCCAGTCGCAGTTTAAGAGCCCAGGGAACAACGGGAGCCCTTACGGGGACCGTTTCCGATCAAAACGGCGCCGTGATTCCCGGAGCAACCATAACGGTGCACCAGGTGGAAACCAACGCCGAGCACGTTATCACCAGCTCGGATGCTGGCACCTACAAGGCCCTGATTCTGCCGCCAGGCCACTACACCATTAAAGTGGAAAAGGGCGGATTCAAGTCGACGACGCAGGGCGGAATCTTGCTTTCGATCAACCAGACGCTCACCGTGGACATCAAGCTGGAAATCGGCTCGGCCACGGAGAGCGTGGAGGTAACGACCGCGCCGCCGGTGATCCAGACCGAAGACAGCTCGGTGGGCCAGCTCATCGATTCGCAGTCCATCCAGAACACCCCGTTGAATGGCCGACTGAGCGTGATGGGACTGATCGCGCTGGCCCCCGGCATGCAGGGCGTGGGCGCGCAGGATCAGGCAGCGACCCGCGGCCTGACCGTAGCCTCCGGTACCGGCAGCCGCAACTCCTATGGCGGCCTGGGCATTATCTTCGACGGCGTCATCAACAAGGAAATCACCCTGCAGCGTGGCGAACCCGAAGTACCTTCGCTCGATGCCCTGTCGCAGTTCAAGGTGCTTTCGACCGGCGCTCCTGCCGAGTTCAACGAGCCGACGCAGATCATCGTTGTCAGCGCCAGCGGCACCAACCAGTATCACGGCGAGTTGTTCGAGTACAACCGCTCGAAGGGCACTGCGGCCAAGTCGTACTTCAATGGCTCGCAGGCACGTTCCCCTTATGAGCGCAATGAATTTGGCGGAAACTTCGCCGGCCCGGTCTTCATTCCCCATATCTACAACGGCAAGGATCGCACCTTCTTCTTCTTCGCCTACGAGGGCTTCAAGCTGACCCAGTCGAAGGCACTTTCGACCCAGCAGCCAACGGCACTGATGCGCCAGGGCATTTTTACGGAGCTCACCTCGACCACGCTGCTCGATCCTTCGACCGGCGCAGCCTTCACCACCAACAACGTGATTCCTGCGAGCCGCATCAACTCGGTTTCCCAAAAACTGTTGAACCTGCTGATTCCGACGCCGACGACCAGCGGCGTGGGCACCAACACCAATGAGCTGGTTCCCTACAAGAGCGACATTCAGCGCATCTCGCTGCGGTTGGATCACAAAATCAACGACAACAACAATGTTCGTTTCACCTGGCTGCGCGCCTTCTACGGTCCGAACACGACGACCGGCAACGATAGCCTGCAGGGCGGCAACTCAGGCGACGGCGAGCATAACTCGCACTTCATTCTTGGCTACACGCACACCTTCTCGCCGACGCTGGTACTGGACACCAACTTCGACTTCTTCCACCTGCCGATCTACCGCACGCCACAGAATGTGAGCACCGACTTCGCGGCGATCATTCCTGATCTGGCGACGCAGTTGATCAATGGCGCGCCGCACATCAACTTCACCCGCTCGGGAACGCAGAACATCGGCGAAACCGGATCGAAGGATCTGGAACAGGCCGTGCAGTTGAACGGCTCGCTGACCAAGGTCTTTGCCCATCACACGGTGAAGATCGGTGCCTCCTATGTATACGACAACCACTGGAACCTGCAGATGCAGGGCGGTGCGCTCGACTCCAACGACCAATACGAGCACGGCCGGTTTGACTTCAACGGCCAGTACACGGGCTATGACGTTGCCGACTTCCTGCTCGGTCTGCCGCAGTTGTCGGCTCAGGCAACTCCGGCATCCCTGGCGCAGCGCAATATCTCCAGCCAGTGGGCCGGCTACATTCAGGATGACTGGAAGATTCTGCCGAAGCTGACGATCAACGCCGGCGTTCGCTATGATCTGCAGTGGTTCCAGCCGGGCCCCTACAACCAGAACTCGCTGTGGATTCCCTCGCTGAGCAAGATCGTGATCTTCGGCAACACGATTCCCGCTTCGGTGACGAGCAAGTACAGCAACAACGTATTGCAGTACGTGACGACCTCGGCCGCGGCTGGTTTGCCGAACAATGTGTTCAGCTATCTGGACCGCCCCTCCAAGAACTTCGCCCCACGCGTCGGCTTTGCCTATGAGGCTTTGCCGAACACGGTGGTGCGCGGCGCCTTCGGCATCTACTTCAATCTGATTCCTTCGTTCTACGTGAACGAGATGATGGGCAACCTTCCCTTCACCTCGCTGAACACGTACACGAACTCGACCACCTATGCGTCAGCCTTTACGATGAGCAATGCCTTCTCGACGTCGAGCTCGGTTTCGTCGCAGCCTTCGGTCGCGGCGATTCATCCGCTCGTAACGCCCTACACCGAGGAGTACAACCTGGCCGTTGAGCGCCAGTTCTCCAAGGGAATCAGCCTGCGCGTGGGCTATGTAGGCCAGCACAACCTGAAGCAGACCAACCATGGCGGCTCGGGCAATACCGCGCCGGAGTTGAACCTCTACGATCCGGCGGGCTCATCCTACGACTTCACCAAGTCTGCCGCCAACAACCGTCCGTTTGCCTCACTGGGTTCGATCGCCTACAACATGGATCCGATCTTCCACAGCACGATGAACTCCCTGCAAGTCGGCGTACACAAGCAGTACAACAAGAACCTGTCGGTAGGCGCCGAGTACCAGTGGGTCCGCGTGCTGGGCGTTGAGAACTTTGAAAACCCCACTGGCAAGCACATGCGCGATTCCTATGGCCCGATTGCCGGCATCACGCCGCAGGTGCTGCAGTTGAACTACACCTACGCGCTGCCGTTTGGCCAGGGACAGTTCTTCTTCCCGCATGTGAACAACACGATCAACAAGGCCATCAGGGGATGGGAGATCTCGGGTGTCGTCAATGCCCAGAGCGGCCAGCCCTTCTCGGTGAGCTATTCCGCTTCATCGTCGAAGTATCCGGGCGTTGTCAGCGGCCGCGCCAACCGCAATGCAGGCGTGGCACTGTATCCGGGCAAGAAGACGCGCACACAGTGGTTCAACCCGGCGGCCTTCTCGGTTCCGACCGGAACGGTGAGTGGCGCCACGGTCAACGGTGCCAGCTACGGAACCAGCGGCTACAATCTGCTGCGTGGCCCCAAGTTCAACGACTGGGACATCAACCTGAAGAAGAACACCGAGTGGCACGGACACTACAATCTGCAGCTCCGCGCCGATGTCTTCAACGTCTTCAACCATCCTAACTTTGCCGTCCCGACCTCGAGCTACACCAGTTCCAGCTTTACCAAGGTGACTGGTATTTCTTCGACGCCCTCGTATGAGGCGCGCACGATCGAGTTCGCGGCGAAGTTCACCTTCTAGCCCAACCCGAATGCGGCAACACAGCATCGCTTGCCGCCTCCGTCAGCAATACCTGCCGGGAAGAAGTTCTAAAGCTTCTTCCCGGTATCTTTTCTCCCTGACCACTTTCTGCATTCGCTGTTCAACAGCATCCAACTGCCGGGACAGAGAAGCTGTCTCCGAGGCTGCAATGAAAAAAGATCACTCTCTGAAACAGGTTTTCCTCTTTCTGTTTGCTTTGGTCGCACTCTGCTGTACGGAAGTCTCTGGCGAAACGCGTCATCCCTCCCCCGCCTCGCTCGACAAAAATAGCCGCGCACTGTTTGCCACCGCCATGCAGTGGGGCGACCGATATTATGATGCGCAAACCGGCCTGTGCATGAAGCCTGAAGCACCGAGTCTTCTGCCCCTCGATCCACATTCCGGCGCGGTCCCCGGCCAGAAGTTTTTTATGGTGCGCGAGTCCTCTTGGTATGCCGTGGGCCTGTTGCTGCGCGATGAAAAGGGCGACCGCGCGCTCGCTGCCCGTGTGCTCGACGCCGTGCTCAAGCAGCAGTTTCACACGCCGGGCAAGGCGTGGGATGGAACCTTTCGCCGCACGCCGAACGAGCCCGATCCGAACGACCATGCCGAACTCTGGAAGAACTACGATCCGAACTGGCGCGTCTTTATCGGCTCAACCTTTGCGCTGATCCTGAACGAGTATCCAGAGCGCGTGCCCGCCACGTTGCGCACACGCATGATTGCCTCCATCAACGACGCGCTGCTCGGTGAAATACATGAAGGCCGACTCGCGCCTTCTTACACGAATATTGCGCTGATGTATGGCTATCTTCTGGGCTATGCCGCCGAGCACGGTGGCAAGCCGGAGTGGCAAGCGCTGGCCAACAAGTGGCAGCACGATGTGTACGCGCTCTACAAAGAGCATGACGCCTTCAATGAATACAACTCGCCGACCTATGCAGGCATAGACCTTTACGCGCTTGCTCTGTGGCGCGATTACGGCCAGAGCAAAGAGATGCGCGCGATGGCACGCACGATGGAAGATGGGCTGTGGCGTGCGACGGCGGCTTTTTACAATGCCAATCTGCGCAACATCAGTGGCCCCTACGACCGCTCGTACGGCATGGACATGCAAAGCTATGTGAGTGTCGACGGCCTGTGGCTGCGCATGATGCTTGATGCGCAGGATGCTCCGCTGACGCGCTTTGATCCGCCGGTGGACCACATTGCCGATCTATGGATCGTGCCATTGATGGCCGTGCTCGACGCACGCATTCCCGACGACGCCATGCAGATCTTCCGCCAGTTTCCCGGCGCCCACGCAGTGCGGAGCGCCATCGAAGGTCCGCGCGTGGCCACGGCATGGATCGGCAAGACACTGATCTACGGCGGCGAAATCACCGGACAGACACGCCTCGTGGATGCGGCAAGCCAGTTTCATCCCGTCACCGCGCAGTGGCTCACGCCCACGGGACGCATTGGCTGGCTGAACATCATCCGCACACCTGCGATTGATGCCGAGGCTACGGAAAAAGGAATCGCGATCACGACCAAGCCGGGGAACGTCACCTATCGCATCACTGCGCCAGGACTGACGACCAGCCATTGGACGGCTTCCCAGTGGAAGCTCGAGGGGCTTGATGTGAATCTCGAATCCGATGCCAAGGCTTTCAAGATCGAGGCAGGCACTGGCTATGTCGATGTGACGTATACCGATGTTACGAAGATCAACATGCGCTTTACGCAGACGCTGCAATAGCAACGCTTCTTCCTTGAGCATGAGATGAATGAAATCCTCGCATCTCTGTTCTACGTCGGTAAGTTGCAAAACCACGCTGTTTAGCCATACTGAAGAGAAACGAGTTCGTGAAGATCCACTACGGGAGTAAGACATCAAGAAGGTGAACATCCCCTTCTTGAGCCAACCAGCCAGGGTCGATGCCCCGTTCGGGATCGACTTGAGCCGTTCGATCACTTGAAGGGCATTTGGGGACATGTGGGGGTATCGCGATTTGGAAAATTTTCAAGATACCCCCACGAGAGCTTGGCTCCCCTGAGGCCTCTTCAGACATAGAAATGCCATAGATCTCTGATTTTGCGATGATTATTTGCTTTTACTGGAGGTCTTAGGACGTTCTGGGAAGGGGTCTTGGTGGGCAGTGAGGGACTCGAACCCCCGACATCCTGCTTGTAAGGCAGGCGCTCTAACCAACTGAGCTAACCGCCCCCTTTTTGAGGTGGGACTTCTCTATTCTATCAGTGGTTGCGGCTTTCGTCTTCCCCCCTGCGCGTCGGCGGCGAAATTGATAGACTCAAGCCCGTGAGCACATTGATCATCAACGCCGACGACTTTGGTCTGACGGCCGGCGTCAACCGCGCCATCGGCGAACTGCACGCCTCCCACGCCTTAACCAGCACCACTCTCATGGCACGCGCCAAGGCGACCGAGGAGGCCATTCAGCAGGCACTTGCCACGCCCACGCTCGGCGTCGGCTGCCACGTGGTTCTGGTAGACGGCGAACCCAAGCTTTCGCCCACGCGCGATCTTCCTCATCTGGCAGATCCGCTTCAAGGCCAGTTTCGCCGGAAGCTCGGCAGCTTTCTGCTGTGGCTGCATGGACTCAAGCGGGATGGCAGCAGTGCAACAATCCGCGCCGCTGAAATCGAGGCCGAGGCCTACGCACAGATCTCTTCGCTTGCCGCGCGCGGCCTTCGCCTCACGCACATCGACACACACAAGCACACACACATGTTTCCCGCCGTGCTGCGGCCCGTGCTGCGTGCGGCGCGGCGCGCTGGCATCCACGTGGTGCGCAATCCCTTTGAGCCGGCATGGAGCGTGCGCGCAACGCCGGGGGCACCGTGGCTGCGCCGCTTCGAAGTCAACACGCTGCGGCGGCTCGAAAAAAACTTTAAAAAAATTGTCGCGGAAGAGGGCTTTGTAACCACCGATGGCGCGGTCGGCGTGCTGGCGACGGGCACGCTCAATGCTGCCACGGTGCGCGCCCTGCTTCGTGCGCTGCCTCGCCAGGGCGTCTTTGAGCTGGTCTCGCATCCGGGGTACAACGACGCCGATCTACGGCAGGCACACACGCGACTGCTGGCTTCGCGCGAGCTCGAACGCGCGGCGCTCAACGAACTGGTGCATGCAACAGGCCATGAGCTTGTCAGCTTTGCCGCACTCGGCGCTCGATAACCCGACTGCGCCTTTTGCTCTCCGTACGCATCTAAGAAAAGAAAACAACGAGGCAAAGAAGAATGCGGATTGGAATTACATGCTACCCGACCTATGGTGGATCGGGCGTGGTAGCCACCGAGTTAGGCATTGAACTGGCGCATCTGGGCCACGATGTACACTTCATCTCCTACTCGCAGCCCTTCCGGCTGAGCGGCCGCGAAGAGGGCATCTGCTATCACGAGGTGCCGATCTCCAACTATCCGCTCTTCGAGTTTCCGCCTTACGAACTGGCGCTGGCCTCGCGCATGGCTGAGGTCGCCGAATACTACGATCTCGATCTGCTGCATGTGCACTACGCGATTCCGCACTCCGTCAGCGCGCTGCTGGCGCGCCATATGCTGGCCAAGCGCGGTCGTCGGCTGCCGTTTGTCACCACGCTGCATGGCACCGACATTACGCTGGTCGGCATGGATCGCTGCTATCTGCCGATCACCAGCCATGCGATTGAAGAGAGCGATGGCGTCACCAGTATCTCCGAATACCTGAAGCGCGAGACCATTGCGCACTTCGACGTGACGCGGCCCATCGAGACGATTCATAACTTCGTCAACATCGAGACCTATGCGCCCATCGCCGACGAGCAGGCGCGCGCCAAGGCCCGGTTGCACTATGCCAAACCAGACGAAGCGCTTCTTCTTCATCTGTCGAACTTCCGCGCAGTCAAACGCGTGCCCGACGTGATCCGCATCTTTGCGCAGATTGCGCGAGAGACGCCAGCGCAACTGCTTCTGGCGGGCGATGGGCCAGACCGCTCCGCCGCCGAATGGCTTGCGCACGACCTGGGCATTCACCCGCGCGTACACTTTCTTGGAAAAAGAGAAAGCGTCAACGAACTGTTGCCGCTGGCGGATCTGGTGCTGATGCCGAGCGAGCTTGAATCCTTCGGACTGGCGGCACTCGAGGCGATGGCCTGCGGCGTGCCCGCCATCGCCACGCAGGTGGGCGGCGTACCAGAACTGATCGACGACGGCGTCACTGGGCGCCTCTTTTCTGTCGGCGACGTCTCCGCCATGGCGCAGGGCGCACTGGAGCTGCTCGGCAACCGCACGCGGCTCGATGCCATGCGCAAGGCCGCGCGGCAGACGGCCATCGAGCGATTCAGCGCCGCCAGCATCGTGCCACAGTACGTGCGCTACTATCAGCAGGTTCTCGACCAAAGCTAGCCGGCAACAACGGTCGCTACAAAACCCAGCCTGCGCCAGAAATCTTCCATCAGCGCAACTGTTGCGGGCGAGGTCGCGGGAGCCGCGCGCAAGCGTACCTGTGCGCCCTCGGGCAGCGCAGAGGCCTCAGCCTCGATGGCGATGCATTGTTGTGGGCGATAGGTGGCCGCCGCCAGATCGGCGATCGAAAGCCGCAGGGTCGGTGTGGCAAAGACGGCGCGGGGCGGGGCCATGCGATCGAGCAGCCAGAAGATTTCCAGCTTCGATTCGAGTTCGTCGGGCACGCAGTCGATGACCAGATCGGCCTCGCGAACGGCGTCCTCGATGGTCGCCACAAACTGAACAGCGGCGAGCGCCGCGGCGTTCAACTGTGCACGCAAAGCCTCTTGCGCATGATGCAGATGCGATGGCATCACATCTTCGAGCAGAACCGTGAAGCCGGCACGCGCCGATAATTCGGCCAGCCTGCGTCCCAGCGGTCCTGCTCCGATGATGGCGACCGTCGGCAAGCTACTGTTCGAGGGCCTTGAGCAGATCGTCTGCAGCCGGGTGCGACTGACGCAGGTGCTCGGCAACGCGCGCGCGCTCCTCGGGCGTCAACGCCGAAACATTGGAAAGCACGCGACGCAGCGTCACCGAAACGTCGTCAATGTAATTCATCAAGCGGATAGCTTCACCAGACAGGGGCATGAACGTTTGACCTCATTCAAAGAATTTACTTTCTTATTCTAACGGGACAGGGGCAAGACAAAGAGTAGCAAAAGAAATTCCTCTGCCCGCTTGTGGTTTTGCGCCCAAAACGAAGTTGCCCCGCCGCAGTGGCGAGGCAACCGAAACTGAATCGAAACTGGAAGCTACTTGGCAGGCTGCGCCGGAGCGCTGATCGGAGCCGACTTCTCTCCGCCGAGCACCGAATTGGCGTTGTTGCCGCGCACAAACAGCACGACCAGGCCAATCGAGGTGCACATGAAGACAATGGCCGCCCATGTGGTCAGTCGCGTCAACACGTTGGCCGCAGCGCGCGGTCCGAAGGCGGTCTGCGATCCTTGTCCGCCGAAAGCACCCGCCAGATCAGCCGAACGGCCCTGCTGCAAGAGCACGACGCCGATCAGAAAGAAGCACACAATCACGTGGACGGTAATCACTGCGTAGAAAAGGATGTTCATGGGAGAAGTAGCTTTCCAAGTCTGTCCGGGCTTGCCGAACTCAAATTCTATGGTGCGGAGGAGGGGACTTGAACCCCTATGCCTTGTGGGCACTAGCACCTCAAGCTAGCGCGTCTGCCAATTTCGCCACCCCCGCACGGAAGCAACTCCCTAAGTATAGCAAAGGATGCGTTTGTGTGCACCCCTGACACAAGACATTCTTTTTCAGCCTCTTCGGTATACACTTTTGGCAAGCCTATGCACCGCAAACCCCTGTTTTTTACAGCCTGTTTCTCGTTTTCGGTTCTCGCCGCCGCCCTCGTGGTCTCCGCACAAACGGAGAAAAAATCCACAGCCCGGCCGAGTGCCGCCGCCGTCCACGCCTCGGCGATCGTCATCGATACGCACGCCGACACCACACAACGTTTTCTCGACGAAGGCTTTGATTGGAACGATCCCCTGCGCGGAGGCGAGCTGAACGGAGCCACGGCCAAAACCGGCCATCTTGGCGCGGAGTTCTTTTCGATCTGGGTTGATCCCGAGGAACACAAGGGCCACTATGCCCGCCGCACGCTGGAGTTGATCGACGCCGTCAAGCAACAGGTCGCCAAACACCCGGACCAACTGGAACTGGCCACCTCGGTCGCCGGCATCGAGAAGGCGCACCGCGACCACAAGATCGCCGCGCTGATGGGCATCGAGGGCGGTCACTCCATTGAGGATTCGCTCGCCCTGCTGCGCCAGTACTACGCGCTCGGCGTGCGCTACATGACGCTGACCTGGACCAACTCCAACGGCTGGGCCGACAGCTCCGGCGACTTTACCGACAAGTCGATTCCGCATACGCCGAACGGTCTGACTGAATTCGGCAAGGACGTCGTCTTTGAGATGAACCGGCTCGGCATGATCATCGACGTCTCGCATGTTTCGGACCGCACCTTCAACCGCGCACTGATTCTTTCGCAAGCGCCGATCATCGCCTCGCACTCGGGTGCGCGCGCCCTGTGCAACGTGCCGCGCAACATGAGCGACGACATGCTGCGCTCGATTGCCAACTTCGGCGGCGTGGTGCAGGTGAACTTCTATTCCGGTTACGTTTCGCAAAAATACGCCGACGCGCAAAAGGCCATGCAGCCAGCGATCACCAAGGCCAAGGCCGATCGGATCGCGAAGAACAAGGCCGAGGGCCGCGCGACGCCGCAGCATGAACTCGATCTGCTCGAACGCACGATGCTCGACCGGATTCCTCGCCCGCCGCTCTCGGATCTGATCGATCAGATCGACCACATTGCCAAGGTGGCCGGCGTCGATCACGTCGGCATCGGCTCTGACTTTGACGGCATCGACGGACAGACGCCCGCCGGGCTCGACTCGGCAGCCGACCTGCCGAAGATCACCGCGGAGCTGATGAAGCGCGGCTACTCGGCCGAGGACTGCCGCAAGATTCTTGGCGGCAATCTGCTGCGCGTCTTCGCCGAGGTCGAGCGAATCTCAAAGACGATCCAGTCCACCGAACGACCGAAGCTGACGGCCGTGCAATAAACCGGCGACGCGCAGTGGGCCACGCAGAAAGGCCTATTGCGCGTCGTGAATCGCCCGCGCGCGATCAAGCGCGGCCTGAATGCTGGGCTGCAGATTTTCCTCACCCAGTTGATCGACAAAGCGCGTCCCCTTCAAGAGCCGTGCCGGCTGCGTGCGCATGCCGCACAGCACCAATCCGCGGCCGGAATCTCTCAACCGCCGGGAGAGCGTTGCCAGCGCGTGCAACCCCGTCGCATCGATGGCCGTCATATTCCGCAAACGCAGGATGACCACCTTCTCAAAGGCATCCAGATTCGCCGTCACCTCCACCAGCTTTTCCGTTGTGCCAAACAGGAAAGGCCCGTGAATGTGCAGCAGTGAGACGTAGGGCGGAATGATGCGCCCCTGCAAGACATGCGGCAGGCCATCGCGGATGTATTCATCCGTCAGCGGAGCCACCGTGGTCGTCTCGGCCACGCGATGGATGTAGAGCAGCGCAGCCAGTGAGATGCCCACCGCCACGGCCACCGTCAGATCCGCAAAAACCGTGAGCGCAAAGGTGACCACCCAGACCGAAATCGCGGTGAAGTCGAGATGAAAGATTTCGCCAATCTCGCGCCACTGGCCCATGTTGTAGGAGACGACGAAGAGCACGGCAGCGAGGGTTGCCAGCGGAATGTAGCTGGCCAGAGGCGCGGCCAGCAACAGAATCGCCAGCAGCGTCAACGCATGAATCATGCCTGAGATTGGTGAGCGCGCACCGGCGCGAATATTCGTGGCCGTGCGCGCAATGGCGCCGGTCGCCGGAATGCCGCCAAACAGAGGCGAGGCGATATTCGCCAATCCCTGCGCGGTCAATTCGACATTCGGATTATGCCGGTCACCAGTCATGCCGTCGGCCACCACCGCCGAAAGCAGGCTCTCAAGCGCAGCCAGCATGGCGACGGTAAAGGCTGAAGGAATCAGCGGCAAAATCTGTTCGGCATGAAAGCTCGGGAAGGCAAAGGGCGGAAAGCCCTGCGGAATACCGCCGAATTTTGTTCCAATCGTCTCCACCGGCAGATGCCATACGACCGAAGCCGCGGTGCAAACCACCACCGCCACAATCGAGGCCGGCACGCGCCGCGTCAGCTTCGGCAGCAACAGCAGGATCGCCAGTGTCGCCACGCCCACGCCGAGTGCCGCCGGGTTCACCGTGCCCGCCTTGGCTGCAAGCAACCGCATCCGCTCGATGAACTCGCTCGGCACCGCGCCCGTCCTGAGCCCGAAAAAATCCTTGATCTGCGTCGAGGCAATCAGAATGGCGATGCCGTTGGTGAAGCCGACCACGACCATGCGCGGAATGTACCGGACCGCCGAGCCTAACCCGGTGACCCCCATCAGGACCAGAAAAATGCCGGCCATGAAGGTCACCAGCGCCAGCCCGCTCATGCCAAAGCGCGCCAAAATGCCGGCGACGATCACGACAAAAGCGCCGGTGGGGCCGCCGATCTGCGTGCGCGAACCACCGAAGGCCGAGATCACAAAGCCCGCCACCACAGCCGTATACAGGCCCGCCTGCGGCGTTACGCCCGAGGCAATGCCAAAGGCCATCGCCAGCGGCAAGGCCACCAGGCCAACGGTCACACCGGCCAGAAGATCAGACCAGAAGTTCTGAAGCGAATAGGTGCGAAGCGCAAGAATCGATTTTGGGAGATAAGAGCTATTCAGAGACATGGGCACTACTTTCAGCTTACGCCCATGAGCGGCTCAAGATACATTCCGCAAGGCGAGCGCGCAGGTCAACGCGTGACGACCGCGCCCATAATAGTGCTCTTCCCTTTGCCGCGCGACAAATCCCTGCGACTGGTAAAGCGCCCGCGCGGCGGCATTGTCCACGGCAACATGCAGCCAGAAGGACCCCACATCCACTGCCCGCGCCGACGCGATGCAGTGGCGCAACAACGCCGCGCCCACACCCTGCCTGCGGAAACGCGCACCCACTTCGAGCGTATGCAGGTAAGCGACGCGCTCTTCCGCCGCGCGACTCCACTCGACAATCGCAAAACCGGCGAGCTTTTCTTTCGGATCTTCTTCGCTCGCATCAGCCATCCAGGTCGCGGCATCTTTCTTCGCGACCAACTGCCGCATCAGGTGGCGAGGAAATCGCTCGCGCGGCGCAAAGCACTGCTCCTCGAGCAGGTAAAGCGCAGGAAAATCCTCGGGCTGATACAGGCGATAGCGCACAGGCCCACTCTACGCGAGCCGAGCAGCAAAAAGCCATCCCCGCATGGGAATGGCCTCTGCCGATCACGCAAACGATATTTAGTCGACCTTCGCTTCAAGGCCGTCGATCACGTCGAAGAAACGTGAATCGAGACGGCGGTTGGTGGCGATGGCTTCCTTGATGGTGATGTCGGTGATGTCGGTGCCCTTGAGCACGGCGATGCGGCCCCACTTCTTGTCGTGGACCATATCGATGGCGTGCAAGCCGTAGCGCTGACCGAGAACGCGGTCATAGGCCGTGGGAACGCCGCCGCGCTGGGTGTGGCCCAGGTTGACGGAACGGGTCTCAAAGCCGGTCTTCTTCTCGATCAGCTCGGCGAGCGCTTCACCAATGCCGGACAGGCGGGCGTGGCCAAACGAGTCCACCTGCGCGCTGCCAATGACCTGGCCAACCTCGGGCAGATGGCAGCCTTCCGAGACCACGACGATGCCATAGTGCTTGCCGCGATCATAGTTGTACTTGAGCAATGCCGCCACGTGATCGATGTCGATCGGGCGCTCGGGAACCAGAGTCACGTCCGCGCCGCCAGCCACGCCAGCCGCATAGGCGATCCAACCCGCATCGCGGCCCATCACCTCGACGACGATGACGCGATTGTGCGAGTCAGCGGTGGTGCGAATCCGGTCCACGGCCTCGGTGGCGATCATCACGGCCGTATCATAGCCAAAAGTCGCATCGGTACCGTTGATGTCGTTGTCGATGGTCTTCGGCACGCCAATCGACGGCAGGCCGTTCTCGCTCAGATACAGCGTCACCGACTGCGTATCGTCGCCGCCGAGCGCGATCAGCGCGTCGATCTTGTTCAGCTTGAGAACCTCTTGCACCTTCTCAATGCCGCCGGGAATCTTCTTCACGTTCGTGCGCGAGGAGTGCAGGATCGTGCCGCCCTTGAGTTGAATACCGTCAATATTCTCGAGAGTCAGCGGGATAAAGTTGTTGTCCAGCACACCACGCCAGCCGTTCAGAAAACCGATGAACTCATCGCCGTAGTGGTTGATGCCTTTTTTCACCGCCGCGTAGATCACGGCATTCAGTCCGGGGCAATCGCCACCGCCGGTCAGCAAAGCAACACGCATCGTAAAATCTCCTCGAAAAGGGCTTGGCGTACCTGTGCCCGATCCTAAGCTATTTCTTAGGTCTAGGGCTGAAGACACGAATTCCTCTGCCTCAACGCCACCCACAGTGTACTCCGCGCACGAGGACCAAGGCGCGACTCTGTACACATTTTCTCCACAATTCTTTCTTGGGAGATCGGCGGTAAAGTGTTTCAATAGAGTATATGCCTGGACCGGGTGCCTTAATGCTGCTGGCTTTCGTCAGCCTGATCGCCGTCGTGCTGTTGATTCTGCTTCAACTCACGCGGTTTGGATACCTGATTCGCAGCACCATCCCGGACCGGCCACGCAGACGCATGTTCATTGCGTCGATCAGCTTCCTGTTCGCCTTCATCAGCGTGCGCCTGCTGGTGCACCGCATTGTGAACCACCAAGGACACTTCCAGTGGGTCGTGGTGCGCGGCCACCACATTCATCATCTGGTCTGGGGCATTCTGATTCTGCTGCTGGTCGGCTACGGATGGCTGCTCGATCTGGGCCGCTCGCACTCACCGACCTCGATCTTCTTCAGCCGCCTGATGTCGGTCGGCTACGGCGTCGGCGCCGCGCTCACGCTCGACGAGTTTGCGCTCTGGCTCGATCTTGAGCCCGATGCCTACTGGTCCGATACGGGCCGACTGAGCATTGATGCCGTGATTCTCTTCGGTGCCCTGCTGGCCGTGGGCGCCGGAGGGGCGCCCTTCTTCCAGGCCTTGCAGCGCATGTGGGCCAAGCGCATCGTTGTCAAACGACGTCTCGGGCGGCTTACCTCGCGCCGTGCGCGGTTGCTTCGTCGGCGTAAAGAGAATCAATAAGCGCGGCATAGCGCTCATGGAGCACGCGGCGCTTGAGCTTGAGCGAGGGCGTCAGTTCCCCCGACTCCTGCGTCCACTCCTCGGCCACCACGCGAAAGCGCTTCAGGCTCTCATAATTGGCCAGCGAGCCATTGACCTCTTTCACAATCGCGCCATAGAGCCCGAGCACCTGCGGATGCTCGACCAACTCGGCACGCGAGCCGGCCTTGACGCCGTGCTTCCGCGCCCAGTCCTCGAGCGCGGCAAAGTTTGGCGAAAGCAGCACGGAAACAAACTTGTGCTTGTCGCCAATCAGCGCGGCATTGCCGACCAGAGCGTGATTTTTTAGCTTACTTTCAATCGGCTGTGGCGCCACCAGCTTGCCGCCCGAGGTCTTGAGCAACTCCTTCTTGCGGTCGGTGATGAACAGGAAGCCGTCCTGGTCAAAGTGGCCAATATCGCCGGTGTGGAACCAGCCCTCGGCATCGAAGGCCTCTGCCTCGCCCTCGGGCGTGTGCCAGTAACCGCTGAAGACCGAGGGTCCGCGCACCAACAACTCGCCATCGTCGGCCAGATGCAGTTCAAGGTTCTCCATCGGATAACCTGCCGAGCCAATTTTGTGATGCACGGGCGTGTTGATGGCGATCACCGGCGAGGTCTCGGTCAGCCCGTAGCCCTCCCAGAGCGCAATACCCGCCGAGGCAAACCACTCGGCCGTCTCCATGCCCAGCGGCGCACCACCGGAGACAAAGATCCGCACCCGGCCACCGAAGGCCGCGCGCACCTTGCTGTAAACCAGCCGGTTGGCCGCCTTCCAGCAGAGCGACTTCGGCTTGCGGCCGTCGAAGACCACGTGGCCAAAACGCCGCCCCACGCCCAGCGCCCAGACCAACAGCGGCTTTTTGAGGCCCACCGAGGCGCGACGCTCAATCTCCTGGCGAATCTTTTCAAAGACGCGCGGCACGCCGACAAAGACCGTGGGACGCACCTGATGCATGGCCTCGGGAATCTTGTCGAAGTGCGAGCAGTAGGCCACCTGCACGCCGTTGGTGTACATCACATAATCGAGCGCGCGGGCGGTAATGTGCGAGAGCGGCAGAAACGAGATGCAGGCATCGGCCCGGGTCAGCTTGAAGTCTTGAGCCACGACCGCCTGGTTGACGGCGATATTGCCATGCGTCAGCTTGACGCCCTTCGGCGCGCCGGTTGTTCCCGAGGTGTAGATCAGCGTGGCCAGATCCTCGGGCTTCACCGCTCGCACGCGCTCGTCGAAGGCCGCATCGCGCTCGGAGCCGCGCCCCTCGGCCTTCTCCATGATGTAGTCAAAGCTGATCGCGCCCTCGGGCGTCGGCGCATCCATCAACACAATGCGCTCAAGCCGGGTTTTATGGCGGACGGCATTCAGCTTGTCATACTGCGCACGGGTGGAAACCACGGCAATCTGGCAGCCTGCATCGGCCAAAAGCGCGGCGATCTGCTCGCCGGTCAACGTCGGATAAATTGGCACGTCGGCCGCGCCAATCGCCAACGCCGCAAAGTCGGTCACGGCCCACTCCCAGCGATTTTCGCTGATGATGGCGATCCGGTCGCCCTTCTGCACCCCCCAGGCCAGAAACTGCTCGGCCAGGGCACGCACGCGCTGGTAAATCTGATCACTTGAAAGGGGCTGCCAGTGGCCGAAAGCATCTTGCCAAAGGACAGCGCCGGGATTCGCCGCGGAAACTACACGCAGAAACAGGTCATTAATCGTCGAAAAGGGTTTATTTTTTGTCATGGGAGCGAGCGAAAAGCCGAAGATCCGGCAGTCTGCCAATCGAGAGTGTAACAGCGCGGAGGCAGGTGAACGCAAAGATCGGTCATGAACAACTCTCCGATTGCAGGTCATCTTCGCCCCGCGAAGAAAGCCTCTCTCCTTTATTTAGGTAGCTTTTCCGGATATTCCACACACTTCTTTCCTGAGAATTTTCTAATTCGCTATTTTCTGCGCGCTACACTGTAAAAACGATCACCTCCATCGACGTATTCGGGCCCAGACTTCGAGTGGTCGACTCGACTTCCAACATGTGCGAATGCATACAGCCCTTCTCTCTCGGCGAACCGTCCCCTGCGCTGCGGACACGATTGGCCACAATCGAAAACACCGGTCTTGGGCTTACGGCTCTGATTGCCTGTCTGGATATGGGCAGCCACATCCACGAGCCTGGCGCATGGATGGCCCAGATCGGCTGGTACCCGATGAGCGCTCTGGCGCAGATTTCGATCTGGCTCTGCGTCCTCTGCCTGGCTCTGCCGCGGCGCTGGCCCGCACTGTTGATCTCTAAAATCAGGACCATCGCGGCCACTCTCGTGGTCGCGCTCCATCTCTCGATTCTTTTCCTTCTGGGCTATCAGGCGCTCATGCACCGATTGCCCCGTTGCGGCCTGCTGGCAGGAGGGCTTTCCTCCTGCTTCGTTCTTCTCGGCATCACGCTGCTTTCGATTGCAACGCGCAGAACGCACTTGATCCACATTGCCGACGTGCTCACGATCGCATTGTGTCTGCTGGCGATGGTGCTTTCGAGCGGCGCCCTGATCAGCAACCTCGCGTTTTTCCATTCTCCGGTACAGCAGCCCTGCGCCCCGATCGGCATTCTTGTAAGCCTTTCGCTGCTTTCCATTTGCGCGCTTCTGCACCGAACGGAGCGAGGATGGTTTTCGATTCTACTGAGCCCGGGCCTCGGCGGAAAACTCGTACGGCGTCTGATGCCGACCATTCTGCTGTTTCCTTTTGCGCGCGAAGCGGCACGAGCACGCATGATCGGCGTAGGCCACATACCACCGCCCTACATCACGGCACTGCTCGCCTCGGCTGCATCGGCCATTCTCAGTTGCCTTGTGCTCTACTGCGCCTGGCGCATCTACGCGATGGAAAGAGAGATTCACGCCATGACGCTGCGCGACCCTCTGACCGGACTTTATAACCTGCGCGGCTTCGAGTTGCTGGCCGGCCAGACTCTACACGTCGCTCAGCGTTCGGCACTCCCCTATTCCGTGCTGTTTATCGATCTCGATGGGCTCAAGCAGACCAACGACACCTTCGGCCATGCCGCCGGATCGCATGCGCTGATGGAGACCGCGGAGATACTCAAAAGCGCCCTGCGCGAAACCGACGTGCTGGCGCATATCGGCGGCGACGAGTTTGTGATCGCAGGGCAGATTGCGCCCCAGGAAATTGCGCAGGTGCTCCAGCGGATCGAAGCCTGCCGTCGGCAAAAAAACGCCGAACCGGGCCGCAATTTTCCGATCCGCTTCAGCCTCGGCTACGCAATCACGCAGCCAGAGCAGGAGGAATCGCTCGCCGGGCTCCTTTCGAGGGCCGACAAGGCCATGTATGCCGTCAAGCGCCAAAGGAAGCTCTTCGCCGCGCAAAGCTCGACCGAAGCCCACACCTCAGCCCCTGTCGAGCTTTTCCAGAACTAAAAGCAAAAAACTTTCAGAAAAGTTTTGCATACTTATTCACTAGCATGTATATTTATACATATGCGCGGCTCCGATTCACGCGGCCGCGCATTTTGCTTTTTCAGGACGAAGAGATGAAGCTGCAACGTCTGGACGTAATCCGTGAAGTTCTGGCCCAGTCTCCTGTAGGCAGCCAGGACGAATTGCGCAAAAAACTGCGACGACGCGGCATCGACGTCACGCAGGCCACACTGTCCAGAGATATTCACACGCTGCAACTGGTAAAGGGGCCGAAGGGCTACTCGCTGCCGCACAGCGGCCATGGCACGGCCGTCGCGCCCGAGGATGACGACACGCCGCCCTCGATTGAAGAGATGCTGGAAGGCTTCGGCCTGCGCGTGCGCCAGGCCATGAATCAGGTGGTGCTGCGCACCGTGATGGGCGGAGCGCAAACCACCGCCGCCGCACTGGATCGCGCCGGATGGCCCGAGGTCATCGGCACCATTGCCGGCGACGACACGGTGCTGATCATCTGCCCGGACGTACGCCGCGCCGGAGAGATTGAACACCGGATGAGGACATTGTTGGAATCATGAAAGACACCGTACAAACCGCTGTTGTCGGAGTCACGGGCTACGCGGGTGCTGAACTTGCGCGCCTGCTGTTGCGTCATCCGCGCTTAAAGAACACGCCACCTGTCTTTGCCGGCCGGCTCGACGCAAAGGATGTCGAGCGCGGTGGCCTGCCGCTCGGCGAGATTCATCCGCAGCTGATCGATAGCCGCGGCCACGGCAAGCTCGTGCAGCAGCCCTTTTCGTGGGAGTTGCTGGAAGATTGCGGCGTCGAGATTCTGTTTCTGGCTACCCCGCATGCACAGTCTCGCGCATGGGCGCCCGAGGCGCTCAAGCGCGGCATCAAGGTCGTCGACCTGAGCGGCGCATGGCGCATGGTCGAGGCAGAAAACCGCGCCGTCTACGGATTTGAGGATGAAGGCTCGGCATTGGCCGCAGCCACGCAGGCAGAGGCCGTCTACGGCATGCCGGAGCTGCACCGCAAGGAGATTCCGCAGGCACGGCTCGTCGCCAACCCCGGCTGCTATGCCACCAGCGTGATTCTGCCGCTGCGCCCGATCGCCGGGCTCATCGACAAGCAGCGCGGCGTGGTGGCCGATGCCAAAAGCGGCGTGAGCGGCGCAGGCAAAACGCCGACCGCGAAGACGCACTTCATGTATGCGGCCGACAATCTTTCCGCCTACGGCATCTTCACGCACCGGCACACTGGCGAGTTGCTCGAACAGATTGGCCTGGAACGCGACCAGATCGTCTTTACGCCGCATCTGCTGCCGATTCCGCGCGGCATTCTGTCGACGGTCTATGTGCGCTTCACCACGCCGCAGACCCGCGCAAGCCTGCTGAAGGTCTATCGCGACTTTTTTGGCACGAGCCCTCTGGTCAGACTCTACGAGAGCGGACTGCCGCAGATTCAGAATGTGGTGCGCACCAATTATTGCGACATCGGTTTTCAGCTCGATGCCGACGGCAAGCGCGCGGTCATTGTCAGCTGCCTCGACAATCTATTGAAGGGCGCCGCCGGACAGGCCGTGCAGAATCTGAATATTTTGATGGGCTGGAGTGAAGCGGAGGGTCTCGAATGAAGTTCGTCGTCAAGTTAGGTGGAGCCGGACTCGAGAACCCGACCATCCTCGACGGTTGTGTCCATGCCATTGCGGAGTTAGTGCGCGACGGCAACCAGGTCGCCGTGGTGCATGGCGGCGGCGTGCAGTTGACCAAAACCCTCGAGGCTCTCGGGCATCCAAGCACCTTTGACCACGGGCTGCGCGTGACCGACGCGGAGACACGCGATGCGGCGCTGATGGTGCTCTCCGGCAAGGTGAACAAGAAGCTGGTCGCCTCGCTTGACCTGCTTGGCCAGCCCGCCGTTGGGCTTTCCGGCGGCGATGGACTGACCTTCCGCGCGCGCAAGAAAAAGACCGAGCACGAACTTGGCTTTGTCGGCGAAATCGCCGCCAGCGACCCTCGCCTGCTTGAGGCGATCTGGAAGCTGAACAGCGTTCCGGTGCTCTCGTCGATGGCCCTTGGCTTTGACGGCGAATACTACAACGTGAACGCCGACGAGATGGCTGCGGCCTGCGCGGTGGCCTGTGGCGCCGATGCGCTGGTGTTTTTGACCGATGTGCCGGGCGTCAAGGACGCAACCGGAGCGGTGCTCCGATGGCTGAGCATCGATCAGATTGCCGAGATGACGCAGAGCGCCGTCATTACCGGCGGCATGTTGCCGAAGCTGGCATCCTGTCGCAATGCTTTGTTGAACGGCGTCAAGCGCGTTCGCATTTTGCCCGCCAGCGCTGCCAGTTCCCTTCCCGATCTGTGCAGTGCACGCGTAGCCCAAGGCACCGAAGTGATGGTGGCCTAAGGAGAGATGGAATTGACGAAACTTGCTGAAATTCAGGCGGCCGAGCAGCGGCTGCTGGTCAAAACCTACGACCGCAACCCGATTCTGTTCGTGGGTGGCGAAGGCCCCTACACGATCGACGAAGAGGGCAACCGCTATCTTGATTTGTTGAGTGGCATCGGCGTCAACGCCCTTGGCTACGCGCATCCGACCATTCTGAAGGCCATTGCCGAACAGAGTCAGAAGCTGATCCACACCTCGAACCTGTACTTCCACGAAGGTCAGGCCGAGTTGGCCGTGCGGCTCACCGAGCGCACCGGCATGGATCGCGCCTTCTTCTGCAACTCCGGCACCGAAGCCTGGGAGGCCGCATTGAAGCTGGCCCGCGCCCACGCAGGAATTCTGCGCGAAGAGGGCAAGCAGATCGGCACCAAGTTTCTGGCGCTCGAACAGGGCTTCCACGGCCGCACCTTCGGCTCGATGGCAACCACCTACAAGGCCAAGTACCGCGAGCCCTTCGCTCCGGTCATGCCCGATGTCGAGTTCGTCCGTTTCAATGACGTCGAAGATCTGCGCGCAAAGTTTTCAAACGATGTCTGCGCCATTCTGGTCGAGGCCATTCAGGGTGAAGGCGGCGTGCGTCCGCTCTCGCAGGAGTTCTTCGCCGAGGCGCGCAAGCTGGCCGATTCGACCGGCGCTCTGCTCATCGCCGATGAGATTCAGTGCGGCATGGGACGCAGCGGAAAGTGGTGCGCCTATCAGCACTTCGGCATTCAGCCCGACATCACCACGCTGGCCAAGGCCATTGCGGGCGGCATTCCGATGGGCGCCACACTCTGCACCGAAGAGGTCGCGCGCAGCTTCCACGCCGGCGTGCACGGCACCACCTTTGGCGGCGGCCCGCTGGCCTGCGCCGTGGCCTGCGCGGTGATCGACGAGCTTGAGAACAGCAAGCTGCTTGAAAACTCCACGACGGTCGGCAACTACTTTATGGACGGGCTGCGCAAGCTCGCTACCAGGCACAAGATCATTGTCGATGTGCGTGGCGAGGGCATGATCTTCGCCGCCGAGCTGAACTCGGCCGCGCTGGCCAAGCAGACCGTCGCCGCGATGCTTGAGCGCCACATTCTGATCAACTGCACCAGCGACACCGTGCTGCGCTTCCTGCCGCCCTACATCATTGGCACCGAGCACGCCGACCAGGCGCTCGCCGCGCTGGACGAGATTTTTACCGCATTCGAGTCCGCCCCCGCCGCGGCACTCGCCACCGAAGGAGAACAACGTGGCTAACACTTCCGTCATCGACACCAAACCGGCGATCCACATCACCGAAGACGCTGATCTTCTTGCCGCCGCGGCGCGGCTCCGGGGCGAAGACCTCTGCTCCATTGCCGACCTGTCGAGCGCCGAAACGCGCGCGCTGCTCAAGCTGGCCCGCGATGTGAAGGCCAACCCGCGCGACTATCGCTATGCGCTCGACTCCAAGCAGATGGTGCTGATGTTCGAGAAGGCCAGCCTGCGCACGCGCCTGAGCTTCGAGACCGGCATCAACACCATGGGCGGCAACGCCATCTTCGTCGATCAGACCCAGTCGCCGCTCGGCGAGCGCGAGGCCATTGCCGATGTAGCGCACAATCTTGAGCGCTGGATCGACGTGATCGTGCTGCGCACCTACGCGCACGACACCATCACCGAGATGGCCAGCAGCGCGAGCGTTCCGGTCATCAATGCGCTCTCCGACTTCGAGCATCCCTGCCAGGCGCTGGCCGATTTCATGACGCTCGAAGAGCACTTCGGCTCACTCAAGGGACTCAACTTCACCTATGTCGGCGACGGCAACAACGTCTGCCACTCGCTGATGCTGACCGGCGCGCAACTGGGCGCGAATGTCATCGTGGCCACGCCGCGCGGCTACTCGCCGGATATCGAGATCGTCACCAAGGCGCGCGAGATCGCCGAGACGAACGGCAGCGAGATTCGCCTGCTGCAAGACCCGCAGGAGGCCGTCATCGGCACCGACGCCATCTATACCGACGTCTGCGTTTCGATGGGCATGGAGCACGAATCGACCAAGCGCCAGCCCATCTTCCGCCCCTTCCAGGTGAACGAAGAGCTGATGGCCAAGGCCAAGCCGACCACCGTCTTCATGCACTGCCTGCCGGCACATCGCAATGAAGAGGTGACCGACGCGGTGCTCGACGGACCGAACTCGATCATCTTCGACCAGGCCGAGAACCGCAAGCACGCGCAGAAGGCGCTGCTGCTGCTGCTGCTCGGCGGCCTCTACAACGTCGAAAAGTACAAGCTATAGTGTGCAGTGGCAAGTGGGCAGAGAACAGACTGATCACTGGCCACTGTTCACTCTTCACTGTTTTCACGAGGGTTCCCGATCATGTCCGTAATTCTTGAATCATTGCCCGTCGGCCAGAAGGTCGGCATTGCCTTCTCCGGCGGACTCGATACCTCTGCCGCACTGCACTGGATGAAGCAGAAGGGCGCGACGCCCTATGCCTACACGGCGAACCTCGGCCAGCCCGACGAAACCGATTACGACGCGATTCCGCGCAAGGCCCTCGAGTACGGCGCTGAAAACGCGCGCCTCATCGATTGCCGCGGCCCGCTGGTGCGCGAAGGCATCGCCGCATTGCAGGCCGGCGCCTTCCACATCACCACCGCCGGTGTGCCCTACTTCAACACCACGCCGATTGGCCGCGCCGTCACCGGCACCATGCTCGTCGCCGCCATGAAGGAGGACGATGTCCACATCTGGGGCGACGGATCGACCTTCAAGGGCAATGACATTGAGCGCTTCTATCGCTACGGTCTGCTCGTCAACCCTGATCTGAAGATCTACAAGCCCTGGCTCGACGCCGCCTTCATCGATGAGCTTGGTGGCCGCGCCGAGATGTCTGCCTTCATGCAGCGCTCCGGCTTCGGCTACAAGATGTCCTCGGAGAAGGCTTACTCGACCGACTCGAATCTGCTTGGCGCAACCCATGAAGCCAAGGATCTCGAGCATCTTTCGACCTCCATCAAGATCGTCGATCCCATCATGGGCGTGGCCTTCTGGCGCGAAGATGTCGCGATCAAGCCGGAAGAGATCAGCATCCGCTTTGAAGAAGGCTTCCCTGTTGCGCTCAATGGTCGCGAGTTCGCGGACCCCGTTGCATTGCTGCTCGAGGCCAATCGCATCGGCGGTCGCCACGGGCTCGGCATGAGCGACCAGATCGAGAACCGCATCATCGAGGCCAAGAGCCGCGGCATCTACGAGGCTCCCGGTCTGGCGCTGCTCTACATCGCCTACGAGCGGCTCATCACCGGCATTCATAACGAGGACACCATCGAGCAGTATCGCGAAAACGGACGCAAGCTCGGCCGCCTGCTCTATCAGGGCCGCTGGTTCGATTCGCAGTCGATCATGCTGCGCGAGTCCGCGCAACGCTGGGTTGCGAAGGCCATCACCGGCACCGTCACTCTTGAGCTGCGGCGCGGCAACGACTACTCGATTCTCAACACCGAGTCGCCGAATCTCACCTTCCACGCCGAGCGTCTCAGCATGGAAAAGACCGAATCCGCCTTCTCGCAGCGCGACCGCATCGGCCAGCTCACCATGCGCAATCTCGACATCACCGACACGCGCAACAAGCTGCTGACCTATGCCGCCGCCGGCCTCGTTACCTTGAGCACCGGCAATGAAATGCCTCTGTTGAGCAGCGCCAAGGACAAGGAATAACCGCGCCATGTCGAACGAAGAAAAATCCGTCAAGATGTGGTCAGGGCGCTTCCGCGAGCCGCTCGATCGCGAGTTCGAGCTGTGGCAACGCTCCATCGTCTTCGACTGGCAATTGCTTCCCCAGGAAGTGGCTGCCAGCAAGGCACACGCATCGGCCCTTTGTGCTGCCGGAATTCTTTCCGCCGATGAGTTGGCGCAGCTCCGCGCGGCGCTCGACGCCATCGCCGCCGACTATGCGTCGGAGGCGGGCAAGGCCGCCGTGCGCGAGCACCCCGAGGCCGAGGACATTCATCACTACGTCGAGATCCAGTTGACCGCGCGGCTTGGCGCGCTCGGCCGCAAGCTGCACACGGGCCGCAGCCGCAACGAGCAGATCGCGACGGACCTGCGCCTCTACGTGCGCGCGCAGATTGCGCAGACCATCGCCGGGCTCAAGAGTTGGGCCGAGGCGCTCGTCACCGTGGCCAAGGCCGCGGGCGAAGCGCCGATGCCCAGCTACACGCACCTGCAACGCGCCGAACCGGTGCTCATTGCCCATTGGCTGCTGGCCTATGTGGAGATGACGTTGCGCGATGCTGATCGTCTTGCCGACTGTGCGAAGCGACTCAACCGCTGCCCGCTTGGCTCAGGCGCCATTGCCGGAGCGACTCTCAAGCTCGACCGCACCATCGCCGCGCGAGAGCTTGGCTTTGACGCGCCCACGGCCAACTCGATGGACGCCACCAGCGACCGCGACTTTGTGCTCGAATATCTGCAGGCACTCACCTTTGTTGGTTTGCATCTGAGCCGCTTTGCTGAAGAGATCACGCTGCACGCCACCGCCGAATTTGGCTTTGTGCAGTTGCCCGAGCCCTTTTCGACCGGTTCGAGCGCCATGCCGCAGAAGAAGAATCCCGATTTGACCGAGTTGCTGCGCGCCAAGGTCGGCCGCATCAATGGTGCAGCGCAGACGGTGGCCATGCAGCTCAAAGGGCTCCCGCTGGCCTACAATAAGGACATGCAGGAGA
>DBTV01000027.1:47801-54222 GCA_002307235.1 Acidobacteriaceae bacterium UBA1307
ACATGCAGGAGACCCAGGAGCCGGCCTTCGCCGTCCGCTTTGTGCCACCGATGCTGCACTTGGTGGCGCGCTTCACGGCGGCGCTCCGGTTCAACCACCCGGCGATGAAGAAGGCTGCCGAAACCGGTTATCTGAACGCGATGGCCGCGGCGACCTACCTTGTCTACAAGGGCGTTCCCTTCCGCACCGCGCACGAGAAGATCGGCAACGCGGTTCGGTACGCGCTCGAAAAGGGAGTGGAATTGGGCGAGCTGACGCTCGACGAACTGCATCAATTCGGCGAGGAGTTCGACAAGGACTTCTACGAGGCTGCCACGCTGAACGCGACGCTCGACTGCCACGATGTAATCGGCGGAACCGCGCGCGCGCGCGTCGGGCAGGCTCTCGAAGAGGCCGCGGCGCGTGTCGCCGCTCTCGCTTCTCAGGAGATGGCCCATGCGGGTGCGTAAGGCGCTGCTGCAAGACGCCTCGAACGTCTACGATCTGGTCAACTCGCTCTCGGGCGACGGCACGCTGCTCAAGCGCGCCTTTGCCGAGATCTGCGAAAACATTCGCGACTTCACCGTCGCCGAATCCGACGCCGGGGTCTTCCTCGGCTGCGGAGCACTGCACTTCTATGGGCCGCATCTCTGCGAAGTGCGCTCGATTGTCGTCCGTCCCGAGGCCAAAGGCCAGGGGGCGGGCGGCCGTCTGCTCCAGTCACTGCTCGACGAGGCCGAAGAGCACGGCATCCACTCGGTCTGCCTGTTTACGCGCATCCCGGACTTCTTCTTCAAGTACAGCTTCCGCACCGTCGAAGATAAGGCCGACCTGCCCGACAAGGTCTTCAAGGATTGCCAGAACTGCCCGCGCCTGCACCGCTGCGACGAGGTCTCGATGGTCCGCGGCCGCATTCCCCGCGTCTCCATCCTCGGCCCCAAAAGCGAGGCCGAAGAACTGGTCCATCTGGCCGCGAGTTAGTTTTTTCTTTTTCTTGAGTTATGCAAGAACCAAGGGCGATTCCGCATGGGGTCGCCCTTGGTTCTTCCACAGGAGACATGCCCAAATGATATTATTCAAAGGCTCGGAGTTATTTATTATTGGCAATTACCTAGCTCCACTTCTGAAATTCTTCAATTCGTCTGCTATATAGCTTTAGGCGTGTCAGCATTGCTTCATACTCGCCTCGATTTCCATTGTACTGAACAGACGAAAAGAACCCTGCTTCTAGTTCGACATACGCTCGCCAAGCATTCTGCATTGAATCGAATGCACTTTTTCCCAGGCAAGAGAGTCCTCCAGATATCATCTTTTCAAAGGATTCAACCTCACTTTTCAGAGATGAAAACTTTTCGCACGCTATTCGGCATGATTCTTCTAAACTTAATGGAGCATCGGAAGCACGATAAAAAGCAATTCCGTAATAGCTTGCCAACACTAGGCTATAGCATGAAGAACATATTTCTTTAATATCTGCGAGGTCTCCAACAAGGCGAAGATGTGCTTCATGGCAAATAATATGACGAAGTCTAAATGCCTCCTTCACGCAAGATATGACATTTTCTGGAGACTTTAATATGACCGTAGCAGCATCATCTGATTCGTTCCAGAATTCAGGCTCACGAGCGTCTTTCAATAGCTTAACAAAATCAACATCCAGCAAATCACGCATCGTGGAACTTATGGCTTCAAAGCTACTGAGGCTTACAGTATGCGCTACCAATTCACCAACCGTAATCTGCTTGCCAGAGAGGGCAAGCGCAAGATCATGATCTATCTTAACTGGTAGCTTATCAAGGCGAAGATTATTTACATATTTGGGGTTACCTGAATCGATTAGATCTTGAATTTGCCATCGAAAATAGGCTTCAACTCCCGCAATACTTGCGACGATAAAATAGCCGTGTTGTTCGCTTTCCTTTTCCAATTGTTTCACTTGTACACATAAAGAAAGGAGCTTGGCAATTCCATTATCCATATCAACGCACGTCGTTCGTGCCTTGATATCCTGGATCTCCGCCCTGATATTCCTCTTACTCATCCTTTTTCTCCTACACAACTGAACCAACCTACCCTACTGTAGTGCCTGATCTTGTTTTTGGAGTCTGGACCAGCATGAAACTTCACCTGCCATTAGTTTTTTTCATCCGCGCGGCCGCAACCACGGCCTGGCCGTAACTCAGGCCACCGTCGCCGGGGCTGACGCGCTCATGGCGCAGCACGCAAAAGCCTTCCGCCTCAAGCCCCATGCGCAGTAGCGTTGCCAGACGACGATTATGCAGGCAGCCGCCGGAAAGCGCGACGGTTTCGATGCCACTCAGCTCACGCGCGCGGCAGGCGGCAAGAAGAAATCCTCGCGCCACGCCTGCATGAAACCGCGCAGCGATCTTTTCGCGAGCCACGCCCGCACGCAGATCGCCGACGAGCGCGCGCCAGAGTTCTTTTGTCGAAAGAACCGCCGGTTCGCCTTTCTTTTCTTCGAGCGTGATCGCATACGAACAGGAAAAATCGAGCGGCTCGTCGATGGCGCAAGCCTCGAGTTCCATCGCCGCCTGCGCCTCATAATCGACCACGCGACGGCCGAGCACCACCGCCGCTACCGCATCGAAGAGTCGTCCGCAACTGGAGGTCAGTGGCGCATTCAATCCGCGCTCGACCATGCGCCGCACGATGCGCAGTTCTTCGGCGGAGGCTCCGGTCCACGCGGCAAGTTCTCCTTCTTCGACCTCCACTCCGCTAGCAAGCAAAAACCCGAGAAAAATCCGCCAGGGCTCGCGAATCGCCTTTTCGCCACCGGGCAACGGCGCATAGTCAAGATGCGCAAAGCGCTCGAAACCATCGAGCCGCGCCAGCAGCACTTCCCCGCCCCAGATCTTGCCGTCGGTGCCGTAGCCGGTGCCATCGAGCGCGAGGCCGATCACCGGACCGGTCACACCATGCTCGGCCATGCAGCCGGCAATGTGCGCATGGTGATGCTGCACGCCGATGAGCGGAAGTTGCCTTTCCTCCGCCCACTGCTTCGCCCAACTTGTCGAAAGATAGCCCGGGTGCAGATCGTGCGCGACGGCGGTCGGTGCAATCTCAAAGGTGTGCATCAGATGCGCCAGTGACTCCTCGAAAAACGCCAGCCCCGTTGGGTTTTCGAGATCGCCAAGGTGCTGGCTCTGGTAAGCAAAGCGGCCTCGCGCCAAAGCAAAAACATTCTTCAAGTGACCGCCCACGGCCAACAACGGAGGCGCGTCGAGCGGAAGATCGATGGACAGCGGAACGTAGCCGCGCGCGCGGCGCACCAGTTGCGGCGCACCATCGACGACCGATGCCACCGAATCGTCGCAGCGCTGCAAAATCTCGCGATTGTGCAGCAGAAACACGTCGGCAATCGCGGCCAGCCGCATCCGTGCCTCATCGTTGGCAATGCAGATCGGCTCCTCGCTCAGATTCGCCGAGCTCATCACCAGCGCACGCACGCGGCGGTCAGCAAAGAGCAGATGTTGCAGCGGCGCATAGGGCAAAAAGATGCCGAGCCACGGCAGACCGGGAGCGACCGAGGCGGCCAGCAATGAGCCCGCACGCCGCCGCGCCAACACGATGGGCCGCGCCGGAGTTTCAATAAGTTTCTCTTCCTCCTTCGTCAGCAAACAAAAGGCCCGCGCGGCATCAAGATCGCGCACCATCACCGCCAGCGGCTTGCCGTAGCGATGCTTGCGCTCACGCAAGCTCCGCACCGCCGCATCGTTGCTCGCGTCCACCGCCAGGTGGAAGCCGCCGATGCCTTTGATGGCGACGACCTCGCCTGCCAGCAAACGCTCGATGCTCTCCTGCACAGGATCATCGCAAGCCATCGTTTCGCCGTCGGCCCGCGCCAGCCAGAGCCGAGGCCCGCAGACCGCGCAGGCATTCGGCTGCGCGTGGAAGCGTCGATTCAGCGGGTCTTCGTACTCGCGCTGGCAGTCAGGACACATCGGGAAGACGGCCATCGAGGTCTGCGGCCGGTCGTAGGGAATGCTGCGCGTAATGGTGAAGCGCGGCCCACAGTTGGTGCAATTCAGAAACGGATAGCGATAGCGGCGATCGGCGGGGTCGAGCAGTTCGCTCAGGCAGTCGTCGCAGGTGGCAGCGTCGGCTGGAATCCCGGTGGCCACCTGCCCCAGCACCGCGCTCGTCACGATGCGAAAGCCGGTTTCGCCGCGCGGCGCGGTCACGGAGACCTCAACCGCATCGATCCGCGCCAGTGGCGGTTTTTCCTGCCGCAGACGCCTGAAAAATATATCGAGCCGCTCGGGCGCGCCTTCGAGGGCAATCGTCACTCCATCGGTGTCGTTGCCAATCGAGCCAGAGAGGTTTTCTTCGAGCGCGAGCCGGTAGACGAAGGGCCGAAAGCCCACCCCCTGCACCACGCCACGCACCCGCGCCTCACGCCGCTCGATTTTTTTCATGATTCTTTTCATCCAGTCGCGAAGACCCGCTGTCAGCATAGCGCAGTCAAGCGGCCTTGGGAGGCTCCACGTAAGACGCTGCATCTTTTTGAAAACAATATGCATAATTTATGGCCGCCGCAGGAGTTCCACTTTCCTCTCGGGCCCGCGGACGTATCGCATAGGAATACGATTCACGGAAAAGTATCACAATACGTGACAACTATCACGGATTACCGCTATGCGGTTCGACTACAAGGTTGGAGGTCAGAGATTGCGCCCAAGGAACACCTCGAACGCCTTCAACCGACCAACACCCCAGGGAGGAAACCGTGCCAGCCTATACCCCTCCACCGTTGCCCAGTGACGATAAGCGTTGGAAGATCGTCAACGGCACCATGCGCAAAAACGGCTATGCCCGTCATGCGCTCATCGAGACACTGCATACCGTCCAGTCCTCGTTCGGCTATCTGGACGACGACTCCATTCGCTTTGTGGCGCGCTCGTTGCGGGTGCCGCTGAGTCAGGCCTACGGCGTCGTCACCTTTTACCACTACTTCAGTCTGAAACCGCCCGGCAAGCACACCATGACCATCTGCTCCGGCACTGCCTGCTACATCAAGGGCACCGACAAGCTGATTGCCGCCGCCGAGCTTCGATTGGGCATCCATCAGGGAGAAACCACCAAGGACGGAAACATCAGCCTCACCACGGCGCGCTGCGTCGGTGCCTGTGGACGTGCCCCCGTGGTGCTCACCGATGGAGAACTGGTCGGCCAAATGACGCAGGCGCAGATGATCGAACAACTGGAAAGGTGGGCCGTCGAATGACGCTCGAAGAACTGAACCAAATCGCGAAGGCCACCAGAACCGAATACGACAAGTTCGACCACGAGATCAACGTCTGCATGGGCACCGGCTGCCTGAGCCAGCACTCCGACACGTTGAAGGCTGCGCTCGAAGAGCAGGCGAAGGCGCAAGGCAAAAATGTTTTTGTGCGCCGCACCGGCTGCATGGGGCTGTGCGCGGCCGGACCTCTGGTTCTGGTGGATCCGGAAGAAACGCTCTATCAGCATGTCCGTGCCGAAAATGCAGAGAAGATCGTGAAGCACCTGGGCAGCGAACCGGTCAAGGAGCTGCAGTGCGACCTGCGCGAGCACTTTGACCAGCAGGTGCACGTGGTGCTTGAAAACTCCGGCCACATTGACCCGGAAAAGATTGACGACTACATTGCGCGCGACGGCTATCAGGCGCTGCTGACCGCACTCAGCGACATGACGCCAACCGGCGTGATTCGTCAGGTCACCGAAAGCGGACTGCGTGGACGTGGCGGCGGCGGTTACCCGACCGGCCTCAAGTGGGGCACGGTGGCCAAGTCTCCCGGCGAGCTGAAGTACGTCATCTGCAATGGCGACGAGGGCGACCCCGGCGCCTTCATGGACCGCAGCGTGCTCGAGAGCGACCCGCAGCGGGTTATTGAGGGCATGGCCATCGCGGCCTATGCCGTTGGCGCCAGCAAGGGCTACGTCTACGTGCGTGCCGAGTATCCGCTGGCGGTCTCGCGCCTGCAAACCGCACTGCGCGATGCACGGCGGCGCGGCCTGCTCGGCAACAACATCGGCAACACGCCCTTCTGCTTCGACGTTGAAATCCGGCTCGGAGCCGGCGCCTTCGTCTGTGGCGAAGAGACGGCCCTGATCGCCTCGATTGAAGGCCGTCGCGGCATGCCGAAACCGCGTCCACCGTACCCGGCCATGAGCGGCCTGTGGGGCAAGCCGACGCTGATCAACAACGTGGAAACCTTCGCCAACATCGCGCCCATTCTCCGCAAGGGCGGCAAGTGGTTCGCGAGCATGGGTTCGGAGCACAGCAAGGGTACCAAGGTCTTCGCCCTCACCGGCAAAATTACCAACACCGGTCTGGTGGAAGTGCCCATGGGCATCCGGCTGCGCGAGATCATCGAAAACATCGGCGGCGGCGTACCGGATGGCCACACGTTCAAAGCCGTGCAAACCGGCGGCCCCTCCG
>DBTV01000027.1:54571-59755 GCA_002307235.1 Acidobacteriaceae bacterium UBA1307
CGGCATGATCGTCATGGACGACACCTCGTGCATGGTCAATGTCGCCAAGTTCTTCCTGGAATTCTGCATGACTGAGTCCTGCGGCAAATGCATTCCCTGCCGCGCCGGCACCGCACAGATGCACGCGATTCTGAACAAGATCTGCACCGGCACAGGCACTCTGGCAGACCTCGAACTGCTCGAGGAGCTCTGCGACACAGTGAAAAACACCAGTCTCTGCGGACTCGGCCAGACCTCGCCCAACCCCGTGTTGAGCACCCTGCGCTACTTCCGCCACGAATACATCGAGCACATCGAACACAAGCGCTGTCCGGCCGGCGTCTGTTCCATGGTCGCTGCCGAACAGGAGGTAACCGCATGAGCGAGACCGCGGAAGTCATCACCCTCATCATCGATGGGCACCCGATCAGCGCCAGCCGCGATCAAACCATCCTCGCCGTGGCCCGCGAAAACGAGATCCACATCCCGACGCTCTGCCATCTCGACGGCCTCGGCGACGTCGGAGCCTGCCGCCTCTGTCTGGTCGAGATCAAGGGCTCAAACAGGCTCTTCACGGCCTGCGTGACCACCGTCGACGAAGGCATGGAGATCACCACCAACTCGCCGCGGTTGCAACGCTACCGCCACAATATTCTGGAGCTGCTCTTTGCCGAGCGCAACCACATCTGCGCGGTCTGCGTGGCCAATGGGCGCTGCGAGTTGCAATCGCTCTCGCAAGAACTCGGCCTGACGCACGTGCGCCTTCCCTATCGCAACCCTGACCTGAAGGTGGACGCCTCGCACGAACGGTTTGTCGTCGATCACAACCGCTGCGTACTCTGCACGCGCTGCATCCGCGTCTGCGCGGAGATTGAGGGCGCGCACATCTGGGACCTCAAAGGTCGCGGAGAAAGCTGCACGGTCATCACCGATCTGAACGAGGAATGGGGAAGCTCGGACTGCACCAGTTGCGGCAAATGCGTGCAGGTCTGCCCCACCGGAGCCTTGTTTGAAAAAAGCAAGATCGGCTTCGCACACCCAAAAAATCCTGACTTTCTGCCGTATCTGAACCTCATGCGGGAGGCGCAATGAGCAAGTTGAAACTGGCAACCGTATGGCTCGATGGCTGCTCGGGCTGCCACATGTCGTTTCTCGACATGGACGAGCGCCTGCTCGAACTGGCCGCCTTGGTCGATGTGGTCTATAGCCCCATCGTCGACGCCAAGGAGTTTCCCGATCAGGTCGACATCGCCCTGGTCGAAGGCGCCGTGGCCTCGGTCGACGACGAGAAGAAGATCAGGAAGATTCGCGCCCACACGAAGACCCTTGTCGCCATGGGCGATTGCGCCATCACCGGCAACGTGCCCTCGATGCGCAACCCTATCGGGCCGCAGGCCGTGCTCGAACGCGCCTACATCGAGAACGTCAGCGCGCAACCGCAGATTCCCTGCGTCGTGGTGCCCAAGCTGCTCAAGATCGTCCGACCCATTCACGAATTTGTGACCGTCGATGTCTTTCTGCCCGGCTGCCCACCCTCTGCTGACACCTTTTACGCAGCACTCACCGCACTGGTCACCGGCGGTCCTCTGGACATTCCGGCGCTGACACGTTTTGGAGCCTAGGCCATGAGTCAGACGATTACCATTGATCCCGTCACGCGGCTTGAGGGCCACGGAAAAATCACCATCCATCTCAACGAGCAGGGCGAAGTCGCCGACGCGCATTTTCATGTGACGCAGGTACGCGGCTTTGAGCGCTTCAGTGAAGGCAGGCCGTTCTACGAGATGCCCGCGCTGATGGCGCGCATCTGCGGCATCTGTCCGGTCAGCCACCTGATCGCCTCGGCCAAGGCCTGCGAATCCATCATGGCCGTGCAGATTCCGCATACCGCCGCGCAACTGCGGCGCATGCTCAACCTCGCCCAGATGGTGCAGTCGCACGCCCTCAGCTTTTTCTATCTCTCCTCGCCCGATCTGCTGCTGGGCATGGACACCGACGCGAAGACCCGCAACCTCTTCGGCGTGGTCGCGGCCAAACCTGAACTGGGTCGCGCCGGCGTCGCGCTACGCCGCTTCGGCCAACACATCATCGAGTTGCTCGGCGACAAACGCATTCATCCCGGCTGGGTCATTGCCGGCGGCGTCACCGAACCGCTGCTCGCCGCCAAGCGCGACGAGATCCTCTCCATGATTCCCGAGGCATTCGCGAACATCAAGCTCGCGCTCAAAGCCTACAAGGAGATCGCCGACCGCTTTCAGAATGAGATCGAGGTCTTCGCCAACTTCCCGTCGCTCTATCTAGGCCTGATCAACGAAGACGAGTCGGTCGAGTTCACCGACGGCGCGCTGCGGCTGATCGATGCCGAGGGCAAGATCGTCGAGGATGGCATCACCGCCGAGCACTTCCCGGAGGTGATCGGCGAGGCCGTCGAGCCCTACAGCTACACGAAGTTCGCCTACTACAAGCCGCTCGGCTACCCGGCGGGCAGCTACCGCGTAGGCCCGCTGGCACGGCTCAACATCGCCCGATCCATGGGCACGCCGCTGGCCAACGCCGAACTGGCCGAGTTCAAAAAGCTGTCTCAGGGCCCCGTGCAGGGTTCGTTCTACTACCACTACGCGCGGCTCATCGACATGCTCTACGGCATCGAGAAGATTGAGCAGATTCTGGCCGACCCCACGATTCTCGACACGCATGTGCGCGCCCAGGCCGGCGTCAACCGGCTCGAAGGCACGGGGCAGGCCGAGGCTCCACGCGGCACGCTCCACCATCACTACAGGGTCGACGATGACGGCAAAATCACCTGGGCCAATCTGGTCATCGCCACCGGACAGAACAACAACGCCATGAACCGGGGCGTGCTCACCGCGGCCAAAGCCTACATCAAGGATGGAAAATTCGCCGAGGGCGCGCTCAACCGCATCGAGGCCGTGGTCCGCACCTTTGACCCCTGCCTGAGCTGCTCTACCCACGCCTTCGGCCAGATGCCGCTGGCCGTCACCCTGCTCGCCGCCGACGGCTCTGTCTCCGACCGTCTGGTGCGCGGCGCATAAGGCACGCCCATGAGCGCCACGACCCGCTGTCTTGTTCTCGCCTGCGGCAACACGCTGCGCACCGACGATGGCATCGGACCGTGGCTTGCCCACTGGATCGAAGAAAACTTCTCTGGCCGCGATGGCCTCAAGGTCATCGCGCAACCGCAATGGACGCCCGATCTCGCCGAAGATCTCGCCCTAGCAACGCAGGCGATTTTTCTCGACTGCGCGGTCGCTGGCGACAACACCCGCCCCGGCGAAATTCTTCTCTCCACCGTGTATCCCGCAGACATGCTCGCCGCGCCCGGCACGCATCATCTTGATGCGGCGGAGTTGCTCGCGCTGGCCGCGATGCTCTACGGCGCGCAGCCCGCGCACGCGCTGCAGTTGACCGTCGCAGCAGGCTCGCTCGCGCTCGGTGAAGGCTTCAGTCCCGCCGTCACCACCGTGCTGCCGGTGCTACGTCGGGTGCTCGGCAATCTTCTTGAAGAAAGCCTCACGCTCGCGGCCCGGTAACCCGCACAACGCAAAAAGCGGTGACACCGAAAGGTGCCACCGCTTCCTGCGTCCAGGAAAAATCAATCCGTTCTGCTTAAAAGGCCGTTACCGTCTGACGCAGACTGTACGAGTTCAGCGTCCGAATGTAATTGCCCCGATCGAAGGGAGCGATGTCGGGTGCCGAACGGCGGCTCAAGCAGCCGCGCGCCTGGCCCAGCGACGCATACTCGTGCTTCTCCAACCAGTACCGCACATCGGCCAGGACGCGACCGATGTGGTCGATCCCGTGAATGTGCAGCGCTGAAACCATCATCGCTACGCTGCCGCCGGCCATCACGCTCTTCAGCACATCCTCGGCCGAATGCACACCGCCGGTAATGGCGATGTCGGCCTTGACGTTGCCGTAGAGAATCGCCGTCCAGTGCAACCGGGTCAGCAATTCGGCGGGCGTTGAAAAGTGCAACGTCGGCCGCACCTCCAGCGTTTCAATGTCGAAGTCGGGCTGATAGAAACGGTTGAACAACACCAGTCCCTTTGCGCCGACCTCTTCAAGCCGCGCCGCCAAATGCGGCAGGCTTGAAAAATTCTGCGAGAGCTTGACGGCGACGGGAATCTTCACCGACGAGCAGACGCTTGAAACCAGCGCGACAAGCTGGTTTTCCATATGCTCGGACGTAAGACTCTTGTCGGTCGCCAGAGCATAAGTGTTCAATTCGATGGCGCTGGCACCGGCCTGCTCCATCTCCTTGGCAAAACGAACCCATCCACCCGGTGTGACCCCATTGAGGCTGGCCAGCACGGGAATCTTGACGGCTTCGCGAGCTTTGCGCAGATGCTCGAGATACACCTCGTGCGTCATGCGGTAGTTGTTGAGGTCGGGAAGGTAGTCAAGCGCTTCGGCAAACGATTCCGTTCCACGGGAAAGATCGTCGTCCAATTGATTGGCCTCGAGAGCGAGCTGCTCCTCAAACAACGAAGAGAGCACAATCGCCGAAGCTCCGGCATCTTCCATGTGGCGAACGTTGTCGACCGCGTCCGAAAGTGGTGTCGAAGACACCACGATCGGACCAGCCAACTGTAAGCCGAGGTACGACATTGACATGTCGATCATCAAATTCACCTCCGGCCACGAAAGCAACAGTTACTTGGCAGCGCCAGCCAACTCTGCTTCCTGCGTCTCGTGCATCGCGGCCCGAGCCGAGTATACACGCCACTGACGTGCAACGTCTTCCTCTGCCTCGGCCAACAGCTTGGCTGCCAGCTCAGGATTGGAACGCGTCAACATCAGATAACGGTTTTCGTTGTAGATGTAGTCCTTGAGCGGAATCGTTCCCTGCTTGGAATCAAGCTGGAAGGGATTCTTGCCCTGCTCGCGGAGATCCGGGTTGTAGCGAACCAGCGGCCAGTAACCGGACTGCACGGCCAGCTTCTGCTGATCAAGACCCTTGGTCAGGTTGAAGCCCTGCGCAATGCAGCTCGAGTAGGCGATGATGATCGACGGACCCTCGAAGGCTTCCGCCTCCTGGAAGGCCTTGATCACATGCGCATCGTTGGCTCCGAGAGCGACCTGCGCCACGTAAATGCCACCGTAGCTGACCGCTTCCATCACCAGATCCTTGCGACCCATCGTCTTGCCGGCAGCGGCAAACTTCGCCACCGCGCCGCGCGGCGT
>DBTV01000040.1:0-108567 GCA_002307235.1 Acidobacteriaceae bacterium UBA1307
GCCCCGCGGCCTCACTGCGACTTCCCAAATGTAACAACTCACTGGCCCCAATTCAAGTCTTCCAGCTTGTGGAAACCTTTGATTTTCAGTGGGAAACCGCATCAGGACCGCATAAAGACTGGGGTTCGCCGCGCCGCAATATCTCGAAACAAGCGCCAAAGCCTGCCCTGCGCCTCTATATCTGCCTTCTATATAGTCACCTTCCAGGCAGATTGCCCTGCAATCCAGATCGTGCAACGCAAACCGCACCGAGCATCTGTTCCGCAGGCGTACACAGAGTATCGAGAAAACTCTCTTGCACTCTATTGTTCGTCGATGATGCCGCCACTCTCTCCAGCGCACCACCATTGGGTAGCATCGCCGATGATCCAGTCAGAGAAAAAGCCGTGCACTGTGGAGGGCAACTTTCTCGCAGAAGCCTATTGCAGCACTGACAGGTTGCGACCCTGGCGACGACATTATCAAGCAATGCTCTCAGGTTGCGGTGAGATGGTGACAAAATCGCCGAACGGCTTAATCTGATACGAATTTTGGAGGTGGATTTACTGCCTTAACAGCATTTCTTTAATTAAGTTACTGGTAGATTTGGCGTCCTCGACGGGATTCGAACCCGTGTTATCGCCGTGAAAGTAGCTTGGCGTCTGGTAAGTTGTAGAAAACAGACGGCACGGATGGCACACTAAGGTACTTTCAGGCACCCTCGGGGACGCTTATCGGACGCCTATTGGAACAACGCAGTGCGGTGCTCTGGAGCCAATTCCATGGAACCAGAACTTCGAACAATTCTCGAATCTCTCCCTGAAAAGGCATATCGTTCGAAACTTGAACCCCACCGCGAGCTGATCCGCGAGCTGCGGCGCAAGGGGCAGACGTACCGTGAAGTTGCCCACCTCTTTGCGGAACGCCTTGGCCTCTACGTTGCGCCGAGCACGCTGCATTCCTTTGTGAAGGTTCGCGCCAAGCATCGCAAGCGCACACAATTCGAACTGCCACCCGTCCAGCTTGCGGCGGAAGATTCTCCCGTACTTGACCGCGTTGCTGCCCTTAAAACAAAGCCAACAGTGCGGACTGCAAAGCCTTCCCGCTTTGTTTTTCGTGAAAACGAACCTTTGACCCTGACCAACAACGGAGGTGAGCAATGACGGCCAATTCAAAGCGTGTTGTCTTTACGATGGGCGGCAAGGGCGGCGTCGGTAAAACCGGTGTCATGGTTGCCCTGGCTGAATGGTTCGCCACCAATGAGATTCCGGTTACCCTGCTCGACCTCGACACGGAGAATAAGGCTCGCGGTTCGTTGAAGCACTTCTTCAACGGCACGGTGACCAAGGTCAACATTCACACCCCGGCTGGTCTTGACGCCTTCGTCGATCACCTTGACGGTGGTACTCCGATCATCCTCGCCGACATGGGCGCGGGTGCCGGTCAAGTTGCCGCCGACTGGTTTGAAGCGATGTACGAGGACGTGGCCGCGATGGGCGTCCGTTTCACCGCAGTTGGTGTGGTCACGCCGGACCCGGCCAGTGTGGAAAGCGTTCTGGCCTGGGCCAGCCGGTTACAGGATCGCGTCGAATACGTCGTCGTCGAGAACGCAACCAGTGCCCTGGCGGATTTCACCTATTGGAGGTCTACCGAACAGGCAAACCGTTTCCGAGAAGCCTTTTCACCGGAAATCCTGCAGATAGAATTCCGGCTTGCCGAACTTGAAAACCCTGTGCGGCAACACGGAATCCAACTGGGACAGGTGGCCGACCGCAAGGCCGATATTGACGAACTGAAACGGGCGTCGCTCGTCATGCGTGCGCAAAGCTACCGGCGTCGGCTCTTTTCTGAATTCGACCGAGCAAGGCAGGTATTCCTGCCATGACTACGACTCCGGCCACTTCTACGCTCGCAGTTGTCACGGCGGGAAAGCCGACGCTCTTCGACTCTCTCGCCCGCCTTGTGCCCGAAGAGTTGCAGGCTGAGTATTACCGCGTTCTTGCTCATACCCGGTCACTCAGCCCGGACGATGAAATGCTGCGCATTCTCGAAGCGATGGGCATTCTGGCCCTGCTCACCCGCCACACACCGAAGGACATTGCAGAGGAGCGCGAGCGCTTTCAAGAGTTGCTTGAACTTCATCGGCAATCCTCATCAGAGACGCAACAGAAGACGCTCGGCTATATCCGCGAGTTGGAGGCGCGGATTACCAGGTTGCCAAGTGAAGTTGAATCTGGCCTTGCGCCAGAGCACATCGCAAAAATGCTGGGGGAGAGTTTGCGCCAGTATTTCATCCAATCTGGCATCACAGAATCCGCGCAGGGATTGCAGGCCATGGGCGCGACGATGACGAGCGCGCAAAAGGAGCTTTCCACTGTCCTGAAGAGATTGTCGGATTCGCAAAGCGGCATCGCTGCCCAGGTTGAATACGCCAACAATCGCCTGACCTATTCCCTCGAAAGCCGGGCCAAGACGATTGATCATCTCCTGCACGAATGGAAAAGTGATCTTCTGCACATCTGGATTCCGCTCGCCTGTGGCGCAACCCTTCTTGTCGGCATTTTCTGCGGGATGGAGATTCAAGGTTGCCGTGATTCGCCTTCCGAGGCAGCCACAGCGCCGACACCGGCCACGGTGCAGCCTGCCCCAACGCTGCAACCGGACAAAAGCGGTAGTTCAGGCGGCAACTCACAGAAACCGTATCATTTCCATCACGACGCTGGGCAGGGACGGTAGAATCGAGGGATGGCGATGGCGGGCGGCTATCTGGAAGGAAATGAATGGCTTTGCCGGCATTCAAACGCTTTCCGATCCGGCTGACCGCGAGGACAAAACACTTGACAACTGGCGGGAATGCCGTCACTATAGTGATGACATACCCGCCAAGCCTCTCCCTGGAAACAGGTGAAGCTCAAATCGGCGGGTTTTTCATTTTCCGATGAAATACGGCAAGTCTCATCTTCCTTACGAAGATCAAGTCGATTTACTGATCCGTCGCGGCCTCGCTTGCGCAGACAGGGCGAGTACGCTGTTTTGGCTGAAGCGAATCGGCTATTACCGGCTGAGCGCGTACTTCATCCCCTTCAAAGACCCCGCCACTGGCAACTTTCGTCCGGGGACGACCTTTGAGCAAATCATTGACCTCTATCGATTCGATGCCGATCTGCGGCGTCTCGTGCGCGAAGCCCTGGACAGGATTGAGATCAGCGTCCGCGCCGTCATTACCTACGAAATAGGAAAAGGCCTGGGCGTCTTCGGTTATACGGACGCCGCCAACTTCGCGGCCGCATTCAATCATGCCGACTTCATGAGGATTCTCAAGCGCGAAGAGGGGCGTTCGACTGAGGTCTTCATCGGCCACTATCGGACGAAGTACACGTCTGAAAAAGAATTGCCCGTGTGGATGGCAACTGAGCTGATCAGCTTCGGCGCTCTGTCGAAGATGTATGAGCACCTGAGAACAGGTCTGCGGAAGAAGATCGCCCGCGAATTCAATCAGCCGCAGCCGGTCTTTGTAAGCTGGCTCCATTCTCTAACGGCAGTTCGCAACGTCTGCGCACATCACAGCCGGTTGTGGAATCGAGAACTTGCCGTCAAGCCGGAATTGCCTGTGGCATGGAAAGCAAGTGGCATTGGCAACGAACGCTTTTACGTGATCGCCCTGATTATTCAAACGCTGCTCACCGACATTGCTCCTGATTTCCCCTGGGGCGAGCGGCTCAAGGCTCTTTTCAACGCTCACCGGGCGGTCAATCTGCGAGCAATGCAGTTTCCCGTCAGCTGGCAAACTCGCTCACCATGGATCTAACCGCTAACCGTTCCAGACAACCACTGTGAACTCAGATCTAAAATCTTGTTCTTCCGAACCCTGCTCTAGCTAGCACAGGCCATTCGGCTGTTCTGAGTACGTCTGGCAGATTCCTTGGGCGCGGTAGGGATATCAGTTGCCTGATCCCCCACGCTCAGATTCCGTACGAGCGCTCACTAGCGCATATTTGGCGTAATGCCCGTACTGATCGGTTTTCGATAAGATTAAAAAACACATCCGAACTCTCTGCCGCTCATCGAACAGACACGTCATTCTATGGCCGTGGAACCGTAGTTTGTGGGTTGCGAGGCTGCGCCGCGAATTTGCTCAATAAACAACGGCACCTCTTTCTCGATCAAGTCGGCTCGAAAAAGCTGAATATAATGCCCACTTCCCTTGGCAATGATTCTGCGGCTATGCGTGGAAAGCTTCTTAAGGTCTTCCTGCAACTGGTTGAAGATCTTCATCACGTCAGCCGTCTGCTGGGGGGAGAGCGGGAGGCGCGTCATTGTCGTGTCTTCCGAAAAGATCAGAATCGGAAGCGCACCATATGGTCCGGTGTGAGCGGTTTCGTGACCCGACAGGTTGAAGATATTCATCTCGGCCGCGAACGCACCGAACTGCATATGACAAGAGTCTTCTGCCTCCAATCTTCCGGCCTGCCCTGTAAAGCCCGGCGGGGGGTGTGAGCACTGCCCCATGAGTCGCGGTAAACCTGCTATGTATGGAACCCTCATGAGCAGCAGCGATATCCATCTAGGTGGTTCCTTGGCGCTTAGAGCTTTCATCATGGGAATCTCGTCCGCCAAGGGCAATGTGACATCTACAAAGACGATTCCGACAATATCCGCAGGATAGCGCGAAGCATAATCACGCAAATAGAGTCCCGCAATCGAGTGGCCCATCAGCACGATGGGGCCGCTCACGTTGGCTTGGTGCAAAAGCTCGTGCCGCTCGCCAGCAATGTGATCGGCATTGCGCGGGGCAGGCAATGCATCGCTCCAACCATATCCGGCTCGATCATAGGAACAAACCCGTGTGGTTTTCGAAAGCTCCGGCTGAACTCCGCCCCAGATAAGTGCATCGTTCCCCCCGCCCGATTCTAGAACGATGGTAGGCGAACCATTGCCTGTGCAATTGATGTGCATCCGGTGGCCATTGACGGTGTAAAAGACTCCAGGCGGAGGATTCATCGCTCGGAAATAGTGAAGAGCTATCGCGTTGAACGAACTACTTCCCGCCACGAAAGTCGCCACAAAAGCAACTATCGACAGAACGATGCACTCGGTAACTTTGCGTCCCATGCGATAGCCCTTTTTCGAGAGCGAAAGAATGCGCCGTATGCTCAACCACACAATCAGAATTCCAATCACAAAAATGACTGTCGGCATTACAACATAATCGAAATCCATGCATCACCTCGGTCTTTACGTTCACATTGGACCTTTGAATTGTCGTCGAGTTTTGAACCACTTCAGGTCGTAATGTCGAAATCAGCCCTATCATGCACTTGTTGTTTCCTGTCGCTTCGTTTGGATTAGGAGAGATAGGTTATCCCCAGGGTTGTAATAGTCTCCGACGGCAATTCTTCAAAGTAAAGAACTGCCCACTTGGCACGATGACGATTGAAGCCCCATAGACAAACTTCTATAGCGGCGAGAACGGCAAGCAGCAATCCAAAGCGCAACGGATTATGGAGAGCATGAATCTCGAAATCGGCGAACATATAGGCGAAGATGACCGCGAAAATGAAAAATCCCCAGAAGAGAAATTGAATGTTGATTTTTCCCGGCAAAACCGAACAGGTAAAGGGCACCTTGTAAAAACCAAGCAGGCTAACCTCGGTCAAGATTATGCCCCAAATGGCGACTACTGCCATATGTGCCATAACTTCGCGCCAGGGATAAAAAGAATTGGACAGCGCTGCCGCAAGAAGCCACGCCGGAAGTGCCGCCAGCAGGAGCAGCGTCCGGCGGGCGGCGGCAACATATTGCCGGGTTGCGCGCATTTGGGTCGTGCGTAGTACCCAGTTGGCATGAAGCGTGATGGGAAGAGCAAAGACGCTTCGCAAACCTACAACCGCCAGAACCATCATCAGGTAAGAGGAAGCGAGAAAATCAATGGAGAGTGGCAGACGATGGCCTACCCACCAGGCATCTTTCACGGAAGATAAAGCGGTACCGAAGACTCCGGCGAGAAAAAAAGCGAAGATGACACGGTGCTGCTTGCTGCGGAGGAGCGAGCGAATAGTGAAGAACAAGACCGCTGTTTGCAGTGCGGAGCCAAAACGCGGCGTCCAATGCATCCCGCGCATTGCCGACACCAAGTCCGGCTCTTCGATGGTCTTGCGCATCGTGCGTAGATAGCAGAGCAGCAGTGAAATGCCCGCACCTGAGACTGCCAAAGCCAATCCTGTCCAAGCCTCAGTTGCCAACCAGCCGAGAGAAGTCGGCAACGAACCATTGAGTTGATTAAAAAGCGCAAAAAACCAGAAAGACGGCAGACAGATGAGTAGGTGGTGATTGCTGGCGCTGTTCATAGCGACTTGATTGTCAATGGTGGGTTGGAGAAAGTAGACGCCAAGGAAAAGGCCAAAAGCCACAAGCTGAAGAAGAGCCGAGAGACGCAGGAAGAGTCCGCGCGGCAACAAAAGTGCAGTCATACCTTGCACGGTTAGCACCATACCATAGAGAAAGGCACAGGCCGCGACCATCGTAAACCAGTACGCGGCCAAGGCGCGAAGAGGATTGCCTGCACAGGCTTTCGCAACGAGGATAGGCCAAGCAAGACCGGCGGCGAAGTTCAGTGAAAGAATGGCGATGCCAATGATAACTGAGGAAGCGGCGAGCTTGGCCAACAAGATGATGTGCGGCGTGATCGGCAATGGCAAAAGCACCATCGCATCCCGCTTGTCGGGGAAGGTTGTGTCCCAGCTTACGACGGCGAAGAGACCAACCACCAGCATGATGCCGGAGATGTGCTGCTGTTCAACTGCCCAGCAGATCCCACGGAGTATTTCAGGTGGTGCGTCAGAAGCAAAGAGAGCCTTGAGAGCGCTGATCACGCTGACGAAGATGAGAACGCCGGCAAACTGGCCTATAAATCTGGGAATGTCGGCCTCGATCGAGAGCGCTTCCAAGTCGATCACGCGGAGCAGAAACTGCCTATACAGTACGCGGAATTGGAGTGGCAATAGGAGGATCAGCTTACGCATGAACGAGCTCCGCGATTTGCCGGGCCGTGGCGACAGAGTCCTGCTCGACGGCGAGTTGAGAAAAGATCTCTTCGAGCGTGGACAAATCCATCATTGAGCGCAAGCGTTCAATGGAATCATCGGCGACCAATTTGGCGCGGTGAAGTATCACCACGCGATCGCTGATTCGCTCAACGGTATCAAGCTCGTGAGAGCTGAAGAGCACAACCTTGCCCCGCGCGGCAAGCTCCTTGATCAGGCTGCGCAGTATCAATGCAGAACCGACGTCCAAGCCGGAAAACGGCTCATCGAGGAGAATGAGATCGGGATTATGCAGCAGAGCCGCGGAGATGAGCAGCTTTTGGCGCATCCCCTTCGAGTAGCCGGAGATGGAGGCGTGCCGGTCATCGTAGAGCGAGAGCAGGCGTAAAAGACCGTCGATACGTTCGGAAGATTGACGCGCAGGCAAATCCCGAAGCTGCGAAATCATGACCAGGTATTCCACGCCGGAAAGGTGGTTGTAGAGATAAGGCTCTTCCGGAACATAACCCATGCGCCGCTTGTAGGCAATAAGGTCGTCATGAATGGACTTTCCGTCGAAGAGAATCCGGCCCGAGATCATCTCGATCAGCCCGGTGATCATCTTCAGCGTTGTGGACTTGCCCGAACCATTTGGCCCGAGATAGCCGGTCACCTCGCCCGGCCGCGCGGCGAAGCTGACATCATCCACGGCGGGAATCCCGCAATAGTGTTTCGAAACGTTCCGCAATTCGAGCATGACAATCTCCCACTACCCTATGTAGCATTCGGTATAGCGATTGTCAAGTAGCTTTCTACATAGGTAAAATAGGCCATGGCTCAGGAGACCCGACTTTCCCACACCGCCGCCATGATCTTGCAGGCCATTGACGCCGGCTTCGTATACGGATTCAGCGTCATGGAAACCCTTGGCCTGCCCAGCGGCACCGTTTACCCGGCACTGCGCCGACTGGAGCGCGATGCGCTGATCAGTTCCCAGTGGGAAAAGCAATCGATCGCCGATGCCGAGCTTCGCCCCCCCCGCAAGTACTACCAGATCACACCGACAGGCAACTCCACACTGGAGGCCGCGCGCAGACGCTATCCGCTGCTGGAACGCCTATTACCGGCAGAAGAGGCCGAGCGCGTATGAAGCCAGCCGGAATGCTGCTCGCGAATGCCGTTCAGTGCGCTCTCCTGGAGGCGTTTTCCTTGCTTGTTCCAGCTTCCGGCCGCTGCGAGTGGCGTTCAGAATGGCGCGCCGAACTCTGGCAAGTACGCCGGTGCGCCGGTTGTTCAACCGACTGGAAGGCCGAATTCGAAGCCGTGTATTTCTGTATAGGCGCGTTGCCAGATGCGATCGAAGTGCGCTGTATTGCCCGCGCCGCCCATCCTGGCAGTGCGCCCATCCATCGTTCTGCTGTGTTTTGCCTTCTGATTCTGGCGCTGATTCTGGCTTGCGGATGGGCAATCGCGCTTCGTTCTCCGGCTGTGATCGCCGAGCTTCACCCCGCGCGCTACACCGCACGCGAAGGACTGGTATCAGTCAGCGTGGCGCGGGCTGCCAACAACGAAGTGTCTTTGATTTCCGTCGAGGAATACCGTAGATGGGCTGGCTCGAAGCAAAGATTCTTCAACGATATTTCTTTCTATCGTATGGAACGGCTCATTTGGGACGATGGCCGCCAAAAGACAGCTCTCTCCGTTGGGCGTGGCAGCGCCAATTTGTTCACGCTCCTTGGCCTGCCCATGGAAATAGGCAGTGCAGAACCCTCTGCCGATCCTCAACTCGTACTCTCCGATGCACTCTGGCGGCGCGATTTCGCCGCCGACTCGCGCATCCTCGGCCGCAGGATCAAAGTTGGTTCCGGTCTTGTGCGAGTTACGGCAGTGCTTCCCGACGACTGTTGGCGGCTACCGGATGCTGCCGAAGCCTGGCTGATCGAACCTGACAATCGATTGGAAGCCGGTGCTCCCGGTCATGTCGTCGCTCTCCTCACCCCCGCTGGCTGGCAGATGATGCAGAACAATCGCGCGTATATTCCCTCATTCGACGCCAAAAGCAACAACCGGGGCCTGTTAGCTGTTTCTTTCGTTAACCGCACAATTGGTCCATGGGGCGCTTACTGCATATCGATATTATCGGCGCTACTTGTCTTGCCAGCGATAACCTCTGTTTCGCGTTCAGACAAAGCCTCATCAACAGTTAAGCCGTCATGCGCGCAGTTGGCTGTTCCCGGATTGTTCTTCTCTGCTAAACTTGCACTGCTTCTTGGTATCCTTTTCATCCTTCCTATCGATCTGGTTTACGCGAATTCGAAAGGATACGATTCTGGAGCGCCTTGCGCGCAACTGCTCTTCACACTTATCTTTGGGCTTCTGGGATTTTGGTGGGGCGTGGATGATCAACGTAAGCGCTGCCCGATCTGCTTGCGCCGCGTGACACATCCGGCACGGGTTGGCATCGCCTCGCGGACTTTTCTTGCCATGAACGGTACGGAATTGATGTGTACTGGAGGCCACACGTTGCTTTACATTCCAGCAGTGCCTACAAGCTGGTTTTATGCGCCGCGTTGGGTCTACTTGGATCATTCCTGGAGATTTCTCTTTGACGCGTGAGGATATACACACGTGTCATTTATTTGCAATGCCATACATAATTATGCCCGGATTAATCCTGACGCCACAGGACGAGGGCTCCAAACGGTTTATGTAAGTTCTGTGTCGCAACTCGAATTGACACTGAACGATCATCGATTGCCCTCGATCACGGTTCGATGTTGTTTGAGTTCTGTTCGATATATGTAGTATCCAAAAGCATTCCTAAGCCGTCAGGCTTAGGGATGGTGTCTATCTTCAAAACGAGCGCAGCGAGAACGCTCATAGCCGGACTCAGCGGAAATGACGCTTGTGGATTCTGGTTATGCTGACCGCAATACGGCAGACAAGGTGCAGAACTGGCTCCTGTAGGCTTCTGCATGGACGCAGCTATCAGGACGGCAAAGTCACAAAGGCTGTTGCATTCGGAATTCGAACAGCGTTAGCGTCGGGTCATGCTGACGATACGGGCCATGTCGGGCGGCGCCGGGTATGCCCAGAGACATCTCGAACACAGCGATTACTACGATGAACACCGGCGTGTTCAAGGCGAGTGGCATGGGCGTGGCGCTGAATTGCTCGGCCTGAGCGGCAATGTAACTCCGCAGCAATTCGAGGCCATCCGGGAGGGGCTGGACCCGGAAACCGGCGAGTTCCTCCGCCCGCGGCACAGTGCGGACCGCGCGAAAGTAGATGGAAGCGAACAGAGCAAGGGGCGGTCCCTCTACGACCTGACCTTCTCTGCGCCCAAGTCAGTTTCGGTTCAGGCTATGCTCACCGGCGATGATCGACTCGTGGCAGCTCACGACAAGGCTGTCCGGGAGGCGCTCACAGAGGCCGAGAGCCATACAGGGACCAGAGTCCGGCTGAATGGCGCAAACGAAGACCGGGCAACCGGCAACTGGATCGTTGCTTCCTACCGTCACGACACGAGCCGGGAACTCGATCCACAACTGCACACCCACGCCGTGGCTGCCAATCTGACTTATGACGGAGTGGAGGGCCGCTGGAAGGCATTGCAGGCGTCGGGACTGTACGAGCGCCGCGCCCATTTGACTGAGGTCTACCGGAATGTATTGGCTCGTGAAGTGCGCGGGCTGGGATACGAGATCGAACCGCGCCGCGATTCCAAGGGCAAAGATCATGGATTCGAGATTCGCGGCGTCTCGAATGAATTACTCGAACGGTACAGCCTGCGCAGTGCGCAGCGCGATGCCGCCATTGAACAATTCACTGTGGAGCATGGCCGCAAGCCAACCGACAATGAAGTGGCTGTGCTTGTTCGCGAATCCCGCGCGGACAAACTGGCAGAAATCTCCACGGAACAGGTAAGAGAACAACAGCAAGCCCGTCTTGCGCCGGAGGAAAGACAAACGCTGCAAAGTATCCGCGCCAAGTCCATCGAACGGCATCCGCATATTCCCCAGGAATTCTCCCAGGCCTCGGAATCGCTTCAACACGCCAAGGCGCACCTCTTTGAACGTAACTCCGTCGTGCGCGACTTCGACTTGATGACCGAAGCCCTGCGTCATGGGCGCGGGCGGATTGATCTTGGGCAATTGCGCGGCGCGATGGAAGTAGAGCAGGTGGAAGGTTCTCTTATCCGGGCTGGAAACAATATGGCCACGCGAGAGAGTCTGGAACGCGAACAGCGGATGATAGCAGCGGTGGATCGCGGCGCTAGGCTTTTTGAGCCGTTGGGTGGAAATCGTGATTTCCAGTCTTCCGAGAATCTGCGAGATGAACAACGGCGGGCCGTTCAAGAGGTACTGGCCTCGCGCGATCTTGCCATCAATCTGTGCGGTGCGGCTGGTACTGGCAAGACGGCAACGCTTCAAGAAATTGAGCGCGGCCTGCGTGAAGCAGGACGCAAGGTGGCGGCGGTCGCGCCAACACGAAGCGCCGTTGATGAGCTGCACAAGGTTGGCATTCGCGATGCCATAACGGTTTCCCGTTTGCTGGAGGATGAAACTCAGCGGAATGCCGTTCGTGGAAAGGTTCTGATCGTCGATGAGGCAGGCATGCTCTCTGGCCGCCAAATGGATGAGCTGCTCAAACTGGCGGAACAAGGAAACGTGCGGATTCTCTTCTCAGGGGACACGCGGCAAATTCAAAGCGTGGAAGCGTCGGACGCCCTGCGTATCCTGAAGCGGGAATCGCAGATGAAAAGTGTCTCGCTGACGGGCGTGCAACGGCAGACGCGGGCAGAGTATCGGGACGCGATTCAGACTTTGCGAGAATCGCCAGAGCAGGGTTTTGAAAAGCTGGAAAAGATCGGGGCTGTTCGTGAGGTTCCTTATCTGGACACCGCGCAGACGGTGTCAGCGGCTTACCGGGACCTTGCGGCTGATCCCAGTCGCAAAGTGCTGGTCGTTGCCGGTACTCATGAAGAGATTGGCAGGATCACCCATGCGATTCGACATGAGATGACACAACATAGCGAATTGAGTGGCGGCATGATTTTCGAACGTCATGCACCTCTGCAATGGACGGAAGCACAAAAGAAGGATTTGACGAATTACCAGGAAGGTCAGATATTGCAGTTTCATCGCTCTTCGCATGGGATCGGCAAAAATGAATCACTCGTCGTCGTAGGTGCAGGCGCGTCGCACATCGTCGTCAGAGATCAGCACGGCGTAGAGCGCGCGGTGAGTCCTACTCAGGCGCGTTCCTTTTCTGTGCATGAGCGCCATGCAATAGAAGTGGCTCCCGGAGACCGGCTCCTGTTGACGGGCAATCGTCGGAACGCAGAATTCCGCGCTACAAACGGCGAGTTGGCAAAAGTGCGTAGCGTTGATGGGGGCTGCATTCAACTGGAGGATGGCCGCACCCTGCCTGCGAATTATCACGAGTTTGACCACGGCTATGCTGTCACCGCTCATCGCAGCCAGGGCAAGACTGTGGATGCGGTGGTTATTTCTGGCGATGGAATGAAGCAGGAACAGTTCTACGTCGCCGCATCGCGGGGCCGCAGTGAGATTGCGATTGTAACGAGCGACCGCGAACAACTGCGGGAATCACTCGGAATTTCTTCGGCGCGTCCTTCGGCGATGGAACTGGCGAGAGAGAAGACTCTCGCTCTCGGGCTGGAACATGGTATTCAGCAGGCTCCAGTTAAAAACATCAAACTGCCTGTTCAAAGCCGGGAAATAGAGATTGCTCTCGAACTGGGGATTGGCCTGTGACGCCTCACTCTCGCGGCTTCGCTCACTTATCCATGCTTTGCGGATGGAACTTTAAGCGATGTCAACATCTCACGCCGCAAGATTGCATTGATACGCGACTGATAGCCCTTGCCATGAGAGCGCAGCCAATGCAGCACATCGGAATCAATCCGCACCGTGGTAGATGTCTTCGTGGGTCGGTAAAAGGGGTTCCGCACTGCTTCCTTCCAGAAGTCTTCCTGCAAGGGCGGAATATCGCTGTAGTCGATTTCGCTATCAGGCATCGCACGCAGTGCTTTCAGCTCAGCCCTCTGCTCTGCGGTCAGTGCCGGGGGATTGGCCAGCTCGATCTCGTATTCAACCATTTTCTTTTTCATAGCGGTCTGCGGCACGCCGTCCCAAGCTGGCTTCGACGGTGCATTCGGGCAACCTCAGCAATTGCCGGAAGCTGTCACTGATTCAAGCGACTGTTGAAAATGATCGGCTCGCAGCGCAGTTTGCTATTTGCGCATCAGTTCTGCGAACCAGGCCGGCGGCCAGTCTGAATCTGATTTCCATCCTGGCCACAGATCGTACGGGTGGAGTCTATTCGAACTGAGGCAGAATCTTGACCAGGCGTCTGCGTCAGGGACTTGAAGAAACTGACGCCCATCGCAGTCCCAGGTCCACACATCGTTATGATGGCATTCCAGTCGATGAGGCAGAAGAAGGCTCTCATCATCCCAATGTGTTCTCAGATGCTGATTCTGCTTATGGCGAGCGCCACGCGCTGCTGTTCGTTTATCCGCGTGAGCGGAACGTACGCCGGTAATGGCGGAATAGGGTTTGCGGTAGCTTCGAGCCACATTGATTGCCTCCTTGGCAACTAATGCGGCAAGCCTCCATTCGAATTCATCAGATGACCTCTTCTAATCACACCGTAGCTTCGCCGGCGAATAGAGTCAAGCTTCGATCATCAAGCCGCACACGCCTGCATGACGTTTCTCCGCATCTGCAAATGGCTTGGTATTGAAGACTTTCGTTTCCACGATCTGCGCCATACGGATGTAAGCTGGTTGCGAATGGAGGGCGCTGATATTCATACTGTCGCCCTGCTTCTCGGCCACAAGGATTTGCGCATGGCCGCGCGCTACCAGCATCTTTCGCCAACGTTCCTAGCCGATATGGTCAATAAACTTGACTCAGCCTATGCTTTTACTGATCAGACTCAAACTTCATAGAAAGTAGGCGTTCTAGCGCCTCATACCCATATTTTTCTACTAGCCTTTCCAGGAATAGTGGCTCTACAGAATTCACATACGCCACAAAACCAGCAAGGTGCTTCAGATCTTTTTCGTTCAGAGAGTTTTGGGTATACCTATGAAATTGGGCTCTGATTAGTCGCTTTTTCTCACGCCCAATTGATACATGTCCTTCGTTTGTGAGGATAAGACCTGTAATGCGCCGTGCGCCTTTTTTAGATACGTGTACTGTTTTTTTTCGGTTTACCAATAGGCGTGGGTACTTTAGGCGCGTGCAAATTTGAGGGATATTTTTCTCAATTCTTTTCAGAATCCCTTGGCGGTTTGTAGAGAAGGATAGGTCGTCTGCATATCGGGTATAAACCACGTTAAATGTGGCACACATTGAGCTCACTTCTTCATCAAAGCGATGGAGAAGAATATTGGAAAGCATGGGCGAGCTTGGAGCGCCAATTGACAGTCGCAAATCTCCTTTTCGTTCTCTCTTCCAGAACAAAATCCTCGTAAGAAATTCAATTTCCTGTTCATTCCATTGAACACCTTGAGGATGTTCAAAGATAAACTGCTTAAAATCCTCAGACTTGATTGAGGGGAAAAAATCCTTAAAGTCCATTTTTAGCAAAAAGCGGTTAGCCGCATGTGGATGGGCATTTGCATATATGCACCCGTCCTTTCTGTATGCTGTGGCAGCGCTATGTATTGGGTAAGCATTTAGCACGTTATGCATGGCCCAATATTGCAACGGTTTCAGCTCGCGCGCCGGTTGCGCTATAACCCGCATGCCACCATGGGCACGCTTTGGGATCTCATAAACCTTATAGCGATATGGTGCTGATTTAATCAGATACACTAGGTCGCTAGTGGGAAGCATAAACTCTGAAGAAAGTTTTTTCAGGAGATCGCTCATTATCGCATATCTCCTTTTCTTGCATTATGTGCAGCAAGTGCGCGCGTTTTGTCATTACTTAGCTTGAACTCTTCACGCAGCATGTTCCTCAGCTTTAGCCTGTCGGTTGGAGATTTAGGCGAATACGCTATATAAGGTAGGCTCTCCATCTTCCCGAAATAGTATTTAACAGTGCCAAATGTCTCGCTGGTTATAAGTCCAACTTGACACAATAAAAACAGATATTTTTTAAACTTCGACTCGTCAATGTCAAAGCCAAATTGTTCGGTAATGATTGTTTGCAGTTCGCGTATATTGGTAATACCTAGTAGGGCTACTAAGTCCGCGATGAGCAACATTCTGTGCCCATGATTTCTTTCTTTGAAAAGCTCAATTTTCTTTGTCGACTTCTTGAGCTTATCATCTAAGAATTCTTGAATTCCATCCAAGGTCCCAGGCAACAACTCTTCGTTGATCTTCTGACTAGTCTCGTTTTCCCGAAAAGGAAGAAGCCATGGATATACCAACACAAAATCGTTGCCCAATCTCCTCATTTGCTTGATAGGGCCATCGACAATAAATGACTGCCTATCATACGTTTGCTCAATAACAATAATGAGTTTTTCGTTTAGTGTAGGAATTTGCGTAAATGCGCCAAGTTCTGCAATTGCCCCTGGACTTTCTACAAACAGGAGAATATAGGATGACAAACTTGCTAAATATTCTTCGAGTTCAAGAAGATCGTGAAAATGCTCGTTCGATTGATACCAACTGTTTGCTTCTTCAGCCAACTTAACGCGCTGAAGTAAATCTTCATTTGGCTTGATTTTTATTTCATAAAATTGAGCGCGAAGAGATGTCAACGGATTATTTAAGGCCGCACCGCAGAGAAAAACATATCCAGGAAAATTCGAGACAGAAAATCGTTCTGGATCTACTAGTTCACTGAATTTTCCCAAGGCTGAGTGCTCTCAATTGATTTTAGCCCCTTACCTTTGAGATAGGCGCGCAGGAACAGTTTCTTCGGAGCGCGTAGCGCGTAGGCTGAAACTGTTCCTGCGCGCCGGTAAATCTTACCAATCAATTTCGGTCCAGCGAAACGCCAGACACACCGAATGAACGATCTCGGCAATCCACGTAAAGGGCATCTTTAGTCTGAAATGCTCAGATACGTACGTCAAGAAAATAATGTGGCGACAGCATTTTGTTGAGCACTTCGGGACACAAATATACAAAGATTTACGTTACCCAGGCGCTACCAAGATTTGGAGGGATTTGACGTGCATGCAGTAAGCTGCTGATTTAATTGGCGTCCCCGACGGGATTCGAACCCGTGTTATCGCCGTGAAAGGGCGGTGTCCTAGGCCGGGCTAGACGACGGGGACGCGGCAAGAAAGCTCTGGAGCACAACTGCGCTCATACAGAGCCATTCCAAGGCTATCAATTCCGCTCTCTTCTGTCAAAAGGCCTCTGTCGGTCTGCTCGCCGAAGCGTCGGCTTGCTGGGCAGCAACGATACAGGCGCGCATCGGAACTACGGCACGAAGCCGGGCATGGCCCACCTGCTGCGCCATCCAACTCAATGCTTGTCTCGATGGGCAATGATGTAGTCCTTGATGCGGTCGTAGACCTTGTCAGGCACGACGCCGCGGTCGAGCAGGTCGAGTTTGGTGCGGTAGGGGCGGAAGCGCACGATACGCCCGGCCCAGCTTTCCGTCATCCCCGGAACCTTGAGAAGAGCCTGCTGGCTGGCGTGATTGATGTCGATGCGGTCTTCGGGCGGCGGCGCATTCTGTGAGGTGCGCCGCTCGGAGCGCCCTTCCCAGGGTGTTTCCTGCGCGATGAGGTTGATCGCACCCGCAAGAAAAACAGCCAGCACGAAAAAATTTCTTATTCGCCGCACGCGCTTATTTTCATGCGATTCCATCGTCGACTCAAGCAGAAAAGCAAAAAAATAATTTGACACGAAGCTGGTTTGCCGATAGATTGAACCCAATGCAGCTGAGCCTCCATCACGGCCACCACCATCATCATGGACATTCCATGACGGCGGACTGCTGCGGTCTACACTCATAGACCAACCAGAGATCGAAGTAGGACCCAGAGCCCGCCGGCGACCACGCCAGCGGGCTTTTTCTTGTCCAAAAATCAACCTTTAACCCAAGACCAGGAAAACAAATGAGCAACCCTACGATTGATTTTGCCAAGATGGATGGACTCGTCCCGGGCATCGTGCAGGACGCACGCACCGGCGAGATGCTGATGCTCGGCTTTCTGAACGAGACCAGCTATGCCAAGACGCTGGAGACCGGCTTTGTCACCTTCTGGAGCCGCACCCGCCAGAAGCTGTGGATGAAGGGCGAGACCAGCGGCAACCGCCTGAAGATCGTCACCATGGCAATCGATTGCGACAACGACACGCTGCTGTTCCGCGTGGAAGTCGAAGGCGACGGACTGGTTTGCCACGAGGGCACGGTCAGCTGTTTCACCAAATCCATCGAAGTGACCAAGGAGAGCGCACGTGGCTAACAAACTGAGACTCGGCATCCCGAAGGGCAGCCTGCAGGACGCAACCATTGCCTTGTTCAAACGCGCTGGCTGGAGCATCTACGCCGACGGCCGCAGCTACTTTCCGTCGATCAACGACAGTGAAGTTGAATGCATGCTGATCCGCGCGCAGGAGATGGCGCGCTATGTGGATCACGGCGTGCTCGACGCCGGCCTGACCGGCATTGACTGGGTGGTGGAAAGCGGTCTCGACGTGACCAGCGTGGCCTCGCTCGTCTACGCCAAGCAGAGCCGCCGCAAGGTGCGCTGGGTGCTGGCCGTGCCCGAGGGCAGTGGCTTTGAGAAGGCCGAAGATCTCGAAGGCAAGACCATCGCCACCGAGTTGGTCGAGGTCTCGAAGCGTTACTTCGCCGAGAAGGGCGTGAATGTGAAGGTCGAGTTCAGCTGGGGCGCGACCGAGGTGAAGCCGCCGACGCTGGCCGACGCGATTGTCGAAGTCACCGAGACCGGTAGCTCCCTGCGCGCCAATCACCTGAAGATCATCGACACGGTGATGGAGAGCGAGACGCACCTGATCGCCGGCAAGGACGCGCTGGCCGATGAATGGAAGTCGAAGAAGATCGAGCAGATCGCGATGATGCTGCGCGGCGCCATCGATGCGCAGTCGCAGGTGGGTCTGATGCTGAACGTGAAGCAGCAGGACCTGCAGAAGGTGCTCGACATTCTGCCTTCGCTGAACTCGCCGACCGTCTCGCAGTTGAGCAACTCCGAGTGGGTTGCGGTCAACTCCATCGTCAACGAAAACGTGGCGCGCGACGTGATTCCGCAACTGAAGGCCGCGGGCGGCACGGGCATCGTCGAGTTTTCGCTGAACAAGGTTGTACTTTAAATAGAACCGCAACCGCATCCATGGAATAGATCGATGAAAATCATTCGGACCAAAGGACGGGGAGCGCGGCAGACAGCGGAGACGCTGGCCGCGCTCGAGCGGCGCGGTGGCGCGGCGCTCGATACAGTGCTCACGAGCGTCAAGCGCATTGTGGCCGATGTGCGCAAGGGCGGCGACCGCGCTCTGCTGCGCTATGCCGCCAAGTTGGATGGTGCACAACTCGGCAAGCAGGACGCGCTCGCAACGCTGCGTGTCTCCACGGACGAGATGAAGGCCGCCTGGGAGGCAATCGACGATCCGATGCGCTATGCGCTGACGACGGCCGCCAGCCAGATTCGCGGCTTCGCCGAAAAGCAGTTGCCGCAGTCATGGACCAGTTCGCCCATCGACGGGCTGACGACCGGGCAGATCGTTCGTCCGATTGGTTCGGTCGGTTGCTATGTGCCGAGCGGCCGTCACCCACTGCCTTCGACGCTGTTGATGACGGCGATCCCCGCGCAGGTGGCCGGCGTTCCGCGCATCGTCGTGGTCTCGCCGAAACCCGCACCGGAGACCCTCGCCGCCGCATATTTATTGGGTATTACCGAGTTCTATCGGCTGGGCGGCGCGCACGCCGTCGCGGCGCTGGCCTATGGCACCGGAACGCTCGCACGCGTCGACAAGATCGTTGGTCCCGGCAATCTTTATGTGACCGCCGCCAAGCGACTGGTCTCCTTTGACTGCGGCATCGACATGCTGGCCGGACCGACGGAGATTGTGGTCACCAGCGATCGCGGTCGCGCCGCAGACATCGCCTCCGACCTTGTCGCACAGGCCGAGCACGATCCCGAAGCCGTCGCCATCTTCGTCACCACGCGCGAGGATCTGGCGAAAAACGTCATCGAAGAAACAAAGATCCGCGCCAAAGAAAACCCCATCGCGCTGCAGGCGCTCGCGCGCTACGGTCTCGTCATCATTGCCGCAGACGCAAAGGAAGCGCAGTCGATCACCAATCGCCTTGCGCCTGAACACCTGACAGTCGATTCGATGCGCGACCTTACATGGGTTGAAAACGCCGGTTCGGTCTTCGTGGGGCGCTGGTCTTCGCAACCAATGGGCGACTACATCTCTGGCCCGAATCACACGCTGCCCACCGGCGGCACCGCGCGCTTGCGTGGCGGACTCAGCGTGAATGACTTCATCAAGCTCATCACCGTGCAGGAGTACAACGGCGCGGCCATGCGCGTGCTCGGCCCCAAGGCCGCGCTGCTGGCCGAGGCTGAAGGGCTCGTCGGGCACGCCGCCGCCATTCGTACACGGCTCGGCAAGGGAGGCCAACGTGGTTGAGGTACAGACGCGCATCGCGCCGCGCAAACGCGTCGCCGCGATGAAGGAATACTATCCGCCGCTCGGCAGCCGCAAGGCTCTGCGGCTGGACTTTAACGAGAACACGCTGGGCTGTTCGCCGAAGGTGCGCGAGGCTCTGGCCGCCATCACCACCGGCGCGCTCACAATGTATCCCGAGCGCGAACCGGTGGAGGCCGTCGTCGCCAAAAACCTTGGCATCGATCCATCGTTGATGGTGCTGACCAACGGCGTCGATGAAGCGATTCACGTGCTCTTCTCGAGCTTTCTCGATGAAGGCGATGAGCTGTTGCTGCCGGTGCCGACCTATACGATGTACGAGGTCTACGCCTCGGCGACCGACGCCAAAGTGGTCACGGTGCTTGCCGATGACAGCCTCGCCTTTCCGCAGAAACAGATTCTCGCCGCCATTACGCCGCGCACCAAGATCATCGCCGTCGCCAACCCCAACAGCCCTTCGGGCACGGTGGCCACGCGCGAACAGTTGCTGGAGATTGCGCGCCGAGCGCCGCAGGCAATTCTTCTCGTCGACGAGGCCTACTTCCACTTTTACGGCGAAACAGTCATCGACCTGCTCGGCACCATTCCCAACCTGATGCTGACGCGCACCTTTTCGAAGGCCTACGGACTTGCGGGATTGCGCCTTGGCCTGCTGGCCGGCCCCGTCGCGCTGATGCAGTGGGTGCGCCGCGTTCTGTCGCCCTACAGCGTGAACTCGGTGGCGCTGGCCTGCCTGCCTGCGGCCGTCGAAGACACCGAATATCTGAGCTGGTACGTCGGTGAGGTTATTGCCGCGCGCGCCGAGTTCGCTTCCGCACTCGACAAGGAAGACATCCGCCACTGGCCGAGCCAGGCCAACTTCATCCTCACCGAGATTGGCGCGCAACACAAGGAGTTCGTGCGACTGATGTCGGCGGCGGGCATTCTCGTCCGCGATCGCTCAGCCGACCCCGGCTGCGAGGGCCGTGTGCGCATCACCATTGGCACGCGCGAGCAGATGAAGAAGGCCGCGGCCGTGCTGCGCGGAACCATGATGGTGCTTCGCGGGGCAGGAACAACACCGCGCACACAGAAGGAATCATAACGATGGCGACCAGAAAAACCACCGCAAAAAAAACCGCGCCGATCAACATGCGCACAGCATCGGTTGAGCGCAACACCGCCGAGACGCAGATCGCGCTCACGCTGACCATTGAAGGCGGCGGCCACTACAAAATCTCCACCGACATTCGCTTCTTCGATCACATGCTGGAGCTGTTCACCCGTCACGGCGCCTTCGATCTGGAGCTGAAGTGCACGGGCGATCTCGACGTCGATCAGCATCACACCGTCGAAGACGTGGGCATCGCGCTCGGCGAGGCCTTCGATAAAGCACTCGGCGACAAACGCGGCATTCTGCGCGCCGGATACTTTCTGATGACGATGGACGAAACCCTCGCCATTGCCGCCGTGGACCTGAGCGGGCGCTCGGCCTACGTGGTCGACACCAAGGTGCGCACGCGTTTGGTCGGCGATCTGCAATCGGAGTTGATCATCGATTTCTTCGAGGCCTTCTCGCGCGGCGCTCGCGCCAACGTGCATGTGAAGACGATGTATGGCCGCTCGAATCACCACAAGATCGAGGCCATCTTCAAAGCCTTTGCACGCGCCATGCGCGTGGCCTGCTCGCGCGACAAACAACTGGGCGACATGCTGCCCTCGACCAAGGGACTACTCTAGCCGCATCTCCGGATGCGCCTATTTACAGGGAGGACGCCATGCGCGTCACCGTTATCGACTACAAGGCCGGCAACCTGACCAGCGTGCTCAAGACGCTGCGGCATCTGGGCGCGGAGACTGTCGTCACCGACAGCGATCTCGCGCTGATTGAAAACGCGGAGCGCATCGTGCTGCCCGGCGTGGGCAACTTTGCCGCCACCGCGCGGCTCGATGCCACCGGCATCACCGGCGCGATTCGCGCAGCCATCCACAAGGGCACGCCGTTTCTCGGCATCTGCGTCGGCATGCAGTGGTTGTTTTCCGGATCAAGCGAAGCGCCGGAACAACCAGGGCTCGGCGCTTTCTCCGAAGCCTGCACGCACTTTGCCGAAAGCACGGAAAAGGTGCCGCACGTGGGCTGGAACTCGCTCGAGATTCGCGACGGATCGAAGCTGCTGGCGGGCGTCGAAAAGGGCGAGCATGTTTATTTCACACATTCGTTTCGTGCGCCCGTAACCAGCAACACGGCAGCCGAAACTTTCTACATCGAACCATTCACCGCGGCCGTTGAACGCGGCAACGTGATGGGCACGCAGTTCCATCCGGAAAAATCCGGCGCAACGGGATTGAAGATTCTCACCAACTTTTTGCAATGGGAGCCGACATGCTGACCAAGCGCATCATTGCCTGTCTCGATGTGAAGGATGGCCGCGTGGTCAAGGGCGTGCAGTTCGTCGATCTGATCGATGCGGGCGACCCGGCAACGCAGGCCGCGCGCCACGCCCGCGAAGGTGCCGATGAGATCGTGCTGCTCGACATCACCGCCACGCACGAGGGCCGGCAGACTCTGCTCGACACCGTGCGCCGCACCGCGCAGCAACTCTTTGTGCCCTTCTGCGTGGGCGGCGGCATTCGCACCGCACACGATGCCGCCCTGGTCTTCGAGGCCGGTGCCGACAAGATCAGCGTGAACTCCGCCGCGCTCAAAACGCCAACACTCATCGATGAGATTGGCCGCAGCTTCGGCGCGCAGGCCGTTGTCGTCGCCATTGATGCGCGACGCAACCCCGACGCGAAAGATCCAGTCCGCGAGGCCGAAGTCTACGTGCAGGGCGGACGCAAGCCCACCGGCCGCGGCGTCGTTGCGTGGGCGCGCGAGGCCGAACAGCGCGGCGCGGGCGAGATTCTGCTCACCTCAATGGACTCCGACGGCACCCGCGCAGGCTTCGACTGCGAGCTGACCGCCGCCGTCAGCGAGGCCGTCGGCATTCCCGTCATCGCCTCGGGTGGCGCAGGCACGGTCGATCATTTTGTCGATGTCTTCGGGCGCGGCAAAGCCGATGCCGCACTCGCCGCCAGCATTTTTCACTTTGGTATTTCGAGCGCGCGTTCGCTCAAAGAAGAGCTGGCCCGGGCCGGCGTCTCCGTGAGGTTGCCATGCTGATTCCTTCGATTGATCTTTTGGGCGGACGCATTGTCCAGCTCGTACGCGGCGAAAAACTGAAACTCGCCTTCGATGACTTCGACTTCTGGATCGAGAAGTTTTCGCGTTACCCGATGGTGCAGTTGATCGACCTTGACGCGGCCATGCGCCAGGGCGATAACGCAGCGCTTGTCGAGCAGATTGCAAAGCGGCTGCCCGTGCAGGTCGGCGGCGGCATTCACTCTGTTGAACGCGCGCAGAGGGTGCTGGCCGCAGGCGCGCAACGCGTCATCATCGGCTCGTCACTTTTTACCGAAGACGGCAAGGTGAACACCGCGTTTGCTGCGGAGCTGGCCACAGCTGTCGGCAAAGAAAACATCGTCGCCGGCATCGACACCAAGAATGGAAAGATCGCGGTGAAGGGCTGGAAGGCGCAGGTAGAACTCACGCCCGATGCGGCGATTCCAGATCTCGAGCCTTACGCTTCAGCCTATCTCTACACGCACGTCGACGGCGAAGGCATGATGCAGGGCTTCCCCATCGACGTAGCCGAGCGACTACGTAAGCTGACCACGCAACAGCTTATCGTTGCCGGCGGCATTCGCCTGCAGCAGGAGATCGACACACTGCACGCCATGAACGTTGACGCCGTCGCGGGCATGGCCGTCTACACCAACCTACTGGCTGTCTGAAGAGGTCTCTTCCTCGTGCGTCCCCACTGCGCGCAGCGTCTCCACGCGCGATGCGCGCAGAATGCGCGCGACCTGCTTCAGATGCAGTTGCACCGCATAGGCACGCAGAATCTCGGCCTGAGAAAATCCCACGCCTTTGTGGCGTACAGAGTCCATGCGCGCCTCTAGGTCAAGAATGTCCTGCTCCAGATTGATCTCCGGCGGCGGCGGAGCAAAATTCCATTCGTGAATGCAGAACGCGACGTGATGAAAGCCGTTCCGAATATGGAGCGCCAACTTGCCCAACTCCGGCTCTAACTGCTGCGCGTAACCATCTTCGTGGCTGCCCTGCACGGCAAGCTCGAGCGCGCGCAATGCGTCAAAGAGCGAACGGCCAAACTGCGAGAGCATGCTCAACCCTTCGCGCCACCCTTCGCCGCCCGAAGGCTCGCTCCGCGCCGCCAGCAAAAGCTGATTATTACTCTTCAACAGTGCGGAAACATCGCCACTCAGCGCCGAAAGTTTTTTGGATGGCGCACCGCCAAAGCCCTCGAGAATCGCCTCAAAATACGAGCTCTCGACGAGAAACTCCTGCGCCAGTCCATCGCGCAGACGCAGACGCGCGCGGTCTGGAAGAATCAGCGTGCTGATTGCCAGCGCCGTCACAATTCCGAGGAAGACCTCGGAGACGCGGAACCACGCCAGATACACATGTCCGGCCGATTCCACCAGCATGACAATCGACACGGTCACGCCAGAGATGCGCAGGCTGTTGGCCATCCCCAGCAACCCGCAGATCGAAAGCGAAACAATCACCGCCAGAATGTAGTTCCACGGCAGAACACCGTAGAGTGAAAAGAGAATGCCGACCGTGGCACCAATCGCCGTACCGATGAAACGATTGCGCGACGCCTGGATCGTCGAACCGACATTCGATTGCAGCACAATCACCGAACTGATCGAAGCCCAATAGCCATCCGGCATTCCAAGGCGCTTGGCGATCCACCAGGCCAATGCCGCAGCAACGGCCGTCTTCGCCGCATTGATAATCAGATGACGGTGTTCCCAAAACAAGAGGTTGTTGCGGTCTGGTTTTTCCATATGCAGCTTGACCGCCAGCTCATGTTGAGAATGCGTTTTATTGGGTTTCAGGCGCATGCGCGCACTCCGCAATTGGATTCACTCACTCCTTCAGTATGACCCGATGCCGCGATTCTCGACTGTGATCGTCCTCATGGATCGTATCGCACCGATCATCCGAGAAAGCACCCTCTGCGATAGCATGAGTGCAAGGAGTTGCATTCCCATGCTGCGTGTTGGATACCCTGCCACGATTCCTGCTGAATTTTTGAGCGCATTTCCTCCCGAGGTGGAGCTCGTTGCCCTGCCCGACGATCTTGATCGCGAAACCGCGATCGACGTCTGGCTGCCTGATCCATATACGCCGAAGGCCCTGCGCCTCTGGCCGCATCTGCGCGGCGTCAAACTCGTGCTCAGCCTGATGGCCGGCACGGAATGGATTCCAGGCACCGTCGGTCCCGGCGTCACCATCTGCAGCGGACGCGGCGCGCATTCGCCGAGCACCGCCGAGTGGGCCGTCTCCGCCACGCTCGCCATGCTCAAGCACTTCCCGTTTTATTTTGATCTGCAACAGTCTGGCGTGTGGAAGAAGCGCTTCGAGATGCCCGCGCGCTATGCGGCCATCAGCGGCGATCAGCGCCCGCTCTATCCGCCCGTGATGCTTGAAGAACTGCACGGCAAGCGCGTGCTGCTGGTCGGCTACGGCTCCATCGGCCAACAGATCGCGCATCTGCTCGCAGCCTTCGATGTCGATCTGACCATCGTCGCGCGACACGCGCGCACCGAGCCTGTCGTGCATGCCATCGACGAACTCGACGCGCTGCTGCCCAAGACCGAGGTTGTGATTCTGATTTTGCCGCTCACCGCAGAAAGCAAGCAGTTGCTCGGCAAGCGCCAATTCGATCTTCTGCCGCAGGGCGCGCTCGTCGTCAATGCCGCGCGCGGCGGCGTCATCGATACCGATGCTCTGGTAGCGGCCTTGCAGTCCGGGAAAATTCGCGCCGCGCTCGACGTCACCGATCCCGAGCCTCTGCCCGAAGATCATCCGCTCTGGCACTGCCCGAATCTGATGATCACGCCCCACGTCGCAGGATCGACGCCGCAGTTCAGCCCGCGCGCCTGCAAGGTCGCGGCCGAGGAACTGGTCCGCTACATGAAGGGCGAACCGCTGCTCAAACAGGTGCCCAATCCCGCGCAGTAGATTGCGCGCATGGCTGCGGCCCGCGCTTACTCCGCGGGCTGCGGCTCGACCACCGGCGCGTTTTTCCATGAGCGCAGCCCGAGCGTGGCCAGCAGAATCAGACAGGCATACAGCAGCGCGGTCAGATACAGTTTCTTCGTCAGATATTCGGCGATATAGAGAAGATCAACAGCAATCCACAGCCACCAGTTGGCCCTGTGTTTGCGCACCTGCCACCAGGTCGCCAAAACGCTGAAGCTGGCCAGCCCCGCATCCAGATAGACCAGCGTCGCGCCCGTGTGCGCCATCAACCACCCCAGCAACACCGCGCCCGCAAGCCCCGCGCCGAGGCCCACCAACAGGCCACGCCGGCCAAGCGGCACAATGCGCACCTCGCCCTCTTCGCGCTTGCCGCGCGCCCAGTGCCACCAGCCATACAGCGTAAAGGCCATGTAAGCGAATTGCAGCAACGCGCTCGACAGCAGAAAGGCATGCGCCAGCACCACCAGATAGCAAAGGTTGGCAATCAGAATCAGCGGCCAGCAGAGCATCGAGCGGCGCGTCGTCAGCCAGATGCCGATCAACGTTGTCGAAAAGCCAAGGTCTTCGAGCCAGTGAGCGCTCAGATAGGTCAGCGCGCCATGCATAAACTCCATGTTTATTTTTCCTTTTCTATCGCAACCGGCTCCATGGCCCAGGCACGCAACACATCCAAAAGCCTTGCGCCCGCGCCCAAAAACCACTGCGCATGGCCGATCAGGTAATCGTCGTAGGCCACCTTGGCGCGCTCTTCCGAATGCAGCGCCGCCAGGAAATAATCAGCCTCGGTCAGCGCGAATTCCGCGTGGCACAGCGCCACCATCGGAGCCAACGCCAGCTTCTCTTCACGGCTCAGGGGACGCACCGATTCATAGCCCGCAAGCAGCGCGCGCAGATGATCGAAGTGAATCGCGACCGCCTCGGGTTGGTCAGGCTGCACCATCAAGGTGACCCATTCCACAATGTTCCGCTCGATGGTCTGCGCAATGTCGAAGACCGCATTGGTGCGGTCGCACAGGCCAAAATCAACCGCAGCCGTCACCGTTGCCTCCGGCCCCGCATCGGACCAGAAGAGATTCGAAGCATGAAGATCGTTGTGCGTCCACAACGCGGGCAGCGCGGGCAACAGCGGCCACAGCTCTTCCGCGAACGGAGCAAGAACCTCGATCCCCTTGCGCGCGCAGGCAAGCGCTGCAGCACTCGCTGCCAGTGCCGGTCGCGCCGCAAAATATTTCTCTAACTCCTGGCCAGGATCATGGAAAGAAAAGATAGAAAAGCTCGCCACCAGCGGGCGCGGTTTTCTGCGCGGCGCATCGAAACCTTCCGCAGCTCGATGCAGTTTTGCCTGCGCCACACCTGTTGCATGCGCGTGGGCGGCAGTCAAAAATGGCGTCCACGAAATCGCCTGTTCGTAGGCATCGACGCCCTCGGCCAGCGCGTGCACCTCATAGGTCCAGCCATCGCGCTCGACCGCGCTCGCACCCGACTCCGTCAAAAACACGCGCGGCACGCCTGCGCCATGCTCGCGCAGGTAGTGCATAAAGGCATGCTCTTCGCCAAGGCCTTCTGCCGTGCGCACACTGCGCGGATGCTTCTTCACAAAAATGCGACCCGCCGTGGCTTCCACCACGCTGGCCGCGGAAAAAGGACGGGGGCTGATCGACAGAATGCGCCGGGGAGCGCCGCTGCCAGGATACTTCGCCAGCAGCGCGCTCACCTCATCGAGCTTCAGCGCAGGCCAGTCACCATCGACCAGCGTGCCATCCATCCCGTGCACTTGAACTGTTGTACTCATCTCTAAAAAGTGTAGTGTACCGAGAGCCGCACCGTCGTCGGCGCCCCCTCGTACAGAAAGGAATCGCCACCGCTCGAGCCAGTATCTTTCCAGTAGCGTTTGTTGGCGAGGTTATCCGCATAGAGGCGGAAGCTGACCTTGCCCGCATCGCCACCCGGCGTGTAGCGCGCGCCCAGGTTGAAGATGTTGTAGCTGGCCACGCTCACCGTATTGTCACGCAGCGCCTCCTTGCGGCCGGTGTAATTCCAGCCCGGCATCAAATGCAGCCCCTGCACGCGCGGCACCAGCAGATCGGCAAAGGCCGAGGTGCGCAGGTGCGGCTGATTGATGATCTGTTTGCCGTTGTAGCTCGGCGTCGAGGTTTCCACCGACTCAGCCTTCATCGCCGTTGCCGAGGCCGTCAACCGCAGCCAGCGCGCGGCCTTTCCCTCGGCATTCAACTCGATGCCCTGATGATGCTCGCGACCATCGGACTCAAAGCACAGATCGCCCGCTGCCGCCGTCGTGCAAACACTATCGGCCGCCGCCAGCAACTTCGGATAAAAGTACGGCGCGTGCATGCGGAACAGCGCGGCGGTAATCAGAATCCGCTCGCCCGGCGCATACTTTGCACCAATCTCCGCCTGCCGCGTGTAGTAGGGGTCCAGATACTTGCTGCTATTGCCCTGCACCCACCACGGCGCCTGCTGCCCCAGCGAAAGAAGCACGCCATAATTCGCATACAGCGTCAGATTGTCCACCGGGTTATAGGTCGCGGCAAACTGCGGCAGCCATACCTTCTTGTCGGTATTTTTTCCTCCCGAAAAGTTATGGTCGCGCAGCGAATCGTAGCGGCCCGCGGCCAGCAACTGCACATGCCCCGGCAGATGAATGCGATCTTCGAGCAGCAGCGCCGACTGATGGCTGTCGACCTTCAACACACGCGGCCCTGCCTGCAAGCGAACGCCATTGCTGTCCGTCGCTCCATCAAAAGACTCAAGCGGCTGATAGATATTCTCGGAACCGATCCATGCATAGACAGAGCTATCTGGCATCTGCACGCTGCGCAAAAACAGCTCGCCGCCCACGCTGATGTCATGCGTGAGGATGCCGGTCTTTACATGCCCGTTGAGCAATGCCTCGCCCACCGCATTGATGCGCAGCTCGCCCGGATTGCGATAGTCGTACACGTCGTAGGTGCCGTCGGAGGCGAAGAAATAGTACGGCGCCTCATTGCTGTTGCCATAGGCATACGCCACATTGTCGTCGATCAGCGAATGGCTGAAGCTGCCTGCAATCTGCACGCGCCATGCACGCGGCAGCTGGTAGTTGTAGCGCGCCGAGGCCGTGTAGGTATCAAAGATGTTCGGCTTTTCCCACGATTGCAGGCCAAGCTTTGTCGAGCGATAAATGCGGTCAAGATCCGGCAGCGCGGTGCCGCCCAGCAGTTGATAACCACTCTGCGAACGCTGCGTCTTGTGCTGATACTCAAAGTCGGTCGTGAGTGCCGACTGCGCATTCGGCTTCCAGTCGAGCGCGCCCGCGCCCACCCCGCGCCATCCATTCGCTCCGTTCAGATAACTCTCGATGTGCTCGCCGGCCACATTCAACCGCGCGCCCACCTGCTTGTGGCTGCCGAAGAAACGGCCCAGATCGGCAGCGCCGTACGCCGTGCCACGGTGGTCCGTCGCCGCATCCACCGCATGCACCAAGGCCGGTCGCTTGGTCACAAAGCCGATCAGTCCACCGGCCGCGGCCACGCCACTTTCAACGCCCGCCAGGCCTTTGACAAACTCCACGCTCTGCTTGTTTTCAAGCGGCACGTCCTGCTCACCGGCCACCGTCAATCCGTTGATCTGCAACCCCGTCGCCAAGTCGATGGCAAAGCCGCGAATCATGAAGGTGCCGTAGTAACCAATCGGCGCGTAGTCATCGCCAATCGAGGCGTCGGACTTGGTCACATCGCTCAGCAGCCGCGCCATCTGGTCGGTCATCAACTCGCGCGTCACCACCTTGGCGGCCAACGGCGCGCTCTTCAGATCAGCGCCGCTCAGCGTGCCAGCCGTCAGCGTATCGGGCAGATAGTCGTCCTTCGTTTCGCCATGCACCACCACCGTGGTGGTCACCGCCTGCGGCTTGGGTGGCGTTTGCACAGCAGTCTGAGGCGCAGGTGTCTGCGCCAGCACAAAACTGCTCGCAGTCAACAACGCCAACCCCATTGCCCATGGACGCACATGTCCACGCGCGCCGCTTCTTTTTCCTGAAAAAATATCGACAGAAATATCCATTACTTCCCTCTCTACAACCGAGTGAAGCAGGGGAGATGCATTTTGAGGAGGAGATACGAAGCCGTGGCCCGAAGGACCACGAAGCTCAAGAAAGCTTCCCACGCCGGCATTACCCGGATCGGGTTCGAGGGTATCTTCTCAGCCCCGCACTTAGCGGAGCACCCCTGTTCCAATTGTTTCCATTGAATCACTTCTTGCGCCGCACCGCAAATGCAGCCGGTTTCTGCCCCGAAACCGATGCAAAAATCGACTCACAAAAACCGGAGAAAACCCGCGTCAATCGCGGCTGTCGCCCTTCGTACCGCGTACCGATATTTTTCCTGAAAATCGCCGCAATTTTCCCCTCATGGGCGATACAGTATGAAAGGAACTTCTATTCGCCCCACCTAGAGCATTCTTGGAAGACTCGTAGCCTTTTTAAGCGGCGTGCAAGGTGGCTTTTCCTTGAGAAAAAAGCCACTCAGCCCCTCGCTTTCAGCCTGCACCCATTCCAAAAATGCGATACAAGCGATTGTTCTAAAAGCACTCCTTTTTTTGAAAGGTAATCGGTCACTCTATTGGCGCAATCTCTCTCATCTTCCGTGTGTTGTTTTCGTTCGCGTCTCGCGCGACTTTTGCCGGCCCTGTGCCTGCTTCTGGCTATCTCGGGCCCGCTCGCGGCCCAGTCGACCTTCGGCACGATCCTCGGCACGGTCCGCGACTCGGCCGGGGCTCTGATCCCAGGCGCGCAAGTGACGCTCTCGAACCAAGGCACCGCCGTCCAACGGAAGATGCTCACCGACGCAAGCGGCAGCTACGCCTTCAAGAATGTCGAAGTCGGCAGCTACTCGCTCACCTTCACGCAGACCGGCTTTGAATCCGTCGCCCTGCCCGCCTTTTCGCTGACCGCGCGCGAGACTCGCCGCGCCGATGTCGCGCTCAGGCCGGGCGGCAACGCCGAAACCATCGTCGTCGAAGACCAGGCCATTCCCGTCATCAACACCGACGTTTCCAATCTGGCCGAAACCAAGGTCGGCGAAGAGCTGGTCAATCTGCCCGTCGCTGTCTACTCGCGCTCGGCCGGTTCCACCAGCCCCATCGCCACCCTCACCACCGAGGCCGGCGTGCAGGTGGACGACAGCGGCGAGTTGGCCGTGATGGGCACCACCGCCGCCCTGCTCAGCGTCACCATCGACGGCATCAGTTCGGTCGGCGTCGAGTTCTCCGGCCCGGTCAACGAGCTGTTCCCCAGCTTCAACTCCATTGAAGAGATTCGCGTCTCCGAGTCCAACAACAACGCCGAGTTCTCCGGCGTCGCCGACATCACCACCGTCTCCAAGGCTGGCACCAACCGCTTCCACGGCAGCCTCTTCGAGAACCACGAAAACAGCGTCATCAACTCCGGCGACCCGTTTTCGATCTCGAAGCCGAAGATCATCATGAACGACTTCGGCGCGACCCTCGGCGGCCCCATCAACCTGCCCTTTCTCTCCTCGCCGAGCAAGCCGGCCTTCTTCTTCGCCAGCTACGAGGGACTGCGGCTGCCGCGCGAAACGCCGCTTTTGCTCAGCGTGCCCTCGACGGCCATGCGCTCGGGCAACCTGACCGATTACCTCACGCAAACCTATTGCCAGCCGACAGCGGATAACTCCAATCCTTGCCCGACGGGCTACACCGTGCACAATCCCGACGGCAGTCAACTCGGCTCCACAAGCGTAGGTGCGCAGGTGACACCGAGCACCATCTCGGCCCAGGTGCTCGCCACGCTGGTCCCCACGCCGAACTACGGTGCCGACGGTGCCTTCGCCAACAACTACCAGAACAACTTCCGCACGCCGATCTCGGCCAATCAGGGCGACATCCGCTTCGACAAGACCATCTCCGCGCGCCAGAGCGTCTTTGCGCGCTTCAGCTACAAGAACCGTCAGGTCATCACAGCGCCGTCGGAAAACTGCATTGCAACCTATTGCGCCGAGGCGGGCAGTCCGCTGCTCGGCGGCTTCAACACGCCGGAGATCGACGAGGGGCTGACCTTCGCGCATAACTTCGTGATCACGCCCACTCTGCTCAACGAGTTCCGTGGCGGCTTCAACGCCCAGCACACCTCCGAGACGCAAAGATTCTCGACCACCGACATTCTGGCCAAAACCGGACTGCCCTCGCTGCAACCCGACCTGCTCTACTCCGAAGCGCCCGAGATCCAGATCTCCGGTTTCATGTCGACCGGCGCGGGCAACCCCGGCACCCAGCGCGGCCAGATCGTCGAGCTGCTCGACAACCTGAGCTGGACCCACGGCACGCACGCCTTCAAGTTCGGCTTTGATGCCAAGCGCATCACCGACCACGACGACAACGTCTTCGGCAACTACCGCTCCGGCTGGTACACCTTCAACGGCGACTCGACGGTCGGCTCGGCCATTGGCGACCCCTACACCGCCTTCCTGCTCGGCTACCCCGACCATGCCGAATTCAGCTCGACCAACAACCCCAACATGAATGGCCGCGGCTACACCTACGCCTGGTTCGCACAGGACGACTGGAAGATCACCCACAGCCTCACCCTGAACCTCGGCCTGCGCTACGAGCTGCACCCGCCCATCCGCGAGACCAGCGGCAACACGGCCACCTTCGTCCCCGACTGGACCGGCACCATCAGCGGTTCCCAGGTCACCGGCGCCGTCGTCGTGCCCGATACCAAGGCTCTGGCCGATGCCTCCTCTGACTTCATCAACTCCATCAGCCCCACGCCGGTGCTCACCGCCGCCCAGGCCGGCATTCCCGCCGCGTTGCGCTACACCAGCAAGACCGATTGGGCTCCGCGCATCGGCTTCGCCTGGCGCCCCTTCTCGACCGACAAAACCGTGATCCGCGGCGGCTGGGGACGCTTCTTTGAGACCCCGCTCGGCTTCGCCCTCTACACCGGCTGGGCCGTCCATGCCAGCTACCTGCCCACCTACGATCAGGACTTCGCAACCGGCACCACCACCCCGCTGATCTCCTTCACCAACCCCTTCAGCGCCTCCACCGCCACCGCCAACTTCAACTACGCCTATCCGATCCACTACAAGGACCCCTCGGTCCAGCAGTGGAACCTGACCTTTGAGCAGGACTTCGGCCACGGCATCGGCCTGCGCGCCAGCTACACCGGCAGCCACGGATCGAACCTCGACGCCATGGTCGACCTCAATCAGGTTCCGGCCAACGCGCTCGGCTACGATCAGGTCTCTGCCCAGCGGCCCTTCACCAGCTTCGCCGTCGTGCAGAGCGTTGCCAATGCCAATGAGAGCAACTACCACAGCGCCACCGTCGAGCTGTCGCGCCACGCGGGCAAGGCTCTGACCTTCGACGCCAGCTACTCCCTCACGCGCGATCTGTCGAATGCCGGCGGAGCCACCCCCTCGGCCTTCGCCATCGCCGGAGGCAGCTTTTTGACCGACCGCTTCCACCCCGGACTCGACTACGGCAACGTCGTCTACGACCGCCGCCATCGCTTCCTGGCCACCTATCTTTACGAACTGCCCTTCGGGCATGGCCAGCGCTGGCTGAACGCGGGCAGCATCACCAACCTGCTGGCGGGCGGCTGGCAGTGGGGCGGCGTCATCGTGCTGCAGTCCGGCCCCTTCCTGACGCCGTATGAAACCACGGTGGACCCGGCCAACACCAACATTTTGACCACCATCGGCCAGACCCGGCCCGACCAGGACCGTACCGTTTCACCGTATGCCGGCCACCGCGCCACCGGCCAATGGCTGAACCCGGCGGCCTTCCCCTACACGAATCTGCAGACCACCGACGCCAACAACAACACCATCGGCATCGGCATCGGCCGCTTCGGCAATGCGCCGGTCGGCGGCATCGTGGGACCGGGAACCCAGAACTTCTCCTTCTCGCTGCGCAAAAGCCTGCTCCTTCATGGTTCGGCCAAGCTGCTGCTGGGCCTGGAGGCAGCCAACGCCCTCAACCATCGCAACTACGAACCGCCCAACATGCAGGTTGATGCCGCCGGCTTCGGCTCCATCACCGCTCTGGCCGCCGCCGAAGGCGCCGGCCCCCGCAGCCTGCAGATCTCCGGCAGAATCAGCTTCTAATCTGGCAGCGGATTCCCTCAACGGGCAGGACGAACTTTTTCGTCCTGCCCATTTTCTTTCCCGGGACCACCCTGACAAATCCCGGAGAAATTTCTCTTCCTCTGTTTACAACCCCTGAAAAAAGGGGATAGACTTTCCTTGACCAAATTTGGTGCCGGAAGGTCTAAATGCCTTTCTACCCAGCAGTTGATCCTATCCCGTTGCCCGCGCCCGTGTGGCTGTTCAAGCTGCTGCACATCGTGACGCTGGCCCTGCACTTTGTCGCCGTGGAGCTGCTGCTCGGCGGCCTGCTGGTGGCCATTGTGCTGAGCCTGTTTCGCGGCTCGCCGAACGCCCGCGTCGCGGCGCGTGCCCTCGCCCGCCGGCTCACCATCGTCATGACCTACGTGATCAACCTCGGCGTGCCTCCGCTGCTGTTCTCGCAGGTTCTTTACGGCCGCGCCCTCTACACCTCGAGCGTGCTCATCGGCCTCTACTGGATCGCGGTGGTCTTCCTGCTGATGGCCGTCTACTGGCACCTGTACCGCTTCAGCTATCGTCTGGAAGCGGGCAAATCCGCCTGGATCACAGGATTGGTTTCCTGGCTGCTGGCCGGTTCGGTCGCCCGCATTCTCTCGACCAACATGACGCTGATGCTGCGGCCCGAGGACTGGCGCTCGCTCTACGGCGCTTCGGCCGCTGGCGCTTACCTGCCGACCGGCGACCCGACGACCAATCCGCGCTGGATCATGATGCTGGCCGGCGGCCTGTTCCTGTCCGGGCTCTGGCTACTGTATCTGGCTGCACGCAAAACCTTTACGGCGGATGAGCAAAAGTTCGTCGCCCGTCTCGGCGGCTCGGTCGCCGCCCTGGCCGGGGTGGTCTATCTTGCGGCGGGCCTGTGGGCCGCCGCCGTGCAACCCGGCATTGTGCAGACGCTGCTTGCCCACCCTCCCGCGGGCTATGAGTTCTATGGTTTCTACGCTCTGGCCGGCAAGCTCTGGATCGGACTGGTGGCGCTGGCCATCGTGGTCGGCATTGTCGCCGCCGCGGCCCGCATTGCCGCCGGATGGATGGCCTGGACCGCCGTCCTGCTCGCCGTGCTCATCGAACTCTCTCTGGTCATCTACCGCGACGCCGTCCGCGACCTGACCCTGTTCAGCAAGGGCTACGACGTCTGGAACCGGGTCATCGTCACCAACTGGAGCGTCGTTGGACTCTTCCTCGTTCTGTTTGTTGCCGGCGTCGGCGTCATCGGCTGGCTGGTCTCGGTAGCCGCACGCGCGAAGAAAACCATGGAGGGCGCAGCCTAGCTTATGAGCGAACTCGAAAATTCCCCCTCGATCGTCAAGGAACCGGAGAAGAGCCGCCGGGCCTTTCTGGCCGTGGCCGGAGCAGCGGGTCTGGCCTACACGGCCGCCCTCGCCTACCCGGTCTACCGCTATCTGGCCTCGCCACTGGAGATGGCCGAAAGCGCCGCCGCCGTCACCACCGTCACCCTCAAAGACGCCCACAAGATCCCCGCCGGATCGGCCCTGATGTTCAAGTTCGGGCCCAAACCGGCCGTGCTCATTCATCACGCAGACGGCCGCTGGATCGCCATGACCGCCGTCTGCACCCATCTGGGATGCACCATCCAATACGAACCGGAGGCTGACCGCATTCACTGCGCCTGCCATGGTGGAGTCTACAATGCTTACACCGGCGCAAACGTCAGCGGACCCCCTCCGAAACCGCTCACCCTTTATAAGGTGGCGGTGAATACTGCAGGAGTCGAGGTCTCGCGCGCCTGACCGGCAGTTCATTCATCGCTTTCTGATAAAGGAGTTTTTTTTCGATGGGAATTCTCGATCTGTTCAGCCTCAAGGGCAAGAACGCTCTCGTCACCGGGTCCGGCCAGGGTCTCGGCTCTGGCATGGCCATCGCCTTTGCACAGGCTGGTGCCAATGTCACATTGCATAACTATGACGCCGTGCATGAGGACGTCATCGCCGAGGTCGAAAAGACCGGCGTCAAGTACATCACCCGTTCGGGCGACGTCTGCGACAAGAAGGTCGCCTACGGTCTGGTCGATGACACCATCAAGGAATTCGGCTCCATCGACATTCTGGTCAACAATGCCGGCACCATCCGCCGCGCTCCAGCCGCCGAGCACTCGGAGGATTTCTGGAACACGGTCATCAACACCAACCTCAACAGCGTCTGGTTCCTGAGCCAGTATGCCGGCAACAAGATGCTCGCCCAGGGCAGTGGCAAAATCATCAACACCGCCTCGCTGCTCAGCTTCCAGGGCGGCATCAACGTCCCCGGCTACGCGGCGGCCAAAGGCGGCGTCGCCCAGCTCACCAAGGCTCTGGCCAATGAGTGGGCCTCCAAGGGAATCAACGTCAACGCCATCGCCCCCGGCTACATGGCCACCGACAACACCAAGGCTCTGCGCGCCGATAAAGAGCGCTCGGAAGCCATTCTGACCCGTATTCCTGCCGGTCGCTGGGGTCTGCCCTCCGATCTGGCCGGTGCGGCCGTTTTCCTCGCTTCCGAAGCCGGCAGTTACGTCAACGGCCATGTTCTGGTCGTCGACGGCGGCTGGCTCTGCCGCTAGATTTTTCTCTCCGGGCCGCCCCTGGCGGACGGTCCGGAGAAAAAATCGACCCTCCGGCAAAGCAACGGCGCGAGCTCAAAGGAACCTAGGCATGAGCGCAAAAAACATTGCAAGCTCCGCATACGAATGGGTCGATGAACGGTTGGGCCTCACGGAACTGGCCGCCTTCGCGCGACACAAACAGGTCCCGGTCCACAAGCACTCCTTCTGGTACTACTGGGGCGGCCTGTCGCTGTTTTTCTTTATCGTCCAGTGCCTGACGGGCGTGCTGCTGCTGGTCTACTACCGGCCCGGCGCCGACGCCTACGAGTCGGTCCGCCAGATCACCATCTCCATGCACTTCGGCTGGCTCATCCGTTCGCTGCACTCCTGGTCAGCGAACCTGATGATCTTCTCGGTCGTGGTGCACATGTTCTCGGTCTTCTTCATGAAGGCCTATCGCAAGCCACGCGAGTTTGGCTGGTTTTCGGGGCTCGGCCTGCTGGCTCTGGCCATGGTCTTCGGCTTCTCCGGCTACCTGTTGCCGATGGACGATCTGGCCTTCTTTGCCACCAAGGTCGGCCTGCAGATTCCCGCGACGGTGCCGGTCGTCGGCCCCGTAATCGCCAATATGCTGCGTGGCGGCCTTGAGGTCAACGAGTTCACCGTGCAGCGCTTCTTCGCTCTGCATGTCGTCGTGCTACCGGCCCTCTTCCTGCCCCTGCTCGGCTTCCATCTCTGGCTGGTGCAAAAGCACGGCAATGCGGCTCCGCCAAGCGTCGAAGCGCTGCCGGCCGCCGAGCGCAAATCGATCCCCTTCTTCCCGAACTTCGCGATGAAGGATCTCGGCATGTGGCTGATCGCGCTCAACATTCTGGCGCTTCTGGCCGCCGTCTTCCCCTGGGCGCTCGGCAAGCAATACGATCCACTGGCCCCGGCCCCCTTGGGCATTCACCCCGAGTGGTACTTCATGAGTCCCTTCGAGTTGCTCAAGCTGATCGGCGCCGTGCTTCCGGGTGAGATCGGCGAGCTGGCCGGCATGGGACTGGTCAACATCGCCATCCTGCTCTGGCTCGTGATTCCCTTCTACGACACGCGTTCGGCCTCGGGCCGTCGCGCGCGCCTGACGCACTACTTTGGTCTCGCGGCCATCTTTGCGGTCTTATTCACCACCATCCTCGGATACTGGTCGGTCCGGTAACAGCGGGAGAGCGTTATGAACTACCCCTTTTGGGAAATTCCAATCCTCGGTTCCGGCTGGGTGATCGGCATCATCGCCATCTTCCATGTCATGATCTCGCAGTTCGCCGTCGGTGGCGGCCTCTACCTGCCCGTGGCCGAGCGCAAGATGCAGCGCATGACAGACCCCGTGCTGCGCGAGGCGTGGCGAAAGCAGTTGGCCCGCCACTCGAAGTTCTTCCTGCTCGTCACCGGTGTCTTCGGCACCGTCTCCGGCGTCGGCATCTGGTTTGCCATCGGGCTCACGCACCCGGAGGCCACCAGCACGCTGATTCACAACTTCGTCTTCGGCTGGGCCATCGAGTGGGTCTTCTTCCTCGTCGAGCTGACCACCATCGCCGTCTACTACTACACCTGGGACAAGATCGACGACAAGCTCCACCTCCAGGTGGGCTGGGTCTACGCCATTGCCTCGGCCTTCACGCTGATCATCATCAATGGCATTCTCTCCTTCATGCTCACCCCGGGCGATGCCTGGATCGCCGTGGCCGGCACCGGGCAGGAGGCCAGCAAGTTCTGGAACGGATTCTTCAACCCGACCTACTGGCCGAGCCTGTTCCTGCGCTCCTGCGTCTGCTGCTCGCTGGCCGGCGTCTGGGCCCTGATCACCGCCAGCCGTCTGGACGGCGACAAGCAGCCGGAGCTGAAGACCTCGCTGGTGCGCTGGAGCGCCCGCTGGCTCGTGCCCTCCTTCCTCGCCATGCCGTTGCTGATGATCTGGTACTACCTCTGCGTACCGGCCTCGCAACAGGCACTGCTCACCCTCGGCATCGACACCATCAATGCCGGAACCTTCTCGGCAGTCACGCGCATGGCGCTGGTCATCGTGCTCACCTCGGCCACCATCGTCGGCGTCACCTACTTTCTGGCCTACCGCAGCCCGCGGGACTTCAGCCTTTCCTATGCGCTCGCTGTCCTGCTGCTAGCCCTCATCGCCACCGGCGCCGGCGAGTACTCGCGCGAGATGCTGCGCAAGCCCTACGTCATCGGCCGCTGGATGTACTCGAATGGAACCCGCGTGCCGGCCGTCGCCCGCATCAACCGGGAGGGCTACCTGAAGAACTCGCTCTGGACCTGGGGTAACGGCGCCACCAGCTACTCGCGCGGCGAGGCCATCTTCCGCGGCGAGTGCAGTTCCTGCCACACCATGGACGGCTACCGGCCCATCCGCACCCTGCTCGCCGGTCGTGACAGCGCCAACATCCACAACTTTGTCCAGATGCTCCACGACTACAAACCCGACATGCCCTACCGCAAGTTCATGCCGCCGATGGCCGGCACCGCGCAGGATGTCGACGATCTCAGCAACTACCTCAACGCCAAGATCAACCTCGGCAAATAACCCGCGGCTTCCCCGCACACACATAAAAAGGCCCGCTCTCGGCGGGCCTTTTTATGTGAATGACAAAGCGGTGCTTTGAAAGGGCACGGATTTATCCGTGCCACATCGGTCAGGAAAAAAAGGGGCTTCAGCCCCTGAGGAAAGACCTTCTGCGCAAAGTTCGCAAGAAGCATCTCCTCAGCGCCTAAAGGCGAAATCTCTTTGTCCCTCTTTTGGCCCAGCTGAGGCCGGGCCCTTTCAAAACAATGTGTAGATCGAGTTTGCCTGCACCAAAAAAGGCCCGCTCTCGGCGGGCCTTTTTCATTGGTTCTTCACCCACAAACCAGCAAAACTACTCGTTCTTGATCTCCGTTGCCTTGTCGTTGACGTAGGTGATCGTCCACTTTTTGCCCGCCTGGTCAAAGTGCACCGTGCGATTGCCGTGCTCGTAGCCTGTAGCCTCGAACTTTTGGCCAATCGCCATCCAGCTCTGCCGCTCGCTCATCCCCGGCTTCACCTGATGCGCGTCAATCGCGGCCCACACATCCTTTGACCAGTGGTCATAGATCGTGTGCGGATCGTCGTAGAAGAAGATCTGGTCGCAGAAGTAAGCCTCTTCGCTGCCGTCGATGGCACCCACCGCCAGCGCATACTCCTTCGTCTCCCCCGGCAGCGTAAACAGCAACAGAGCCTGCTTGCTGCCATGCGAGATGCCATCGTCCACATTCGCCGGCGCCGCCTGCTTGACCGCCTTCTTCAGTTCCAGCTTCTGCGCCGCGGCAAGCACGCCCACCGGCTTCGCAAAGATGACCTTGCCCCCCTCGTAGGGGTAGTACGGCATGATGTAGCCATTACGCACCCACACCGTCAGCCCCTCGAACCTCTTCATGTGCTCAAAGTAGCGCGGCATCATCGCGCGCATCACCACATAGTCGTCCATGTTCGAGCTTTTTTCGGGCCCGGCATTTTTCACCACGCCCGGCGCGCTCCTCTGGTGCCAGACAAACAACAGGTATACGCCGCCGATCGCAACCGAGACCAACGTAATCACAAGCGCCTTCTGCCACGTCTTCAAGAGCTCTCCTCCGCGCACGTCGCCGCGCGCCTGCATTTTTTTGTGTATCGCCATTCTACTCAAGGCAGAAAGCCTCAGGCATCCTTGCGCACAAAGCCCTTCAGCTCTTCGGCCGTCAGCCGGTCGGCCTTGCGCAGCACCGGAAACAGCGTGGCCCAGCTTCCCGCCACCACCATCGCGCCAATGCCGCCGTAGACGGTCGCCCGCACCGCGCCCCACCACTGCGCCGTCAGTCCACTCTCAAACTCGCCCAGCTCATTCGACGCGCCGATGAACAGAGAATTGACCGCGCTCACCCGGCCGCGCATCTCGTCCGGCGTCGCCAGTTGCAGAATCGAGCCGCGAATCACCACGCTGATCGAGTCCGCCATCCCCGCGACAAACAACGCCGCGAGCGACAGCACCAGCGAGTGCGAGAGCCCAAAGACCACCGTCGCCGCGCCGAAGATCGCCACGCAGACAAACAGACGGATTCCGGCCTTGCGCCGAAACGGAAACCGCGCCATCACCAGCGACATCACCACCGCGCCCGCCGCCGGAGCCGAACGCAGCAGACCCAGCCCGCGCGGGCCCGTATGCAAAATCTCGCTCGCGAAGATCGGCGTCAACGCCACCGCGCCCCCCAGCAACACCGCAAACAGATCCAGCGAAGCCGCGCCCAACAGCAGCGGCGACCGGCCCATATAGCGGAACCCGGCCAGCACAACGCCCAGCGACAGCTCACGCCTCTGCGTCGGAGCCTCGATCCGCAGGCGCATCCGGCCAATCAGCACCAGCGCCCAGCCAAGCATGAGCAGATTGAACAGGTACACAATGCCTGCGCCCTCCAGAAAATCAAAGGAAGAGCCCGGCAGCAACCGATGCAGCGAGAGCGAAAACAGCACACCACCCACCGCCGGCCCCAGAATCGTCGACGACTGAAAGACCGTCGCGCCCCAGGTGACCGCATTCACAAAATCTTTTTCCGGAACCAGCTTGGGGATCAGCGCCGCGTTCGATGGCCCGGAAAAGCTCCGCGCCAGACCCCAGAAAAACAGCACGCCGTAGATGGGCAACACGCTGTGCAGTCCCCGCCGCGTCAGCTCCAGCAGCGCCACCGTGCAGAGGGCCTGCACCGCATAACAAAGCAGAATAATCTTGCGCCGGTCAAAGCGGTCGGCGGCGTGGCCGGCCGGCAGCAGAAAGATCAGCCCCGGCAAAAACTGCGCCAACCCCGTGAATCCCAGGTCAATCGCGCGATGCGTGACCGCGTACACCTGCCAGGCCACAGCCACCGACTGCGCCGCGGAACCGACCACCGCGCCCACGCGCGCCAACTGAAAGAGCATAAAGTTGCGCGAAGCAAAGGCTTCCATGCCACGCCGGAAAGGTCTTCGGGAAGGTACGTCCATGATATGGATTTAGGGTACCGCGCAGGCACCCTGCATTTCCATGGCATGCTGCCTCCATGTCGCGAAAATTCCCGTTTTTGGCGGGATTTTTCTTCCCCTTCGCGCGCAACCCCGCGCCTACTCTTCCATATCCGGCTCGGTCCACAGCAGAATCGCCTGCGGCAAGGTCATGTACAGGCACAAACTCAGCAGCAGCCCGCCGTACAGAAACTGATCTCCGGTGAACGGCCGCAACAGCAAAAGCATCCTCGACTGATCCATCTTCCAAAACTGAATAATCCATAGAACCGTGCAGAAAAGACCCAAAATTTGATAGGCAATGTAATGCGCCCGGCTATTCTGCGCCTGCTCGCGCTCGTCGTTCTGCAACACGTTCTCCGGCGCAGGCCGTTCGAGCGTCCATCGCGTCAGGCGCGCCGTCATCCTCTGCCACCGCATCTGGGGCCGACTGAAGGGGCGCACCAGCCCTTGAATCGAACGACCACCCAGCAAATACATGCCGACGAGCTGAATGTAGACAAAGAGCCCGATCCCCGTTTCGAGCCACTGGTCGAAACGCCAACTCGCCATGAACAAAGCGAGAAAGCCCGCATAGACCGCCACCACCAAAGTCCGCCGCCGCCGTTGCGAGGCCATGTTCACGCGCCTGCCAAAGAACACCAACTCCGCCCTCATAGCTGCTCCTCCACATCCGGCTCGTTCCACAGAATCAGCATCTGTGGCAACACCCACAGCATCAGCACCAGCAGAAACACCGCAAAGGGACCGATGCGATCAAACCAGCGCACATGCAGCCAGCCCAGCGCCACGTACGCCGCAAAGAGCAGAAGCGCGAACCTGCGCACCACCACATAGGCGCGATAGTGCTCACGGTCGCGTTCATGCTGCTCGCGCTCGTCAAGATCAATCTCGCCCCATGTCGATTCTTTTTCCTGCTTGCCGAAGAGCGTGCGCAGCCCTGTCTGGAGAGGAAATAGCGCCGTACGCGGCCTGCCAAAATACTTCACCGGCCCGTCCGCACGCACGCCACCCACCATTGCCGTTATGCCGCTAAGCGTAACAAAAAGCATCGTGCCATCGAAATCTTCAGCCCCATGCCGCGCCAGATGCTTCAAAAACGCTCCGCATAAAATCGCGCAAAAAGCGAGCACCACCACCACATACCCGCGCCGTCGGCTGCGCCGGTTCAGGCTGAAGCCCAGTGGCCTCTTTCCCTCGACGATCACGGCTCCACCTCCACATCCGGCTCGTTCCACAGAATCAGCGACTGCGGCAGGCTCCAGAACACCAGCGCCAGCACGCACAGACACACCGCGCCAAAGTGCTGCCCCCACGCAAAGTTCCATGCGCTCAGCCCGGCAAAGAGCACCACCATCGCCAGCGTCAGCCAGCGCGCCACTGTGTAGGCGACAAAGTGCATCCGGTCGCGCTCGTTGCGTTCGCGCTCGTCCAACGCCTCTTCTGTTGCCTGCGCGTCGCTTTTGCCGAAGAGCGTGCTCACACTCCCCTGCTCCTGCAGCGAGGCCCAGCGCACGCCGCGATACGGCTTCACCAGCCCGCCATGTTTCACTCCACCGAGCAACGGCGGAACGAAGAAGAGCAGCCAGAGCACATGCACAAAGTTGGCCGTATGCCTCTCGTTCCCTTCGTCCCAGGCGCACCAGAGCGCCAGCCCCAGCCATGCGCACACCACGATCCAGTAGCCCGCCACCAGCCAGCGCCGCGTCGCACGCCGCGCCAGTGATAGTCCGAAGGGCCGCACCATCTCCGAAATCATTGCCCGCCTCCCTTTCCGTACACCTGCTCGCTCAACGGCGTGAAGGGCTTGGTTGCAAAAACCGCTTCGAGCGGCAGAGCAAAATATTCCGCGATCTGAAAGGCCAGCTTCAGGCTCGGCCCATAGTCGCCGCGCTCCAAAAAGCCGATGGTCTGGTAGTTGACCCCCACCGCATCGGCCAGCTCCTGCCGACTCACCCCACGCTCAGCCCGCAGCACCGCGATGCGGTTGTAGATTCCGCCAGCCTCACCCGCGCCTTTTTCGTTTTCTTTCACGAAGGAAGTATTGCGTTAACACAACAAAAAGTCAATATAAAAAATCAAGAAAGGCGTGCCCCTCAGGTATTCCCCCAACAGGCCTCCATGCACACGCCGCTCGAAAATTTATCAAAATGGCGTTTAAAAATTAGCCAAACGGCGTATCTTGAAGATGGAGGCAGCCATGGCGACAGCAACGGTTCCCGAGGTCCTCGGCGGCGAGGTGATTCTGGGCAGGCCGATGGGCAAAAGCGGCGCTCTGGCCGAACTGGTCCGCGAAGGACTCCCGGTGAAGGCGCTGTTTCTGTTGGCGGAGCGGATGGGCCTGCGTCAGGCAGAGATCTCTGAAAAAATCGGCATCCCACTGCGCACGCTCACCCGGCGCATCACACAAAATTCCCGGCTGACAGCCGCCGAGTCGGATCGCACAGTGCGGCTGGCGCAGGTCTATGCGACGGCGGCGGAGACGCTCGGCGACGGCGACAAGGCGGCGGCATGGCTCAAGACGCCGAATCGCGCCCTGCGTGGCGGACGCCCGCTCGACCAGTTGGACACCGACCCCGGCGTCCGCGAGGTAGAAGAGGTTCTGGGCCGGATCGCCTACGGCGTGTACAGTTAATGCGTATCTGGCGCATCTGCAAGGCGCGCTTTGCCGACGAGGCCTTTTCCGGCACGGGCGCGCGGCGCTTCGGCGGGCGATGGAACACGGCGGGCGTGCCGATGGTCTACGCCTCATCCTCGCTGGCGCTGGCGGCCATGGAGCTTTTCGTTCATCTGGAACCAAACCTGCAACCCGACGATCTGGTCTCGATTGCAGCCATACTGCCTGCGGGGGAGCCCGTCGAACGGCTCACGCCCAACGATCTGCCCCCCGCGTGGTGGACCGACGAACTTGCGCCACTGCGCGCCCTCGGCGACCAGAGGATTCGCGCCAAAGCCTCCCTGGCCCTCGAAGTTCCCTCAGCCGTGCTGCGCATGGAATGGAATGTGCTGGTCAATCCCCTGCACCCGGCCATCGCCCAAATCAAGGTCGAAGAGCCTCAACCCTTTCACTTCGACGCGCGGATGTTTCGCTAAAGCCAGTTCTCAACGAGACAACACATCCCTAAGTCAAAAAGATCAAGAATGGTTATGCCGGCTATAACTCTCTCGAGCAAAAACACACAGATCGCACCAGAAGCAGGGTCATCATTGTGGCGGTTGTGGGAGCCCTCGCAGGCATCATCATCGCCGCCGCTACGGCCAAAAACTAAAACCCGCACAACGACAAAATCCCCCAGACCCGGGCTTCAGGTCTGAGGGACTCAGTGCTCCAGCAGTTTTTTACTCGCCCAGCGCGAACTTCTTGCCGTCGGCAAGCAGCTTCGCTACCGACTCCTTCGAGCAGGTTTCGGTGTAGACGCGCAACAGGGGTTCGGTGCCGCTGGCGCGGAAGAGAATCCAGGTCTCGGCCGCGTTCGGCTTTGTGGCTGCCTCGGGGTTTTCGAGGAAGAGCTTCACGCCGTCGAGCGTCTCGGTACGCAGCAGCTTCATGCCGCCGAGGGCGACCTCGCCCGGCTTCAGAGCCAGAGCGCGGGCAATCGCCGCCTTCTTCTGCTCGTCGGGAATGTGCAGGTCGACGCGACCGTACTGGTGCTCGCCGTACTCGGCCTGCAGGTCGGCGACCAACTGGCCCAGCGTCTTCTTCTCGTCGGCCATCACCTTGGCCAGCAGCAGCGAGTTCAGCAGCCCATCGCGCTCGGGCAGGTGGCGCTGGAAGCCGATGCCGCCCGACTCCTCGCCGCCCATCAGAATCTCGCGCTCCAGCATGTAATCGCAGACGTACTTGAAGCCGATGCCGTGCTCGATCAGCTCGCGGCCATGCTTCTTGCAGATGCGGTCAAGCATCTTGGTCGTGTTGAAGGCGCGCGTCACCGCACCCGGCCAGTCGTTGTGATACTTCAGCACCCAGCTCAGCAGCACTGAATAGATCTTGTGCGGATCGACGAAGTTGCCGTTCTCGTCGGTCGCGCCAATGCGGTCCGCGTCGCCGTCCGTGCACAGGCCCGCGTCGCAGTGGTTGGCGACGACGGCCTCACCGAGCGCGCGAATATGCGGCTCAATCGGCTCGGGATGAATGCCGCCGAAGGTCGGGTCGGGGTTGGTGCGAATCGCCACGTGCTTAACGCCGAGCCGCTCGAAGATCGCAGGAATCAGTGTGCCGCCCGCGCCATACATTGCGTCGGTGGCAAACTTCAGGCCGCTCTTGGCGATGGCGTCCAGATTGACGAAGCTCTCGATCGCCTTCAGATACTCGGGCAGAAAATCGACGACCGTGATCGCGGCAGGGGCGGCCGCCACGGGAATCGGCTTGTCGAGGAAGGTCTCGATCTCGGCGATCATCGAAGGCTTGCCCGAACCGCCGTACCAGCCCTTGTACTTGACGCCGTTCCACTCGGCCGGATTGTGCGAACTGGTGATCATGATGCCGCCAGCGGCGCCGCGACCGCGCACGGCAAAGCTCAACGCCGGGGTCGGCGTCACGGCATTGGCCAACTGCACGGGGATGCCCGCTGCAGCCACCACCTGAGCGCAGGTCTCGGCAAAGGCCTTCGAGCCGAAGCGCGTATCGTAGCCAATACAAATGCCCTTGGCCGGGTCTTCCTTGGCGAGAACATAGGCGGCAATCGCCCCAGCGGCGATGCGCACATTCGCAAAGGTGAAATTGTCGGCGATAATCCCGCGCCAACCATCGGTTCCGAATTTAATTTGGGGATGGGACATAGCTGATATCAACTCTCGGGTGAAAAAGGTTTAACTTACGCCTCTAATAACTGGATTCAGCCTATCAGGAAAGGGAATGTCCCCTGCAAATTTGTCTCAATATCCGAGGATTTGCAGTCTGCCTCTCCCTAAATCGCGGCGAAATCGATAAATCCAAGTTCGGGGTTGGTCGAAACCAATCGCACCTGCACGCGGTCGCCCACGTCGAGCCCGTCGCCGCCTTCCACCAGCTTGCCTTCCACATGCGGAGTCAGCGTGCGCACAAAGACGCCATAGTGGTTCACGCCGGTCACAATGGCGCGATAGGTCTGCCCAATGTGCGCATGCAACACCACAGCGGCGATCCGCTTCTGCATCTCGCGCTCCACCTTGCGCGCGGCATCCTCCATGCGCGTGCAGCGCTCGGCAATGGCCTGCAAATCGTCGGCGGAATACGGCTGTGTCTTCTTCGCCAGCAGAGCCTTCAGAATGCGCAAGGTCACCACATCCGGGAAGCGGCGATTGGGCGCAGTCGAATGCGTATAGTCCTGCACGGCGAGGCCAAAATGCCCTGGAGAAACCTCATCGGGGCGCACCAGCACGTACTCGCCCGGGCCCATCAACTTGACCACGGTCAGCGAAAGATCAGGAAAGTGATCGGGATCCTTGGCCTTGCGCAGCAGCAGAAAATCATTGAGCGCCTTTGAGTCGGGCTCGGCCGGCAGCGTTGCGCCCAGCTTCTCGGCCACCTGCACAATCCGCTCCCAGCGCTTCGGCGTGCGCACAATGCGGCGGATGCTGGCGATGCCAGCCTCTTCAAACAGGCGCGCGATCACCCCATTGGCCGCCACCATGAACTCTTCAATCAGTGAGGTGGCACGGTTCTTCTCCAGTCGCAGAATCTCGACCGCCTCCTCGGCCTGCATCATCGGGCGCGTCTCAATCGTCTCCAGATCGAGCGCGCCATGCTGGTAGCGACTGCCGAGCATGCGTCGCGCCGCCTCGTCCTGCAACCGGATCTGCTCGGCCAGCTTTGCATTCGCCGCGATCTTCGCCGGTGCCGCTGCCTTGCCCGCCAGCCACGCACCCACGCTCGGATAGGCCAGTTGCGCATGGTTGCGCACAATCGCGCGACAGGCCTTGCCGTCGCTCACCACGCCCGCCGCGTCCACGCGATACTCGATCACCATCGCCACGCGGTCCTCGTTTTCATTGAGCGAGGTCGCGCCTTCGCTCAACTCCACCGGCAGCATCGGAAAGACCCGCACGCCCACGTACACCGATGTCGTTTCGCTCAGCGCATGCGCGTCAAGCAGCGAGCCGCGATGCACGCGCGCATCCACGTCAGAGACGCCCACCAGCACGCGAATCCGCCCATCGGTCAGTTGCTCGGCCCACTCGATCTGGTCCAGATCCTTCGAGGTGTCATTGTCGATCGACGACCACAAAAGATGCCGCAGATCGCGCACCCCGCCCCCGGCCGAGCTCACCGACTGCTCGGCAATCACCGCCAGTTCGCGATCCGTGCCTTCGGGGAACTCCGGCTGAAAACCATGCTCGAGCATCGCTGCATGGGCCGCGGCAATCAGGTTAAAGTGGCTCGGACGCTGACGATCCTCCGGCGAATGATAGGTTCGCATAGGCTCTCCTCGCTACAACTGCCCAGCCTATCATTGCAGACACTCCAACGGCATCGGCTCCCAGAGCAAAAAAACGCGCCCCACACCAGTGATCCGGTGCGGGGCGCTGCTTTTTGTGTGCCTGTGTTTTAGTGCGCAATGCCAAGGTCAGAGAGCACCTTCGGCTTCGACTCTTCGACGGCCAGCAGGTTGTGGCAATTCGCGCAATCCTGCGTGATCGTCTTGCCCGTCTTCGACGTGTGGTCGCCATCGTGGCAACGGAAGCAACCCGGATACGCCGTGTGCCCCAGGTTGTTCGGGTGCGTGCCCCAGGTCACCTTCATCTCCGGGAAGACGTTGCGCGCGTAGATCGCGTAGATCTGCGCTGCGGCCTGTTGTACCAGCCATCCCTTCGACTGCAGAACGTCAGGATGCTGCGAGCGATAGAACGCATTCAGTTGCTGCGCAATCTTCGCCTTCGCCTCGGCCTGGCTCGCGTAGTTGGCCTTGAGCAGTTCCAGACCTTCCTTGTGAATCCAGGGCAGCGAGGTGCTGATCGCACCATCACTCAGCGCCTGATTGATGCCCTCTTCCGGCGTCTGGAAGGTGTGCGTTGCGCGGTTGTGGCAGTCGATGCAATCCATCGTCCGGCGCTCACCCTTCGGCGTCGCGCCATTCAGCGCCGAAGCCGCAAAGGTCGTCTCCGTGCCATCGCCGTTGCGCCGCGTAACCCAGGGAATCGTCTGCCGGTCTGCCGAGCTGGCGATGTACTCCATGTGATTCAGGTGCACACCATGGATGCCGCTCAGATGCGAGAGCGAATCACGACCGCCGATGTGCAGCAGGACCACGGTCTGCGCCGCCGTGTTCGCTTCGTCGTCGGCATAGCTGGTTTTGACCAGCAGCTTGTCGCCCACGAACTTGGCCGGCGTGTGGCAGGACTCGCAGACCTCGCGCGCCGGCCGCAGGCTGGTCACCGGCGAGGGGATCGGCGTCGGATAATCGGGAATCAGCTTCGGCGCCAGCTTGGCAAACGGATGCAGCGTCACTTCCACAAGCTGCTTGGTGCCATTCATCTTCGCGCGCACATAGGAGTCAATGCCCGAGCCCACGTGGCACTCCGTGCAAGCTACATTCGAGTGCGCCGAAACCTGATAGGCGGCAAACTCCGGCGCCATCACATGGCAGCTCTGCCCGCAGAACTGCGGCGAATCCATGTAGGAAACGCCCTTGTAACTGGCCAGCATCACGATCAGCATGTTGGCAATCGTCGCCACCAACACCACATCGAGACCATGCCGAAAAACATGATCGTTCAGGTCAATCGTGGGGAACACGGCCGGAATCTGCCCGGCCTTCTGCAGCTTTCTGCGGCGCAGAAAAACGCCGACAGGAATCAGCAGCAATCCAAGGATGAAAAATGCGGGCAGAATCAGAAAGAAGATGATGCCCAGATAAGGATTTCCATTTCCATGGCCGAAAAGGTCGATCAGCCAGGAGCCAACCATCGTCAGCGCCGAGGCCGTCGTAATCGCGCCTCCCGCCAGACTGATGGGATTATTGCCGAAAAACAGTGCTGGACGAATCCAGTTTTCACGAAATTGATTGAATGCTGACACGTTGTCCTCCCTCGTGTCCATACGCTCGCTTCAAGGCAAGCCCAAAGGCCGCTCCACCCGCAACAACCTGCGCACGATACCAGGCGAGTCGGCAAACAACAGGGGCCCAAGGAGACCAACCTGCAAACAGCAACAGCCCGACGCGCAGCTACGCCGCGAACCGGGCCATCACCAGAAAACCTGACGCTTACTTCAAGCCGTGGAAGTAGGCCGAAACAGCCTTGACCTGCGCATCGTTCAAGCCGGCCACCGGATGCATCTTGCCCTTGCCGCTCTTGACCACCGCCTCGATCTGCACCGGCGTCAGCTTCTTGATCTCCGGATCGCTGACAGGCTTGATGCCCATCGCCTTCGCCATACCGGGGTTCGGGGTGCCGCTGGCACCGTGGCAGCTCTGGCACTTGGCCTTATAGACCGAAGCACCATCGGACTGCGCAAAGCTCATGCTGCTGGCCACCGCCAGCGTGCAAACGAGAGCAAACGAACTACACATGATTTTCTTCATCAAACAACTCCTTCCTTGATTACCGGCCATCGTGCGGCCCATGAACCTACAGCACGCCCACGGGGATACAGGCGGCCGAACCGCAAACTGACCTTCTGGCTCCATTACACCTGCTCGCCGCGCGGTACGCAATCGTACAGGTGCCTGTGCAGGGGGTACAGTCAAAAAAAACTCACTTGGCGAAGGAACGGAAATGGGCCACCGCCGCCTTGATCTCCGCATCCGACAACTTGCCCTTGTAGGCAGGCATCTTGCCCACGCCATTTTTCGTCAACTCGATCATCTGCGCCTCGGACTTGGACTTGACCGCAGGGTCCGTCACCGGCTTGACCTGCATGGCCTTGGCCATGGCCGGACTCGGAACGCCGGCCGCGCCGTGACAGCTCTGACATTTGGCCTTGTAGACCGCCTCGCCACCCGACTGGGCAAACGATGCAAGACAAACTGAAAAAACCGCAACCGCGAGCATCGCTCCGACTGAAACCGTTTTTCTCATCGCGCTCTCCGCACTGCCGCTCGGTTCTGCTGCCACGCCCAGCTTCAGGCGCGAAAAAGGAGATGGACCCGCACGCGGGCCCACCCCCATCGGTACTACCCTAACCGCAGCTTCACGGTTAGAACTCGTAGTGCACGCCAACCGAAATGTTGCTGGCGTGGAAGTTACGTGGTGCCGTCATGCCGGCCGACGTGGCGTTGATGCCCGTCGAGACCGTCAGCGAACTGCAAGGCACGATCGATGAAGCGCTGATCGTAGCTACCGTGGCGGTTGTGGTGCAGTACTGCGCACCCGAGGCTCCACCCTCGCCGTAACCGAAGTAGTTGTACTCGGCCTTCCAGATCAGTCCGGGATGCAGCGTGTAGGCCACGTTCGCATACGGCGTCTGATAGGTCGAAACCAGCGATCCGTTCACGTTGCGCGCATCGGGGAAGAACTGGCTGCCGGCCACCGAGCTGATCCGGTAACCGAGGTTCGCCTTCAGCTTGTCGACCGGCGTCACCGCAACAGCCACCGAACCGGTCTGCGTCGGCGCATCGGTAAACGAACGCGCCTTCCAGGTCGTGCCGCTCTTGCACAGATTCGGCGCGCCGCCGGCCGTCAGGGTTGCCGCTCCGGCCACGCCGGTTGCAGCACCCGAGCTAAAGCAGATGTTGGTCGCCGTATACACATCCGTGTACGCGTAGTCGAAGTTAAGCGAGTAACGCTCACTCGGTGCCAACACGCCCGTCAGGCTCACCGCGCGGGTGTAGTCGACGTGGTTGAGCGGACCATCGTAGTAGTTGCTCGCCGCCGCCGCCACGTAGGCCGCGTTGTTGTTGGTGTTGTTGTGCCGCTCCAGGTCGTTGTAGGCCGCCGAGAAGCTTGCCCACGGCTTCGGCTTGAAGCGGGTGTGCAACCGGTAGTGCTGCGACTGGCGCGCCGTCATCGTCGTGAAGGCGTTGTCGCTGTAGTTCACCTCGACCGAGCCGTTCACGTCCCAGTTGGCCGTCGGCCGGTAGGAGGCGCTGAAGGTGCCGCCCTGCTCGGAGACCGCCACCGTGCCGTTGACCGGGTTGGGCAGTGTCGTCGGGATGTCGACGTTGTGCGGAGCGCCTTCACCGATGTTGCGGTTGCTGTAGCGATAGCTCAGCGTGAAGTTGGTCCGCGGCAGCGCATCCCAGCTCGCCGTCAGAATGTTGGTGAGCTGCTCGTTGCCGAAGTAGTCGTACATGGTCGCGCCGGTCGTGCCGCCCATCGACGAACCCGTGCCCGAGGTCAGCGTGCCGGTGTAGTTCACCGTGGCGCTGCCCGCCGTCGAGGGTGTCGACAACGTGGCCGAAGCCGGCAGGTAAGAGGAACCCGGCTGCTGGGCCGAAACAAAGCTGGCCTGATCGGAGAGGCTGAAGCTCTTCGTCGCCTGCCAGGTCACGCCGTAGTCGGCTGAAAACACCTCACGCTTGCCCGTGGCCGAGCCGCTGTACACGGCATTGCGCACCGTGCCGTTCAGGCCCCAGCCCGACTCGTAATAGTTGGGCATGTTCATCGTCGCCCACGAGTAGGTTGCCTGGCCGTTCATGACCACGTTCTTGATGCTCGAGCTCTGAAAACGCAGCGTCTCGCTCGGCTGCGTCACCCGCGTCGGCTGGCTGCGCAGATAGCTGGTCACCACCGCGCAGGCCGGATCGATGATCGGCTTGCCGCCACCTTGCGCGGCAGAGAGGATCGTCGTCGAGTTGGCCATGCTGGTCGTGTTGCAGTTCGAGGTCGCATAGGGCGCGCTGGTTGCATCCCAGTTGCCCAGGTACGCCGGCGTGCCGTCGGCCTCCTGTACCAGGAAACCATTCGGATCAAGCGTGAAGTAAGAGTCCGCCTTGTAGTGGTAGACCTTCTCTTCAAAGCTGATCGTGGTGCCCTCGACCGGCTTCCAGTCCACGCCCGCCGTGTACTCATCGGTCGAATTGCGCTGGTACTCGAGCAGCAGGGCGCTGTTCTTGAGAATGCCGCCGCTGCGCGAGGGCGACAGGCTCGGACCCTGCATGATGTTCTGCGAGTAACCGAAGTGGTAGCTGACCGTCGACTGCGGCAACAGGGTCAGCTCCGTGTCCGTCATCCGGCGCACGGTGTTGAACAAAAAGGGCGAGTGCTGCACCTGCGGCCAGGCGAGCGAAGTGGTCGACGTGGCCGAGGGACCAATCGGCACCGACAGTCCCGCCGGAACATTCGGGTTGCCCAGCAGGTTGTAGTCAAAGTACTGCCGGTTGCGCCGGAAGGTGCCGGTGAACTCGTAGACGTGCCCTTTTTCCGCCGTCAGCTTGGCGAAGTTGATGGAGTCGCCGCCGAAACCCGAGCCAAAGGCGTGCAGGTGGTCGACCAGCGCATGTTTGTTCGATTCCAGAGCATGCAGATCCAGGGTCTCGCCCTGCACGCGCGGACCAGACTGGTCATTGACCAGCGTATGGTACATCGCGCCGCTGCCTACCTTGTTCACCATGCGACCACCCATATCCACGGAGTGGCGGGCCGAATAGCCCTCGGGAATCGTGATCTTCGAAGAGAATTGCGTCGGCACCTGGGCCAGGACGCCGCACACCATCATCCACGGCAGAACCGCCACTCCGGCGGCCATGCGCCGGGCGGGTTGTGCCTGGAAGAGCCGTGTTAAACAGCCAGTGTTCATAGAATGCCTCACTCGTAACGTCGTTCGACGTGTCCAAAAAACTCTTTGCCATCTCCGTGCCGACGGCCCACGCTCGGGCGCGAGCCGCCGACCGCCGTTAGCGGATAAACGACCGGCTCAGATTCGAGCCGTGGATCATGGTGTGGCAGTCCGTGCAGGGCGTGTTCGATGCCGAACCGTGATACAACCCGTGCACTGTACCTGCCGCCACCGTCGTGTGGCACTGATAGCAAAGCGTACTGACGTTGGCAGTGTTCAGCAGACGCGCGTTCTGCGAACCGTGCGGCGTATGGCAGGCCATGCAACCCTCACCCTTGACCACCGCATGCTCGTGGACGAACGGCCCACGCGTATCGGTATGGCACTTGGTGCAGACCGCGTTCTGATCGGCGGTCGACTTCAGGTTGTTGGCGCCGAAGCTGCCGTGCGCATTGTGGCAGTCGCTGCACTGGATCAGGCCCTCGTTCACCTTGTGGTGGAAGGGCATGTTGAAGGCCGGCTTCACCTCGGTGTGGCACTGGTAGCACAACTGCGGCTGCGAGGCCTTCAGCAGGTGCTCGGTGTCTTTGCCGCTGGCATGGACGCTGTGGCAACCGACGCAACTGACGCCGGCCTTGGCATGCGGAGAGCGATCGAAGTTCGGATGCGCGCCGGCATGGCAACCCAGGCACTTGGCGTCGACGTCCTTCGGCGAGGCCTTGGCCGGGTTGAAGATCTTGGTCGTGTCACCGCCACCGGCAACGTGATCGCCGCCTGGACCGTGGCAGCTTTCGCATGTCACTGACTTGCCCTCATGCTGCTTGAGGATCTTGGTATGCGGGTTCGATGCGAAGCCCTTGGCCACTTCTTCGTGGCAGCCGGCGCAGGTCTCCGCGCCAACATACTCCGCTTGCGGAGCCGCTTTTTTGTCTGCCGCGCCCCCGGGGGCACCCTTCGGTGCCGGAGCCGCCAGCGACAGTGCGCTGAACAGACCAACCCCTGCCAAAATGAGCAAACACGCTCGCAGCCCCGATCGACATCCCGGGACTGCACGGAAACCTTGCGCTACAGGCCTGACTTTCTCCATAAAAAATACCGCCTTGGATGACCTCATTGCGCCCCCTCGCCGACAGATGGTGAACCTCTGGGCTTTTCCTGTCCAGAAAAATGTAGATCCCTACAGTGATCTGGAACCGAAATGGAAACGGTAGGATGACGAATGAGGTTCTTTCTGCTCGGTGCGAGACGTCACACTCCACGCGAAGAGTACGTGGAAGTTACCACTGCGCTCTGTGATGCTTGTCACGCTACCGGAATAGACGAGGGTGACTCTTGGTTCACTTTTCCCGAAAAATCGCGGCTCTGGGCTGTTTTTTTAAATCTAAACTCCGCGCGCAGACGGCACCCGGGGCTTATTGGTCCAACAAACTCCAAATGCTCCACGCGTCGGTTCTCCTTGCAACTCATCATCGGCAGCGCAGCAGAAAAACTGCGCGCTTTTGTACTCTTTGACTCCCAGAAGGGCGTGAGCCCGATCACATCGACGCCCCGTGCCCTTCCGGCACACTTTCCCTATAGGGATTCGGCGTCGATCAGGTTTTTGTGGTTCGCTTATCTGTTGACCTCTGCACTGCGCGAGAAGACGGGCAAAGCACCCATAACCCGAGGACGCGGCGAGGCACCGGAAAACCATGGCAGAGGCTCTGAGAACGCTCAATGCGCGCGCCCGGCAGAAACAGACGGCGCGGCAGGTTCCCATGGGCTGCGCCTCCTGCACCAATCGCCGCCCCGGCTGGTTCTGCTCGCTCGGCAGCACCGTGTTGGCCGATCTGGAGCTGGCCACCAGCACCATCGCGCTTCCCGCCCAGGCTCCGCTGTTTACCCAGGGCGAGGACGCGCGTTGCCTCTATCTGATCTGCAATGGCTATCTGAAGCTGACCACCGGCCGCGCCAGTGACCGGCAGATGATTGTCCGCGTGGCCGGACCGGGCTCCGTGCTCGGGCTCTATGCCGTTCTTACCCATGGGCTTTACGAGGTTTCCGCCGAGTCGCTGACTCCCGCGCAACTGCGTCCGGTCGAGCGCGATCGCTTTTTGAGCTTTCTGCGCAGCCACAAGGAGGCGCAGATGCGCGCAGTCCAGTGCATCTGCCAGGAGTACCGCTTCGCGCTGCAGGATGCCTGCCGCGTGGCGCTGTCGGAGACGGTGGCCATCCGGCTCGGCCGTCTGCTGCTTGAGCTGGCGCACCAGATCGGCGAGCGGCTCGACTCCGGCAAGTTCCGTTTCCCCCTGCTGCTGACGCACGAGGAGATGGCCTCGATGACCTGCACCACCCGCGAGACCGTCACCCGCACCCTCGGCCAGTTCCGCAAAAGCGGCTGGCTCACGATCGAGGACTCGCTGGTGACCCTGCATCACCCCGACCAGTTGCAGGCGCTTTTTTAGGCTCTGGCGCCTGCTCTCCCTCACCGGCTTTTCATCGTCCAACCCTCGATGAGGCGCTATGATAGCGCTAGAAGGGGAGATCCACCGTCCATGAACCGCAAGTTTCTGTGCACCTTCATCCTGTTTCTGGCCTCCAGCCTCGGCTTTGCGCAAGCTCCCGCCAGCTCCCCGGCACCGGCCGTCACCACGACGCAAGGCAATGAGCTGGCGATCTTCCAAAAGATCGAAGACTCCTGGTCGAAGGCCGTCAGCAACCATGACCAATACGCGCTCGAGCTGGTTCTTTCGCCGCTGTTTGTCGACGTCGCCGCCTCGGGCGACATCTCCACGCGCAACCAGCAGTTAGCGCAGGTGATCAACGGCGAAGACAAGACGCTCTCGCTCAGCCAGCAGGTCATCACCGTGCGCATGCTCGGCGACATCGCCGTGGCCAACGGAACCTATACCCTGCACCACAAGGTCAACACGAGCGAGGTGGATGAAAAGGGTGTTTTCACGCACGTCTTCGAGCGGCTGCGCGGCGGCTGGGTCTGCGTCAACTCGCAACGCACCGCGGTGGTGCGGCCTCTGTCCGGCAACAAGTCAAAGAAGAACACGCCCGGAGCCGATACCCCCTTTCACTTCCCGCTCTTCGGCAAGTAGAGCGTCTCTTCTCTCGCCGCAGGCAACCAACGATGGCTGCGCCGCACGCGGGCGGGCTTTGCCTCCCGAAGAGAGGCAAAGCATTCCAAAAATACCCTTTCCACAAAAGGGCACGGGCATGACGCCACCGTGCCCTTTTGCTTTTCCGCGCTCATGCACTCGCTCCTTTTGCCGATATTTTTAGCGACACTCACGCTCCCGGCCCATTCGCAGAGATCCTCTACCGTGGCAGCGAAAGGATTTTTTGCGCTATGAGGACTCGCTCACTCTGCACCCGCATCATTGCTTCAACGCTGCTTCTTGTCTCTGGCACCTGCGCCGTCTTCGGCGTCTTTACCTGGCTCTACTTTTCCGGCCGCACCCACCACGAGGCCCAGCACGAGGCCAACACACAGCGGCAAGAGGTGCAGGAACGACTGGCCAGCATCGACACACTGTCGGGCCAGCAGGTCGATAACGGCATGAAGCTGCTGGCGCGCGAAGCTGCCCTGAAGGGCGCCCCCACCGTGCGTGGCACCGCCTCCGTCAGCGGAAAGACCGTGCCGAATCTCTACTTCGGCGGCCAGTCACAGGTAGAAAACTTCGAGATCGTCGACCGCATCCACGCACTGGTAGGCGGCACCGCCACGCTGTTTGTCTGGGATGGGCAAAACTTTATCCGCGCCAGCACCAACGTGAAAAAGGAGGACGGCACGCGCGCCCTCGGCACCGTGCTTGACCCCAACGGCAAGGCCTACGCGGCGCTGGCCTCAGGAAGCAGCTTCAAGGGCGTCGTCAAGATTCTCGGCGCGCCCTACACCACCCGCTACGAGCCGCTCAAAGACGACGCGGGCAAGCTGGTCGGCGCGCTCTACACCGGCTACCGGCTCGATTCAATCGCGGCACTCAGCAGCAGCATCGCCAGCGCCGACATTCTCGACCACGGCTTTCTCGCTCTCATTGATCCCTCCGGGGCAGTCATCGCCCACGGCGACAACATCACGCTTGAGAAACTCGCCGCGCTCCGCAAGAACCCCTCCGGCTGGGTGCTGCAGGAAGAGCGCTACCCGGCCTGGGATTACCGGATTCTGACCGCCTATCCGCAGACCGACGTGCTGGTGCGCGTCGTCAAAACCCTCGCCGTGCTCACCGCGGAAACCGTTCTGCTCGTCGGACTGATCCTGGGTCTTCTGCTCACGCTGCTCCAGCGACAGGTGATTCAGCCGGCCAACGATCTGGCCTCGCTGATGAACAATGCCGATCTGAACACGGTGGTCAAACCAGCCTCCGAGGACGAGATCGGCGCTCTGGCCGCCAGCTTCAACGAGTTCGTGCAGCGGCTGCGCACGACTCTGCTCGACGTGCAGGCGCGCGCGCAGGACACGCACGCCAAATCGAATGAGATTCAGTCCATTGCGCACGAGGCCGTAGCCGGACTCACCACGCAGACACAGCAGGCCAACGAGGCCTCGGCTCTGGTCACGCAACTGTCGCGCGACATCGCCAGCACCTCCGGCCACACCGACAATGCCAGCGAACAGGCGCGCGCAGCGGCCGAGGCCGCGCGGCAGGGCAGCCAGTTGGTCGAAACCACCGCGGCCAAGATGCAACAACTCGCCGCCGATACCCAGGAGAGCTCCACGCAGGTGGCCGCGCTCAGTGACCGCGTCAAGGAGATCGGCTCGATCGTCGGCGTCATCGAAGAGATCGCCGCCGGAACCAACCTGCTCGCCCTCAACGCCTCCATCGAGGCCGCGCGCGCCGGGGAACACGGCCGCGGCTTTGCCGTCGTCGCCGGCGAGGTGCGACGGCTGGCCGAGCGCACCGCCCAGGCCACCCAGCAGGTCTCCGGGCTCGTCAGCGGCATTCAGAACGAGACCAGCCACGCCGCCAGCGACATCAGCGAGGCCTGCACCCATGCCGGCGAGGGAGCCGATGCCGTGCAGAGCCTGAGCGAGACCTTCAAGCAGATCTCGGAGCTGGTCTTCTCCGTCGACGACAAGATCGCGCAGATCGCCCAGTCCGCGCGACAAGAGGCCGACTCCGCCGATGCCGCCATGAACACCATGCACCAAGTCGCTTCGAGCGCCGACGAGAACGCACGCGGAGCCGAGCACGTCGTCGCCGCCTCCACGCAACTGATCGAAACCGGCAACCAGCTCAAACAACTCGTGCAACAGTTCCGCGTCGAAGAGTGAGGAACGGCAGGGAGCGAGTCCCTGCCTCTTAGTCCCTCGTTCCCTGCCCCACCGTCTCTCTCACCGCGATCAACTCCTGCGCGGCCTTGCGACCCAGGCGAATGCAATCAGGGACACCGATGCCGTCGTAGGCGTTGCCGATCAACCGCAGTGTTTCAAGCGCCGCCACGTGCTCGGCGATCTTCGCCGTGCGCTGCTTGTGGCCGACCGCGTACTGCGCCATGGCCCGCCGCCAGCGCGTGACCTGCGCGTAGATGGGCTCGAGCGTGGCGTCGAAGGCGACGGGGCCGAGGATCTCGCCCAACTCGCGCCGCACAGTGGCCACCAGCACCGCGTCGGTTTCCGTCAGCATCGATTCATTGCGCATGCCGCCCAGAAAGGCGCGCATAATCGCCTTGCCCGGTGCCGTGCGTCCCAAAAACTTGCGATGCACAAAGGTGCAGGCCAGCAGCGAACGACCTTCGACGGCGGGCACCAGAAAGCCGAAGCCCTCGGGCAGGCGGCCGAGCTTTTTCTCGTCGTACACCAGATTGACGGTGATCGATGATGAGTAGGGGATCGCACCAAGTTCATTCGCCAGCGGCTCATCGACCGGCTTGAGCAACTCGCTCGCCACCCAGGCCGGCGTCGCGATAATCACCGCATCGTAGACCGCCGACTGGCCCATCGATGTGACGCGCCAGCCTTCGGTGATTTTTTCAAGAGCGCTGACCGGCGATGACCGTCGCACGGAAATCTCGTCGATGCGCGCCGCAAGCGCGTCGACCAACTGTTGCATGCCGCCGCGCATCGCCGTAAACAGCGCGCGCTTCGGCCGGTTGCCCTTGGAGCTTCCGGCGCTTTTCATCGCCTGCATCTTGCGATGGCCGGCCAGCATGCCGCGGCAGAGCGAGCCGTATTCGGCCTCCATCTTGACCATGCCGGGCAGCACCGTCTGCGCGCTGAGCCGGGTAGCGTCACCACCGTAGATGCCGGACAGCAGAGGGTCGGCCAGCCGGTCGACGGCCTCCTGGCCAAAGTGCCGGCGCACCAGTTCGGCCACCGATTCGTCACCCGCGGCCGCACGCGGCGGGCGCAGCAGTTCGAGGCCCATTCTGAGCTTGGTCCCGAGGCTGAACAGCTGCGTCAATGCCGTCGGAATCAATTTGGTCGGCACCAGAAACATCAGTCCGTCGGGCAACGGAATCAGCCGGTTGCCGACGACGATGAAGGTCTTGCGTGCCTCGTCGTTCGAGGCCAGCAACTGGTCGCCCAGCCCCAGTTCGCGCGCCAGATCGGCGGCAGCGGTTTTTTCCGAGATAAACGAGTCCGGCCCCTGTTCCAGGACCGAGCCATCGACGGTCTCCGAGGCCAGCGAGCCGCCCAGACGCTCGCGATGTTCGTACAGGGTGTAGGAAACAGGCTGGCCAGCCGCGCGGGCTTTCTCCAGCTCGTAGGCCGCACTGAGTCCGGCGATACCGCCGCCAATGATGGCAATGCGCATGCAGAGCACTCCTTGATGTGACCGCAAGTCGAATCGTCCCAACATGGTGAACGGGAACGCAACTTTGAGACCAGCATACTCCCGAATCGTGACACTTGGAGAGGGGATGGGGGGTGCAAAGAGTGATCGAGATCACAAATCACCACATTTTCAAAGAGTTGTGCCAATATGTAGACTATATTTGTCTAATTTTTATGCCATGCCCCATGCGTTCATCAAATCGCAGAATCACCGCGTGCAGCGCCGTCATGAGCGCGTGAGCCCTTGTCCGCCTGCGGACGCGCACCGGCACGGAGCTCCGTTGCAGGCACCCGTAACGCAGGGGATTCCGCACGAAAAAACAGATGTGCCCCGGGCCTGGATTTCTCTACGCATCGACCGCGGCGGCAGACTACAATCGTCTGCGTTCCGATCATCCTGCCGATGCAACACAGCGCGCGGGTTTGCGGCCATTCGCCGTGAACCGTCGCTCGCAGTGAACCTAATTTCGGACGACGCCCGCAGTGCGTCGCCGACAACGCGCACGCGAGGAGGCACTGCATGAGCAGTGAGCTGATCCACAGGTTGCACTTTGCCTTCACCGTAACCTTCCATTACCTGTTTCCGCAGTTGACCATGGGGCTGGCATTGCTGATCGTCACCCTGAAGACGGTCGCGCTGCGCACCGGCAGCGAGCAGTGGCACCGCGCGGCGCGCTTCTGGGGCCGCATCTTCGCCATCAATTTTGTCTTTGGCGTGGTCACCGGCATTCCGATGGAGTTCGAGTTCGGCACCAACTGGGCGCGGTTCTCGCGGCTTACGGGCGGCATCATCGGCCAGCCGCTGGCAATGGAAGGCGTCTTCAGCTTCTTTCTGGAATCGTCCTTCCTGGGCCTGTTTCTCTACGGCGAAAAGAAGCTGTCGCCCAAGCTGCACTGGTTTTCCGCAGTGATGGTCTTCGTGGGGTCGTGGCTGTCGGGCTTCTTCATCATCGTCACCGACGCCTGGATGCAGCACCCGGTCGCCTTTGACCGCGCGGCCGATGGCAGCTTCCAGCTCAACAGCTTCCTGGCGCTGAACCTGAATCCCTGGGCGATCTTCCAGTACATGCACAACATGACCGGCGCGGTGGTGACGGCCGCCTTCGTGATGGCCGCAACGGGCGCGTTTTATCTGCTCGACAAGCGCGAGGAGCCTTACGCGAAGATCTTCCTGAAGGTGGGCGTGATTGCCGGTGCCATTGCCTCGGTGCTCATCGTCTTTCCGACCGGCGACCTGCACGGCAAATACGTCGCCAAGCATCAACCGGCGGCGATGGCCGCCATGGAAGGGCTGTTCAAGACCGAGCATGGTGCCGGCGTCGTGCTGGTCGGCCAGCCGAACGATGAGACCGGCCAGATCGACAACCCCATCGTCGTCAACAATCTGCTGAGCTTTCTGATCTACGGCACGACGGATGCCACGGTGACCGGCCTCGACCAGTTTCCGCGCGACCAGTGGCCGCAGAACCTGCCGTTGCTCTACTACGCCTACCACATCATGGCGGGCCTCGGAACCTGGTTCCTGGCGGTGATGCTGGGCTCGGTCTTTCTGCTTTGGCGCGGCAAGCTCTTTGCGGGCCCGTGGGCGCACTGGGCACAGTGGGCGCTATTGCTGAGCTTCCCGCTGCCCTACATCGCGAACACGGCCGGATGGATGGTCGCAGAGCTGGGGCGGCAACCCTGGCTCGTCTACGGGCTGCTGCGCACCAGCGAGGGCTACTCGAACCACGTCTCGGCCAGCAACGGCCTGTTTACGCTGCTCGGCTTCATGGGCCTGTACACGGTGATGGCCATTCTCTTCGTCGTGCTCGTCTATCGCGAGATCAGCAGGGGGCCCGACGCCCAGCCGGTCGCCACAACGCATTGATTTGCCGCGCGCCCTTCGGGGCGCACCAAGGAGCCTTGTCATGATGGGATTTTTCTGGTTCTGGCTGGTCGCCGTGATGATCGTCGGCTATGTGGTGCTCGACGGTTTCGATCTCGGCGTCGGCGTTCTTCATCTTTTTCTTACACGAACCGAGGCCGAGCGCAACGCGGCGCGAGCCAGCATTGGCCCGGTCTGGGACGGCAACGAGGTCTGGTTGCTGGCCGGCGGCGGCACGCTCTACTTCGCCTTCCCGCTGCTGTACGCCTCGGCCTTCAGCGGCTTCTATCTGCCGCTGATGATCGTGCTCTGGCTGCTGATTCTGCGCGGCATTGCGCTGGAGTTGAGCAACCATGTCGATGTCGGCGTCTGGCGCGCGCTGCTCCATGGCCTGTTCGGCATTGCCAGCACCCTGCTGACGATCTTCTTCGGCGCGGCGCTGGCCAACGTGATGCGCGGCGTGCCGCTGCAGGCCGATGGATACTTCTTCCTGCCGCTGTGGACCAACTGGTTGCCGAGCGAGTACCCCGGCATCCTCGACTGGTACACGGTCATCGGCGGCCTGGTGGCGCTGGTGGCCCTCACGCTGCACGGCGCGCTCTGGCTCTCGCTCAAGGTTTCAGGCGACCTCGAAACGCGCGCACGTAAAATCGTCACGCCACTCTGGCTGGCCCTGGTGGCGCTGACCGTCGTCAGCCTCTTCGCGACCATCGCCGTGCGCCCACAGAGCCTGAACAACTACTTCAACCTTCCGGTCACCTTCATCGTGCCGGTGGGTGTGGTCGCGACGCTCGTCGCGATTCTGCTCTTCAACAAGAAACAGCAACCGGGCAAAGCCTTTCTCTCCTCTTGCCTGTATCTGTTCTTCATGCTGGCCGGTGCCTGCTGGTCGGTCTACCCGACGCTGCTGCCGGCAACCACCGGCGCGCAGTTCGACATCACGATGAGCCGCGCGCTGACCGGCAACTATGCGCAGACCGTCGGCTTCATCTGGTTCGGCCTCGGCATGGTGCTGGCCCTCGGCTACATCATCTTTGCCTACACCCGCTTCCGGGGCAAGGTCGACGTGGGCGAAGGCCACTAGGCGGCACGTTTGCGTACAGCAGAAGCCCCGTCGCCTTTGGCGACGGGGCTTCTGCTGCGCTTGCTGCTTTTTTTATTTGCACGCTGTCATCCTGAGCGAACGGGGCCCCAGGCGCTTTCTTCAGCCTGGGGGTGGTGAGCCGAAGGATCCGCGGTTGCATTTTCTTCATTCATCCGCATCGGCAACGCGCTACAATCCGCGCCATGGAGACGCGCACCTACTCGACCTACATCATGGCGAGCCGCAGCCATACGCTGTACATCGGTGTCACCGGCGACCTGCACAAACGCGTCTTCGAACACAAGTGGCACCTGCGTGAGGGATTCACTGCGCACTACAACTGCGATCGCCTTGTCTGGTTTGAATCGCACAATGATGCTTCGGTCGCCATTGAACGCGAGAAGCAGTTGAAGGGCTGGCGGCGCGCGAAAAAGATCGCACTGATCGAGCAGAAGAATCCTGCATGGGTTGATCTCAGCCGCGACTGGTATGACGTTGAACCTGCGGATTTCCATCGTGCGTCTGACGCAAGGCAGCCAGTGCGTTAGCGAAAAATCGCAAAAAGCAACCGCAGATCCTTCGACTCACCACCCCCAAACTGAAAGACGTTTGGGGCCCCGTTCGCTCAGGATGACGACGCCTGGAGGGGTGGTGAGGTAAAGAATCAGGAGAAAAACCTACAGCTTCACCAGCGGTTCGAACTCGTGATGGTGAAAGGCTTCGGCATTCTGTTCGAGTTCCGCGTCCCAGTGCTTGGGCTGGTAGATGCAGCAGGGTTCGGGAGCCAGCGGGTCGCCGGTGAGGGCGTAGGCGCGGGCACGCGAGCCGCCGCAGATCTCCTTGAACTCGCAGGCGCCGCACTTGCCCTCGAGCTTGCCGGTGTCGCGCAGAGCCTTGAAGATCGGCGCTTCGCGATAGAGCTCGGCCAGAGGAATTTCCCGGATATTGCCCGCGTGAATCGGCAGAAAACCGCTCGGGTAGACGTTGCCGGTGTGCGAGATGAACATGAAGCCCTTGCCGTCGTTGACCCGGCGCGTGGCCCAGCCCATGTTGCGCGCATGCGGAGCCGCGCTCGGCGCGCCCGGCTCGTATTTTTCTGCCGTCGCGCCGGGGTAGCCGTGCAGCGCAGCGCCGGGATGACCGCCGGGGTGACCGCCCGGATGGCCGAACTTTTTCTCCTCAAGGTTGTTCTGCAACAGATAGCGCCGGTAGTGCATCGCCTCGGTGGTTTTCACCTGGAAGCTGGCGCGTTGCGAAAGCTCGTAGATCTTGCCGAAGACCTGCTCGAACTCCTCGGCCGAAAGCAGGTCGTCGAGCTGGCCGCGACCGACGGGAACCAGAAAGAAGACATTCCACATCACGATGGACTGCTTCTCGAACAGATCGCAGAGGGCGTCGAGATCGGCAACATTGTGACGGCTGACGGTGGTGTGCACCTGGATCGGCAGCCCGGCCTCGCCCGCCCAGCCAATCGCGTCCATGGTGCGCTGCCAGGCGCCGGGCAGACCGCGGAAGTTGTCGTGAATTTCAGGCGTTGAGCCGTCGAGCGAGATGCCGAGCCGGACCACGCCGGCCTCCTTCATCTTGAAGATCGCCTCGCGGGTCAGCAGCGGCGTGGCGCTGGGCGTCACGGCAATGTGCACACCGAGCGCGGCCGCGTAACGGATCAGCTCATAGATGTCGGCGCGCTTCATCGGGTCGCCGCCGGTGAACACGAAGATGGGAATCTTCATCGCCGCGATCTGGTCGATCAGGTTCTTGGCCTCGGCGGTGTTCAGCTCGTCGGGGTGCGCCAAGGGCTGCGCGGCGGCGCGGCAGTGCTTGCAGGCCAGGTCGCAGGACTGGGTAATCTCCCAGATGGCCAGAAACGGGGTTTCGTCGTAGTTCAATGCACCGCGAGCGGGGATGTTCCGCATCGGTTCAAGCGGCATGGAGACCTCCAAAAAACGAATCGCGCGCGCCCGCCGAAAGCCGGGCACCGGGGAAGGCCGCGGGCGACAGTGCGGCTGCGCCATTCCTCCTCTAGAAGAGCAGCCGGGCGCGGGGGTTGGATGTGATTTAAATCACCGCGGCAACGTTTCTCCTCCAGGTAAATCGATCCTGTTTCCCGCGCGCAAAAAAGTGCTAAAAAGAAGGGCCGCGATGCTCGCCAAACGAGAAATAGCGGGTCTATACTCGCATATCGGTCAAAAGACCGATTCGTGAATGTTGCACGGCGGCGCGTGATCCACCTCACCGGGCCTCTGCAATGGCTCCAGAGGGATCAGCACTCCGCCCCGCCGAGGCGCATGCGCGGGAGGTGTTGTATGGCATCTGCCTTCAAGCCTGGATGGAGCAAACCGTCCACTCTCTTGTTCGCCTCCGAGGTTCCAGCCAACGAAAAAGCCTTTGCCTTTGCACTGGCGCAGGCAAAGGATTTTGGCGCGGAACTGATTCTCTTTCACGCCTATGACACGCTGGTTGTCGCTGCTTCCGAGACCTCCGGCGTTCGTTATTACGACTATGCCGCCGCCGCGCTGACGGAAAAGAAACAGATGGAGCCGCTGGCGGCGCGGGCGCAGGCCGCCGGGGTGCCGTGCGAGATCGTGGTTCGCCCGGGGCTGGCCGCCGATCAGATTCTCTCCTTTGTGCGTGAGCGCACGGTGGACCGGATCGTGATGGGCACACACTCGCCGGGCCCGATCGGCAAGCTGCTGGTGGGTTCGGTGGCCGAGGCTGTGCTGCGTACCGCGCAGATTCCCGTCTACATCGTCGGCCCGGATGTGGTCGAAGGCAGCCTGCGCAACTACGCCACGCACACGATTCTGTGCGCCACCAGCATGCTTGGTTCCAGCTCGATTGTGGTGAGCTTTGCCGCAGAGCTGGCGGCCCAGCATCAGGCGCGTCTAATTCTTCAGCACGTGATCCGGCCGCAGGACCGCGCCGAGGTGCTGGCCAACCGTTCGATGGAAGATCTGGAACAGGAGATGATCAAGCTGGTTCCCGAGCGGCTGCGCGCAAAGCTCGCCATTCAAACCATTGTGGTTCCGGGCGATCCGACCGAGGAACTGCTTTACCAGAGCCGCGCCCAGCAGGCCGATCTGATCGTGCTCGGCGCGCAGGGGGCCTCGGCCTTTGCAGCGATTACCCGCCACGGGGTCGTCTACAAGGTGCTGGCGCACGCCTACTGCCCGGTGATCACCCTGTCGCCGGTGGTGCTCGAGGCCTGCGGTTCCAAGACGGAAAAGACCGGCCCGGCCGCCGAGTATATCTCTGGCGTGATTTAACTTGCGCTAGAAAACCTACTCACGTTGCGCTCTCCTCCGGGAGGGCGCAACGCGCGTTTTATGCCGTCTTTACAGCCTTTGCGGCGATTTGCGCGTATACTTAGCCCCAAGACAGCGCGCGGGCTTGGCGCTGCTCCAAGTGGGGTGCGTCTTCCGTCAGGATTCGGGCTCACTTTCGATCGCTTTGCCGCCATCGTCCCTTGTGCGCTGGCGTGCCGTGGCACGCGTGCTGCGAAGTCCCCTGGACGCACTCGGATGCGTACTGTATCCCACCCTTTGCGCCCTGTGCCAGACCCCTCTGCCGCGCTTTGAACGCGCGCCGGTCTGTGAACATTGCTGGGCCGAAATCGCCCGCGAAAAAAGCGCGGTCTGCCATCGCTGTGGCGATCTTTCCGACCTTCCCGCCGCCTCTTTTTCCGCCTCCGAAATTCTTTGCCGCACCTGTCGGCTGGCTCCGCCGCCCTTCCGTCGCGCCGTCGCCTACGGGCCCTATGAGGGCCGGATGCGCGATGCGATTCGCGCGTTGAAGTACGATGGGCTGCGCCCGGTGGCGCACAGGCTCGGCGCCATGCTGGCGTTGGCGATGGAGAAGCTGGATGGCGAAGCGCCCTTCGCGCTGCTGGTGGTGCCGGTGCCGCTGCATCGGGCCAAGCATGCGCAACGGGGCTTCAATCAGGCGCGGTTGCTGGCGATCGCCGCCATTGCCGCGCTGCGCAAACAGGATTCGCGCTGGAGCCTCAAGCTGGCTCCGCGCACGCTTTTACGCCAGCGCGCCACCGAGACGCAGGCGGGACTGACGCCGCACCAACGTCGGCAGAATCTGCGCGGAGCCTTCGCGGTCGCTGATCCCAGTGCGGTCAAGGCGAAGAAAATCCTGTTGATTGACGATATTTTGACTACGGGCGCGACGGCGCGTGAGGCTGCGGTTGCCTTGCGCCGGGCTGGGGCGGATGAGGTCTGGGTGGCCACTCTGGCGCGCGCGCACCGGCTTTCCGATGTTTCGGAACAACAAACAACGGACGCGGGTCCGTTGCCAAAAATCCGGTGGACTGAACCGGATCGAAGAGTACGCAGGGATTCATTGCAAGACCATCCATCTTTTTGACGAGGGAAAAAGGATGTCGCTGGGAAAAGCCATGATTCATGCTCGGAAGCAAAAAGCCATCGCCAAGGCCGCGGTCCGTTGCGGTCCGGGCACTGCTGTCACCTCCAACCAGATGCTGCAGATGCCGGTGCTGGTGCTCAACGCATCCTATGAGCCGATCAACATCTGCGGCGCGCGCCGGGCACTGGTGCTGGTGCTCAAGGGCGTGGCGCGCACGGAAGAGGAACTGGGCACGACGCTGCATGCGCAGCACAATCGCGTGGCCATGCCCTCGGTGATCCGGCTGCTCGAATACCGCCGGATTCCTTACCAGACGCGCGCGCTGTCGCGAAAGAATATTCTGCTGCGCGACCGCAATACCTGCCAATACTGCGGCATAGCGCTGGCGCCGGGCGAGTTGACGCTCGACCACGTGATTCCTCGCTCGCGTGGCGGCACCTCGACCTGGGAAAATCTGGTGGCCTGCTGCCATGAGTGCAACCGGCGCAAGGGCAACCGCATGCTGAACGAGATCGACGACATGAAGCTGATGCGCGAGCCGCGCCCCTTTTCGCTGCACACCAGCCGCCAGATCATGCGCGCGCTCGGCCGCAGCGACGACCGCTGGCGCAAGTACCTTTTCTATTAGGGAACAGGGCACCGTCGATTCGCTGTTCCCTGTTTTTCCGCTTTGATCTTCCGCCATGGACGCGTAAAATCGGTCGCAACTCTTTGCCACAGGATCGGGTGTGCGTATCGCCCGTTCGCACGTGGGAGACGCGATGCGCCATGGATGGTTGGGCACTGTGCTGCTGGCTTCGGCCGCGCTTCTGCCTGCAGAAACGCCAATAACGGTGGAAGCCCTGACGCAGCTTTTGGCCGCGCAAAATATCGCTCAGAAAAAAGACGCGGCCCTGGCCGACAAGCTGGCCAGGATGGAGTTGAGCGAGCGGCTGAGTGCGGCCGAACTCGGACGGCTCGAAACGCGCTTTCAACCAAAGGAAAAAACCGCGCAGATGCTGGAGTTGTTGGCCGACCGGTCGGCGTTTCTCGCTTTGCCGAAGGCCGAGATTCTTGCACGCCCCATGCCGGACCACAGGCAACTACAGAATCAGTGGGATCATGTTGTGCACGATACCGCAAACGCTCTGCGCCAGCTTCCCAACTTCATGGCCACGCGCGCGACGCGCGGCTATGACAATGTTCCCAACACCTACGATTCAGACTTCGCCCTGCGTCCAAGGTCCGAATATCGACAGAGGGTCACCTATCGCGATGGACACGATGCGCCCGATACGCCGCGGGAACAACAACCCTTGGTGCAGGGACTGCTCTCATCCGGTGAGTTTGGAGGGTTGCTGTTGCAGGTGCTCCACGACATTCCCTCCGGCACATTGCGCTGGGGCCACTGGGAGAGCACGGATGCGGGCGATGTGATGGTGCTGCGCTACGAGATTCCAGCCAATGCATCGCACTTCCACGTGCAATATTTCTGCTGCTCGTTTACGCACGAGGAAAGCCACAATTTTGACTTTGCTCCCTATGCGGGCGCGCCTGCCTATCACGGAGAAATCGCCATCGATCCCAACAATGGCGATCTGCGCCGGCTAACGGTCGTGGGCGATTTTCTTCCCGTCGACGCGCTTCGGCAAGGTGGCATCGCCATCGATTACCGCCGCGTGGAGATTGGCGGAAAAAGCTATCTCTGTCCGGTGCACAGCGTGGCGCTGCTGACCGTCAAGGCCCGGCAGAGGCGCAGTCTGAAGCAGGTGGATCTGCTCTGGATCAACGAGGTGCGCTTCAGCGACTATCACCGTCTGGGCGCCGAGGTGCGCATTCTTCCCGACTAAGGACCTGGGCAGGCTTTCGACTCACCACCCCCAGGCTAAAGAAAACGCCGGGAGCCCTGTTCGCTCAGGAGGACCCGCCTTATCACCTTGATCTCGATACTGCCAATTGCCGCTTACTTCTTCGGTTCAGCAACCTCTTCGCTGCCATCGAGAATGCGGACGGTCGAGCCGAAGCGTTTGTAGTCAGAGTATTTGATGGTCTGGCGCAGGTGTACGTCTTGCGCCATATAGCCGTTGCCACCGGCAAAGTGCAGCAGCCCCTCGCCCTTGGTGTAGACCGGGAACCAGTATTCGCCGTCGACCTGTTGCCGCCAGGTGGTGAAGGGCGGATGCAGATCTTCGCTGCCCTTGCGGGTATCGTCGGGAACCATGCGGCCGTTGGTGACGACGATCTGCAGGTCGGTGGCGTCGACCCAGATGCGGCCCTGAAAGTAGCGTTTCTTCTTCTCGATCTTTTTCGGATCAACAGAGAAGACATAGCAGTCGACCTCATCGACCTGCTGGCGGCCAACATACTTCACGTCGTACTGCGCAATCTCTTCGGTGGTGAGCACGAAAGGGTAGCCGTGCTGAATGTCGTGAAGGTCCGAGGGGGAGATGGAGATCTGGCGCAGCGAGTTCTGCGGCGCGTAGACGGTCTTTTCCGTGCGGCGGCCGGTCGAGTCGAAGACCACATCGTCCACCATGTAATACTCGCCGGAGACCTTGTTGTCGTCGTCGATCTCTTGAATGCGCGCGGTGCGCCGATAGGTATAGTTGCCGAGGGCCTTCTGGAAGGCGCTTTCCCGGGCGGCGAATTTCTGAATGATCTCTTCGGCGGGAACGGCGGGCGGAGCAACGTTCATGTGCCCAAAGCCTGCATCGGGCGGCATGGGCGTCAACGAGTCCTTGTTTTGCGCCAGCGCCGGAAGGGCAAGGATGAGCAGCAAGAGCAGAGGGCCGAGGTACTTCATTCGATTCTCCTGTGTGCAACGGTCTGGCCGCATGGTTGCCTTCCCTTGTACAACTTTAGACGGATGGACAGCGTGAGGGGAAGTCTTCGAGAGTAAAGAGGACTTTGGCCGCTTCGTCACGCAAGCCAAAGAACAAGCACCCACTTCAGGATGCCCGGGCCCCTTCCGCAAGCGAAATGACACAAGCCTTTCCTGCTAGATTGACCAGGAGAATTGCAGTTTCATGCCCGATTATTATCATGTTCCATCGCTTGTGTTGTCGGCGCTGCTTCTGCCGGCCTTCGGTTATCTCTACTATCGCTTCCGCGATACGCGCACACTGCTTTGGTTTATGGGCTTTGTCTGTTCGCTGGCGTCGATGGTGCTGCTGTATCCGATGGGAGGCGAGTCCTTCAGCCCCGGGGTGCAGCAGTGGATGACCGCCCTGGGCATGACGGCGCAACTGGTCGGCTCTGCACTGTTCCTCTCCTCGCTTTCGCCGTTGCGGTTCCGGCTGGGCCGCTGGCAGATTCTCTACGGCATTCCTTACGTGCTGCCTCAGGTCGTGGTGGCGATTCTCTACTTCGGCGTCTTTCATGAGAGCACCGAGGGGCCGCTGCGTTTTTTGTACCCGACGCTGGGCGCTCTCTCCTACGTCGTCGCGGTGTTGTGGAGCGCGCGCAAGGACGAAGGCAGCATGCCGTTGGCACTGAGCCTGACCATCAATGTGCTGGCGGGCGCGGGCTGCTTCTGGGCGATCTTTACCTTGGGCATCGCCTGGGCCATTCACTTTGTGCAATGCGGCAACTTCCTGGTCTCCGCGCTGCTGATCCTCTACGTCTTCCGGCGGCCCTCGCCCGGTGTCTTTCTCAGCATGATGGGCTTCATTGCCTGGTCGTTGCGCGCCATCGAGGCGATTCCTGCGGTGACGCGCGACGACAATGTGCTGCTGCAACTGATTCACGTCATCGTCATGGGCAAGGTCGTGGCCGCGGTAGGCATGATTCTGCTGGCGCTTGAAGATGAGTTGAACTTCAATCAGGTGGCGCGCGAGCGCGAGCGGCGGGCGCGGCACGAGCTGGCGGCCTATTCCGGCCTGATCCTGTCGCGACGCCGGGTGGAGGACTTCGACCGTCTGGGCGATGAGATTTGCGCGGCGGTTGTGGCCAACAGTCGCTTTGCGCAGGCAGCGCTGGTGCTTGAGCGTGGCGGCCGCTATCAGGTGGCGGGCTCGGGAGGATTGACGCAAGCCGCCTCGCGCGCGCTCAACGAGTTGGTCGAACGCATTCCGCTGGCGGACTTTCTCGCCTCCGGCACAACGCCCACGGCCGTCGAACGCGGACAGACGCTGCGACTCGATCTGGAGCCTTGGCTTGCGCCGGGCGACGATCTGAAGCAGATGCACCTGACGCCCGTGCTGGCCGTGCCCATGGCCGGACGCGTCTCCGTCGAGGGCGCCCTGTTGCTGATGGGCATGCGCAAGCTGCACAAAGACACGCAATTTGAAGAATTGCGCCCCGACGATCTTCTGCCGCTCGAAATGCTGGCCGCACGGCTGCAGGCAACGCGCAATCAGGTGCAGTTGTTCGAGAAGCTGATCGACTCGGAGAAGTTTGCCGGTCTCGGCCAACTCGCCAGCAATGTGACCCAGCAGCTCAACAACCCGCTGACGGTGATTCTTGGCTATGCCTCGCTGATCGGGCAGACGGCCGAGCTGGACCCACGGGATCGCAAAGGCGTCGAGGCGATTCTCTCCGAAGCGCGGCGCATGCGCGAAACACTCGAGACGCTTTCACGGGTTTCGCGCGTGCACGGAGACCAGCTTTCGGCCGTCTCCATCTCTGAGCTGATGGCCGATATGGAGCAGCTCTACCGCGCGGAGTTTTTGCAGCGCGCCATTGAGTTCCGGCTGAACATCGCCCCCGATCTGCCGCGCGTTTCAGCCAATGCGCAGCAGTTGCGGCAGGCCGTGCTGCACAGTCTGCAATTCGCGCTGACGTCCGTCGAAAAACAGAGCAGCGAGGCCGAGCGATGGATACGGCTGGAGGCCAGTTGCGAGGGTGGTCTGGTGCAGATCATGATTGCGCACTCGGGCGAGAGCTTTGCGCAGCCCGCACAGGCCTTCGATCCCTTTGCGCCGACGCAATCGGCGGGCGAATCCTCCAGTCTTGGCCTCAGCCTGTGCTCCACGATTCTGCGCGACAACCAGGGCCGCGCCTCGGCGGTAAATCTGGAACCGCGCGGAGCGGCGATTTTGCTGGAGTTACGCGCCATTGGAGCCGCGGGCGCGCTCCTTGGCTGAGAACTTCGTACAATAAAAAGAATGGCGTTTACCGAACACTACGATGTGGTTGTGGTCGGCGCCGGTCACGCCGGCTGCGAGGCCGCGCGGGCGGCCGCGCGCATGGGCCTGAAGACCGCGCTCATCACCATGAACCTCGACCTGATTGCGCAGATGAGCTGCAACCCCGCCATCGGCGGCGTGGCGAAGGGCCACCTGGTGCGCGAAATCGACGCGCTCGGCGGCGTGATGGGTGAGGTGGCCGATGCCGTTGGCATCCAGTTCCGGCTGCTCAACGCCAGCCGTGGCCCCGCCGTCTGGAGCCCCCGCGCGCAGTGCGACAAGCAGCTTTATCGCGTGAAGATGCGCGAGCTGCTTGAGAACCAGCCGAACCTGCACATCCGTCAGGCCGAGGTGGTCGGGCTGGTGGTGGAAGACGAGGGACCAGAAGCTAAGGGACTAGGGACTGAGAACGAGGGACTGGGGATTGAGGCGGGGGAAAAACATCGGCGGGCGTTGGGCGTGCAGTTGCGCGATGGCCGCCAGATGCTGGCCGATGCGACCGTCATCACCACCGGCACCTTTTTGAATGGCCTGATCCACTGCGGCGAAGAGCAGTTTCCGGCCGGGCGCAACGGCGAACCGGCAAGCGTTCTTCTTGGCGAAGCGCTGCGTGCGCTGGGCCTGCGCGTGACGCGGCTCAAGACCGGCACGCCGCCACGGCTCGATGGCCGCACCATTCACTGGGAGAGCTTCCCGGAGCAGCCCGGCGACACCGAGCCCACGCCCTTCAGCTTCCGCACCACCAAGATCGAGCAGCCGCAGATCAGTTGCCACATTGCGACAACCACGCCCGAGACACTGCGCATCATCCGCGACAACGTGCACCGCTCGGCGATGTACTCCGGCCGCATCCACGGCATCGGGCCGCGCTACTGCCCGTCCATCGAGGACAAGATCGTCAAGTTCCCCGACAAGACGCAGCATCAGTTCTTCCTCGAGCCCGAGGGCCTGCACACCAACGAAGTGTATGTGAACGGCATGAGTACCTCACTGCCGATGGAAGTGCAGTGGCAGATCGTGCACTCGATTCCCGGCCTTGAAGATGCCGAGATGCTGCGCCCCGGCTACGCCATTGAGTACGACGCGGTGGACGCGACCGAACTCGACCGCACGCTCGGCGTCAAGTCGATTGCCGGACTCTACCTGGCCGGGCAGATCAACGGCACCAGCGGCTACGAAGAGGCCGCCTGCCAGGGCATCATGGCGGGCATCAACGCGGCACTGCACGTCAAGAAGCAGCCCGCCTTCACGCTAGACCGCAGCGAGGGCTACACCGGCATTCTCATCGACGATCTGATCTCGAAGGGCACCAACGAGCCCTATCGCATGTTCACCTCGCGCGCCGAGTTCCGGCTGCACCTGCGCATCGACAACGCCGACCAGCGGCTGACGCCCTATGGTCGCGGACTGGGCCTTGTGGACGACGCTACCTGGGCCGCCTATGAACAGAAGCAGGCTCGTCGCGTCGCTCTGGAGGCGCTGCTGACCAAAACACGCGCCACGCCGGAAAAACTCGCCGAGGCTGGCCTCGGCGCTCTGCCTTCAACGGCCGGGCTGAGCTGGGCCGCGCTGCTCAGGCGTCCCGAGGTTGCGATCGAACCGATTCTTGCCGTGCTCGGCGAAGAACTGGCCGCGCAGCCGGAGTTGGCCGCGTGGATGCAGGATGAAACCGTTCTGGCCGGTCCGCGCAGGGCCGAGTTGCGCGCGGTCGAAACCGAGGTCAAGTTTTCCGGCTATCTCGACCAGCAGAAGAAGTCGATTGCGCGGCTGAAGTCGGCCGAGGCGGTACACATTCCCGAGTGGCTCGATTACAGCATCATCAGCGGGCTTTCGCGCGAGATGCGCGAGACGCTCGAACGCGTGCGTCCGGCAACCATCGGTCAGGCCAGCCGCATTCCCGGCGTCACGCCCGCCGCGCTCGGCCTCGTGCACGTCTCGATTCGCTTGCAGGCAAGCAAACGCGCCTCGTTGTAGGTAGAAGGCTGCATTTTTCATAAAAAAGTTTATAAAAAAAGGTGGAAGGATTCCCGATCGTGACAGAATCCCTCCACCAGCTTACGAACGCCGCAGCGCCGTGAGCAACAAGTTACAGGTTCGCAATCGCCTGGGCCTTCTGCTTCTGCGCCCCATAGGAATCGGGCGGCAGAGCGGCGCCGTGCAAGGTCTTCCAGCAACGGCGCAGCGAGGCAAAGACCACCACCACCACGCCCACCAGGAACAGCCCCATCAGAGCCGCATCAAGCGAGCCCTGCACGGCCGTCTCCGGCTTCGAGGCCAGCGGCAAAAAGATCTGCGTAATCGACAGAATCGCGGCCGAGACCGTGACAAAGCCTACTACCACCATCGGGATCAGCGTGATCCAGACGTACTTCGCCTTGCCGCTGTTGATCAGGAAGCTCGAGCAAACCGCCAGCGCCACCGTCGCCAGCAACTGGTTGCCCGCGCCGAACAGCGGCCAAATCGTCGAGATCGAGCCGGTGTAGATCAGATAGCCCCAGGAGCCAACCACCATCACCGTCGAGATGATAATGCCGGGAATCCAGTTGGGGTTGTTGAAGGGCTTATAGGCCTTGCCCAAAAGCTCCTGCACCACGTAGCGGGCCACGCGCGTACCGGCGTCCACCGTGGTCAGAATGAACAGCGCCTCGAACATGATCGCGTAGTGATACCAGTAGCCAACGAACTTGTCCATGCCCGGCAGGCCGCGGAAGATGTGCGCCATGCCGATGGCCAGCGAAACACCGCCGCCGGTGCGACCCGCCAGGTGCTCGCCCACCTCGCGCGAGAGCCGGTCGAGATCGATGGTGTGCAGGCCGAGGTTGCCGAACAGCGTCGGCGAAACGTTGATCGCATAGTAGTCGCCCGGATTCAGCGAGCAGGCGGCGACCAGCGCCACCACGGCGACCAGCGACTCAGCGGCCATCGCACCGTAGCCGATGAACCGCGCATCACTCTGCTTGTTGAGCATCTTCGGCGTGGTGCCCGAGGAGATCAGCGCGTGGAAGCCCGAAATCGAGCCACAGGCAATCGTGATGAACAGGAAGGGAAACAGCTTGCCGTGAATGATCGGTCCGCCGCCCTGCACGTAGTTGGTGAAGGCCGGGAACTGCAGTTGCGGATGCACCAGGAAAATGCCGAGAATCAGCAGCGAGATGGTGCCGAGCTTGACGTAGGTCGCCAGATAATCGCGCGGCTCAAGCAACAGCCAGACTGGCAGCGCCGTCGCCACCGCACCATAGACCATCAGGATGATCGTGATCTGCTGATTGGAGAAGGTCAGAAAGTGCGCATAGGAAGACTGCGCGACCACGTGGCCCAGAAACACCGCCACCAGCAACAGGACAACACCGAAGATCGACGGCCCCAACACCTGAATCTTGCCCGGCGTGCCCTTGAACATCCACACGCCCATCACCATCGCGATGGGAATAATCATGGCAATGGTGAAGACGCCCCACGGACTGTTCGACAGCGAGTTGACCACCACGATGCCCAGGCCGCTGACCGTCACCAGCAGAATCGACAGCACGGCCAGCATGGTCACCACGCCAGCCACCGGGCCAACCTCGGTGCGGGCAATGTCCACCAGCGATTTGCCCTCGTGGCGCATCGAGGCTACCAGCACCGTGAAGTCGTGCACGCAGCCGCCCAGCACCGCGCCGACCACGATCCACAAAAAACCGGGAACGAAGCCGAACTGCGCGGCCAGCGTAGGTCCGATCAGCGGACCCGCTCCGGCAATCGCCGCGAAGTGATGGCCAAAGAGCACCCACTTGGGCGAGGCCACGTAATTGCGACCATCTGCGAGCTTGTGCGCGGGCGTTGGTTGCGTGTCGTCGAGCGTGAGCACACGTGCTGCGATCCAGGCCGAATAATATCGGTAGCCGATGATGTAAATACAAAGTGCACCGATCAAAAGTGCCAAAGTATTCAAAGCCGTTCTCCTTCTTTGACTGCAACGGAGCCCGCCCGCAACGGCGCGCTACCGTATGGCTGAAAATTTAAAGATCATGTCGATGGCTGCCGAGACCTGGTTGCGGTCGTGATGCGCCGCACCCTGCGCTCCGTAAGTTGGCTGTCCGGCAAAATCACCGCGAACCTCGGGCCGGAAGGTAACCCAACGCGTCGGGCTATAGGCCAGCCCCAGCGTCGTTTCGCCAAACTTGCCCGCCGTACCCGTATGCACGCCATGCGGATCGTAGAACCACTCGCCACGCGCATTCAGATCCAACTGCTTGTCCAGATGAAAGACCGCCAGCGTCGAAACGCCGCGCGTCGCCGAGGTTTTTCCCTGGTTTGCCTTGTCCTTCGTCGCCCAGGAGGCATCGTACTGGAAGGTCTGCTGCACACGCTGTGACCAGCGACGCCGCAGTTCAACGTCGAGCACCGTCTGCCAGGAGTCGCTGTGCCCGGTGGCAATCGGCGCCGGCTTCGGTCCGGTAAAGACAGAACCCAGCAGCGTGGTCGCCGCGTTGTTGTGCGGCCGGTAGGTCACGCGCGTCACATAATCCGGCGCGCGGCCACGCATCGAGAAGATGGTGTTGTAGCCGATCACCGTGCCACCCAACAGATCGAGCGAGGGCGTCGGATGCCAGGTGGCCACCGCTGCGGTTGCCGTCACCTGGAAGTTGATCCAGAAGTAGGTCTGCGAATACATCGGCCGATAGGGCGCCATCAGCGTCTCGTAGCCGAGCGGCATGTTCTGCCGGCCCAGTTGCAGATCCCAGGGCCGCTTGCCGGGAATGTGCACCGTTGCATAGATCTGCCGGAAGTCGGTGCCCATGTGTTTGCCCTGCGGACCGAAGCTGTTCATCGGCCGCAACAGCGCCGCATCCTGACCGCCGTAAAAGTCCGACCGGAAGCCCCACGACAGATGCTGCGGATCGGTGGGCCGGTCGATGATCAGCCACGCGCCGTTGAGCAGCACCTCATTGCCGAAGCGCGTCGGCTCCGGTGCCACGTTCAGCAACCCGTCGCCACTCGACGACTTGCTGTAGCCGCCATTGACCCAGCCGTAAGCGCGCACGCGATGGTTGGCCAGCCAGTTCGTGGCAACCGTATCGCGAAACAGCGGCGTCAGATCCTCGGGGTTGGTCGCCATCGGCTTCAACGGTTCCGGCTTCGCGGCCGGGGCAGCGGCTTGTGCCGCGAGCATCCCCGCGCCGAAGACCAACATGCACGTAAGAGTGCATCCAAATCGGAAAACCAGTTTTTCTCTGCGATCGGCCCGCAACGCACGCCGGGCTATATGGCCAAAGTCCTGCAAGTCAATACAAAATAAGTTCATGACCCATCAAGTTCAGCACGATCAATATTGGACTGTATATGCATTAAATCGCACAGTGTCCTTGCAAAAATTCTCAGGTAAATTTTCTCTTTTGATATGGCCATAACTGTTTTTATTTACACAAACATAAATCATATTCACAATGCAGCACCTCGTCTTTATATGCGGTACGCTGCGCAATTTCGTCCAGGCCCCGGTGAATATTACGCGCGCGCTGCCGCGCAAAAGAAATTCAGGCGGGCAAAAAAGAGCGGCCCTTTCCTGCGCACCGTCGAGCAAGGGGAGGCTCGTTGGGGAGTGCGCTGCGGGAAAAGGCCGCCAGAGGAAGCGCGACTTGTCTGTTATGCATGGGCGACGGTACGCGTCGCATGGCCCGAGCTGCGGTGAGGCACCAGACGGTTCGAGTGCGATGCGCCGTTGCCGTCGATGTTGAACTGCCGAATCAGTCCGTCAAGGTCATTCGCCAGCTCAGAGAGATTCTTGCAGGCCTCAGCCGTCTCAACCGCGGCCACCGTGTTCTCCTCGGCCAGCTTCGAGATGTTGCCCGCCGACTCGGAGATCTCGCGCGAAGCCGCCGTCTGCTCGGTCGCCGCCGTGGCAATCAGGCTGATCATGTGCTCCATGCCCTGCACCTGCTCAATGGTGGACTGCAGCGCGCGCTGTGCGTCGGCGGTCTCGGTCATGCCGGACTCGACCTCCATGCGGCTGCCTTCCATCACCTCGACGGTCATCCGCGTTTCTTCCTGAATGCTGCGGATGGTGCCGGCGATCTCTTCGGTGGCGCTCTTGGTGCGCTCGGCCAGGCGGCGAACCTCACCGGCAACCACCGCGAAGCCGCGTCCATGCTCACCCGCGCGGGCCGCTTCAATGGCCGCATTCAGCGCCAGCAGGTTGGTCTGCTCGCTGATGGCCTGAATCACGCTGACCACCTTGCCGATGTCCTGCGAACGCTGCGCCAGCGTGTTCATGCGCTCGGAGACCGAGGCCGAGGTCTGCCCGATCCGTTCCATCGTGGCATTGGCCTTCTGCATCACCGCGCCGCCCTGCCCGGCCGAGTCGGCCGACTGACGGCTGGCGTGGGTCGCCTCTTCGGCGTTGTGGCTGATCTCGCCGATCGTCGCCGTCATTTCCTGCGCGGCAGCGGCAATCTGATTGGTGCTCGAGGACTGCGTCCTGGCGTTGCCGCTCGACTGGGTCGAACGTACGCTCAGTTCCTCGGTCGCCGAAGAGAGCGTCTCGGCCCCCTTGGCAATCGACATCAGCACCTCGCGCGTCGAAGCCACGCTCTTGTTCAAGGCATCGGCCAGGCGGCCCACCTCATCCGAGCTGTGCACCGCGACGTTCACCGTTAGATCCTTTTCCGCCATCCGTTCCAGCGCCTCGGTGGCAGCGATCAGCGGCGGTGAAATGAACTTGTTCAGCGTGATCCCAATGAAGATGGAGAAGCCAACCACCGCAATCACCGTGATCGCGGTAATCGTGCTCGAGCGCTTGCCCAGCGCGATGGTCTGCACCCCCTCCTCCACCGCCACCTTGTCATTCAATTCCTGATCCTGCGTCAGCGTGTTGTTGATGGAATCAAATAGATCCCTGGTTTCGCTGCTCGTCGCCAGATGCCTGGCTTCATTCACCTTGCCCGCATCGAGCATCTGCTGGAACTGGTCACTGTACTGCATATACCGGGCCATTCCATCGCGGAAGGATGTGAACAGCTCACGCTCCCCCGGATAAGTCACCATCGGCTCGTACTTCGCAAGAGCAGCCTTGTAGTCGTCGATGAACTTCAGACGCCGTACACGGTAGTCATCAATGCACGCCTTGTCCTCGCAGATCGAGGTCATCACATCGGTACGGCGAATCGCCGACACCGCAATGCGCAGCTTGCCAAGCACCTGTACCGACGGAAAGGCGTTATTGACGATGTCATTGACACTGGTGTTTTCTTTGTGAAAGCTGACCAGGGCGACGACGCCCAAAATGGCGGTCAGCACGGTCACCGCGCCGAAGCCGAAGAAGAGTTTACGGGCAATAGGCATATCGCGAAATGCAGACATAGAGTCGCTTCCCCTTCGAGTGCAATGCCGCCCCAAAGGACGGCGGAGCGCCTCAGCTGGCGAACCCTGACTCCATCCAGTTCATCGACCGGCCCTATGCAGACTTCAGCCCTGCCGAAGGCGAAAAGATGAAAATCCCGAAGCGGGAACCGCGCCCCTTCGGGCAACATGCCTGCGATCTTCTCCTCGCCTTTTCTCCTCCCCCCGCCCTCGGCACGCCCGGCCCGTCACCAAAGTACCAGCGCCCCCGGCCCCGCACCCCCAGACCGCAACCCGCCAAAAACAAGGAAGATTGCCCTAATGCACCGTATACTCGACCGTAGAGGAACGCGATGGCCGACGAAACGATTCTGACCAAGATTTTGGCTGCAACGCGCACCACTGTGGCCACGGCGAAAAAGACCGTGCCCCTCATCGAACTGGAAGCGCGCGCCGAGCAGCACAAGCCGCGCGGCTGGGCCAGGGCACTAAAAGAGCGCGCCGCAACCGCGCCCGCCATCATCGCCGAAATCAAGAAGGCCTCGCCCTCCAAAGGGTTGATCCGCGCCGACTTCGACCCGCAGTGGCTGGCCCGGCGCTACAAGGCCGGCGGCGCCACCGCCCTGTCGGTGCTCACCGACGAGCCCTGGTTTCAGGGCAGCCTGCGCAACCTGACGCTCGCCTCCACCGCCGCTCCCCTGCCCTGCCTGCGTAAAGACTTCATGGTGGACGAGTATCAGATCGTCGAGGCCCGCGCCTGGCGCGCCGACGCCATCTTGCTCATCGTCGCCGCCCTCAGCGACGCCGAACTCAAGCATCTGGCCGAGGTCGCCCACGGCTTCTCGCTCGACGTGCTCGTGGAAGTACACACCACCGAGGAGCTCGACCGCGCCCTCACCGTGCTCGGCATCGACGGGGCCGACGCCATCGGCGTGAACAACCGCGACCTGCGTAGCTTCGAGGTCAACCTCGACACCTCGCTCAAGCTCATCGAACGGATTCCCGACTCGCTCGTTCGCGTCGCCGAAAGCGGCATCCACAACCCGGCTGATCTGCGCCTGCTCCGCAAGGCCGGCTTCGACGCCTTCCTGATCGGCGAAAGCCTGATGCGCACCCCCGACCCCGGCGAGACGCTGGCCGCGCTGCTGGCCGACGCGCAGTAGAAGGCCGCGATGAGTCTCTGGATCAAGATCTGCGCCAACACCTCGCTGGCCGACGCGCGTCTGGCCGCCGGAGCCGATGCCCTCGGCTTCGTCTTTGCCCCCAGCCCGCGCCGCATCAGCCCCGCCGAGGCCGCCGGGCTCATCGCCGCACTGCCCGCGGAGATTGAAAAAATCGGCGTCTTCGTCCAGGCCAGCGTTGACGAAATTCTGGCCACGGTCGACACCGCCGCGCTCACCGGCGTGCAGTTGCACTGGGAGGCGCCGCAGACGCTCACCGCCCGGCTGCGCCAGGCCCTTGGGCCCGAGCGAAAGATTCTGCGCGTGCTGCACTTCGAACCCCGCGCGGGAAAAAACTACGCCGCAACGCTAGAGGACCCGAGCGTCGATGCCGTGCTTGTTGATGCGCGTACGCCCTCGGCCGTGGGTGGCACCGGGCAGAGTTTCGACTGGCAATCGGCGAGCGAGACCTTGTTCCGCGAAGCTCGGGCGCGCGGCACACGGCTCATCGCCGCTGGCGGACTTCACCCGGCCAACGTCGCCGAGGCCATCGGCACGCTCGCCCCCTGGGGCATCGACGTCGCCTCGGGCATCGAGGCCGCTCCCGGCAAAAAAGACCCGGCCAAACTCCGCGCCTTCCTCGAAAATGCCCGCGCCGCGCAGCCGCGTTGTTGATGTAACTATTTGACCAATAAAAGACTGTCATCCTGAGCGAACGGGGCCCCAGGCGTTTTCTTCAGCCTGGGGGTGGTGAGTCGAAAGCCTGCCCTGAGCATAGTCGAAGGGGATCTGCGGTTATTCTTCCTTTCACAAGCCTGTACCGATCAGTTTTGGCTGCATTCCCGGGCACTCATCCTCTACTGTATGGATCGGTACAACCTAACTTCTTTCCTCGCATCAACCTTTGGGTCCCTTTCCAGAGCCCGCGTATAATGGACTCTGATTGAGGGATACCTATCTCTACCGGGCGGGCGGAGTTCCTCTTCCCGCAAAATGGATGTGCAATGGCAGATATCAAGAAGAAACTTCTCGAGCAAATTGAGGCTCTGGAGCACGAACTGGCTCACGAATTACCCGCCGAAATCAAAAAGGCTGCGTCTCTTGGCGACCTTTCTGAAAACGCCGAGTACCACATGGCCAAGCAGCGACAAGAGTTCGTCAACGCCCGGCTGGGTCAGTTCAAAAAGCGCATGGCTGAGCTGTCTCTGGTGAATCTGGCCAACATTCCCCGGGACAAGGCCGGATTCGGTTCGACGGTCGTCGTCTATGACACGACCAAGGACGAAGAGATCACCTATCAGCTCGTCATGAGCGAAGAGTCGGATGTAACCAAGGGGCTGATCTCGACCACCTCGCCGATCGGCCGCGGCATCGTCGGCAAGCGCGTCGGCGACATCGCCACCATCGTTACGCCCAATGGCAAGCGCGAGCTGGAGATTCTCAAGCTGCGCACCATTCACGAAGACGAAAACGGTGTTCCCACCGTTCTCTAACAGAACTCGAGAAGGACGAAAGAAATGATCACCTGGACCAGCGCCTTTGGCCGCGCCTGCGGCTGGCTGCTTGACCGCATCGTGCACGGACTGGCGCTGACGCGCATCTCGCCGAACGCGCTGACTTTTATCGGGCTGGTCATCAACATCGTGGCGGCCTTCTTCTTTGGCCATGCCAACGCCGCCAACGCTGACCGCATGTTCCTCTATGCCGGACTGGTGATCTTTGGCGCGGGCCTGTTCGACATGGTCGATGGCCGCGTGGCGCGTCGCACCGGACAGGTCACCGTCTTCGGCTCCTTCTTTGATTCGGTCATCGACCGCTACTCCGACGTGGTGCTGTTTTTTGGCGTGCTGGTCTACTACGGCCGCATCAACCGCTTCCGCTACGTGGTGCTGACGGCCTTCGTCATGGTCACCTCGCTGATGGTCAGCTATACGCGCGCCCGCGCCGAGGCGCTGATCGGCAAGTGCAAGGTCGGCTTTCTTGAGCGGCCCGAGCGCATCGTGCTGGTCATTATCGGCGCCGTCTTCAACCACTGGGGCGCCATGGCTCCCGTGCTCTGGGTGCTGGCGGTTCTGTCGACGATCACCGTCGCCCACCGCATCGTCTACACCTACCAGAAGACCAAGCATCTTGCGCCCATCGGGTAACTCCGGCGCAAGGCAGAGTCCAACAGAAAAGCCGCGCACTGTGCGCGGCTTTTCTTGCGTATTGATCGCAAAATGATGTTTTGAAAGGGCACGGATTCATCCGTGCCACATCTGCCAGGAAAAAGAATGGGCTTCAGCCCCTGGGGAGCGATTTTCGGCGGAAAACAAGCCAGAAACATCCCTCAGCGCCTAAAGGCGAAATCTCTTTGTCCCTCTTTTGGCCCGGCTGAAGCCGGCCCCTTTCAAAACGGTGCAGATCGGGTTTGTCCGCAGTCAGAAAAGCCGCGCACTGTGCGCGGCTTTTCTTGCGTTTCAGGGAAAAAGAAAAATTACTTCTGCTTCCACTCCTCATAGCTGACGCGATCCATTCTGAAGAAGGCATCGCGGGTGCGCACGTAGTTGCCGAGCCCGTTCATGCGGCCAATCGCGTGCAACTCCTCGGCCTTCACATAAGGGCCCGCCGGATCGATATAGCGGTCTTCCACAAAGATCGCCGCCACGCGGCCGATGATGATCTGCGCATGGCCCAACTCCAGCGTCGTATGCTGCCGGCACTCGAGCGCGGCATGCGCCTGGGCAATGCGCGGCACCTTCACCAACTGCGAGGGCACGGTCTTGAGACCCGCCGCCTCCAACTCGCTTTCGCCATGCGGAAAATCCGCCGCGCACAGGTTCATCGCCTCGGCCAGATCTTCGGTGACCACGTTGATGACGAACTCGCCGGTGCGACGAATGTTCTCGGCCGTATCCTTCGACACAAAAGCCTCGCCCGTGCGGTTGGCCACACCCACGCCCACCAGCGGCGGATCGATGCACAGATAGTTATAAGCACTGAAAGGAGCGGCATTCAGCCGTCCATCCTCATCCTGCGTGGTGATCAGCGCAATCGGACGCGGTGCCACCAGTCCGGTCAGCAGTTTGTAGGCGTGGCTTGAGGGCAAAGCTTCCAGATCGAATTGCATGAGGGCAACCTCCAGAACATCCGTTTGATGCTACACCAATAACAAAGCGCCCCACCCGGCATTCCGGGCAGAGCGCTTGCAGGCTTGATCGCAATCCGCTTACCGCGCGGCCGCGGTGCGACCCGGCTTCCACTGCGCCAGAAACGCCGAGACCGAGGAGACCTGCATGGTGCGCATCGACTCGAACTCGCCGCCCTTCTGGCTATAGAGCAGCTTGCCATGCGCGTCGGCCACCGCCAGCGCGGGCACGCCCTTCTTCAGTGGAATCCCGTAGCGCTCGGCGATGTCCAGATTCTGATCCATGTGGCCGATGTTGACGTGCACCAGCACAAAGCCCGCCTTGAGCGCCGGAAGATTCGACGGATCGTGCAGATAGATGTCGAGCACGCGGCAGTCCGGGCACCAGTTGCCGCCAAAGTCGAGCAGCACGCGCTTGTGCGTCGCCGCGGCCTGCTTCAGCGCGGCGGCCAGGTCGGCATGCGCCTGCGAGGGGTCGGGATAAATATCGCGCGGCGCGCCGAAAGCTGTTCCGGCGACCACCATCGTCAGCAACGTCAGAAAAATATATTTGGCAAATCGCATAGGGGAAAACTCCTCCATCTTCAGTCTGCCATACCCGTCCAGCGCCTGCGACGGCCCCCGTGTGCTTTTGGCATCTATACAGAGCCGGGGGGGCAACCTATACTCTTGAATCTGCATGGATCACGTCGAACAAATTCGCTCGCGGCTGGCCTCGACCCGTTTTCCGGATCTCGCCGCCATGATGGAAGGCTACGCGCGCGCCGCCGTGGAACGGGCGCGACTCGACTACGCGTTGCGGCTCGACTACAGCGCCGAGTCCATCGACGCCCTCGACGACGCCGTCACCCGCGCCAGTGACACCCCGGAGATGAATCTGGACTTCGAGGTCCGGCTCTGGGGCAGCTATCTGGGCGAGCTTCTGCGCCGCCGCTACGCCGGCCTGTGGGAGATGACCCAGTACCCGGGTGGCCTGGCCGCCGTGCCCGCCATCGAGGTACGTGGCTCCAAGCTCTTTCCGCTCATGAAGATCTTCCGCCGCCTCACCGACAGCAATGAGGACGATCTGCGCAGTTTCTATGAGATGGTCACCGGCCGGCTCGGCAGCCCGGCGCGCGTCAATTAGCAGAATTACCGCAAACCGCGCCCGTCTCCTGTGCTTTGTGAGATAATTTTTGCGTACGCGCGAGCTCTTGCCGCGCACGGAGGCATTCACAATGGACCTGTTTCAGCCGACGCATCTTATCGTCATAGCGGTTGTCCTGCTTGTTCTCTTCGGTGGCCGCAAGCTGCCCGAGCTCGGCAAAGGACTCGGCGAAGGTCTGCGGGGATTCCGCGAAGGCATTAAGGGTGAGCCCACGCCGCCGGCACAGCCCGTCCAGCAGCAGGCCGCTGCCCCGGCACAGCCCGCCGCCGCTCCCACCACGACGACCGAAACCAAGCAGAGCTAGTTCCGGCGCCAAAGATACAACAAGGCCCGCGCCTCGCGCGGGCCTTTGTGCGTTCCCTTGGTTCCCTGCCTACCAACTCAACAGCGCCACCGCCGCCAGCGCCAGCACCATGCCCGCGATCTGCCGCCCGGTGGGCCGCTCGCGCAGCGCCACCGCCGCCAGCAGAATCGTCACCGCCGGGTACAACGCGCCGAGCATGGCGGCAATGTCCAACCGTCCCAGCTTCGTTGCGCAGATGTAGAGCACATTCCCGAGGGAGTCGAGCAGGCCTGCCGCAACACCCAGCGCCCAGAATCCGCGCCACGACTGCACCTTGATCGGTGCAATCAACAATGCCAGCAGCATCGCCACCACGCCCGCCCCACGCGCCGAGGTCATGATCCAGATCAGCCCGCAACCGGCAGCCCATTTGAACAGGATCAGTTGCAGCCCGAAGCCGCAACCGGCCACCGCGCCCAGCAGCAGAGCCCGCGTCGGCGTCCGCTCGCCAGCGCCGGTCGGCGTCCGCGTAATCAGCCAGATTGCCGCCAGCCCCACGCCCAGCCCTGCCAGCACCAGCGGCCCGGGAAGCCCGTCGCGCACCAGCGCGTAGGCCACCGGCAGCAAGGCCGTCAGCAGCCCCGCCAGAGCCGCCGTCAGCCCCATGGCGCCCATCGCCAGCGCGCGATAGAACAGCATCAGCGACAGCGAACCCTCGAAGCCTCCGGCCACGGCAAACCATAGCGCCCGGTCATGCGGCATCCCCTGGCCCGTCAGCAGCAGAAACCCCACCAGCAACAGCAGCGACACAATCTGTCCGGCGGCAACCACCAATGGCGCCGGCGCGCGCCGCGACCCCAGCCCGCCCAAAAAATCCGAGCCGCCCCAGCTCACCGCCGAGGCCAATCCAAAACCGGCCAGGTTCATTGGACCCCCTGCCGGAAACTCACTGCAATACCCACAAACAACTCCTTCAAAAACCGAAGGGCCGGCCCCCCGAAGGAGCACCGGCCCACAAACATGAAAACCAATCGGCCTACTTGTCCTGCGACGACGGGTAGTAGCCCTGCTTGGTGATGACCTCGACATTCGGCCGCGCCGCCCGCACTTCGATCTTGCGGTAGCGGTCGTCATAGATCGACCGGTGCGTCACATAGCCCAGCGTGTACTGCGCGCGCGCCTCTTCGGTGATCTTCGCATAGCTCTTCTCGATGCCGTTGGTGCCGCGCTGCGAGTCCAGATCGCCGCCGGTCGCCGCCGTGTACTTGAACAGGATGTTGTCGTACATCGTGAGCGGAATGTGCAGGCGGCTGACGTAGCCCTCGCCCCAGCGCGCCGAATCGCCCACCGCCGTCGCATACACGGCGATCTTGTTCGTCTGCAGGTAGCGGATCACCTCTTTGGTGCTCGCCTTCGAGCCGTATTCCTTGCCGTCGGAGACCACGTAGATGATCCGGCGACGATCCTTGGGCCGCGCGGAAAGCTCCTTGGCCGCGGACAGAATCGCGTCGTTCAGCGTGTGAATCTCCTTGGGGATCGTCATGAAGCTGTTGTTGCCCGCCGAGCGGCCCGGCTGCAGATTCGGGTCCACGCAGTCGCCGTTCTTGCGGATGTTGCAACCGGCAAACGGGCCACTGTTGGTCGGCACCTGCATATCGGTGCCAATGGCCTTGGCCAGCGCCAGCACCGCGGGCAAACGCTTGCCCTGCGCGCCGGTAAAGGTCGTCCATTCCTTCGAGCCGTTGCTGTAGGTAAACACCGCCGCCTCGTCAAACGGCGCCAGCGCACCCTGCACCGCGTCAAGCGAAGCGTTCACCTTGGCCATCACATCCGAGGTCAGGCTCTGGTCGATCACAAACGCAATCGAGAGCGGAAACGGATCGACGGTGAAGACCCGCGTTGGCATATACGTGCCGTCTTCAAAGATGCGGAAGTCTTCCTTTTGCAGACCGGCGACCAGATTGCCCTTGGAGTCCTTCACCGTCACCGGAACCTGCACAAAGTTGACGTTGACGCTGAACTTGGCCACCGCCTCGACGCCTTCACCGGCGGCCGGCGTATCGATCTCTTCGGTCTTGGCCGGCGTAGCGGGCGGCTGCTGGGCCACCGGCGCTGCGGGCGCAAAGCTCGACGACGAGGTCGTGGGCGCGGGCGTGGTTGCCGCACCCGGTGCTGTCGTTCCCGCACCCGGCGTAATCGGACCGTTACCAGTCAACTTGGGAGCCTGTGGTGCCGGTGCGTCGGGCACTGCAGATTGCGGCTCCTGCGCGCGCGCCGGCCGTGCCGGGTTCGCGCTCAAAGCCAGAAGCGATGTCAACGCCATGATCGAAAGAGCAGACTTCACAGGATCTAGTTCCTCCCAAGCCGCAGCTACGCAAAAAATTGCGTTCAGGCAGACGAAATCGTCGCCGCGCCGCTGCACCTCACAGAGTATCAGACGCAGCAACGCACGGCTTGTTACGCTGTGAACAGAATCTGCCGGTACACGATCGTCGGCCCAATAACGTCTGAATGACCAGAATGCACCGTTTCGAACGGCTGGAAGGAACCTCCATGCGCGCTTTTCTCATCTTCGCCCTGCTTCTGTGCGGTACGGCATCCTTCGCTCAACTGGCTCCCTCGCCCGACGCCCCGCCGGTCAGCAACGCCCCGGCCCAGCCCGAGGACGAGACCGCCGCGCCGCTCGTCAAGGTGCAGGTCAGCCTCGTCGACATCGTTTTTACCGTCAAGGACAAGTCCGGCGCCCTCGTTCCACACCTGACCACGGGCGATTGCAAGGTTTACGAGGATAAGGTCGAGCAGCAACTGAAGAGTTTTGTCGCCGAGGCCAACCTGCCGCTGACCCTCGGCCTAGTCATCGACACCTCGTATAGCCAGAAGCAAGTCCTGCAAATGGAGCAGGATGCGGGAAGCCAGTTTCTCAACCGCGTGCTCCGCAAAAAGGATCAGGCCTTTCTGCTCTCGGTCGACGTCAATGTTGATCTCCTGCAGGATCTGACCAACGATCCGCGTCGGCTTTCGCGCGCGCTGAACTCGGCCAAGATCAACGCAGGGTTCAGCTTGGGGTCGGGTCCGGTGCCCACGCAGGGCGCCCCGCGCGGCACCGTGCTCTATGACGCCGTGTATTTGGCCGCCAATGAAAAGCTGGCGCAGGAGCAGGGCCGCAAAGCATTGATTCTTCTCACCGACGGCGAGGATCAGGGGAGCCGCACCAAACTTGCCGGCGCCCTCGAGGCCGCCCAGCGCTCGAACACGATCGTCTATGTGATTCTGATCTCCGACGTTCAATCCTATTTGAATCAAGGGTTTGGCTACTCGGGATTTTCCGCCATGAAAAAACTGGCCGAAGAGAGTGGCGGGCGGGTCATCAACGTCGGCAACAACGGCAAAAAGCTCGCCGCGGCCTTTGACCAGATTGAGGACGAGCTGCGCACGCAATACGTAACTACTTATACATCAACGAACAAGAAGCAGGACGGCGGCTTCCGCAAGATCGCGGTCGAGTGCAAGGGCGAGGGACTGAAGGTGATGACGCGGAAGGGCTATTACGCGCCATCGGACGAATCGAATCAATGAGATAGCTCTAATTTTCGGAATGCGGGGCAAACGCGTGTGCGCTGCCCTGCGCGGCGTTTTTGTGCATAAAAACGAGACGTTATGGCTCAAATACAGACATAAATTAGGAGGATTTCATTACAAAAGGACCACGCTGTGCACAAAGTGTCCTATATCTGTACAGTCAATTACCCGGGTACCCGGCTCTCGTAATCTGGCCAAAGGATTGCTTGATCGTTAATATCGGCACAGGTGGAAAATACTTTAGCCGGTTTCATAAAAATTTTTCATCTCCCTCGCGCATAAGTACCAAGGAGGCGTCCCCGTCATGATGACCAACTGTACAGCCAAAGATGGCTTTGAGATCAGTCCGCGATTCCGCCGCTCCGTCGAAGAGCGGATTGCGCGGCTTGAAAAGGATGCGACGACCGACGAGTCGTACATCGCTTTTTTGGACAATGACGACCATATCCGCCGGCATATGAAGCTGGTCGCCATTCAACGGGCCGAGGCTCTGCGCATGCGTCTGTTTCTGGACCGCTCGCGGACGCGTCTGCCCCGACCGCTGATCGAAATCTAATTTTTTCTGCTTCTGGCAGGGCTTTCTTCCCTCGTACACGCGCTGCCTACACATGCGAGATCAAAAAAAGGAACGCCTTCGGGCGTTCCTTTTTTCATGTTTATTGCTGCGGCTCACGCGGACGCACTGGGCCACCGCGCGGCAGCATCAGCTCCGGGTTGCCCATCAGCTCAATCGTCGTGGCCTGGAAGCCATCCCCGGCGGCATGGCCTTCAACGCGCAGCAGGTCACCGACGGTAACGTCGGCGAGCGTCACCGGATCGCGGCGCTTGCGCAGGCTGGTATTGTCGTCGAGCAGCAGGGTGTAGCGAACGCCATCGGCCGAGCCAGTGAGCACGATCTTGAGTCCCTCGATGGAGACGACCTTGCCCATCAGCCAGGTTTTGCCGAAACCGGCCATCCGCTCGCGCATGGCACGGGCGCGAGCGGCATCGACCAGAACGATGGCGTTGGCCGAGGCGCTCTTCGACGCAATGTCGATGACGCCCATGACCGCAATATCGACGCCGGGGCTGATCGCCGAGGGCTGGATCGTCTCCGGTTGCGGCGGCGGCCCACCGGCCTGCTCGCTCTCGTGGCCCGGGCGGCTGCGTTCGTCGATGGCCTGCTTCAGAAAGCGCGTCCCGGAGCTATAGCGGACGGTGTAGGTTTGGCCGAGGTAGTTCTGGAGGGTGATGCTGCCGTCGGCGACGGCGGTGACGGTGCCCATCAGGCCCATGCCCGCGCCGCCAAAGCCGCCGCCACGCGGGCCGCGCGCCTGATCCTGCGCCAGAAGCGGCATGGTGGCACACAGCAGACAGAGCAGAAGTCGAAGCAAACGATCTTTCACGGAAAACCTCCGGGCGGCAAGGCCGCTCCTTGTTGGTAGACGCGCGGAACGGTCTGCGCGACGACGCCTCCATGAGAGCCCCTGTTGCCGGAAAACGCAACCCCGGCGGAATTGGCGGCTGCAAACGGGCGCGGCCGCGCTACACTGCTCGGCGAGGAGCAAAGCCCATGGCAACCACGACGGCAAGCGGCGCGGCGGCGGAGTTGGCGTCTCGTTTTCAGGCAGTGCGCCGACGCACACTCACCCTGTGCGCCACGCTGAGCCCGGAGGACATGCTGGTGCAGTCGGCCCCCGAGACCTCCCCGGTGAAGTGGCATCTGGCGCACACGGCCTGGTTCTTTGAGCAGCATGTGCTGCTGGTCTTCGACGAAACCTACGTGGCCTTTGACGAGGCTTTTTTGCGTCTGTTCGGCAGCCTGTATGCGAGCGTGAGCGAGGCTCCGTGGCAGAGGCTGCGCGCCTCGTTTGCACGGCCCGGGCTTGATGAGATTCTGCGCTACCGGGCGCACGTCGACACGCAGATCGGCAGGCTGCTGAGCGTGCCTGTCGCGACCGAGATGCTGCGCAGAGTCGAGCTGGCCATCAGCCACGAGGAGCTGCATCAGGAGCAGATGCTGGCCGATCTTCTGCACGCCTTCTACACGAACCCGCTGGCCGCGGCCTACTCGCCCAACGAGGCTCTGCCGGCAGGCGCGGCGGGCGATCCGGGGCCGCTTGAGTTTCTTGAATTTTCTGCCGCTCGGCGCGAGGTGGGTTATGCGGGCGCGGGCTTTTGCTATGACAACGAGCTGCCCCGGCACCGGGTGTGGCTTGAGACCTATAGCCTGGCAGACCGGCTGATTACCTGCGGCGAATACGCAGCCTTTATCGCCGATGGCGGCTACCGGAAGCCGGAGCTATGGCTGGCCGATGGCTGGGACGCGGTCGAGATCGGGGGCTGGCAGGCTCCGCAATATTGGATGAAGCGCGACGGCGACTGGAGCGTCTTTACGCTGCATGGGGCGCTGCCGCTCGCCTCGGTGAAGAATCTTCCGGTGACGCATGTGAGCTTTTATGAGGCCGAGGCCTTTGCGCGCTGGGTGGGAGCGCGGCTGCCGGGCGAGCTGGAGTGGGAGGCCGGTTGCGAGTGCGACGCGACCGGGGGAAACCTGCTCGACAGCGGACGGTTGCTGCCCGCGCCCGCACCGGCGCAACAGGGCGAGGTGCTGCGGCAGGCGCTGGGTGACGCATGGGAGTGGACGGCGAGCGCCTACACGGGCTATCCGGGCTACCGGCCGGGCGTGGGAATCGCGGACAACGGCCGCTACATGAGCGGCAAGATGGTGCTGCGCGGCGGAAGCTGCCTGACGCCAGCCCGTCACATCCGGCCGAGCTATCGGAACTTTTTGACGCCGGAGACCCGGCACCACTGCACCGGGATTCGGCTGGCGTATTAGAATTTGTTGACGCTGTGGCGTGGCGAGAGGGGCTCTAGGAATTTTCGCCTTCGCCCGGCTCCGGCCGCAGATAAAGCCAGTGCAGCAGCGCCCAGGCCACCAGCAGTTGCAGCACGGCCGAAAGCAGATGCGGAAACCCCAGCAACAGATCGAGATGCGGTAGTGGCTGGGGATTCATCACACTGCCGGCCATCGGCTGCCGCTGGTTCAGCGCCTCGAACCAACGCAGCAACGGCCAAGTCACTGCGTTCGCCAACTGAAAAACACTCTGCGCGATCAGCGTTCCGATCACGATGGTTCCAATAAAACTGCGCACCAGCACAGTGCGAATCCGCTCAAACATCTTTGCCTCGCGTGAGTTGCTTGTACGTATCGGTAAGAACCGCGACCGGATCGGCGCCGTAGACCCAGCGCGCCAGAAGCCAGACGGCCAGCAGAAAAATGGGAAGCGCGAAGAGCATGGCGAGTGCGTTGGCCATGTCACTGGGGCTGGGCGAACCGGCGACCAGCGCCGCCATCACATCCTCTCGTCGCAGCTCCGGCCGAAAGAAGCGCGCGACCTGCGTCAGCAGCGGCGCGGTCAGCGGCCATGCCGCCGACCAGATGAAGCGCAAGGCCATCAGCAACGCCTCGCAACTGCCCAACAGCAGCACGACCATCGCCACCACCGCGCCATGCGAACGCGCGAGCGCCCTTCGCGACGCATCGAATGTGAAGAATTGCATGGCCAGCATTATTCCACTGATTCGTTTTTGGACCCAAGCAGAAAAAAGCCCTCGCGCGGACAAGGCGCGTGCGAGGGCTTTTTGACATACGCAGAAAAACTACTTTGCGGGAATGCGCACCAGCAGCACATCGTGGCGGGCGATCTCGACGGGCATGTTTTCCGCCAGCGCAATCATCGCGCCCGTCCACAGATTTTTTGCCGGTCCGGCATGCAGACCGAGCGAGGCCAGCGGCAGATGGAAGGGATGCGTCGCCACACGCTCCGGGCCGTGGTTGAGCACGGCGAGCGCGGTGTCGCCATTGGCCAGCGGGCGCGTCCAGAGCTCGACCTCGCCATCGACGTAGACGCGACGGGCCTGCTTGCCGAGCGGGTCCTGATCGAGGGCGATCACCTCTTTGTTGGTGAGGATGGCCTTGATCTCGGGCTTCATGTGGGGCAGGTCGTTGCCGGCCAGCAGCGGCGCGGCCAGCATGGCCCACATGGAAAAGTGCGCGCGGTTTTCATCGAGCGAGAGATCGCCGTTGCCGACCTCGAGCATGTCGGGATCGTTCCAGTGGCCGGGGCCGGAGTAGTCGGCCAGACCCGCCTGTGCGTTGAGGATCATGGCGATGCTCGGCCAGTTAGCCTCGACGTCGCCGGTGGTGCGCCAGAGGTTGCCGCCGACCGAGGCACCCCACTCCCAGACCGAATCCCAACCGTACTGGCAGAGCGAGTAGACGATGGGCTTGCCGGTGGACTGAATCGCCTTGCCCATCTTGGCGTAGGCGGCAATCATCAGCCGCGCCTGCTCGGGCCGGTCGTGCAGAGCCTTGGGATACATGACATCTTCGCGGAAGCTGCACAGATCGTACTTGAGGTAGTCGACGCCCCAGTCGGCATACATCTTCGCGTCCTGCTCCTCGTGGCCGAGCGAGGCGGTGTAACCGGCGCAGGTTTTGGCGCCCGGGCCGGAGTAGATGCCGAGCTTGAGACCGCGCGCATGGACGTAATCGGCAAGGCCCTTCATGTCAGGGAATTTGGAGTTCGTATGCAGAATGCCCTGCGCATCGCGCTCCCCCTCCCAGGTGTCGTCGATGTTGATGTAGACATAACCGGCGTCGCGCATGCCGGTCGCGACCATCTGGTCGGCGGCGTTCTTGATGTCCTGCTCGGTGACCTTTTCGGCGAAGAAGTTCCAACTGTTCCAGCCCATGGGCGGGGTGGCGGCAACGAGGGGTGCGGGTTTGGGGGCAGACTGGGCCGAAGTGGCCAGCGCACAGAGAAGAAGACCGGCGGCAACAAGACAGGAAGAACAGCGCATGGAGTAGCTCCTAAATATTTCTCGCCATTGTAGGGTGCACCTGCTCGTAGCCGCAAACCGGCGCAAGAGTGGGGCAATGTTTTTGCCGCCGGATTTTTCACGGCCAGGTTGCGATCTGGGGTAAGCTGGGGGCACGAAGGCTCAGGAGCGGAAGATGCAGGAAGTTCCTCACAACGGCGGCGAGGTTCTGTGGACGTGGTGCGAAAACGCGCACGACACGATCTTTCGTCCCTACCATCGCCTCATGCTCAAGCGCGTGGTGATCTGGCTCAGCCTGCTCAGCTTTGTCACGCACATTGTGCTGATTTTTTTGGCACGGCTGCTGCATGCGCCCGCGGGCTGGGCGGAGGCGCTCGGCCCCGATTACCTGGCAGCCATCGCCACGCCATTCAACGTCATTCTGTTCTACGAAGTGATGACGTTGATCGGTGCGCTGCCGAACTCAACGACCAAGTCGATTGCAAGCCAGTATGAGATTGTCTCGCTGATCTTTCTCCGCGAGGTGCTGCGCGACATTAGCCATATTGAGGAGTTCATCACCACACGACACTTCTCGATGGAGACCCTGCCCCTGTTCCTGAACATGTGGGGCAGCGTGCTGATGTATCTGATGGTGGCCATCTTCCGCCACGTTGCCGCGCAACGGGCCGGGCGCTCGGTGGCGCAGTTGCCCACCTGGGAAACCATCCGCCTGATCCGGCAGAAGAAGGCCGTCTCCTCGCTGCTGGCGGTGTTGTTGACCGGCATGGCGGCATGGAACATCGGGCTGTTCGGCCGCACCTTCATCCGCATTCTCGCCACCGGACAGGGCAGGCTGGAATCAGCCACCAGCTTCTATAACGACATGTTCACGGTGATGGTTTTTACCGATGTGCTGGTGCTGATTCTTCTGCTGCTGTTCACCGGCCGCTACGAGATGGTCTTTCGCAATGCCGGTTACGTGGTCTCGATTGTCGTTATCCGCTTCGCGTTGACCGAGGGCTTTCCCTATGGCGCTCCCTTGGCGCTGATGGCCATGCTCTTCGGCACCGCGACGGTGATGATCTACAACTACCACGTGAGCGTAAGCGGCCCACTCGAAGGTTGATGACGCGCGGCCCGATGCGGCAAGGATCCAGGCCGCGCGCGCCAAGTGGAAGGAAAAATCAGCCGAGCAGGCTTGAGAGTTTTTCGCTGAGCGCAGCGACCTGCTGGCGAAGATCGGCGACCTCGGATTCAAGCCGCGCGATGCGCTCTTCGTCGACGCCCGGGGTCGCAGCCATCGCCGCAGACGGCACGGCCAGCAGCGCCGCATCCACAGGCCCGGAGAGCAGATGTGCGTAGCGGGCCTCGCGCGCACCCGGCGCACGCGGCAACAGCGCGACCAGAGCGGGCGCGCGCTCCATCAGCCTTTTGAGCCCCGCCACAACGTCGGTAATATCGTCGAAGCGCTGCAACCGCTCGGTGCGTCCGCGCAGCTCGCCGGGCGTCTGCGGGCCGCGCAGCAACAGCACGCAGAGCAGCGCGGTTTCAGCGCGGGTAAAGTTGAAGATCTCGCCAAAGCGGTGCTCGAACTTGGCAACGCGGCCATCGGCGCGCGCCTCGGCGGCCAGTCCCAGCTCCTCAAGTCCGGCCAGAGCCTCGCGCACCTCGTCCTCGGCCAGCGTCATCACCGGCTCGCGGTTCGAGCGCTGATTCGAGGCGTTCACGAGCGCGTTGAGCGTGAGCGGGTAATACTCGGGCGTGGTGACTTCTTTTTCGACCAGCGCGCCAAGAACGCGGGCCTGGGCGGCGGAGAGCTGAAAGGCGGTTTCTTCGGGCATGGTTCCATTGTGCCTGAGCCAGCCGCCGCGCGGGTTTACGGCAGGTGACCCGGCTCGTCGTGGCCGCCGAAACGGAATTGGAGGCCGGCGTAGGCGATCCAGTTCGGCTCGTCATTGGCGGCGCGCGCGTGGTGCAGCGAACGGCCGCTCATCAACAGCAGGCGCAGATGGCCCGCGTGGTCGAGCGTGCGGCGCAGGCCGCAATCGAGCGTTTCGCTGCGCTGCGCGGATTCGTCGGCCGCGTGATCGATGTCGGTGAGATCGTAGATTTCGCCGTACAGCTCAAAACGGTCGCTGAAGGCATGGCCCACGATCAGCCCGCGCCCCCAGCGGTCCGGCACGTGACGATTGCCGATCCAGCGGCCCAGTTCCCCATTGAAGGCAATGGGACCAAAGCGGGTGGTGAACTCGATCGGAAAATAATATTGCGGGCCGGGATCGACGACGCCGCGCCGCACCGAGGCCGTCGGATTGCTGACCAGCACCTGCGGATAAAAGCCGAGCGAGAAGTTCATGTTCTCGTCGGTGGGAGTCTCGCCGGCGCGGTGGTGTTCGTAGGGCCGCCACTTGATGCCGGCCAGCGAATCACCGAGGCCGAGGCGGGTCGTATTGTTTTCGTCGGTCGCGGCGGCCAGAGGAACTTCAAACTTGAGCTGAAGGCGGTCGCCCCAGCCATAGTTCATGTCGAGATTGGGCAGCTCGTAGTCGCCGCTCCCGGCATGGTGTTCGCCGGTCCAGCCGAGATTGATCTCCCAGTGTCCCGCGCCCGGCGTCCCCGGATCATCGGTGATAAACGGCGGCCCACCCTGAGCGCGCGCCGCGCAGAGGGCACCGGCGGTCGTCAGCAGGGCGTACAAAAGCAGAAGCCTGCGGATCATGGTTGCAAACAAGAAAGGGGACCTCGTAGAAAAAGTCTACAAGGAACTACCTACGCGCGTGCGCATGCCTCCGGGTTCTTGCTCTGTAGCGGGCCGGCACCAGAAACGGCGAGGGAATCACCAGAAGCAGCGCCGAGGCGATCCAGAGAAAAGCCCCGACCCGCAGCTGCACATGATCGAGAAACAGCAGCACGGCGCCGGTCGGAAGCAGAAGCAGAAGCAGCGCGCCGAGAAGCAGTTGCACCGTGCGCAGATGGCGGCTGAAGCCGATAACGAAGCCGACCACGACGATGAGGTTGAAGGTCACGATCAGGTACTCGGTGGCGAGCGAAGCCACCGTCGTGTCGCCCATGCCGGTCGCGTTCCAGGCGCAGCTCCAGCCCACGTAACTCTGCCCCAGAATATCCCGGCAGACGGGCAGAAGCAGCGACGACACAAACAAGACAACACCCGCAGTCCTCAGGGTACGTATCAGGCGCGGAGCGACGATCATGCGAAGCTCAAGAAGCGACACAGCAGCCCTTTCCATGCGTTGCGGGGGCAAATTTGCAAAGGGATCTTTGCCCTGAATGATATACGCTTTTTGCATCTGTGCGCGCCTGCCCACGCGGCATTTTTGCGCGGATTTTTCCTCACTGATTTTTTATCTTTTCTCCGCGCCGACAGTCACACCATTCTGCGATACTGAACAATCATGCCTATTGACAACTTGCAGCAAGCAGCGCAAACCATTGCAGGTTTCCTTTCTAACCTGAACAAGCTCGGCGGCATGCGGCTGAAATACCGCATCGTTGCCGGTGACGGAGCGCGTGATCCCAAGGGCCTTGAGGCACGCCAGATCTATGTCGAACTCAGTGGTCCGGATGCACCGCTGCTCACCCAGCACAACGGCGAACTGCTGCGTGCGCTTGAGACGGTAGCCGCGCAGATGTTGCGACTCGACCAGCGCGAGCACGACCTGATCAGCTTTGACTCGGGCAACTACAAGGCTCTGCGCGCCGAAGAGCTCCGCCTGCAGGCCGAAGCCGCCGCGGAAAAGGTTCTCAAGACCGGCGTGCCCTTCAGCTTTCCGCCTATGAACAGCCGCGAGCGACGGCTGCTGCACTTGGCCTTCCGCTCCATTGAGGGCGTCGAGACCGCCTCGAGCGGCGAAGGACCGGGCCGCTTTCTGGCCGTCTATCCGGCGGGCAAGACCGATCTGCCGGTGCAGGTGCCGACGCGGCCGCGCAACTTCGGTCGCAGGTAAAAAAACGGGCCCCGCACGGGTACAATACCCGGCATGAAATCTTTTTTGATGTTGGCACTCGTGCTGGCCGGCTCGCTTTGCAGCGCCGAACGCAGACTCGTGGTTGTGGATCAGGACGCCACCGGCCCAGGCACCACCAACCAGATGGCATTGCTGGCCCTGCTGGAGTCGCCCGAGGTGGAACTGCTCGGCATCACCGAGGTGACCGGCGACGGCTGGATGGACGCGAACACGCGGCACACGTTGCGCATGCTGGAGCTGACCGGCCACGGCACGGTTCCGGTGGCACGCGGCGCACGCGGCCCGCTGGTGCGCGACCGCGAACAGACGCGGCTTGAAGAGGCCCTGGTCGGCAAACCCGGCTGGCTTGGCGCCTGGCGCGCCGACGAGTCCAATGCGCCGATCCCCGAGGGCGAACCCGTACTCAAGCCCATCGACGAGGACGCCGCGCACTTTCTTCTCCGTCAGGTTCACGCTCATCCGCATCAGGTAACGATCTACGCCGGTGGCCCGCTGACCAACATCGCGCTGGCCATCAGCCTAGACCCGCAGTTCGCCGCGCTCACCAAGGGGCTGGTGGTGATGGGTGGAAGCCTGAACCCCTCGATCGACGGCGGCAACCATCCCCGCCGCGAGTTCAACTTCTGGTTCGATCCCGAGGCCGCGCACATTGTGCTGCGCGCCGACTGGCCGCGCGTTGACGTGACCACGGTCGACGCCTCGGTGCAGGCGCCGTTGACCGCGGAGATTCTCCATCAGCTTGCCGCTTCAGACAAACCGGCGGCGCGCTACATTGCACGGTGGTCCAAGCCCGTCTCGTACATGTGGGATGAGCTGGCCGCGCTCGCATGGATTGATCCGGCGATCATCACCCGCGAGCAGATCGTGTTCATGGACGTGGACCTGAGCCACGGGCCGGGCTACGGCGACACGCTTACCTGGGATGATGAGGACAAGCCCGCGACCGGCCTGCGCGCGGTGCATGCGCAGCTCGGCATCGACCGCGCACGCTTTGAAAAACTCTTCGTCGCGCGCATCGCTGGCACGACGAAATAGCGTTGCCCGCGCAAAACTTCCTGGTCGCGTGTCAGAGCATCGCTTCGAGCCGTGATCGGGTTTTCTCTTTGCGCGCAGGGCCTGAAGGCCATGCTTCAATGGCGGAGCTTTGCGGCACGACTGAAGTCGTGCCCTGACACAGGCATTCGACAACGAAAGTAATGCGCGCGCAGCCCGCCATGGCCGTTGAAGGCAGTACCGCGCAAGCAAAAGGAAAAGGCCGCGATGATCGCGGCCTTTTCTCTGTCTCTGGCATCCCCAAAAAGATTACCCGTTCAGCTGATCCTGCAATTTGTTGAGTACCCGGTGCAGGTCCTTGTCGGTGCGGCGCAGCTCGTCGATCTTGGCGATCGAGTGCATCACCGTGGTGTGATGTTTGTTGCCGAACTGGCGGCCGATCTCGGGCAGGCTCGCCTCGGTCATCTGCTTGGCCAGATACATCGCAATCTGGCGGGGCACGACGACGTTGCGCGAGTTGTTCTTCTGCTTCAGATCGCTGACGCGCATGCCGAACTGCTCGGCGACGGCGCGCTGGATCGACTCGATGGTCACCTTGCGCACCTGCATGTCAATGAACTGCTTGAGGCACTGCTGGGCATTGGCCAGCGTGACCTCCATGTGATTGTGATGGCACCAGGCGACCAGGCGCACCAGCGCGCCCTCAAGCTCGCGGACGTTGGTCCGGATATTGGAGGCAACAAACAGCGCCACGTCGGTCGGCAACTGCACCTGCTCGGTCTCGGCCTTCTTGAGCAGAATGGCGACCTTGGTCTCGAGATCGGGCGGCTGAATGTCGGCGATCAGGCCCCACTCGAAGCGCGAACGCAGGCGGTCTTCAATCTCGGCCAGCTCTTTTGGAGGCCGGTCCGAGGCGATGACGATCTGCTTCATGCTCTCGTGCAGCGCATTGAAGGTATGGAAGAACTCCTCCTGGGTGCGCTCCTTCTGGGCGATGAACTGGATGTCATCGATCAGCAGCACGTCAACCGAGCGGAAGCGGTCGCGGAAGCTGGTCATGCGGTCGTTGCGCAACGAGCTGATCATCTCGTTGGTGAACTTTTCCGCCGAAACGTAGCAGATATTGGCCGAGGGCTGGCGACGCTTCACCTCATGGCCGATGGCGTGCATCAGATGGGTCTTGCCCATGCCGACGCCACCATAAAGGAAGAGCGGATTGTAGGCACGCGAGGGCCGCTCGGCCACGGCCAGAGCCGCGGCGCGGGCAAACTGGTTGCCGTTGCCGATGACGAAGTTCTCAAAGGTGTAGCGCGGATTCAGTTGCGCGGCCGAGGACCAGTCAAAGCTCTTCTGCAGCGGCGCGGCCGGCTGCTGGCTGGGCGCGCTCGGCGCATGCGAGGGCACGGGCGCGAAACCACCATCGCGACGCTGCGGAGGGATCGAGGGATCCTCTTCGGTGGTCACGAAGCTGACATCGTCCAGATCGAGCCCTTGCAGATCGATCGCTTCTTGAATCAGGTCAGCGTACTTGTCGCCGATGTGCTGAAACTCAGGAGACGGAACACGGACGTACAAGGTGCGACCGGCAATGTGGCTGAATCGCGTAGGCTTAAGCCATGTCTCAAAGGACTGGCGAATCACCTTTTTCTCAAGCGATGAAAGAATCTGCAGCCAAGGGTTAAGAACCGTAGTGGGTGTAGTAGCGAATGACATCGAAAAATCCTTGCCTGCGCCCGGGCCAACGGGAAGATATCTTCATATTCCCCATGGAGACGACAATGCTGCTATGGCGCAAGGTGCAAAGCCCCTGCGTCGAAACAAATCAAAAAAATAAATGCCAGTGAACCGCTCAAATTGCCCCGGAAGGACCCCTCGGAGCAATGAATATTTCCTGTTTCGCGGGACGCCTGAAACTTTCTGAACGGTCCCGATAGTAGCACATTTGCCCTTGGATGCAATCATTCTTTAACAGAAGAATCCGGACGAGCAGCAGAGTTGCACCAAGTATGGTGAAAACCGCATAAAACTTGACTATTTCGTTCCTTGAGGGAATAAAATAGTCCGAAAAGTTTTCGATTTTTCTGCGCGCGACGGCGGCATTCGAGGACTGGTATTGTAAGCGAAACGGACGAGTTTTGCAGAGGCTTTCAAGCCTCGAGGAACTAGATTTTTCGCCGCCATTCCGGTATACTCGGAGATGCTGTCAAAAGCGAAGATTCAGTCGAGCACACATAGGAGTTAATTCCATGCCCAAGCGCACTTTCCAACCCAATCGCCGCAGCCGCGTCAAGAAGCACGGCTTCCGCGCGCGCATGAAGACCAAGTCGGGCGCCGCCGTTCTGAGCCGCCGCCGCGCCATCGGCCGCAAGCGGGTTTCCGTCAGCGCCGGCTTCCGCGACTAGTCTTCGCCAGCCTGGCTTTCAGTGTTGGACCCGGAACCGGCAGCCCTTTGGCCGCCGTTCCGGGATCGAACCACCCCACCCGGTCCTCTGATGAATTCCCCTTCCAGCCAAGTGCAGCGTCAGTCCTTTGCGGGGGTACGCCTGCAGAAGCATGCGGACTATCAGCGCGCTTATGCGTTGAGCCGCAAGCATCAGTCCTCGTCTCTGAGCTGGTTTCTGGCCATCCGGCCCGACGACGCGCCCGTTGAAAAGACGCGCACGCGCGTGGGACTGACCGTCGGCAAGGTCATCGGCAAGGCCCATGAGCGCAACCGGATCAAGCGCCGGATGCGCGACATCGTTCGCCGCCATCTCGATCTGCTGCCCCCCGGCTGCGATCTGATCCTGCATCCCCGCCGCACGGTTCTCAGTATCGAATTTGCGAAACTGGAGACCGAGCTGGTGCGTATCCTCAAGCAGGCGCAGAGCGAGGCCGCTCGTACGCACGCGCCCGTGCAATGACGCGTTTTCTCTTAATTCTGATTGGCTTTTATCAACGCTGGCTGTCGCCGGCGCTGCATTCTCTGAGCCCGATGGACGGCTGCAAGTTCCGGCCCACCTGCTCGGAGTATGCGGCCGAGGCCATCGCCCTGCACGGCCCCCTGAAGGGTCTGGGGCTGGCCACGCGGCGTCTGGCACGGTGCCATCCCTTCTCGCGCGGGGGCTTCGACCCGGTTCCGCCGCGAAAAACCGCAACTTCGCACCCCGAACCATTACCATAAGAGCAGCGGCTGCGTGACGGGCCGTTCGTTTCAAACGACAGGAAGTTTCCTTTGCCAGAAATCAAGAATCCCAATCTGCAGACGCAGGGCGCCGGCCCGGGCGGCGGTGGCGGCGATCTTCGCAGCACGCTGCTGTTCATTATGCTGGGCCTGGCCGTGGTTCTGGGCTATCAGTACTTCTTCAAGCCCGCGACGGCTCCGGCGCAGAACACGCCGCAAACGCAGCAGAGCGCGCAGCCGCAATCGGCGGCAACAGCGCCGACCACGGCGCAGGCTGTGGCACAGGCCGCTCCGACCTCCACGCCCGCGATTACCGCTGCGGCCGAGAACGAGACGACGGTCGAAAACCAGCTCTACAAGATCGTCTTCACCAATCGCGGCGCGCAGGTCAAGCACTGGATCCTGAAGCAGTATAAGGACACCGAGGGCAAGCCGCTCGACCTGGTGCAGCCGCAGACCGCGGCCCGCTTCGGGCTGCCGCTCTCGCTCTACACCTATGAGCCGGCGCTGACCACCGCGCTCAATCAGGCGCTCTTCCAGTCGACAGCGACCGGCAACTGGATTGCCGCGCCGAACTCGCTCAGCTTCCATTACGCGGCGGGCGGCCTCGACGTGGTGAAGACCTTCCACTTCGACCAGAGCTACGTGATCGACATTGAAACGCGCGTGCTGCGCAACGGCGCGCCGGTTCGTGCGCTCGTGAGCTGGCCGGCCGGACTCGGCGACATGGAAGAGTTCCTGCCGAGCTCGACGACCCGTTCGCCGGTGCGCACCTCGGCCTCGTCGATGTTTGTCTGGGAATCGAATGGCAAGAACGATTCGCAGGCGGCGCACAAGGTCAGCAACAACGCCACGCTGAACCAGTCCTACAGCTACGCGGCCATCTCGGACCTGTATTTTGCGGCAGCGTTTCTGCCCGAGAATCCCGACGCGGCCACGGTGGTCACGCTGCACAATGCCATCGAGCTGCCGAGCGACCTGAGCGACGCGAACAGCAAGAAGACTCCGGCCGACGTGATCGGCATGGCCGTGGGCGACCAGAGCGGCGCGACGCATGTGCGGCTGTTCGCCGGCCCCAAGGCCACCGAGGTGCTGAACGCGGTCCACGCGACCGGCGCCGACGGCAAGCCGAGCGGTCCGACGCTGTCTCCGCTGATTCAGTTCGGCATGTGGTCGATCATCGCCAAACCGCTCTACGTTGCGCTGCGCTTCCTCTATGAGCACGGCATCGGCAACTGGGGCTGGTCGATCATCATCATCACCGTCATCTTCAATCTGGCGCTGCTGCCGACGCGCGTCAAGATGATGAAGTCGTCGCTGAAGATGATGCGCATCCAGCCGAAGGTCGAGGCGCTCAAAAAACGCTACGCGCACCTGAAGATGAACGATCCGAAGCGCGCCGAGATGAACGCCGAGATGATGGCGATCTACAAGGCCGAGGGCGTGAACATGTACGGCAGTTGCCTGCCGCTGCTGTTGCAGATGCCCCTGTTCTTCGCCTACTATCGCGTGCTGCTCAACGCGGTTGAGCTCAGGCAGGCGCAGTGGTTCTGGCTCAAGGATCTTTCCTCGCCCGACCCGCTCTACATTCTGCCGGTGCTGATCATCTCGTCGATGTTCATCACGCAGATCATCACGCCCGCTCCGGGCATGGATCCGGCGCAGCGCAAGATGATGGCCATTCTGATGCCGGTGATTATCGGCTTCTCGATGTTCCACTTTGCCTCGGGCCTGGCACTTTACTGGGGCACGGGCAACATCATCAACCTGACGCTGCAACTGGCCATCAACAAGTCCAGCATCGGCCGGGAAATGCACGATATCGCGGCGCGGCGCGCAGCCAAGAAGGCCGGTGGCAAGGTCATTCAGGGCCGGCGCTAAATCGCAATAAAGACCAGCAAAAAGCCTCGCCTTCGGGCGGGGCTTTTTTTGCATGCGCACAAGCAAACAGGCACCGTCCGGGTGTATCTTCACTAGCGTATGGCTACGCAAATTCCCGCTCCGCATCCTGCTCCCGAAGCCGAGGAGTTTTACCGCCGCTGGATTCAGTTTCTTGACGACGAACTGACGCGCCACCACGCGGCCGAGCGCCGCGCCGAGATTGTTCGCGACCAGCTTTACCAGCTCTATCTGGGCCGTCCGCATGGTGGCCGGCAAAGCTCGGTGCTCACCTCGGAGCTGCCCGTCACCATCCTTGAGCTTTCGCTCGACCCGCGCAACGTTACCCTCGAGGCCGAGAGCTTCCCCGAGATCGACCTGACGCGGTATGCCGAACGCAAACCGCTGCTCTGGTTCTGGAAGATGTTCGACCGCTCGCCGGTGGGCATGAACCAGTGGCTCGGCTGGCGCTTCCGCGCGATGCTGGCCCGGCACATCTTTGCCGCGCTCGGCGCGAGTGTGAAGCTCGCCTCCGGCATCGAGCTGACCTTTGGCTACAACCTCGTGATCGAGGACGGCGCGGTGGTGCGGCAGGGCGCGCTGCTCAATGATCGCGGCGGCATCACCATCGGCTCAAAGGCCGTCATCGGATCGTACACGCGCGTCTTCTCGCATGCTCATGACCCGGCCGACTACGCCAGGGTTTCGCCACGTCCGGTCGTCATCGGCGCCGGAGCGCACATCGCCAGCCACGAGATCGTGCTCGGCGGCAGCAGCATCGCCGAGGGCGCGCTGGTCGGGCCCTTCCCGGACGATCCGCATTTGTAGACGTAGGGGCTAGGGACTAAGGGACTAGGGAACAGGGAACAGGGAAGAGCAGACAGACTCTTTTGTCTGCTCACTGTTCCCTGCTCCCTTCCATCGGCGCAGTCACAAAGCGCCGCTCCGCCTGACCGCGCAGGACGCGATAGAGGGCGAACTGGCGCGCGCTGGCTCCGCGCAGCTCAAAGACCAGCTCGCCGCGATGGTCGGCCTCGGCGTCAACCGCGTCGATCAGCCGCAGGCGTGGCGTCACATCCAGATGCACCGCATCGGTCACGTTCGTGAGCAACACCACGAGGTTGCCGTATAGATCCGGCTGCGCAACCAGCGTCACGAACTTCACCGGCGCGCCGTCTTCGCCCGGCTCCGTGTGCGCCGAGTAGACCAGCGTCGCCCCCGCCCCATAGGCCAGCTCAAAGGCGCGGAACTGCGCGTCGGCCAACGGTGCTGGCTCCGGCGGCGTTGGTGGTGCGACGGGCTTCGCAGCCTTTGCACCATTTTTGGTGCGTATTTTTTTGACGGACGGCGCAGGCGCGGGAACGACCACAGTCAACCCCAGCGCCGCGCGCGCTTTGTCTTCGAGCAGGCCGCGCATCCTGGCCTCTTCGGCCGCGTCGGTCCACTCGTAGCGCCACCGATGTTCGCGGCCCGCCGCGGCATCGGAGACGGCGACGGTCTGGCGCAGATCGGGCGGCATCCCCATCAAGCTCGGCAGCACGGCCACGCCCGCCTCGACGGGTTTGCCGCGCTTGAGCCGGGGCCGGTCGGGGTCATCGCCCGTCGCAAGCGCGTCCACGAAACCCACGTCCTTTTCCTTCTTCTTTTTCTTTGACTGCGGATCGCCGCTGGTGCGCGGCTTGCGCAGAACGGGCCGGTCAGGATCAGGCGCGGAGGCCGTCTCTTCGGCATCATCCTCGCTCCTTTTGTGCAGGGTCGGGCGGTCGGGGTCGGGCGTCGCACTCTCGTCCGACTTTTTATGCAGCGTGGGCCGGTCCGCATCCGAGGCGGATTTCCTGTCTTCGGGATGATGCTTGCGGTGCAGAATCGGCCGGTCGTCGGGATCGTTCCAGTCGTCGATTGTTTCTATTTTTTTGGTGGGCTTCGGCAGCGCGGGCGGCCTCTTCCAGTTGCCGTAGCCGACCCAGCCGCCCTGCTCCTGTCCGGCGTGGTCCACGTCATACAGGCCGGTGACTTTGCCGCCCTCTTCCAGCTCGTACTCAACGCCAGGCGCCACGGAGAGAGGCTCGGGCCGGGCCAGATAGAGCCCACCATCGACAAGCTCCTCGCCGTTGAAGATGGTCAGCGGCACCAGGCGGCTAGCCTTGGGCTTGTTGGCCGCGTCGCCGGTCCACTCAAGCACCGCGACAGAGCGCAGCACGGGCTTTTTCTCGCCCGGCGCAAGCTGGCCCGGGTACTGCGCCGACGCCCCCCCGGTGATCGCCCAGAACGAGAAGAAAAACCCGAAAGAAATGAAACGGTTGGCCACCCTGCGTCCTCCAATAGTCGAGGAGTTTCCCCGATGGAATTGAACGAAAAAGTTAAAGACTTCACCCTTGAGACCGACGAAGGCAACACGGTCAGCCTCTCCGACTTTGCCGGTCAGCCGGTCGTACTCTTCTTTTACCCTAGAGCCAACACCCCGGGTTGCACCATCGAGGCCTGCGGCTTCCGCGACCAGTTGAAAAAGCTGCAAGCCGCCGGCGCCGTCGTGCTCGGCATCTCACGCGACACCGTTGCCGCGCAGGCCAAGTTCAAGGCCAAGTATGAACTGACCTACCCCTTGCTGGCCGACCACACGGAAAAGGTCTGCAAACAATTTGACGTGCTCAAAGAGAAGAACATGTACGGCAAGAAGGTCTGGGGCATCGTGCGCACCACCTTCGTCATTGGCCCTGACCAGACGCTCGTCCACGTCTTCCCCAAGGTCAAGCCCGAAGGCCACGCCGAAGAGGTTCTGGCCCTGCTGAAGGAATGGAAGAAGGCGCACCAATAAGCATGCTGGATCTGCGCGGCGTCTTTTTCCTGATTCGCCGCGCAGATCTTGCAGCAGTGCTCTAAATCATGGCATCGAAGACCCGCAACAAATAGCGCTCGATGGTCTCATCGTCGAAGTCTTCAGAAAACAACGTGGCTTCCAGGGCAACCGCGGAAAGAAGCGGCTGCATCATCCGAATCGCGAAGATGCGCTCAGGCATGGTGCCGACGCTTTGCAGATCCTCGAGCATTGTCTGTACCGGTGAACCGGGGATGCTGCCGAAGGCCTGTCGCATGCGCGCCCGCAGATGGTTTTGCGCATCGGGATGGCGGATGGCAAAGAGTTTGAACTCGAGCAGCAGCAACGACCAGACACGATCCCTGCTGATCGCCAGGAAGAGATTGCGCCACTGTTCGCGCTTTTTCTCTTTCGGAGCGGGCGAGGCCAACACCTTCTCGAGGGCCTTCCGCTTACGCTGCAGGCTCTCTTCGAACAGAGCCAGAAAGATATCCTCCTTGCTCTTGAAGTGCGCGTAGATGGCGCCGGTCGTGCGTCCGGCCATCGCAGCGACCCGGCCTAGCTCCGCGCCGGCGTAGCCCTCTTCCAGAAAGATTTTTTCCGCGGCCCGCAGCAGCTTTTCGCGCGTCTCTTTGGTCTTCAACTCGTGTTTATTCGGCTTGGCCAGCGTCATGGATCTTCTTTCACCGCGTACGGAATTGCCTGGGCCGCGTTGCGGCCTCTGTGTTGATCTTAGAGCAGTTCTTCAATACACATGCACTGCACAGATGCGTGCACGGTGGATTTTTCTTGGGGAAAAATCCACTGTGCACGCCGCTTAAAAAGTCTACGTGTATTCCGAAAATGCCCTAAAAGGTATAGACGATGCCCAGGGTCGGAATCACCGTGCTGACGTATTTTTTGGTGCGCAGACCTGCAAAGCCAAAGTCGGGAGCCTTGTAGGTCAACCCCTTTACCTCCGCGCGGATCCGCAGCTTCGGCGTCAGCAGATAATCGTCGCCGCCACCGATCGCGAACTGGCTCACCGTCTGCTGCGCCAGCCCCGTCGCATTGCGTGGCTGATAGATCAGCGCGCCGCCACCGGCCGTGATGAACGACTCGAATTTCTTGCTCATCGGATTGCCAAAGGTGAACACGGCACTGCCCGTCACCGCATGCACACGCGCGTCGATCCGCGTCAGATTGCCCCCGGCCAGATACTTCTGGCTGTTCATGAACAGGTCGTAGTCGGCCTGCGCGGAAAAATGGCGCGTCAGGCGATACCGATAGCTGACCTCGTAATCGCCCGCCGTGGTCGGCTCAAACTTGATTCCGTTGACCGTGGTCTTGCGCGTCAGCGCAATACCTGCCCCCACGGCAATCTGCTGGTGAGGGTCGGCCTGGTGTGGGCCGACCGGAAGAGCCGGACTCTGCTGCTGTGCCTGCAGCGCTGTGACTGTCAAAAGTATCCAGAACAGGATAGGGAAGTGCTTCATGGATTCTCCGCTCATTAAGGTTTGCGTGCAATCCGGCATGCCGCCTGAATTAAATAGATAATACTACGTATCTAATTTAAGGCAAGGGTACCAGCGTGCTTTTCATGTTTTTTTCTTTCTTACCGGCGGCCACGCCTCCCTGGCCAACACGCGTTTCTGCCTGCACCGCCTTTTCTCTCAAGCATTTCCATCAGGCCTTCCCTTCCAATTCCTCGAGGAAAAATTCCCGCGCGCCGCCCACTGCCGTATGCTCAAAAGAGAGCCATGAGCGAGTTCGCACAGACCGTCAAGCAGCAGGCCGACATCGTCAAGATCGTTGAAGGCTACATCCGCCTGCGCAAATCCGGCTCGGCCAACTACGCCGGTCTCTGCCCCTTCCACAAGGAAAAATCGCCCTCGTTCAACGTGCATGTCACCCGGCAGTTCTTTCACTGCTTCGGCTGCGGCGTCTCGGGCGATGTGTTTACCTTTGTGCAGAAGATCGAAAACGTCAGCTTCCCCGAAGCGGTCAAGATCGTCGCGCAGAAGTACGGCATTCCGCTGCCCAAGCGCGAGT